>JBDLIH010000014.1:0-49584 GCA_039714975.1 Pseudomonadota bacterium
GTATATTGCACGTGAAATTTGTGAAAACAATCAGTCGCACCTGGACTGCGTTCCAGTCCCGGAAGGCGGCAGCTGTTTTCGCATCACCTTCACCAGCCGGCAGTCACAACCTGTTTCCACATTCGCATGACAGATGAAACCATGAGTACACACCTGGCGTTGATTGTTGACGATGAACCGGACATCCGGGAACTACTTGAGATGACACTGGGACGCATGCACGTCAACACGCGCAGTGCAGCCAGCCTGGAAGAGGCGCTTGCCCTGCTGGAATCCGAAAAATTCGATATCTGCCTGACCGACATGCGCCTGCCCGACGGTAACGGCATCGACCTGGTGCGACACATTCAACAACAGGAAATAAACCTGCCCACTGCCGTAATCACTGCCTATGGCAGTATGGACACGGCAGTTGATGCACTCAAGGCCGGCGCTTTTGACTTTGTATCAAAGCCTGTTGATCTGACGGTACTGCGCAATCTCATCAATAGTGTACTGAAGCTCTCTGACAGCGCGCATCCACGTGATCGCCGCAGCCGCGACACCTTGCTGGGCGAATCACAGCTAATGCGCAATATCCGTTCAACCATCGCAAAACTGTCGCGCAGCCAGGCACCCGTGTATATCAGCGGCGAATCCGGTACTGGCAAGGAACTGGTCGCACAACTGATTCACAACAAGGGGCCGCGCAATGACCACCCGTTCATTCCCGTAAACTGTGGCGCCATACCGTCCGAGCTGATGGAAAGCGAATTCTTTGGTCACAGGAAAGGTAGTTTTACAGGTGCCGTCAAAGACAAGAAGGGCCTCTTCCAGGTTGCCGGGGGTGGCACCCTGTTTCTTGATGAGGTCGCAGAACTCCCGCTGCACATGCAGGTCAAGCTGTTACGCGCGATCCAGGAAAAGGCCGTTCGCCCGGTCGGGGCAGAGAAGGAAATTCCCACTGACGTACGCATACTCTCTGCCACACACAAGGACCTTGCCCGGCTTGTCGAGGCAGGCCAGTTCCGCCAGGACCTCTACTACCGGCTTAATGTGATACAACTTCAGGTCCCGGCCTTGCGGGAACGGTGTGAAGATATTCCACAGTTGACAACACATTACCTGAAGAAACTGGCCAGGGAGAACAATCTGCCGGACTTGAGCATCAATGAGGCCGCCATGCAAGACCTGTACGCCTATGCCTTCCCCGGCAATGTTCGTGAGCTCGAAAACATCCTCGAACGCGCCACCACACTGTGTGACAACAACACCATTACAAAGGAAGATCTGCAACTGCCCGCAGGCATGGTGGTCAACCAGGACGTGCCAGCCGCAACCCCTTCACGGGACCTGAACACGGGCACTGTGCCGCTGGACACCTATATGGATACCATCGAGAAAGACGCATTGATCAAGGCGCTGGAACAGACCCGTTATAACAAGACGGCCGCCGCAAAATTACTGGGGATCACCTTTCGCGCACTGCGCTATCGACTAAAGAAACTTGATCTCGAATAATCTTCCTGACACCCGGGGTACTAGTTCCGGCAGAAAGTGACGCAAAGCGTCACTTTCTGCCCTCGTTTGTGCGCCACGTCTCAGTTTCACTGTTTGTAAATAACTTAAACAATCGCGGCGGATCTCACACTATAACGCATTATCTATCTGTTTATATTATATTTTATTCTGTATCCCCGGCATCAATTTCGACACCAGATCGTCTTATACCCTGGTTGGCACGGAATCTGTATACCTACAAGCAGCCAAAGAATCCGGGCCGTTGACCGATAGCTAGACGGAACAGGGAATCTAATTGTCGGGCTAACAAACAGGGACGTACACCAACATTTACCAACCACTAGAGGGTAACAAACATGAAACAGCAAAAAGGTTTTACATTGATCGAACTGATGATCGTGATCGCCATTATCGGCATTCTGGCCGCCATCGCGATCCCGGCCTACCAGGACTACACCATTCGTTCCAAGGTCTCTGAAGGTCTGGCCCTGGCCGGTGCCGCCAAGCTGGCCGTTGCCGAGACCTATGACAGCTCGGGCATTATGCCGAATGGTAACGCCAGCTTCGGCCTGCCGGGACCTGGTAGTATTTCCGGTAACTATGTGTCATCAGTCGAAGTTGCTGCCACCGGAAGTACCGGTGTTATCACCATCGCCTATAAGGCCATAATCGGCGGTAATCCACCCGCCACCGGCACAATCACACTGAGCCCGATTACCAGCAAGACCGGTGCCATGGGTTGGAGATGTGAAGGTCTTATTGCTCCTGCCATGCCAACGAAGTACCTGCCGGCCACTTGCCGCCAATAAGCGAACCGGTCTGATACTGCAGTCCAGAAACGCCCCGGAAACGGGGCGTTTTTTTTGCAATCGATGTATTATCCCCACCCATTGCCTGGCCAACACTCCATAACGAAATGACAGTAATGAATCATCCTGCATACAGGGATAAAACCAACTGGTTATTCCTGCTGCTCATCCTGCTCACTATTGTCGTCTATTACCCCGGCTTGTCGGGCGACTACATGTTTGACGACACCAGCAACCTGCTGCAAAACAAGGCGCTGGACTTTGAAACGCTGGATATGGACTCACTCCAGAGTGCCGCCTATTCCTCCGGTGCCGGGATGTTGCGCCGACCGGTCAGCATGGCCAGCTTCGCGCTGAACCGGTTCTTCTTTGGCATAGACCCCTACTCTCACAAGGTCGTTAACCTCGTCATTCACATCCTCACCGGTTGCCTACTGTTTCTGTTCAGCCGTTTTTTGATCGAGGCTTACCAGCAATTCAGGCAACCCGTGCTGACCACACAGGCTGTACGCTGGATTCCCGTCATCGTGTGCGGCATGTGGCTGGTACATCCACTGAATCTGAGTTCGGTGCTCTATATCGTACAGCGCATGACCAGCCTGGCCACCCTGTTTACCGTGGCTGGACTGTGCCTGTATGTTATCGGCCGGAACCAGATGCTGATGGGCAGACACGGGCTGTCGATTATCCTGGTCGGGCTGTTTGTGTTTGGCGGTCTGGCCGTCTTCAGCAAGGAAAACGGCATCCTGATACCCCTGTATATGCTGGTGATCGAGATCGCAGTGTTCAGGTTCCAGGGAAAGAATGGCCTGCCTGACAAGACGATGATTACCTTTTTCAGCGTGATGGTGGCCGCACCCGCCCTGCTGGCCCTGCTCTACCTCGTGACACATGCCGATTCGATGCTTGACTACGGTATCCGTGACTTCACCCTGCAGGAACGCATCCTGACAGAATCCCGGGTACTGATCTTTTACCTGAAAATGATTATTATGCCCTCGGTACAGGAACTGGGCCTGTACCACGATGACTTTACGCTATCGCATGGCGTACTCGACCCGCCGGCCACCCTGTTCTCGCTGATTGCCCTGACGGTCTTATTGTTTGGCAGCCTGTTGTTGCTGGGGAAACGCCCACTGGTCAGCCTGGGGATACTCTGGTTCTTTACCGGTCATGCACTGGAATCCACCATATTTCCGCTGGAGCTTGCACATGAACACCGCAATTATCTGGCAGACTACGGCATTCTGCTGGCAGCAAGCTGCGCCCTGGCACAGGCACCACTAAAAAAACTCGCGCCATTTATCCAGGTCCCGGTACCGCTACTGTTCATCCTGTTGTTTTCCTATACAACCTGGCTGCGCAGCGAACAGTGGTCTGATAACATCAACCACGCTATATACGAAGCACGCCACCACCCGGAGTCACACCGTGCCGTATTCTCTGCAGGTCGTATACATGCACGCCTGACACTCGGGGGACATCACGGCAGTGAGGCCAGGGCTTTTGCCTACCTGGAGCGGGCCGGCGAACTGGACCATAGCGGGATCATGTCCGATGTAACACTGCTCCAGCTTAGCTATTTACTTGACCAGCCGGTCGACCCGGACCGGTTCGAGGTTCTGCTGGATAAACTATCGCGCTACCCGTTGTCCCCGGCTGATATCATCAGCCTGCGAATCCTGGCAATCTGCGCCAAGGGCAGTTGCAAGGTCCCACCGGAAGTGATGGAAAACATATTCAGCACAGCCATGAAAACAGAAAACCCGAAACTACTGGCCATTTACGGATACTATACAATTAACAACCGGGGCAACTTTGACAAGGGACTGGAACTGTTCAGGCGTGCTGTTGAACTCGACCGGCGAGAACCGCAGCACTGGAAGAACCTGATCAATCTGCTAATCACAATGAGGAGACCCGACGAGGCAGAACAGCGACTGAAGGAATTCAAGTCGGCTGATACCCATGGTAACAGCCGGAAATCCTACGCGTCGATAGAAAAAGAGATTGACAAGCTGCGGGGCATTGAAACCGCATCTGCAAACGAGTAAACGGGAAAAGCCAAGCCATGAGTCGTGACATCAGCATAATCCTGCCTGCAAAAGATGAAGCCGACAGTCTGAGGAAATTACTACCCGAACTTCGACGGCAGTTCCCGGATGAGGAAATCATCGTTGTTGATGATGGCTCGACTGATGCGACCGTTGACATCTGTAAGCAGAGCGACGTGAAGGTCATCTCACATGTCTATTCCATGGGTAACGGCGCCGCCATCAAGACCGGCGCAAGAAATGCCACAGGTAATATCCTGGTATTTATGGATGCCGATGGCCAGCATCTGCCGGATGACATTAATCGTCTTATAGAAAAAATAGAGGAAGGTTATGACATGGCCGTTGGCGCGCGCCAACTGGATACGCATGCGTCCCTGACCAGAAGGTTCGGAAACACAATATACAACCGGCTCGCTTCGATGATGACCGGCTATCCGATACTGGACCTGACATCGGGTTTCCGTGCCGCAAGAACACGTCATTTCAGGAAGTTCCTTTACCTGTTACCCAACAAGTTTTCATATCCAACGACCAGCACCATGGCTTTTTTCCGCTCCGGTCTCCCGGTGGGGTATATCTCCATCAAGGCCAGGAACAGGTCTGAAAACAGGAAAAGTCATATCAGGATATTTCATGACGGCATCAGGTTCCTGATCATTATTCTGAAAATAGGCGCACTGTTTTCTCCAATGCGGTTTTTCCTGCCAATAAGCGCACTGCTCTTTTTTACCGGCATGGCCTATTACGGTTACACCTATTTTAACTGGGGACGTCTCACCAATATGAGCGCCATACTCATCCTGTCTTCGCTGTTAACATTTCTGATCGGGATTGTTTCCGAGCAAATTTCCGCCCTGCATTACAAGGATATCCAGGAAACCAGACGCCGCACGACCCGATGACCGGTGTCCTGTAATTCCAGCATGCACTACCCTGCCCCATGGCTGCAGCGCTCTTATTAAAAAATCCTGGATCTCGATACAGGAAATCAACAGGCCAGATACCGCCGTGGCAGCTGATAATATAAAAGTACTGCTTGTAAGCACGTCCTACCCGAAAGACGAGGCGGATTGGCGAGGACGATTTATTGCCAATATCCTGACTGCTCTCGCGAACATTGAGCATATCGATACCGGACTATGGGCACCGCCTGGCGATATTCCGGAAAATATTTCATACACAGCAACGAACAAAGAGGCGCATTGGCTGGCCGCACTGTCCGAGCGTGGAGGTATTGCAAAATCACTGGCAGAAATGAAGCCGTCAACTGCAATTAATGTAATTTCCCTGTTAAGACATTTGCGCCACATGTTCAAACGTGAAACCGGCTACGACATCCTCCACATAAACTGGCTTCAGAACACATTACCCCTTACCGGGCACAACAAGTCACCACTGGTTATCAGCGTACTGGGAAAGGACTTTGGCCTTCTTAGAAACCCGATCGTTACCTATCTGGTCAGACGGGCAATACGATACAGAAAATGCTGCATCACGCCCAATGCCGATTGGATGGTACCCGCACTGGTCAAACGTTTTGGTGATCTTGCGCAAGTTGTGACTGTTCCTTTTGGTGTCGACCCGCAATGGTTCTCACTGGAACGTAAAATCAATATTACCCAGGCACCAAACTGGATAACCATCTCAAGAGTAAACAGGGATAAAATCGGTTCCCTGTTTGATCTCGGCGAATCCCTTTTCCTGGGCACCGACAGGCAACTGGATCTGTATGGGCCAAAACAAGACGACATCGAGATCCCTCAATGGATCAACTATCAGGGCGCAACCAATCCGGAGGTTATGCGAAGCAGTCTGTTTCCCGGTTGCTGTGGACTTATCACCCTGAGTCGGCATGATGAAGGACGCCCGCAGGTCATGCTTGAAGCAATGGCTGCCGGAGTGCCGATTATCGCTTCAGATATTCCAGCGCACCGTGACATTATCCAGAATGGAAAAACAGGATTTCTGGTTACCAATCAAGCAGAACTGAATCAGGCCGTCTCCCACCTTGAAAACAAGGATAACAATGCGAAAATTGGTACAAGTGCGAGACAATGGGTGCAGACTAATATTGGCACATGGGACGATTGTGCAACACGCTATTCAAATATCTACAAGGAACTACTGAATGACTGACAGGCCCGGTAGCGTACTCATAATAGGTGGCGGATTCATTGGTTCTGCCCTGGCGCGACGTTTTCGCAAGAACGATGTCATCGTTCACCTTTTGGCCAGAGAAGCAGCCATACCCCATAAACATTTTGATCATATGTATACAGGCGGCCTGTCTAACATTGGCATCCTCAACCGGGTCTTGCCGGAAGTTGATACAGTAATACACGCTGCATCCGCAACCACTCCAGGCGTTTCATCAAGAATCCCGTCCATTGAGGCTGAATCCAACATTGAGCCCACCCTGAGATTTCTTGATGTCTTGCAACAATTCAATCATGTGCAACTCGTATATTTATCATCCGGGGGAACTGTTTATGGCAACACCTCAGATGGGCCGGTTCAGGAGAGCGCTGAAATCAGCCCCTTGTCATACTACGGTGCCGGGAAAGTAGCCATTGAGACCTTCCTGCAGACATACAACAATAATCATCATGGCGGCGTCACCATTCTACGCCCATCCAATATATACGGCCCCGGGCAGCCCTACTATCGGGGATTCGGTGTTATCAGAACAATGTTTAAACACATCAGGGAAGGCACAGCCATGGAGATCTGGGGTGACGGTAGCGCCATCCGTGATTACTTGTATATTGATGATATGGTTGATGCCTGTCTTTCCATTGCTGGCACCAACACCAGCGATTACAACGTATTCAATGTTGGATCCGGTATTGGATATAGCCTGAATTCACTGATAGAGCATGTTGAAACAGCGAGCGGAGCCACGCTTGACAAAACTTATCGGCAAACCCGGGCAACGGATGTATCGAGTATAATTCTTGACTCAACAAAAATTGCCGACTTCTCAGGATGGCAGCCACTGGTCAGCCTCGAAGGAGGCCTGGATGCTACGTGGAAATGGATATCTGCCAATGAATAATCTCCCAGGCACAGTCACCTGCCCCACATGCAAAAACAACTCGGGTAACAGGCCGTTCCCACCATGGGCCAAACCTTTCTTTAAGCGGGTTTTGCATAAGGCTAGCAACATACTTGATGTTGGCTGTGGTGATGGTGCATTCCTGGAGCGCGCCCGGGATGTGGGCTACAAGACGCACGGCATTGACCTGGACCATAACAGTATCGAAGTGGCGAGAAATAAACGCGGCCTTCAGAATATAGAGTGCGTCACTCTAATAAGGAACAGATCATGAATGACAAGCTTCGGGAAAAAAGCAAGAGTTTTGCTGCACACCATCCGATCATGTCTGATGCAGGCCTGAGGCAGCTAAAGGGAGAAAAGATTGCAGATGTACTTCAGGAAATAAACATTAGCAAACATGGATTATCTATTCTCGACATCGGCTGTTCAAATGGCATCACCCTGATGGTGGTAGCAAATCGTCTTAATCCCGACATTGCCATGGGCATCGATATGGACATTGACAGCCTGCCGGAACCGGGCGAACAAAAATACTTCACAATTATGGATGGTGAACATCTCGGTTTCAGCAACGAGTATTTTGATATTGTATTATGCAATCATACCTACGAGCACGTCCCCAATTCAGATAAACTTTTTTCAGAAATACATCGTGTACTGAAGCACAATGGTGTTGTTTATTTTAGTGCCATGAATCGGTTGTGGCCAATTGAACCACATTACAAAATTCCGTTTGTTCACTGGATACCGAAATGGATGTCATACCCTGTTATGAGGCTGTTCGGTAACAAACATCAATACATTGAAACCCCAAAGACACTACCGGGCCTCAAAAAACTGGTCAGGAATTTCTTCATACAGGATTTCACAGTCAAGATTATCAAAGACCCTGAAAAATATCATGCAACAGACCTTATAACCTCGCCTGCCAAATCCTCATTCTATTCCAGGCTAGCCAGATTACTTTATCCACTACTACCGGGTTATATATGGATACTGAGAAAAAAGACAACGAGCAAAGGCTAGTCATGTCTTCTTATGTTAAATATCTGCGCTTGATAGTACTTTCATATATAGGTCGTTTTTGGGTAGCATTAATATTGGTCGCCGGTCTTGCCTATGCAGCCAGCGCCATAGTCGATCTTGATCTCGATTTCAGCAAGCTTGAGATTCTGTCTGCCCCATACCTGCTTGCAGCTGTTGTTCTACATATTTTATTCTGGATTACCCTGTCCTATGGATGGCGCCAGATTCTCGGACTTCACCATCATGACAGACCATCATTTTCTGAATGCTTTATACAGGTCAGCATTGTAAACATCGGGAAGTACATGCCGGGCAAGGTATGGGGAATGCTGGCAAGGGGAAAATACCTGAATGACAAGAACTTTGGTCTGGATAACATCGTTCGCAGCACATACATAGAGCAACTCACCTTTATTCATGCAGCCATCATACTGTCAGCACTGCTATTCGCAGCACTCAAACCATCTCCGGTCAGCATTGCGATTACACTGGCACTATTACCAAGTATTTATCTATTTGTCAGGTATCAGGATTCACTGTTGATATTGCTTTCAAGGATTGCCGGCAAAGCACTGGGGAGCCAACAGTTCAACACCTCATCCATTGTCGGCTATCGTGAATACAGTGTCCTGCTTCTCATATACGGCCTGATCTGGTTATTATCCGGCATGGTATTTTCATGCCTGTCATTTGCATTTTTAAATATGGAAGGCACACTTGCCCTGGTCGTCCTGCTTGTATTTGTTAACACTGTATCAATACTTTCAGGATTTCTGGCATTCTTCAGCCCCGGAGGCCTGGGTGTCAGGGAGGTAGTTGGAGCTTCAATGCTGTCAACAGCAATGCCTCTGGGGGATGCCGTAATTCTGGTTACACTATACCGAGTCTGGCTTATAGCTGCTGACTTGATTGGCGGAGGGATAGCAGTATATGCATCACGACCATTAAGCAGGACCAGACAGTCGCAACCCTAGACACTATTGTGCAATACCAAATACAGAATCACCCATCAATATACCCCGGCAGCCCAGCCAGATTGAACCTGCTCAAAAATGACAGAAATGTTGTCCGGAAATAAAGTGGTCAGCATTGCAATATGTTGTCTTATTGCTTGATCCATATCATTCGATAGCCATGTGGCATTAACGGATCAGGTTTACTGAGGCGGGCGCCTGTCCAGGCAGTAATGTTGATCAACAGGACTGCCAATGGAAGTAACACAGCAGTCAGGCCAAGGATATTTTTACTCTGCAGCCAGTTAATGACTGTTCTGCTCAATGCGATATTTGCATTTAATGCAGCGCTCTCCAGCGGATGGCCAAGCAAGATATCCTGCTTTACATTAAAGCCATGTCTCTTCGCTGCATTCAACAGACCAAACCGTGTCCAGCGATGGAAATCAAGTGGTGCGTCATGCACCGGATACAGGAAGGGAACCTTGATTGTCAGACTGCCACCCGGTTTCAGGGTGCGATGAATCTCCGCCAGACAGCGTTCAGGGTCAGGAATATGCTCCAGCACATCAAGCAAGAGGGTGTGGTCTATGCTATTACCCTTCAATGGCAAGGCCTGGGCATCTGCAAACACATCCGGCCGGGTATGATACCAGTCAGTTGCAGTAGAGAAATAATCGATTCCCAGATAATCAGCCGCCGGCGAAAGGTAACGCCTCGGCTTTGAGTCAGCACAGCCTATATCGGAAACCAGCCCTTCCAGTCCACGGCATATTTCCTGCAAGCCTGCAGCTTCACCATAGAAGGCGAACCACTGCGGGTGCAGTGGTGTTGTTTTCAGCTTCGATAATAGATTTCCTATAGGCACTGATTTCAAGCCAGGTCGGGACCATCTCATTATTGGTAACAGGAAGGTTGATTGTTTATGTTGGCAGGCCTGGTCAGCATCTAGTGTGGTGTAACGGCTTCTCGTCTCGCTGATGCGTACACGTTATCCGTTACACCTCACTAGGACAGAATATTGTTTCCGTTGTTCATTAACAGCGTATTCGCCTCGTTCAGGGACTCAAAGGTGCCGGCATCTGTCCAGTTACCTCTTACGAAACTGTACTGCAACTGCCCGCGAGCGATGTACTCATTATTTACTGAGGTGATTTCAAGCTCTCCACGTGCAGAGGGAGTAATTTGATCAATGATATCGAAGACTCGCGAATCGTACATGTAACATCCAACAACAGCGTGATTACTTTTGGGTTGACTTGGTTTTTCCTCAATCTGCAGAATCTGCATCTCATCCATGGCCGCGATACCAAACCGGTCCGGGTCTCCAACTTCCTTGAGCAGAACCCTGCCTCCCTGATCCTGTTTGCGGAATTCTTCCACATAGGGGGCAATTGAATATTCAAAAATATTATCCCCAAGAATCACCACGATTTTTTCTCCAGCAGCGAATTGCCTCGTCAGTGCCAAAGCATGGGCAATACCACCCGCCTCTTCCTGCACGCGATATGTGAGTTCACACCCAAAACGTTTACCTGACCCCAGGGAGTTCACAACCGAGCCCATATGATGAGTGGAAGTAATAACCATTATATCGGTGATATCTGACAAAACCAGTTGTTTGACAACATGCCAGATCATGGGCTCTTTCCCGACCGGAAGGAGGTGCTTATTAGTAATCTCTGTCAATGGACTGAGGCGGGCACCTATCCCGCCCCCAAGGATTACTCCCTTCATCACAATGTACCCGACGATGACAATAAACTGAATTCTACCTGATTTATAGCCGATTACTATCGGGTGACAAACAGGAATATACTTCTGACTAACGTGCCATTGTTTTTGAATTCTCAGGCTCACTGTATCGCGTAGATACCGTCAGGTATCCACGCGACTACAGACATATGAAGCTGCACCCGTCATTATGATGTCGTAGTTATGATTCCGGACAATAGTGACCCTGGATGTTTAACAACGTCACCCGTGAACGATTACGGTACATGAACAGGTAACATATCCCTGCCCATGAATCCGCCTGGGCTGTTAAAGATATACACCCGGGAGTCGAAATACTGATGAGCCAGCCATTTTCGGGTAGTTACTATAGAAATGGATGTTTTTCATTGATTCTTATAGATATTTTTCTATCGACAGGTTGACAATTTTGAAAATTACTGTAATTTTAGCCCGTTGCCGCCAACCATTAATTGAGAACATGACAGGGATCACGGTGTTTAAACGTTATTACTCCATAGTGCAATAACCCATGGCCACCACTAATCCCACAGCACATCTCAGCGGCCTTGCCCGCAGACTCGTCATGGACGGTCTGCTTGCAGAGGCAGAAGCCACCAAGGCCCATGAAACAGCGCTGAAGAAGCGCACACATTTTGTCAGCTACCTCGTTGAAAACAAAATATTAAAGAGTCGCGATATCGCCTGGTCCGGCGCACAGGAGTTTGGCGTTCCCCTTTTCGACCTCAAGTCGATGGATATGGAAAGCGCACCACTCAAGATAGTCAGTGAAAAACTGATCCAGCAACACAATGCCCTGCCACTCATCAAGCGTGGTAACCGACTCTACATTGCCGTATCCGACCCGACCAATCTCGGGGCCATTGATGAATTCAAGTTTCATACCGGCGTGAGCACCGAGGCAGTACTGGTTGAAGAGGCACACCTGCGAAAGGCGATCGATCACGCCCTGGAAGCACTTGATACCACAATGTCCGAACTCATGGATGCTGATCTTGACAACATTGATGTCAGCTCTGGTGATGACGACAAAAAGGATGGCGATTCAAATGAATTGGATATTGATGACACACCGGTGGTGCGTTTCGTCAACAAGATTTTACTGGATGCCATTAACACCGGCGCCTCTGATATTCACCTGGAACCCTATGAGAGAGAATTTCGCGTCCGCTTCCGGTCTGACGGCGTGCTCCACGAGATCACTTCCCCGCCCCGCTCTCTGGCCTTGCGTATTATTGCCCGACTGAAGGTCATGAGCCGCATGAACATTGCAGAGCGGCGCGTACCCCAGGACGGGCGTATCAAGATGAGTCTGTCACGCAACCGCTCGATTGATTTTCGCGTCAATACCCTGCCGACTCTGTATGGTGAGAAAGTGGTGTTACGTATCCTCGATGGCAGCGCGGCCCAGATTGGGGTCGACGCCCTTGGCTTTGAGGAAGACCAGAAGGAAACTTTTACCAAGGCCATTAACAAACCCTATGGCATGGTACTGGTTACAGGACCTACCGGTAGCGGTAAAACCGTATCGCTCTATACCGGGCTCAATATGCTCAATACACCGGACCGCAACATCTCCACATGCGAGGATCCGGTGGAAATCAATGTCATGGGTATCAACCAGGTCAATGTAAACCCGGTCGCCGGTCTTGATTTTTCGGTCGCGCTGCGCGCCTTTCTGCGCCAGGATCCGGACATTATCATGGTGGGTGAGATTCGCGACCTGGAAACAGCAGAAATTGCCGTGAAGGCCGCACAAACCGGTCACCTGGTATTGTCTACACTGCACACCAACGATGCACCACAATCATTGACACGTCTGGCAAATATGGGGGTTCCTCCCTACAATATCGCATCGGCGGTTAACCTGATCATGGCGCAACGACTTGCACGCCGCTTGTGCAACAATTGCAAGAAAGAGCTCGACATCCCGAAAGAAGCCCTTCTTAAATCAGGTTTTGAGGAAGATCAATTGAACGGTCTCCAGATTTTTGGTGCAGTGGGTTGTGATCAATGCACCAATGGTTATAAAGGGCGTGTCGGCATTTACCAGGTCATGCCCGTCTCAGAGGAAATGGGACGCATCATTATGGAGGGAGGTAATTCCATGCAACTTGAACAACAGGCCAGGGTCGAGGGTGTTGCCGATCTCAGAGAGTCCGGCCTGAGAAAGGTCGCGGCCGGAATTACCAGTCTTGAAGAAGTCGATCGTGTAACAAAGGACTAGATGATGGCAGCGAAAGCACTCAAACAGGCAGACATGTTTCTCTGGACCGGCACCGACAAACGCGGCGTCAGGGTCAAGGGGCAAACTCGCGGCAGCAACCCGGCTCTTATCAAGGCCGACTTGCGCAAGCAGGGTATCAAACCGCTCACAGTCAAGAAACAAAGCGCACTATTCAAGAAGGCTGCCAAGAAAAGGATTGCACCCAAAGACCTTGCCGTTTTTTTCCGGCAGCTAGCCACCATGATGTCTGCCGGTGTACCACTGGTACAGGCGTTCGAAATCATTGGTCGTGGTCACGAGAACGCCGGCATGCGGGAACTGCTACTGAAGATCAAGGCCGAGGTCGAGTCTGGCACCAGTCTCTCGGACTCACTGGCCAAGCACCCGTTGTACTTCGATGACCTTGTAATCAGCCTGGTCAGTGCCGGCGAACAGGCGGGTGTGCTTGAGACCCTGCTGGACAAGATCGCCACTTACAAGGAAAAAACAGAGTACCTGAAGGCCAAGATTAAAAAAGCACTGTTCTACCCTGCCGCCGTCATCATCGTTGCCATCATTGTCACGGCCATTCTGTTGATCTTCGTTGTACCCCAGTTTGAAGAACTGTTCAGCAATTTTGGTGCAGACCTGCCGGCTTTTACCCGCCTTGTTGTCAATCTCTCCGAATTCATGCAGTCCTATTGGTGGCTGATATTCGGCATCATCGCCGCGGCTGGCGTTAGCTTTATACAGGGCAAGAAACGCTCTCGTAAATTCGGGCGTGTACTGGACCGCATGGTTCTTAAGATGCCAATCATAGGCCCCATTATGCACAAGGCCGCCATTGCCCGTTATGCACGCACTCTCTCTACCATGTTTGCTGCCGGGGTCCCACTGGTTGAAGCACTGAAATCAGTCGCCGGCGCAACCGGTAATGTTGTATATTCTGATGCTGTTTTGATGATAAGAGACAGTGTTGCTACCGGTCAGCAGCTGACGTTCGCTATGAACCAGACCGGCCTGTTCCCGAACATGGTTGAGCAAATGGTTGCTATCGGTGAGGAATCGGGTTCTCTTGATTCCATGCTGAGCAAGGTTGCCGACTTTTACGAACAGGAAGTGGATGACGCCGTTGATGCCCTCAGCAGTTTGCTGGAACCGTTGATTATGTCCATCCTGGGTATTCTCATCGGTGGCCTGGTTGTCGCCATGTACCTGCCGATCTTCAAGATGGGTGCAGCCATCTGATTTTCATTTGCACCCCGGCGTGCAGCTCAAGAGATAGCCACTGACTTTCATGGAAATCTTGCTGCTGCTTGAGACCTCACCCACGTTCTTTGTAATAGCCACAGGCACTCTGGGCCTGGTCGTTGGCAGCTTCCTGAATGTCGTCATACACCGCCTCCCTATCATCATGGACAGGGCCTGGACGAGCGAATGCAGGGAACACCTGGAAGAAGCGATTCCGGAAACCGGGGAACAGGTACGCTTCAACCTGCTGACACCTGCATCCCGTTGCCCGCATTGTAACCATCGTATCAGTGCACTTGAGAATATACCGGTAATCAGTTACTTGCTACTTAAGGGCCGTTGCAAGGAGTGCGGCACTGCAATCTCCCCGCGCTACCCCACCGTTGAGTTGGCAACGGCACTCCTGTCGATCATCACGGCGTTGCATTTCGGCTATAGCCTGCAGACAGTCGCAGCCCTCGGGTTCACCTGGGCCTTGATCCCGTTATTCCTGATCGATTTCGACCATCAAATCCTGCCGGACTCAATCACCCTGCCACTCTTGTGGTCAGGCCTGTTTCTCAGCCTGTTTAATGTATTCACAGACAGTCAATCAGGCCTCATCGGGGCAATGGCCGGTTACCTGTCGCTGTGGTCTATTTTTCATCTGTTCAAACTGGTTACCGGCAAGGAAGGTATGGGCTACGGTGATTTCAAGCTGCTCGCGGCAATTGGTGCCTGGGTTGGGTGGCAGGCCCTGCCCGTCGTAATCCTGTTCTCCTCAGTGGTAGGAGCAGGTATCGGGATCATGCTGATAGTACTCAAGGGACGCGACCATAGTCAGCCGATGCCATTCGGGCCTTTTCTGGCAGCTGCAGGCTGGATGACCCTGCTATGGGGAAACGACATTATCCAGCTTTATCTGCAATAATGCCTTTGTGACCGATAGCAACGCTGAAACAAAATCACCGGGTAAATGTGACAAGCAAACACTGGTCGTGGGTCTGACCGGCGGGATTGGTAGTGGCAAAACAACGGTTGCCAACGGCTTCAGCACCCTCGGTGTGCCCGTCATTGATGCCGATCAACTGGCCCGTGAACTGGTAGAACCTGGACAGAAGGCGCTTGATGAAATTATTTCCACCTTTGGAACCGAAGCCGTCACAGCAGACGGCCTGCTTGACCGCAGCTATATGAGGCAGCGGGTCTTCTCAGACCCTGCTCGGAAGTCACAACTTGAGGCTATCCTGCACCCCAAAATCCGTCAACGTATCAGGGTGTTATTGTCGGAAATCAGTGCGCCCTACTGCATCGTAGTCATTCCGCTATTACTTGAAACCCGGCAAACCGACCTGGTTGACCGGATACTGGTCATCGATTCTCCCGAAAAAGAACAGCTCACACGGGTTGCCGCAAGAGACCACCTGTCAGACAATGACATCATGGCAATTATAAAATCACAAACAGACAGAAATACGCGACTTG
Source organism: Pseudomonadota bacterium (assembly GCA_039714975.1). Lineage (GTDB taxonomy): Bacteria > Pseudomonadota > Gammaproteobacteria > UBA9214 > UBA9214 > UBA9214. The sequence continues at coordinate 16,080 of JBDLIH010000014.1, forward strand.
CTGCTGCAGATGATATTATCGTGAATGATGGGGATATAAGCGAGCTCACCGGTCGCATCCAGAAACTACACAGGCACTATATGGATATTACACATGACCACTAATTCGGGCACGATTGTGAAAGAACGTCCCGCGAAAGGCAACGCCACACCGAGCACGCCAGTCCAGGCAGTGCCTGAAAAGGTCCTCTACGAACAGCCGCTGAACGAAAGGACTAGAACCTTTCTGCGGCTTGAGTACCTGTTCAAACAGGCATCCTACCATCTACCAAGGGAATCCGAATGGGACAGTCGCGCCACGCTAACCTGCATCCTTGAGATACTCGATATTTTCGGTAATACCAACCTCAAATCGGAAACACTCAAGGAACTGGAACGGCACTCGGCCAGTATGAAGCGGCACGAACAAAATCCCGACATAGATCATACCCAGCTCAGCAACTTGCTCTCGGAGATCAGTACCCGCATGGAAGGCATGCATCAAGTCAATGGCCAGATTGCCAATGAGCTCAAGGCCAGTGAATTTCTTGTCAGTATTCGCAAGCGTTGTGCCATCCCCGGCGGTACCTGCGATTTTGATTTACCGGCGTTTCACTACTGGCTAAAGCAACCGGCCAAAGACCGCACCCGGGACCTTGCCCTCTGGCTTGGGAATTTCGATGCCATTGGCCAGGCAATTCAACTCATTTTAAGGCTGACAAGGAACAGCACGGCGATGCAATTAACCCTGGCAAGTGGAGGCGTATACCAACGGACACTGGATCCCAACCGGCCCTGCCAACTGGTCAGAATAGCGCTATCGCCCGACCTCCCCTACTTTGCGGAACTGAGTGGCGGACGCCACCGTTTTACTGCACGCTTCATGATGTTCCCTACTGCGGCAGCACGCGCCAAGCAGACTGACCAGGATGTCGAGTTCGAGCTTGCCTGTTGCGTGATCTAGTGTGGCGTGCATGATTCGTGGGGAAACTCCACATACTGTAAAGTGCCCAATCTGCGGTGCTGCAGTGCAATGGAGCAATGAACAGCGATGGCGCCCTTTTTGTAGCGAGCGCTGCAAACTGATTGATCTTGGCAGCTGGTTTGATGAAAGCAACCATATCCCCGGAGAAGATGGTCCACCATCATCATCCGACCTGGACGGGTAATGTCTGATCCCACAACCCGCTTATTGCTGCAATGCCCTGCCCACCACTACGAAAAGCAGTCGGCAGGTCCATTACCCGCATGCCACCCAGTGCATAGACCGGGATCGATGACCGTTCGGTAAAATCATAAAAACCGGAAAAACCCAGCGTTCGTGCGCCCGGGTGACTGGACGTTGTCCGTACCGGTGAGACAACGACACAATCCAGTCCCAGCTTGACTGCATGCTCCAGTTCAATCAGCGTGTGACAGGAGGCGGCCACAAGATAAGTGTCATTCAGTGGCCGCACCGTCAAAGCCATCAGCCGTTCACTGGTCAGGTGCACACCGTCAGCTCCAAACTCGCTCGCGAGCTTCGGATCTGCATTCAGCAGCAAGCGGGCATTCGCCTGCCGGCATCGCTGCAACACCTCTGGAATCAACGCCCTATAGTCATTATCAGACAGCTGCCTGGCACGCAGCTGCAGCAGCGACACACCGTTTGAGAGCGAAAGTTCAAGATCCGCAAGAAAACGGGCGGCCTCCCTGTCCGGCTCCGGTGTGATTAGATAATACTCGGGCAGACTGACCGCCTTGATAATGGGAAGATTGGCAGCCGGAAACCTGTAAGACCGCAACTGATCAACCGGCACCCACTGTATTTGCTGTCCCTCAAGACCGCGAGGCACACCACTAATCCGCTCTACCCGCCAAACATCCAGTAACACCGACTTGTCAGGATAATCATGTGCGATACGGATCAATGGCCTTGCATGTGCGGGTGTGATGCCGAGCTCCTCCCGCAACTCACGCCGGAGTCCCGCTTCGATACTTTCCCCTTCCTCAAGTTTCCCGCCAGGGAATTCCCATAAGCCACCCTGATGAACGTGTACCGGCCGCTTGCTGAGCAGCACCCTGCGCTGGTCATCAAATATTGCTGCTGCTGCCACATGAATACGTCCTGGGTCCGGATTCACTGTACAATCCTCCCCGTCAGCCTGAGTAGCAGAGTGTAAACATCCGCATAATTCTGTCGGTAGAATTTACGGAAAAACACGGTTTCCTCAAGCAGCACTGAGTTGCTGAAGTACACAGTCGCTTGATCCGACAGGAAATTGACATGAACGGCCTGAATATTGCATACTTAAACCTTGAATTTCAGTAACTTTCTGCCACTTGCAGAATGTGACCATAACAAACTATCAAGCCCAAGGAGAGTAGAACAGATCATCTGCCAACAAGGAAGCTGGTATAGCCGTCTGTTCCATACATTTAATGAAACCGTTTCGAATCTGTCTGTTTGCCGCATTATCACTGGCCGCCAGTGCGCCCGGAACAGCACTGTCTACAACCATAACGGCCAGCCAGTTACTCGATAAGGCACACGCGCCCGGTTTCGATTTCTCTTCCGATGGCAGCGCATTTAAAAATGTTCTGGGTACACCTGACGATGGAGGGAGATATCTGGATCTAGCATGGGCAGCAACCAGCCAAACCTATATCGAACTGATGTTTGCACAAGATATTGGGATGGATGGGACCAGTAGCCGTGACATAAAGATCGTAAACCTAGCAACGGACGCGAACAACAGTAATCAGGCGGCTGCAGTCTGGATCGAGGTTGACGGCATGTTCTATAACGTCGGCAGTCATGAAATCATCCGTGATGTTGCAAATGGCGTTGCAGGGGTATGGGATGACCCAAAGGGAGAAGGCACGACATACCGGGATCGTGGATGGGTTGTGTATGGCGGCACCAGGGGCGGTAAAATTGACCTCGATTTTTTCTTTGGTCCGGACGGCATCTACGGCACTGTTGTGAACCCGCACTTCGGCAGTATCATCCTCTCAGGCTTTAACCTCAATGGTCAAACCACAGAGAATTATGATCTCGATTCCATCAAGGCGTTCACTTTGGCAGGGGCTATAGTGCCTGTGCCGCCTGCTGTATGGTTGTTCACTTCCGGACTCATCGGTCTGATAGCTGTCGGACGAAAGCGTTACACCTGATCTGTCTTGCCAATCCACAGCAGGTCTTGAGGATATTATTTCGAGGTGTGCACAAACACCCCGTCCCACCCCGGCTGTGTACCTTGCGCCTGTAATTGACCGATCCTGTCCAGATAAAGCCCATAGAATTTTCGCTCGGGCCACGCAGCCTGCAATGACTTGAACGCAGACCTTGCACGTTCCCAGTCCCCCGCATAATAGAATTCCATAGCAGCATTACTGTCCGCGACCTCTGCCGCCAGTTCATCGGAGAGCACATCGGCCAGACCCACCGGCTCGTAGATATCGACGGGTTCGTTTTTACCCTTGACCTTGACACGGTCCAGGCAACGCAGGGTGAAATCATCCAGCCCCTCAGCCGTGGATACACTGATGATCAGGCGCACACCATAGTACTTGGTCAATCCTTCCAGGCGTGACCCCAGGTTAACGGCATCACCGATGACGGTATAGGCACGCCGGTATTCTGAACCCATGTCCCCCACATTCATCATGCCACTGTTGATGCCAATCCCGATATTGATTGGTGGCCAGTGATGCGCCTTCAACTCGGGCTGCAGGGCCTCGAGTGTTTCAAGCATCTCCAGCGCCCCCAGGACTGCATGCCGCCGGTGATCAACATCCAGTACCGGCGCACCCCAGAAGGCCATGATCATATCGCCCACATACTTGTCAATCGTCCCCCGCCGCTCGAAGATAATGCGCGTCATGGGCGTAAAGAAAAAATTCAACATCTTCTTTAACTCGTCTGCGGCCAGTGTTTCAGAAATCGTGGTAAAACTGCGGATATCACAGAACAGCACAGAAAGTTCACGGCTTTCGCCTTCTACTGCAAAGTTACCCCCCGGATTTTTATTCATCTCGTTAACGATATCCGGTGGTACATATTGACCAAAGATGGCCTTTAGCTGGCGCCTGCCACGGGCCTCGACAAGGAATCCATACGCCAGATCGAAGGTGCCGATCGTTGCAATCAACAACAACGGTGCAACAATGGCCAGCACCAGACCATAACCCGACCAGACCCACAGGTTCAGCGCCGTCACCAATACCAGCATCAGGAGACTGATTAACAGAATCGCCAGCGGACCAATAAAGGGAACAATAAAGACAGACATAATTCCCAGTACGACCAGCACAGCAATATTCGCGCCCAATGCCCAGGATGGCTCATAGGGAAAGTCGCCATCCAGCAGGCCGGCAATGACATTGGCATGTACCTCCACACCCGGATAGACACTGCCGACCGGCGTGGAACGCATGTCATACAAACCGACTGCCGTTGTACCGAACAGGACAATCCTGTCTTCAAAAAATCCGTCAGGAATCTCTCCATTAAGGACGTCAGCGGATGAAATATAGGAAAAGCTGCCCATACCTCCACGGTAGGGAATCAGCACATAGCCGATGCCATCGGTAGGAATATTCGTCAGGCCATCCAGTGATAACGACTCAATTGCCCGGTATTCGCCGATGGGTGAGGTATTCAGCAATATCTGCTCGGCCCCCAGGTACAGGCGGGCAGTCTCAAGTGCGAGCGAGCCATACAGTTGACCATTACGACGCGCCAGTAACGGCGCGCTGCGAATGATTCCGTCGTCATCCGGCATGATTGAGAAGAACCCGCCACCACTCGCACGCCCCTGGAACATATCCAGGTTGGCGATATAGGAGTCCATGTCTATCAGTACAAGGCTTTCTACCCTGTCCTCGTCCATCAACAGTGGCGGCGGCAGCATACCTTTGGGCTGACTGGAGAGATCGGCTATCGCATAACCCAGCACCACCGTGTTTTCCTGCATGCTGGCGGCCAGCAACGAGTCGGTACCACCGTTAGCATCCGGTAACGGTACAGCCTCCAGGATGGCATCACGGGTTACCTCATCCACCAGATCAAGCAATTCCCCCATGCCACTGCGTTCCGGCTCGACATACATCACGTCCATGGCCATCACAGCCGCGCCGGATGCGAAGACCTGGTTGACCAATGCTGCAATAGTTGAGCGTGGCCATGGCCAACGTCCTTCCTGTAACAGGCTTTTCTCGTCAATATCCACAATGATGATACGCGGGTCCGGTTCAACCTCTTCCGGCAGCAACAGACGCAAGCGCAGATCGTAGGCCAGCCATTCGAGTCGCCGGTCAATTTCACTCAGAACAGGCACCTCGGAAACCTGGACCAGAACGGCTATACAAGTGAGCAGCAAGCCGGTAAATACCGGGAACAGGAAGCGGCGCGTCAGAAACAGTTTCACAAGTGAGTCCCCACTGACTCCGGGCACAACGGAAAACAAACCCGACTATTCAAATTATATTTCTCCCCTATCCCCATGTTTATTATAATCATTACTGTAATTTCCCCGGATCTCCGCCCAGTAATCCCGCATGTTAATACAACATCATGTACACAAGTACAATATTGACATAATTCCTTGAAAGCCTATAGTTTATGGTTATAAACAAAGTTATACGATTATTTTAAGAACAATATTATTCGGGGAACTCCACCATGCAACCTTCCACTAAAACCGCCTTGACCTGCGACCGTTTACCCAGCCAGATGCTGGCACTGGAACCCCGTTACCTGTTTGATGCCGCCGCTGCGGCTACCGTCGCGGATACGACCAGCGATACTGCCAGCAATGACACGGGTTCTGCAGACACCTCTTTGGCAACCTCATCACAGGATTCTACTCAGGATAATGCAGCCGTGTTTCTAACACAGGTAAGCGCAGCCAGCATAGAAGCCGATCTTGCACCCGATAGCCAATCATTCTTCATACCGGAAAATGCCGCGGAAGGCAGCCGCGCAGGTTTCATTGCCACTAACCCGGACGTCGGGGAAGTCACCTATACAGTCACCGGAGGAAGCGGTGAGGATGCCTTTGCGGTCAACCCGAACACCGGAGAAATTATCATTACAGACAGTTCCAGGCTAAATTTCGAAGCCTTTGACGGGGATGCCAGTCTGACACTGGATGTGCTGATTACGAAGGAACTTGGAAATGGCGACACAGAACTGGAGCAGATCGAAGCGACGGTCTTTCTTGGGGATGTCAACGACCCCCCCGTGGTGGAGCCCGTTGAAAACCAGGTGGCTACCGTTGGTGAAACACTCACCGTGCAAATAGTTGCACACGACGAAGATGGTGATGAGATTTTTTATCAGCTCAAAGATGCCCCTGACGGTGCCAGTATCGATTCCAATGGGCTGTTTACCTGGACCCCTGCCCCGGGTCAGGAAACGGACTCGACCACAACGATTTCCATTTTTGTAAGTGATGGCGCACTGGGAACATCAACGACAACACTCGTGGACTTCGACTTTGTTATAGAAAGGGTCAATCCAATCAATGACACCAACAATGGTGACCCTTCACGTTCACCCTCTGTTATCAGCGGCTCGGCCGCCAGTACATCCAGCAGCGAACAAATCATTGATTCCAGCATCGCGGATGAAATTATCGGCAAGACAGTATCAAAGGAAATTGCTACCTCAGATACAACAACAGATGTCGATCTGTTGTTGCTCGAAATCGCGGAACTTGAAAATTACGGCCTCGATGATCTCGCAGCCATCGACACTGAGATTGACGAGGTTCAGGCACTTATCGCAGAGGGTGTTGACCCGACACAAATAACACCTTCAACCGCAGCCGGATTTTCAAAACAAGTCACAGCGGGTGCACAAAGCCAGACTACCGAGGTGGCCGAGATCATGGCGATCATGGAGGAAGTCACGGCGCTGCTTGGCTGCAACCGCTGATCACCCTAATAATCACGCCCCGAATCAAGACAAGGACGCGGCCATGAAAAATACTTCGGTAATAAGCAGTTTACTCCTGCTTCTATTGCTCTCCCTTGGCACCGCATCCCATGCTGACGACAATCGTGGGCGCATAACCTATCTGCGCGGTGCCGTTACCGCCATAGATGATACGGGCGTGCCACGGATACTTCGGGCAGACAGTCGCATCCGTCTGGGTGAGATTGTGGAAACAGGCCCAAACAGTGTTGTGCAGATAGTTTTTCCTGACCGCTCCATGATGCATCTCAAACCGAACACCAGACTGACCGTCGAAGCGTTTAATTTCACCAAGAGCAAACCAGATGACGATGGTGTCGTCGTGAACATCGTCAAGGGCAGCATGCGCTCCCTGACGGGTCTGGTTGGCAAGCGCAATCCCGGAAAAGTAAAATATAAAACCCCGGTCGCCACAATCGGTATACGCGGCACCGTAATCGAGATAGACCAGGTTAAAGGCGGCCCCACAAAAGCCATATTTGATCTCGGTCAGGGATACATTACAACGAAGAGTCAGGCCGATATTCCACTACAAGCCGGTGAAGCAGGTCAGGTCGGGAAACAGGGACAAAAACCGCAGAAATCAGACTACCAACGACCGGCAAACGATCCCGCCAGCCTGGCCATAAAACTCGCAGCTGCAACTAATGCACAAATCACCACCGAAACCACTATCATTTGTGCAGATCTGGATTCTGCAGATGCCCTGCTCATGGTTGCAATAGAGCAAAAGGTTCCTGCTGTGAAAACAGACAACATCAAGTCCACAGTTCAGGGTCTAAGCACCTGCCTGCCGGTTGATATCAGCTCCACCATGCTGCTGATGTCCACCTACCTCGACCCGGACATTGCAGCGGAGTTACTGGATGCTGCTGTCAACGGTGGTGTAAATGTAGCCATTGCACTGGAGTCGGTACTCCGTGGAATGGAGCACGCCCCTACCGAGAGTATTCAGGGCGTTGTAAATACAGCTATCGACATGGGCCTCAGCAAAAACGACGCCAAAAACATCCTGAACAACCTGACTGAAGACGGAATGTGCTACTAATCGGATTGAAACAATTTTACATGGAAAAGCAAATGAACAAGTTCAAAAACATATTACTTACCATGACAGCCACACTGGTCATTGGTGGTTGTGCCGTTACACCGGAACCCGTCACGCATGAAAGCCTGGTGCAGCAACGCGACGATGACATGAACCGGATCTTCGCAAACCAGGAACCTGTTGACGGACCTATTTCCCTGTACGAGGCCATGGCCCGGGCACTGAAATACAACATGGACAACCGCGTTAAATTGATGGAGGAGGCACTCTCGGTTGGTGAGCTCGAGGTCATGCGTTATGACATGCTGCCCGAGCTGACGCTGGATGCCGGCTACCACTGGCGCGACAATGAACCGGGCGCCAGCAGCGAAGCCCTTGAAGGTCCAAGGAAAGGTGATGAATCGCTCGAAGCCTCAAAATCGATTGAACGCATCTATTTCGACAACAGCCTCGTCATGTCATGGAATGTGCTGGATTTTGGCGTCAGTTATGTGCGTTCCCAGCAGCAGGCCAATCGCGTCATGATCATGAAGGAAAAACGTCGCAAGGTCATACAGAACATCATTCAGGATGTCCGCTATGCCTACTGGCGTGCTGTCAGCGCACAGGAAATACTGCCGGAAATGGATGACATGCTGCAGCAGGCCGATGATGCATTGGCCTATGCGAGTGAGCTTGAAAAACTACGCCTGCAAACACCCATGACTCCCCTGCGGTACCAGCGGTCACTGCTGGTGCTGATACGCAAGCTCTGGACCATGCGTGAAGACCTTTCTACTGCAAAGACAGAGCTTGCAGCACTCATTAACATCCGTCCGGGCACTCATTTCGAACTCGCCGATACAGGCACTATAAATGACAGCGCTGCGAAACGCATCGAGACACCCGTTGAAGAACTGGAGAACCTGGCGCTGCTGCAACGACCTGAGCTCATTGAAGAGAACTATAAAAAGAATATTACAACGCTGGAAGTCCGCAAGGCCATGCTGTCGATGTTTCCCGGACTTGAATTTTCACTCGGCACTCACCACCAGGAAAACAAGTATCTATTCAACGATTCCTGGAATTCCGTCGGCTACGGTATCACCTGGAACCTGTTCGAGTTAATTTCCGGGCCTGCACGCATGCGCACTGCCGAGGCACAGGGCGATCTGGCCGACATGCGCCGCATGGCAATGAATATGGCTGTACTGACCCAGGTGCAACTTTCCTACCAGCGTTATCATCTGGCATTGAGAAACCAGAAAACCATCAAGCAGCTGGATGATGTGCAGTCACGCATAACGAATAATATCGTTGCCGGCAAGCGCGCTGATCGTGAGCATGCACTGGAAGTATTACGTTCCGAGACTGCCGCGCTGCTGGCACGCATGCGCCGTCATACTGCCCATGCAGAAGTACAAAATGCACTGGGACGTGTATACAATTCCGTGGGCTTTGACCCTGTGCCGGAGCAGAACTACGACACCGATGTTGACGAACTTGCAAACAACATTCAAACGAGGATGGAACAATTACCCACCACCCTCTGACCACGACGACAAAAGCCGGACCGCGTTCACGTAATTGTTTGCCAGTATACCTGTCGTCATCCCGCCTCTGGATGACAGCCACAATGTGCATATTCACGGTTGCTGCGGCTGCCGGGACGGTTACCTCATCAGATACCGACAGTGCCCCGCCGGTCCGCGCCCTGCTCGTTCCCGTTGTGGAGACAACGCTCTCGAGCCGCATGTCCGGACGCATCACGGCAATTGATATTCGCGAGGGTGAACAATTCAAGAAAGACCAGCCACTCGTCAAATTCGACTGTGAAATCCAGCGCAGCCATCTAAGAAAGGCTCAGGCCACCCTGATCGCCGCAAAAAAGACGCATGAATCAAATCTCCAGCTGCAGAGCTATAAGTCAATAGGTGGACTTGAGGTTGAATTATCCGCGGCCGATGTACAAACCGCATCGGCAGATGTTGCCATTATCCGGGCAGAACTGAAACGCTGCCAGATTGACGCCCCCTTCAAAGGCCGGGTTGTTGAAATACTGGCGCACCCGCATGAAAGTGTTTCCGAGCATCAACCGTTGCTCGCAATCCTCAATGACACGGAACTCGAACTGCAACTCTACATCCCTTCATGGTGGCTTTCCTGGCTAAAAACAGGTGACGACTTCACCATCAGGATTGATGAAACAGGTAAATCATATCCTGCGAAAGTAATCCGCCTTGGTGCACGCGTTGATCCTGCGAGTCAGTCACTTGCCATCACCGCCAGAATTGACGGGAATTACACCGAGTTACTCGCGGGCATGAGCGGAGTCGCCCGATTCGACGTACCGGACCGGCCGTAAGGCACATGGTTCAGCAATCAGCGCCATCAGAGACGACTGACCCGAAAACAGGGAATACCGACCAGACTGCAATAACACTGGCTACCCTGTTGCAGATTGAGAAAGATGCCCGACACGCCGCATCTCCAGAGGCATTCCGTTTCATAGTCGTCAATGAAACACGCCGCCTGATCCGTTACGACCAGGCCGTACTCTGGCGGCGTTTACCCAATGGCCAGGCACGTATTGAGGCCGTATCCGGCATCACGGATATCTCGCGTGAAGCACCCTATATTCACTGGCTGGAAAAAACCCTGGCGGCTATCGCTGCCGATAGTTTCGGGAACCGCATCGGACAGATTGATGTAGAGTCCGTCAGTCATTCACGGCAACAGGACTGGGATACCTGGGTTAACGGCAACGTACTATGGTGCCCACTGCTCACAGCCCGCGGGGAACTCTACGGTGGATTGTGGCTGACACGCAGCGATCAGTGGCAGACCGGTGAGGAGGCCTTGCTGGAGCGACTGGCCGATGCCTATGCACATGCCTGGCAAGCGGCAGAAAAACAGCATGTCTCGCTCCTGGGTCCTGGCATGGAATTCCTTCAGGGCCGGTACCGATTACTGACCCTGCTGGCCATACTGCTGATCCTGATGATTCCTGTACGTCAATCGGCACTTGCGCCGGCAGAGGTCACACCGATCGATCCTGTTATCGTTACCTCGCCGCTTGAGGGCGTCATCCGCGAGATACACATTGAACCAAACAGTATCGTTAAGCAGGGTGACCGGCTGTTCAGCCTGGACGACACGACCATCAGCAACCAGCATACTGTTGCACTCAAAGCTGCAGAAGTAGCACAGGCAGAGTACCTGCTGGCAGCGCAGAAGGCATTCATGGATGAGGAGAGCAAATCTGAACTTGCCTTGTTGCGTTCCCGTATTGGCCTGCGGGAAGCCGAGGCACAGTATACGGGTGAGTTACTGGACAAGGTGGATATCCACGCTGCACGTGATGGTATCGCCATTTACACCGCTGCCAATGACTGGCTGGGCAAGCCGGTGATTACGGGCGAGAAAGTCATGACGCTTGCCGACCCGGAGCAGACCGAGATGCAGCTCTGGTTGCCGGTTGATGATGCAATCAGCCTGGAAACAGGTGCTCCGGTGAAAATATTCCTGAATATCGACCCGACCCATCCACTGACCGGAACCCTTCGGCAAACCAGCTATGAACCACAGGTTACACCGGACGGAAATCTTGCTTTCCAACTCAAGGTCGGATTCGACAACCCTGACGTTCAACCTCGAATTGGTCTCAAGGGAACAGGAAAAATCTATGGGGACCGCGTACTCCTTATCGGTTACCTGCTACGGCGCCCGTTTTCTGCCTTGCGCCGCATTACCGGTCTTTAGTATCCATGACAGCTGCAGTCCTCAGCAATGCGGAGATACCGGCAGCACCGCCTGACCATGCGCTGCCCGCTGTCCGCGAAGATATTCACCTGCTTTCCGGACCCATAACACACGACGGCGCACCGAGCTGGACATTACATGATCCGGTACGCAACCTGTTCTTCCGTATCGGCTTGATGGAATTTGAAATCCTGTCCCGCTGGCACACGGGAAACATCGACAGGATTATTGCCAGCATCAATGATGAGACGACACTTCAGATTGGCAATGCCGAGGTTATGTCACTGGCGCAATTTCTGATTCAGAACAACCTGGTTGTCCTTTCCGGAACGTCCGGACTCAATGTGTTACTGCAACAACACGCAGCAAAAAACAAAAATCATGCAGGGCTACTGTTACAGAAATACCTGTTCCTGAGATTCCCGCTTGCACACCCGGATCGATTTCTCACTGCCACATTTCCCTCTGTACACTTTTTTTTCACAAGAACCTTCGCTATTTCCCTGTTTGCTGCCTTGCTGCTGGGGCTTTTTCTCACCCTGCGGCAGTGGGACAGTTTCACCCATACATTCTCCTATCTGAACACCCCGGGTGGTATTGCCTGGCTGATCTTTGCGATGATTATTGCAAAAACGGCACATGAACTGGGTCATGCCTATACCGCCAAGCGCTACGGGTTGCTCATTCCGACCATGGGTCTTGCGCTGCTGGTGTTCTGGCCAGTACTTTATACTGATAGCTCGGAAGCGTGGAAGCTGAATGACAGGAAGAAACGACTGGCTATCAGTGCGGCCGGCATTTCAGCAGAGTTCATCATCGCCGTACTGGCACTGCTGCTTTGGAGCCTGTTTCCGGATGGACCGGCCCGTAGCGCAATCTTCGTGATTGCGACCACCAGCTGGGTCCTGACGCTGCTTGTCAACATCAACCCGTTCGTCCGCTTTGATGGCTACTATCTGCTATCCGATTATCTGGATATACCCAATCTGCAAAACCGTGCTTTCGAACTGGCCAGGTGGAAACTGCATGAGTGGCTGTTCGGGATGGGTATCCCGGCACCCGGGACGGTACCCGCACGTCGTCATGGCCTGTTAATCACGTACGCATGGCTGACATGGATGTATCGTTTTTTACTTTTTACCGGAATAGGCCTGCTGGTCTACCATCTTTTTTTCAAACTGGCCGGGATTGCACTCCTTGCTGCTGTGTTCAGCTGGTTTATCATTCGACCAGTCTGTCTTGAGATCAAATCCTGGAATACCCTCCGTGAACGCATGCACTGGAACACACATACTGCACTAAGCCTGTTACTACTGTCTGGCAGCCTGCTGCTTCTGTTTGTTCCCTGGAATACCCGGATCAGTGCACCTGCCATTGCTCGCTATACCAGCTACACTCATATCTACCCACCTCACCAGGCTCGCCTGGCGGAGGTATACATCCAGGCTGGCGAGCAGGTTACACGCAACCAGACCCTGCTCCTGCTGGAATCACCGGAACTGGAACACAAGCACAGACAGGCCGAACGCACTATTGATATGCTAAACCTGCAACTGTCCAGACAGGCAACACAGGCCGGTAAAATTGAAGAGAGCAGTGTGCTCAACCGTGAACTTGCAAAGACCCTGTCTGAAGCCGAAGGGTATGAAAAACAATTACAGCAACTGGAAATCAAGTCACCCGTTTCGGGAACAGTTGTTGAAATTACAGATGCGTTAACACCGGGCCGCTGGGTCAATGAAAGCCTGCAGCTGGCTCTTGTTGTCAACCCGGAAAACTTGCAGGTGGAGGCCTATTTCACTGAAGACAAAATCGGTCAAATCAGGCCCGGCGCGTCCGGTCTCTTCTACCCGGAAACCATCCTTTATCCGCCCTTCCCTGTCCACGTTGACAGTATCGGTCATGCGGCCATCACCGCACTGGACAATCCGTTTCAGTCATCCATCTACGGTGGTGACATTGCATCTCAAGAGCAAGCGGATGGCACCCTCTTGCCAAACCACTCAATCTACAGCGTCAAACTGGCACCTGGAAAGGTGGTGGATACAATCAACCAGGTACAGAGGGGCGAGGTTCGAATCGCTGGCGACCCCCGATCAATCATTGGAAGATTATGGCAGTCGGTAGCCGCTGTCGTGATCAGGGAGTCCGGTTTCTAGGGGCCTTGCCATCAGGTTCGGTACTCAGCATTTATTTTCACGTAATCATAGGACAAATCACAGGTCCAGATCTCCTCGGCACAATCACCCCGGTTGAGAACCACCCTTATCGTTATCTCATCCTTGTCCATCACCTGCTGACCGGCTGCTTCCGTGTACTCGGGCGCACGCCCGCCATCCTGAACAATACAGACATCATCCAGATAGATCTGAACATTATCCAGATCCAGACCGCTCACACCGGCACGACCAACCGCAGCCAGCATCCGTCCCCAGTTGGGGTCACCGGCAAACAGCGCCGTCTTCACCAACGGCGAATGGGCAATCGTATAGGCAACCTGCAAACATTCATCGGTACTCTCACCACCATCTACAGCAACCGTGACAAAGCGTGTCGCACCTTCACCATCCCGAACAATCGCCTGCGCCAACTGTACGCAAACCTCGGTCACTGCAGCGCAGAATAATTCATAATTCACGCTGTCCCTTGTGACTACAGGTGCACCACTCTTGCCGGTTGCTATCAGAACACAGGCATCATTTGTAGAGGTGTCACCATCGACGGTAATTCGATTGAACGATTTTTCCGAGGCGTCCGACAAGCAGGCATGTAAAACATCATGCTCAAGCGCCGCATCCGTAGCGATGAACGCCAGCATTGTCGCCATATCCGGGCGAATCATACCGGCACCCTTGGAGATACCGGTTATCGTGACTGTCTTCCCATCCAGCACTATTCTTTTTGATGTACCTTTCGGGACCGTATCCGTCGTCAGAATTCCGGTTGCTGCTGCTGCCCAGCCATCCTCATCCAGCTGCTGCAGTGCAGATGGCAGATTTTTCTGAATCTTGTCGACCGGGAGTGGCTCACCAATAACACCGGTAGAGAAAGGCAATACTGCCTGTGATGAACAACCTGCATACCCGGCCAATGCCACACAACACTGCCGGGCATCCCGTATACCCGGGTCCCCGGTACCGGCATTTGCATTACCGGTATTAACCAACAGGTAGCCCGGTTGTTGTTGTGCCAGATGCTCACGTGCAACCCTGACAGGGGCGGCACAGAAGGCATTCTGTGTAAAGACGGCCGTGGTAGTTGATCCAGCGACTATTTCCATCACGACCAGGTCCGGACGTCCGGGGGTTTTAATTCCGGCAGAGGTTGTTCCCAGACGGAAACCGTTAACCGGATGCAATACGGGTAATAAGTTACTCAAGTCAACTTGCCGTGGCACTGCTTGTATTTCTTGCCGGAGCCACAGGGGCACGGCTCATTGCGACCGATCTTCCTGCCCTGGCGGGTGAACGGTTTATGCTCCTCTCCTTTTGCATCCTCCGGGGCCTCACTCATGGAGTTCGCCTGGTCATGCTGGTACTTGACCTTGGACTGACTGCGTCGCTGTTGCTCAACAGCCTCGACATCGGCCTCGGCGCGCACCTGCACCTTCGACAGCACCCCGATAACTTCATGCTTGATGCGGTCAAGCATGTCTGAAAACATGGCGAATCCTTCTTTCTTGTATTCCTGCTTTGGGTCTTTCTGCCCATACCCGCGTAATCCGATGCCCTGCCTCAGGTAGTCCATCGCACCCAGATGCTCTTTCCATGCACCATCCAGTATCTGCAGCATAACAGCCTTTTCAAAATGCCTGAGCACTTCCGGCTCAGTCTGTTTTTCCTTCTCCTTGTAGACAGAAATCATCGATTCAAGGATCCGGTCACGCAGCGTTTCCTCGTGTAACTCATCGTCTTCATCCAGCCATTTTCCTACCGGTATTTCCAGACCATACTCCTGTGTCAGGGCCTCTTCGAGTCCGGGCACGTCCCACTGCTCGTCGAGTGAGCCCGGAGGCATGTATTCGCTGATCAGGGAATAGACAACATCGTGACGGACAGCATCGATGATGTCTGAAATATCATCGGTTTCCATCAATTCATTGCGTTGCTCATAGACCACTGTACGCTGATCATTCGCCACATCATCGTACTGCAGCAATGTCTTTCGCATATTGTAGTTATGCTGCTCAACCTTGCGTTGCGCATTTTCGATTGCCTTGGACACCCAGGGATGCTCAATTGCCTCACCCTTCTCCATGCCCAGTTTTTGCATCAGTCCCGCCACCCGGTCCGAGGCAAAGATGCGCATCAGATTATCCTTGAGAGACAGATAGAAACGACTGGAGCCTGCATCACCCTGCCGTCCGGAGCGGCCACGCAACTGGTTATCCACGCGCCGGGACTCATGCCGTTCAGTACCCACAATGTGCAACCCACCGGCGGCTATCACCTCTTCATGGCGTTTCTGCCATTTTTCAGTATGTTTTCTGATTGTGCCTTCGTCCGGGTTATCAAGACTGTCAAGCTCAAACTGCAGATTACCCCCAAGCACAATGTCTGTACCACGACCAGCCATATTGGTAGCAATGGTAATGGTTCCCGGTTGTCCGGCCTGTGCAACAATATGTGCCTCCTTTTCATGCTGCTTGGCATTCAGGACAGCATGTTTGATATTTGCCTTGTTCAGCAGGTTTGACAGATATTCGGAAGTATCAACGGATGCCGTTCCCACGAGTACCGGCTGACCGCGCTGCTGACAATCACGCACATCTTCCATGATGGCATCAAACTTCTCCTCCATGGTGAGGTATACAAGGTCACCCATGTCATTCCTGACCATCTGGTTATGGGTCGGGATCACCACGACCTCCAGGCCATATATTTGCTGTAACTCGAATGCCTCGGTATCTGCTGTACCGGTCATGCCGGAGAGTTTGTTATAGGTCCTGAAATAATTCTGGAAGGTTATTGAAGCCAGTGTCTGGGTTTCATTCTGGATGGGAACCCCTTCTTTTGCCTCAACGGCCTGGTGCAGACCTTCAGACCAGCGCCGGCCCGGCATGGTACGGCCGGTAAACTCGTCCACGATAACGATCTTGCCGTCCTGAATAATGTAATCCACATCCTTCTGGAACAACAAACGTGCACGCATTGCCGCATTAAGATGATGCATCAGACCCAGATTGGCTGCATCGTAAAGACTCTCGCCTTCTGCCAGCATCCCCTTCCGCGTCAGCAATGCTTCCACATGTTCGTGTCCGGCATCAGTAAGGTATATCTGCTTGTGCTTTTCCTCCAGCGTGTAATCACCCGGCCCCTCTTCCTCCTCCTGTGGCTTCAGCTCACCTATCAAGGCATTCATTTTTGTGTACAGATCAGAACGCTCGTCAACCGGGCCTGAGATAACCAGAGGCGTTCGTGCTTCATCGATGAGAATGGAATCAACTTCATCCACAATGGCAAAATTGCGACCCTGCTGGACTCGGTCATTTGCGGTAAAGGCCATATTGTCCCGCAAATAATCAAAGCCGAATTCGTTATTGGTTCCGTAGGTGATATCGGCCTCATAGGCCGCTTTTTTTACTTCAAAAGGCTGGCCGGTATGTGTTACACCCGTGGTCATACCCATGAAAGTGAACACCTTGCCCATCCAGTCGGCATCACGCCGCGCCAGGTAATCATTAACAGTGACGATGTGCACACCCTTACCGGTCAGCGCATTCAGGTAAGCCGCCAGTGTCGCGACCAGTGTCTTGCCTTCACCGGTACGCATTTCAGCAATCTTTCCCTGATGCAGCACCATGCCGCCAATCAGCTGTACATCGAAGTGGCGCATCTCCAGCGTACGCCAGGCCGCTTCGCGCACTGCCGCGAAGGCCTCGGGGAGTAAATCATCCAGGGACTCACCATCAGCCAGTCGTTTGCGGTATTCATCCGTCTTCGCCCTGAGCGCTTCATCAGACAACGCCTTGAAATCAGGCTCCATTCCATTGATTTGGGCGACAACCCGCGACATACGCTTGAGCTGGCGGTCATTGCGACTGCCTAGCAGCTTGCTGAAAATTTTAAGTGCCATGAATTTCCTGAAAAAAGCAGTGATAAACGAAGCAGGCATAATACCGCAAGTCCCTGCAAAATAGCAGTTCGAAACGGCGCTAACGGTGAGAGCCGGACTGCTGTAGCAGCGGCCCGAAGGGGGATAATTTGGCCTACTCGCCAATAAATCTGGAGGGGTTTACCTTTTTACCATTGTGTAGCACTTCAAAATGCACATGCGGCCCGGTTGAACGACCGGTCGATCCCATCAGTGCTATTTGCTGGCCCTTTTTGACGGTCTCACCAACCTTTACCATGTGGCTTTGATTATGGCCGTAGCGCGTAGCGTAGCCATTACCGTGGTTGATCTCGATCAGCTTCCCGTAACCGGACTTTTTACCGGCCCAGCTCACCACACCATCGCCCACGGCAATCACCTCGGATCCCGTCTTGCCGGCAAAATCCAGACCCTTGTGAAAGTCCTGTTTCCCGGTAAACGGGTCGTTACGCTTGCCGTAGCGGGAAGACATCCAGCCGTCCTCCACAGGTCGACCGGAAGGCATGACACGCTCACTCAGGCTTCTGCTTATCAACAGTGATTCAAGCACCGAGAGCTTTTGATCCCGGTCTTCCATCTCTGTTTCCAGTTGATCCAGCATGGACAAAAAATCGGCCAGTGGCACCGATTGCCTGTTCGCGACATCCTTGGGACCACCCACTGCAGGAACGGCATTAAAATCGAATTCATCATTATCCAGGTCACTCTGGCTGACCAGCCGTCCGCCAAGGGCATTCAAACGCAGCATTTGTGCCTGCATCTGCCCTATACGCAATGTCAGCGCATCAATATCAGCCTGTGCATTCTGTCTGGCCGCGGCAATCTCGGCCTGTTGTTCACTCACCACATCCTGCCAGTCCGCTACGTATCTCAGCTCATCACTTCCAAGACGGACACCTGTATATACTGCAGCCGCAAACAACACGATCAGTCCAAAGACAACCGTGATAGCCGTATGCAGCAGGTTGATGTCATAATTCCAGACCTGTCCGCGCTTGTTTGTAAACAGTATGATATTCATTTTCAAACTCACTCAAGTACCTTATGAACAATCCCCTGCCAATCAGGAAACTGCTCGGTGGAAGCCGGTATTCCCGTCTTGTTTCCCAGGCCAGAATCCTGATGGCACTGGAAACATTGCTGCAGGAACTGCTTCCCGAACCCTTGAAAGCACACTGCCACCTGCTTGCTATCCGGGATGAAACCCTGGTGCTTGCAGCTGACTCTCCGGTATGGGCAGCCCGCCTGCGCTTCCATGCACCTCAACTAGTAAAGCAACTCCGTCACAGTCAAACTGTGAAACTGCGCACAGTTCGGATACGTGTTCGCCCGCCCGAGAGGCCTATTCCCACTGAACGCCGCAAGTCTGTGATCCAGTCCAGTAAAAACAGTACAGCCGCGCTACAGCAGGTCGCTCAGACTGTATCGGACCCCGGGCTTAAAACTGCACTACTTCGGCTTGCCAATCGGCGATTTTCCCGCTGAACCGGTCAGGACAGCAGAAATCAGGTCACTGCGAGGAATTTACTCAGCTGACAGGTACTGGTTGCAAAAATGAAATCGGGGCCTCATTGACATCATCAAATGTCACTTCTTCCCAGGCCGACTCATCTGCCATCAAGGCACGCAGCAGTGTATTGTTCAAGGCATGCCCTGATTTATACCCGCTGAACGCACCAATCAAACTGTGCCCCAGCAAGTAGAGATCACCAATAGCATCCAGGATTTTGTGTTTCACGAACTCGTCGCGATAACGCAGGCCATCCTCATTCAATACCCGGTATTCATCCAGCACCACGGCATTATCGAGACTGCCACCCAGGGCCAGCTTGCGTTCCCGTAACTGCTCGATTTCATGCATAAACCCGAAGGTTCTGGCCCGACTGACTTCCTTCACAAAAGACGTTGTGGAGAAATCAATTTCAGAATGCTGGGTATTTGACTTGAACACCGGGTGGTCAAATTCAATAGTGAAACCGACCTTGAAGCCGTCAAACGGCTCAAACCGTGCAACCTTGTCCTCATCCTCTACCTGCACCGGCTTCTTGATACGTATAAAGCGCTTGGGTGCATTTTGTTCCTCGATACCCGCTGACTGGATCAGAAACACGAAGGGTCCGGCACTGCCGTCCATGATTGGAACTTCAGCCGCACTCAGATCAATGTAGGCATTATCGATACCCAGACCGGCCATCGCTGACAACAGGTGCTCTACGGTTGAGATCCGTACATCACCATTGACCAGGGTAGTAGACAGGCGGGTATCACCGACATTTTCAGGACGCGCCTGTATCTGAACAACCAGGTCCAGATCAACACGGCAGAACACGATACCGGTATCCACCGGTGCCGGTCGAAGTGTCAGGTAAATTTTCTCGCCAGTGTGCAGACCCACGCCAGTGGCGCGAATCACATTTTTTAGAGTACGTTGTCGAATCATGGCCTTATTCCTCGTAATTCAGCCGTATTCCTCAGACAAGTACCAGAAAAGCCGCAGAGATAGTAGCACAGGTATCTGGCTACGCAAAGAAACAACTCACATTCGCACAAAATTCGTCATTACAATGACGGCGCCATACATGCATTCAATTCATGCATAAACAAAATATATAGGCAGGACAGGCCGGCCCTGGCTATCAGACAACCAGGGCCCTGTCCTTATCTATATAGTTGACAGGCTCTAGTCTGCCTGTCGGCGCAGGAAGGCCGGGATATCCAGGTAGTCCATGTCCTCGGCAGAATTGCCACCGGTGGCCTGTGCACGCCGTGCCGCCTTGTTCTTTTTACGCAACACGGTCGGGCGATCAAAATCTTCTGCACCCGTCTCCTTGTTAACGTGTACCAGTGTCGGCTGTTGCTCGACCGGCTTTGCCTTTACATCCGAGCCCAGGCCTGTCGCCACCACGGTGACGCGCAATTCATCCCGCATATCCGGGTCAATCACAGTACCGACCACCACCGTGGCATTCTCGGAGGCAAACTCCTTCACCGTGTTACCCACCTCTTCAAATTCACCAATGGCAAGGTCCATACCGGCCGTCACATTAACCAGAATGCCATTGGCACCCATCAGGTCAATATCCTCCAGCAAAGGACTGGCGATCGCAGCTTCGGCAGCCTCACGCGCCCGGTCATCACCCTTGGCAGTACCTGAACCCATCATGGCCATACCCATTTCCGCCATAACGGTACGAACGTCCGCGAAGTCGACGTTGATCAGTCCAGGACGGGTAATCAGTTCGGCAATACCCTGCACCGCACCCAGCAGCACATCATTGGCCGAGCGGAATGCATCCAGCAGACTGATCTGCTTACCCAGTACCGACTGCAGCTTCTCGTTCGGTATGGTAATCAGGGAATCCACGTACTGGCTCAGTTCCTTGATACCGTTATGTGCAACATGCAGACGCCGGTTACCTTCAAAGGTAAACGGCTTGGTGACGACAGCAACAGTAAGAATGCCCAGTTCCCTGGCAACGGACGCAACAACCGGTGCCGCGCCGGTACCCGTTCCACCCCCCATACCGGCTGTAATAAACAGCATGTCAGAACCTTCGATGGCCTCTGCAATCCTGTCACGGTCTTCGTGAGCCGCCTGACGCCCGACATCCGGATTTGCACCGGCACCCAGTCCCTTGGTGATGTCTGCACCAATTTGCAGAGTGGTCCGCGCCGACATATTCGTCAGTGCCTGTGAGTCCGTATTTGCACAGATGAATTCCACGCCGTCAATATTTGCATCTACCATGTGCTGAACAGCATTACCACCACCACCGCCAACACCAATTACCTTGATTACCGCGCTTTGACCACATGAGTCCAGTAGTTCAAACATGATGTCTCCTCCTTAACAGAAACAACAAAATAGCCCAATGAATAAACAACAGTTAAAGTGCTTTTGTGCCATCCTCACCGGGCACGACCACACTGTTACAGTCATAACCAACAACTAGAAATTTCCCTGAAACCAGCCCTTCATCCTCTCCCACACGCTACGCACGCCCTTACCCAAACCAATATCCATCGACCGCTGATCACGGTTGTGATGGCCAAACAACAACAAGCCGACACCCGTCGCATAAATCGGATTGCGTACGACATCGACAAGACCGGTAACGTACTGGGGTACACCCAGACGCACCGGCATATGAAAAACCTCCTCCGCCAGGTCAACCAGACCCTCGATCTTGGCACTGCCACCGGTTAGCACAATACCCGCCGCAACCAGGTCCTCGAAGCCGCTGCGACGCAACTCCGCCTGTATCAATATCAGCAATTCCTCGTAACGCGGCTCAACAACTTCGGCCAGCGTGTGGCGCGCAAGCCGACGCGATGCCCGGTCACCAACACTCGGCACTTCAATACTCTCTTCTGCACTGGCCATCTGGGTCAGGGCACAGGCGTACTTGATCTTGATTTCCTCGGCATGCTGGGTCGGTGTGCGCAAGGCAACGGCAATGTCGTTCGTCACCTGGTCACCGGCAATGGGTATGACTGCGGTATGTCGAATGGCACCCTCGGTGAATACCGCGATGTCAGTCGTCCCGCCACCGATGTCAACAATACAAACACCGAGCTCCTTTTCATCATCGGTCAGTACCGAGTAACTGGATGCCAGCTGTTCCAGGATGATGTCATCCACCTCCAGCCCGCAGCGGCGAACACACTTGATAATATTCTGCGCAGCACTGACGGCGCCCGTCACCATATGTACCTTGGCCTCCAGACGCACACCTGACATGCCGACCGGCTCACGAATACCTTCCTGGTTATCAATCACGAACTCCTGCGGGAGGATGTGCAGTATTTTTTGATCGGCAGGTATCGCCACGGCCCGTGCAGCATCTATCACGCGCTCGATATCGCCCGACTCAACTTCCTTGTCACGGATAGCGACAATGCCATGGGAATTCAGGCTGCGAATATGACTGCCTGCAATGCCGGCATAAACGGAATGGATCTGGCAACCCGCCATTAATTCAGCCTCTTCCACCGCACGTTGAATCGAATGAACCGTCGATTCGATGTTAACGACAACACCCTTCTTCAGGCCACGGGAAGGATGAGAGCCAATACCAATTACCTCGAGCTCACCTTCAGGCATAACCTCACCTACGATTGCCACCACCTTCGAGGTACCAATATCGAGACCCACGATCAAATTCTTTTCCACTTTTCTTGGCATTCCAATAGTTCCCTGCTTTCCTAACCCTGTGTGTCCGTAGCCGGTTTCGAGGCCAACTGTTGCCAGTCAACTGAAAAGCCGTTGCTATAACGCAAATCAACCCGTCTCAGGTCCTCGAAGCGACCGGCAAATACCGTTGGGTAAGCGCTTATAAAACGCTGCAACCGCTCCCGGGTATCGATGCGCCCGAGTTCCAGCAAAACACCCTCACCGACTTGCAGGTGCCAGGCACGGCGACTATCGAGTTCCATTCTGGTGACCTGTATTCCCAGCGGAGCCAGCGTCCTTGTGACCCGATGAAAATTCTTGAGCACCTTTAGTTCGTGCCCCTCCGGGCCTGCCAGTGCCGGCAATTTCAGAGAGGAGTTGATCTGTTTCGGGAAAAACGGCTCGCCATTCCTGTTCAGGTAACCCTGCTCCCCCCATCGGGCAACTGCCTGCTGTTCCTCTATATGTATACGCAAGGTTGCCGGCCATATCCGCTTCACCGTGGCCTTGTATACCCAGGGCAACTGTTCTGCGACTGTGCGTATCACATTGACATCCACAGTAAAGAATCCTCCTTCTACATGAGGCGCCACAGTTTCCTGCAACTGCAGTTTATTCAGGTAGCGGAAATCTCCCTTGACCTCTACCACATCGAGCGGGAACCGGTAAGGATCCGACAAGCCGTGCTTGGCTAATGCCATAATGAGAACCAGGATTGCGATCAGCAACAGGCCGGTAATCGTACGCACATTGTCTTTCATAAGAGCGGCTGCAAGCTGGACGGGTGATGGTTTCTGTCTAGGCACAGCCGGCCTCCTTCCCCATACCGGGCTCGGCACGAAGACTGGTATCCAGTATCCGGCAGACAAGCCGGCCGAAGTCCATCCCTGCTGCGCTTGCCGCCATCGGCATCAAGCTGTGATCTGTCAGTCCGGGCACCGTATTGATATCGATCAACCCGGGTTGACCGGCAGTATCCAGCATAAAATCCACGCGCCCCCAGCCTGTGGCACCGACTGCGGCAAATGCCGCCTGTGCCATTGCCTGCAACTCAGTCTCCTGTCCGGAAGGCAACCCGCAGGGAATCAGGTAGCGCGTGGTATCAGCTTCATACTTCGCGGCATAGTCATAAAAGGTATTGGGCGTTTCGAGACAGATAAGCGGCAATACATCATCGCCCAGGATGCCGGCCGTATATTCCACGCCTTCAACCCATTGCTCGGCAATCACACACTCATCGTATTGAGCAGCCAGGCGCCAGGCTGCCATCAACCCGTCCGCATCATCAACTTTCGATATTCCGATACTGGAGCCTTCATGCGAAGGCTTGACCATCGCCGGGTATTGCAAGCACTCCTTCACACGCACCACATCAGCCGCACTCGAAAGCACGGCAAACGCAGGCGTTGGCAGTCCTGCACTTTGCCACACCTGTTTGCTGCGTAATTTGTCCATAGCCAGTGCTGAACCCAGTACACCACTACCGGTGTAAGGTAATCCGATACACTCCAGCAGACCCTGGATAACACCGTCTTCACCACCGCGGCCGTGCAAGGCAATAAATGCGCGGCTGAAACCTCCCCCCACCAGGATGTCATGTAAATGCCTGTCAGCAGTATCCACACCGTGAGCATCAATACCCGCAGTCTGCAGTGCCTGCAACACAGCGCTGCCACTGATCAGTGAGATCTCCCGCTCTGCCGAGAGCCCGCCCATCAGCACCGCCACCTTGCCGTAAATCTGACCGTCAATGCATGTACTGTTATTCATGTCGTCACTGTTCCGTCATCATCCCGCTGCATGATCACCGACAATTCGAACCTCGGTTTCCAGGCGTACACCGTACAACTGCTCAACACGGCCCTGTACCTGGTTTATCAGGGTTTCGATATCGGTCGCGCTGGCATTACCCGTGTTAACAATAAAATTGGCGTGTTTCTCCGAGACCTGTGCACCACCCAGTGTCCTGCCCTTCAGGCCGGCAGACTCGATCAGACGTGCTGCATGATCCCCGGGCGGGTTGCGGAAAACCGAACCGCAGCTGTACTGGTTTGTCGGTTGCGTTGCACCGCGCTGTGCCAGCAGTTCGCGGATATGTGACAGTGCCGCCCCGGCATCACCGTGCTGCAACGATAACCGTGCAGCCACAAACCATTCATCCCCCACACCTTCAACTGCGCGATAACCCACCCGGTATTCCTTTGGCAAGCGTTTATGCAAGCGGCCCTTTCGGTCTATGGTTTCCACTGCGGAAATGTGATTCCAGGTTTCTCCTCCAAAGGCCCCGGCATTCATGGCCAGTGCGCCACCCATGGTTCCCGGAATACCCGCCAGGAACTCCACCCCGGTGAGCCCCTGTCTAGCTGTCTCACGTGCCACCTTTGCACAGGTGACACCGGCACCGACACGCAAGGTCACAGCGTCCAGCCATTCGAGTTCTGTCAGCGCACCGAGTGTAAATATCACGGTTCCCGGGAAACCGCCGTCACGCACCAGCAGATTGCTGCCCAGTCCCAGCCACAACAAGGGCTCGTGCGGGCCAGTCTCCTGCAGAAAGTCACACAGGTCATCAAGGTCAGCCGGTCTGAAGAATCGCCGCACGCAGCCACCCGTACGCCAGGAGGTGTGCCCTGACATAGGCTCGTTAACTCTCAATTCACCGCGCCAGTGATGATTTTTTTCAGCTGCCATCATCCCCGTTTCACCTTGCACCAGCCGCCAGTTGTGCAGCTGCCGCACCGATGTCCCCGGCCCCCAGCATCAGCAGTACATCCCCGGCATGTAAAACGTCATCCAGCACATCCGGCAGCATCTCCAGCTTTTCAATGAAAACCGGATCAACATGACCACGGGTGCGAATACCACGTGACAGCGCGCGACCATCGGCACCGCTGATCGGCGTCTCACCGGCGGCATAGACCTCGCACAGTACCAGCACATCAACCGTGGACAACACCTGTATAAAATCATCGAACAGGTCATGGGTACGTGAATAACGGTGCGGTTGGAATACCACGACCAGCCGCCGCTCCGGCCAACCGGCCCTTACCGCTTCCAGTGTCGGTGCAATCTCGCGCGGGTGATGCGCATAGTCGTCAATCAACAGCACACTGCCTGCAGCCGTTTGAATTTCACCGGCCACCTGGAAACGTCGCCCGATACCCTGGAAGCCGGACAAGGCCTGCTGTATGGCTTCATCAGACACACCCAGTTCCGTTGCAACCGCAATGGCTGCCAGTGCATTCAGCACATTATGTCGACCCGGTAAATTCAGCGTAATGGACAATGGCTGGTCATGCCCCGGGCGCTGCACCTGGAAATGTGTTTGCAACTGATTCTGACGCAACTCGCTGGCCCTGATGTCGGCATCTGAATCAATGCCATAGGTAATGACCGGCCGGGTGACCTCGGAAAGAATATTTGCCACCTCCGGATCATCCAGACACAACACGGCCAGTCCATAGAATGGCAAGTGATGCAGGTAATCGATAAAGGTCTGGCGCAAACGCTCGAAGTCACCTTCATAGGTTGACAAATGATCTGCATCAATATTGGTGACCACTGTCATCGATGGCTGCAGATACAGAAAAGAGGCGTCACTCTCATCGGCCTCGGCAACCAGGTAATGTCCGGAACCCAGTTGTGCATTGGTGGCGGCACTGTTCAGCTGGCCGCCGATTACAAAGGTTGGATCCAGGCCGCCCTCGGCCAGTACACTGGCCGTCAGGCTGGTAGTGGTGGTCTTGCCGTGCGTACCTGCAACACCGATGCCGTAACGAAAACGCATTAACTCTGCCAGCATTTCTGCACGCGGCACAACCGGAATACGCTGTTCACGTGCCGCAACGAGTTCAGGGTTGCCCGCATCAATGGCCGTTGATACAACAACCACGTCACAGGCCGATACATTAGCCGCTGCATGCCCGAAGGTCACGTTGATACCCAGCCCGGCCAGTCGACGGGTCACTGCATTTTCGCGCAAGTCAGAACCACTGACTTCGTAACCCAGGTTATGCATGACTTCTGCAATGCCGCTCATACCGGCCCCGCCAATACCGACAAAGTGCACACGTCGAACACGCCCCATACCCTGGGGCTGCGCAACAGCGGTTGGATGCGAGGCAGAGCTCATGCTGTCGACCCCGCAGCCGTCGACTGCATATCAATACCGGCTGCGCGCAAGCAGTGTTCGGCAACACGACGTGCGGCATCCGGCATAGCCAGCTCACGTGCACGGCACGCCATCTCCAGCAGCATATTGCGCTGCCGCGAGAAGTCTTCAAGCAGCCCGGCCAGTTTCTCCGCGCTCATTGTTTCCTGCGGCATCAATATCGCGGCACCGGCATCGGCCAGGAACCGTGCATTGCCGGTCTGGTGATCATCCGTGGCATGCGGGAACGGCACCAGTATCGAGGCAACACCCACCACCGCCAGTTCGGCAACGGTCAACGCACCGGAACGACAGATCACTACATCGGCCCATGAGTAGGCAGCGGCCATATCGTCGATAAAGACATCGACACGTGCATCCAGCTCCAGCGCGGTATAGGCCGCCTGCACCGATTCCAGATCGGCACTTCCGGTCTGATGGTGAATCTGCAGCTGTTGGGCAGCGGCAAGCTGACTGACTGCTGCCGGCATGACTTCATTCAGGGCGCGCGCACCCAGACTGCCGCCAATGACCAGCACACGCAGCGCACCGCTGCGCCCTGCAAAGCGTTCAGATGGAGAGGGCAAGCGGGTAATCCCGGCTCGTACCGGGTTACCCGTGTGGACAGCCTGCCGACGTACCGGCAGGCTGCCGGGAAAAGCTTCCATCACCACCCGGGCCAGCGGCGCCAGCCACTTGTTCGTCATACCGGCAACCGAGTTCTGTTCATGTATCAGCAAGGGTCGACGCAACAACCAGGCGATGACACCACCCGGACCGGCTGCAAAGCCCCCCATTCCCAGCACTGCACGCGGACGCAGGCGCAACTGGATGACCAGTGCCTGTAACAGTGCGACCATTAACATGAACGGTGCGGAAATTATTTTCATCACACCCTTGCCGCGTATGCCGGACACCCGCATGGTCTCAAGCGAATAACCTGCAGCCGGAACCACGCGCGCTTCCAGCCCCCGCTGAGTACCCAGCCATGAAACAGCAACCCCCCTGGCCGACAATTCTGCCGCCACGGCCAGCGCCGGAAACACATGACCACCGGTACCGCCCGCCATAATCAGTACCGGCCGCTCGTTTGCAGCAGCCATCATCATGTCCTTGACCTGCGAAGCGTCGCCGCGGCAACACCACTGGCCGACATACCGGCAGCCGTACAGCGCGTTTCATGATCGATGCGCAGCAACAGGGCAACAGCGGCGCACATCACCACCATACTGGAGCCGCCATAACTCATCAGCGGCAAGGTCAGGCCCTTGGTTGGCAACAGACCCATGTTGACACCGATATTGATAAAGCTCTGCAAGCCGAACCAGATACCGATGCCATAGGCCAGGTAGGAGGCAAAAAGGTTTTCTGCCTTGACAGCCTGTGCGGCAATGACAAACGCTCGCCAGACCAGCACGGCATATAACACGATAATGGTACAGACTCCCAGCAGGCCCAGTTCCTCTGCCAGTACTGCGAATACAAAATCCGTATGTGCCTCCGGCAGGTAAAAAAGTTTCTGGATGCTGGCACCCAGACCAACACCAAACCATTCACCACGGCCAATGGCAATCAGTGACTGGGTCAATTGAAAGCCACTGTCAAACGGGTCAGCCCAGGGATCGACAAAGGTCGTCAAACGCTTCATCCGGTACGGTGATGAAATTGCCATACCTGCCATCAACAGAGCACCCAGGCCCAGCACACCGCCAAACTGAAACAACTTCACACCGGCCATGAAAATCATACCCATCACGATGGCAGCAAGCACCACGGTAGCGCCAAAATCAGGTTCCAGCAGCAGTAACAGGGCAGCAATCACCAGTAAACCGATGGGCTTGAGAAAGCCGGATATTTGTGTGCGGACCTCGTCACCGTGTCGACCCAGGTAGCCGGCAAGATAAACAATAAAAAACAGCTTGGCCGGTTCGGAAACCTGCATACGAAACAGGCCGGCGTTAACCCAGCGTGACGCCCCGTTCACCTCAACGCCCACACCCGGCACCAGCACCAGCAGCAACAGGGCAAACGCTGACAGCAACAGCGCCATACTCATGCGCTCCAGGTCAAGGAGTCGCAACCTGAACAACAGCATGCCGGCGACAACACCACAACCGATATAGATTGCCTGCCGAATGGCGTAGTAAAAGGGGCGGCCAATCTCACGGTCCGCAAAGGTGATTGATGCCGACGCTACCATGACCAGACCAAGCAGGGTCAATGTCAACACAGTAAACACCAGCCAGTAATCAACACGCGGTATCCTTGAACTGCCGGCCTCTATGCGTCGTGCCTGTTGTGCGACTGCAGCCATTACGACAGATACTCCCGGACAGCCTGTATGTAGACTTCGCCACGCATCTCGAAATTCCGGTACATGTCGGTACTGGCACAGGCCGGTGACAGCAGCACGCTGTCCCCGGTTTGTGACATGTCTGCTGCAAGCATGACTGCCTGCGACATATCATCTGCAAACCTGACGGGTATGACACCCTGCAACACAGTACCCAGCAAGGCAGCATCCTTGCCAATCAATACGGCGCCGCGTCCCTTGCGCTGCATGGCATCAGCCAGCGGCGTGAAATCCGCACCCTTGCCATCACCGCCGGCAATCAGGACCAGCTTCCCCTCAACACCCTCAATTGCCGCCAGGGTGGCACCGACATTGGTCCCCTTGGAATCATTGAACCAGCGCACCCCGCCCTGCTCGGCAACATACTGCATGCGGTGCGACAGCCCCTGGAACTCACCCAGGGTGTCAATCATCTTGTCCAGCGGGATGCCTGCCGCTTCACCCAGCGCCAATGCAGCCAGCGCATTGGTCAGGTTATGTTGCCCGGCCATGCAAATCCCGGACACCGGCATGATGTGCGACTCACCGCGCGCCAGCCAGAGCGCACCCTCGTGCTCGATAATCCCGTACGCGTCCGCTTCCGGAATCCGGTACGTAAACCCCACATGCGGGCGGGTCTTGTTGACCAGTGACTCAACCAGAGGGTCATCGAGGTTGAATACCTGCAGTGCAGCCTGGCTGAAGACCGCCTGCTTGGCGGCGGCATATGCCCTCAGATCCTGATACCGGTCCAGGTGATCAGGACTGATGTTCAGTATCACGGCTGCCTGCGGCCGCAGCGAGCGCACTGTCTCCAGCTGGAAGCTCGACAACTCCAGCACATATAAATCAGGCTCTTCTGCCTCGATCAGGTCCAGCACCGGCGTACCGATGTTGCCACCGACGCGCACGTCCATTCCGGCGCGTCGTGCCATTGCGCCCAGCAAGGTCACCACGGTACTTTTGCCATTGGAACCGGTCACCGCAATCACCGGCGCCGTAACCGTCTGGGCAAACAGTTCAATGTCGCCTGTTACCGGCACCTGCCGTGCAACCGCGGCAGCAATTTCAGGCTCGTCCATTGACACACCGGGGCTGATCACGATTTGTTCCGCACGTTCAAACGCCTCGACATTGAACTCGCCCAGAAACAGGGCAACATCTGCCGGCAGTTCATTCCGCAAGCGCTCAAGTCCCGGGGGCTGCTCACGGCTGTCAACGATCGCGACCGGCACACCCTGTCGTGACAGGAAGCGCGCCACTGACAGGCCCGTCTCACCGAGACCCACCACAAGCGTTCTGCATGTTTTGTCAAACATCTCTGTCATTACTGTTATCGGGACAGCCATTAGTCGCTACTCGATTCTGAATACAACCACATGAGGTCACTCAACGTATCTTCAGCGTTGCCAAACCCACCAGCACAAGAATCACGGTAATAATCCAGAAGCGCACAATAACGCGCGGTTCCGGCCAGCCTTTTAATTCGAAGTGATGGTGCAGTGGCGCCATGTGAAAAATTCGCCGACCGGTGAGCTTGTAGGAAGCCACCTGCAGGATGACCGACACGGTCTCCATGACGAAAACACCACCCATCACCATGAACACCAGTTCCTGCCGCACCAGCACGGCAACGATGCCCAGCGCCGCACCCAGCGCCAGCGCCCCCACATCCCCCATAAACACCATGGCGGGGTACGCGTTAAACCATAAAAAGCCGAGACCGGCACCGACCAGGGCACCGCAAAAGACCACCACCTCGGAGGCATCGCGGATATAGGGTATCCCGAGGTACACGGAAAACTTCACGTTACCGGTGACGTAGGCGAATACTGCCAGCGCACCGGCAATCAGTACCGTTGGCAAAATGGCGAGTCCGTCGAGACCGTCTGTCAGGTTGACCGCATTGCTGGACCCGACAATGACAAAAAAGGTCAGGACCACATAGAACCAGCCGAGATTGATTGCAATGTCCTTGAAGAACGGTACGATCAATGCTGTCTCCGCGGGCGTCGTTGACGTCAGATACAGGAACACCGCAACACACAGGGCAATGCCTGACTGCCAGAATATTTTACTGTGCGCCGACAGGCCGTCTGAATTTTTCAATACCAGTTTCTTGTAATCATCGACCCAGCCGATGGCACCGAATAATGTCGTCGTTATCAGCATCACCCACACATAACGATTGCTTAGATCCGCCCACAACAGGGTCGCAACCGCCACGGCCACCAGGATCAGGGCACCACCCATGGTGGGTGTTCCCGCTTTGACAAGGTGGGTTTGCGGACCATCATCACGCACCGGCTGTCCGATCTGGTAGCGACCCAGACGACGAATCATTTCCGGTCCTACCAGGAAGGAAATGATCAGTGCCGTTAACACACCCAGAATCGCACGCAGTGTCAGGTACTGGAAGACACCAAACCCGCTGTGGTACTGACTCAGGTACTCGGCAAGATACAACAGCATGTCAGTGTTTACCTCCGCTGCCGGCAGCAACACCCAGCGCAGCCACTACCCGCTCCATGCGCATACTGCGCGAACCCTTGACGAGAATATGCAGCGGGCCAGCCAGGTCCGCATGCAAGGCTTCCAGCAGCTCATCCATTGTTGAGAATGCGCCGCCGGGGCCATCGAATGCCGCCACGGCCTGCTGTGCCAGTTCGCCCAGGCCATAGAGCCGGGTGACACCGGCGGCACGCGCCTTGCGGCCGGCAGTCGCATGCCATTCGGCGGCTGTTGCACCAAGCTCACCCATATCACCCAGCACCAGCCAGCTGTCATCGTCTGACAGCGTCAGCACATCCAGCGCCGCCTGCAATGATTCGGGGTTGGCATTGTAGGTATCATCGATCAAGGTGATGGCACCCGGCAGTGAATGGATATTGAAGCGCCCGGCAACCGGTGACAGTGATTCCAGCCCGCGCTTGATTGCAGGCAGGTCGGCACCGGCCGCCTGTGCAACGGCACAGGCCGCCAGTGCATTCATAACGTTATGCCTGCCGGGCAACGGCAGGCGCAGTTCGATATCGCCTTGTGCCGTTTTAAGAAGGATGTCACTGCCGCGACTGTCACCGGCCCATTCAGCCGTCACCGCCGCATCACTGTCCAGGCCGAAATCCACAATCCGGCAATGACCGGCCAGCGAGCGCCACAGGGGTGCGAAATCATCATCCGCATTAACGACAGCCGTACCACCGGCGTCCAGGCGGGCAAACAATTCACCTTTTGCCCGCGCCACCCCTTCAAGGTCACCAAATCCTTCCAGGTGCGCCGCTCCCGCATTGGTCACAACGGCAATCGTTGGCTGCGCCAGTCCGGCGAGGTAGTCGATCTCACCGGCATGATTTGCGCCCATCTCCAGCACCGCATACTGATCCTCGGGACCCAGGCGCGCCAGTGTCAGCGGCAGGCCAATGTCATTATTCAGATTGCCCTGCGTTGACAGGGCATGGCCGCAGCCGGAGAGAATCGACTCGGTCATGGCACGCACTGTGGTCTTGCCGTTACTGCCGGTAATCGCCACCACCGGCAGAGAAAACTGCTGCCGCCAGAAGGCGCCCAGCCGACCCAGCGCCAGACGCGTATCCGGCACTTCCATTTGCGGCAGCGGCGAGTCACAGGGCCGGCTCACTGCGGCAGCCACCGCACCCTGTTCGCGTGCGGTTTCAATAAAGGCGTGGCCGTCAAAATTGGGGCCCTGCAGGGCAATATAGAGTGAACCCGGTGTCAGCGTGCGTGTGTCGGTACTGATGCCGCGAAATGCGACATCGTCACCCGATAAACGGCCATCAAGCACCTGTGCAGCCTGTGACAGTTGCATCGCCATCATCGAGACCATTCCCGTGCAATTGCCCTGACGCGCTCGCGGTCGCTGAACGGAACTGCCCGGGTACCGACAAGCTGTACTGTCTCATGCCCCTTGCCGGCAATCAGGACAATGTCGTGCTCACCGGCATGCTGCAATGCCCAGCCGATGGCATGCGCACGATCATGTTCGACATGTACAGCGGCAGGTTGTTTCAG
>JBDLIH010000015.1:0-47792 GCA_039714975.1 Pseudomonadota bacterium
CACCAGGATCAACAGTGTCAGTATGGCCGAGGCCATGGCGACAAAGGCGTCGCCGAACACGTGGGCCGCCTGTGCGCCGGCACCGGCGGCACCGACGGTATGGGCGATGGTGTTGAGCGTGAGGATGGCGGCCAGCGGGCTGTTGATGTCCGCCTTCAGCGTCGCCAGCAGGTCACCGGAGCGCCGCCCGTCCTGCTGCAACAGCTCGATGTAGGGATCGCGCACGCTCAGGACCACCGCCTCGGCGATGGAGCAGAGAAACGAAAAGACCAGGGCAATCAGGATGTAGGTTATCAGCAGCAGCATCGGGATCGCAGGGAGAGTGCGGACATGTACCGGGCCGGACCTTGGCGAGCTGATGACATCTTTTTTAAATTCTTCTTGAAGCGCATCTTCCAGGAAAATAAAAGGGGTCGGTGATGAAACGCATTAATTCTAAAATAAAAGGAAAATAAAAGGGGTCGGTGACGAAACGCATTAATTCTCATTTGTCACCGCCCCTTTTAATTGTAATTTTAAATATGAATCTGACTCCATCGATTTCATGGAGATTACCACAATACCCACCCGTTGCTCCGTCTCGAGAAAACAGGGGTCAGATCCTGTTTAACGCTAATATGTCTGCTTTTATTCTTCAGCCAGGCTTCACTGTCAATAATGCAGGCCTTGTAACAACCTTCCCACAATGTCCCTGAGCGACGGTATGTTCTATTGATGTACTGTACGTATTTCCTGCCGACATCCTGCATCACGCGGGATATCCCATGTGGTTGCTCTTGGGTGATGAGCAGGTGCACGTGATTGGTCATCAATACCCAGGCATGCAATCGACAGCGCTGACGTTCGAGTGTCTCACCGAGAGTCGCCAGGAAACAGAGATAATCCGACTCTGCGTAGAAGCAGGGCTCGCGATTGTTGCCGCGCTGGATTACGTGCTGTGGCACGCCTGGCAAGTTGATACGAGGTTTTCTTGGCATGGCACACCTCCCTGTTTTCCATTAGCATGCTTGATTGCGCTACTTTGGGACATCAGTCAATGCCGATACGCAATATAAGAAAAAATTGGGATCTGACCCCGGTTTTATTTCCACTTTTTATGAGGAGCAATTATGAAGCTTGAATCCCTGGCCCTGCATTGTGGCTATGAGTCTGAAGCAACAACGAAGGCGGCTGCTGTACCTATCTATCAAACGACCTCCTATACCTTCGATAACACCCAGCATGGTGCAGATCTGTTTGACCTGAAGGTCAAGGGAAATATCTATACACGGATAATGAACCCCACCACCGATGTGCTTGAGCAACGGCTGGCCGCAATGGAAGGGGGTATAGCCGGACTCGCGGTGGCCTCGGGGATGGCAGCTATAACCTATGCCATCCAGTGTATTTGTGATGTTGGTTCAAATATTGTCAGCACCAGCCAGTTATACGGTGGCACCTACAACCTGTTTGCGCACACCCTGCCGAGGCAGGGTATTGAAGCCCGTATGGTTTCAGCGGAAGACTTTGACGGATTCGAGCAGGCGATTGACGAAAACACCAGGGCGCTCTTTTGCGAGTCTATTGGTAACCCCGCTGGCAACATAGTTGATATTGCCAGGCTGGCAGAAGCAGCCGGGCGGCATGGTATTCCCCTGATGGTGGACAATACGGTTGCGACGCCTTATCTGTGTCGCCCGTTTGAGCTGGGCGCAGATATCGTTATTCACTCCTTAACGAAATACATCGGTGGTCATGGTAATTCGATCGGCGGCATTATTATCGATTCCGGTACCTTCGACTGGGTGGCAAACAAGGAAAGGTTTCCCATGCTGAACGAGCCTGATCCTTCTTATCACGGGGTTGTATATACGGAGGCGCTCGGACCGGCGGCCTATATCGGGCGTTGCCGGGTGGTGCCGCTCAGAAACACGGGCGCCGCACTCTCGCCGACGAATGCATTTCTTATCCTGCAGGGCCTGGAGACGCTGGGCATCAGGATGGAGCGGCATTGTGAGAATGCTGAAAAGCTTGCCGGCTATCTCAGTAACCATGACAAGATTAGTTGGGTTAACTATGCGGCGTTGCCAGACAGCCCTTACTACCAGACGTGCCAGAAGATTACCGGTGGCAAGGCCTCGGGTATTTTGAGTTTTGGCATCAAGGGTGGCATCGAGGCGGGTGGGCAGTTTATTGATGCCCTGCAGATGATATTGCGCCTGGTTAATATCGGCGACGCCAAGTCACTCGCCTGTCATCCAGCCTCTACCACTCACAGACAACTGAATGAGACTGAGCTGGCGACCGCCGGTGTCAGTGCCGATCTTGTGCGGATATCAGTCGGGATCGAGAATATTGATGATATTATTGACGATGTCAGTCAGGCGCTCGACCATGTCGGGTAGGCTTTGCAAGTAATCGAGTGAGAAATAATGGGGCCAGACCACATTTTTTCATCTGTATTAGAGTGGGTAATTAGTGTGTGCTTATGGCATTAAAGCCGAAAATATATAAATCAAGAATTACGCTTTCTGATGTCGACCGGAATTATTATGCCACGCTTAATTTAACGATTGCCCAACACCCTTCTGAAACACTTGAGCGAATGATGGTGCGTGTTCTGGCGTTTTGTATTAATGCGCAGGAACATCTGGCGTTTACGAAAGGACTCTGCGTCGTGGACGAACCCGACATATGGGTTCGCACCCTGGATGATCAAATAACATTATGGATCGATGTGGGGGAGCCGGCCGTTGACAGGATAAAAAAAGCAACGCGACTTTCTCCGGCGGTCAAGGTTTACAGTTTTAATTCCAAATCGGATGTTTGGTGGGATCAGGGGCGGGCAAAGTTTAATGAACTGAAGGCGTCTATTTTTCAGTTTCAGTGGGAAAGCGTACAAGCACTGGCGGCGCTGGTGCAGCGTACCATGGATATTTCCGTCACCATTACAGGTGACTCTGCCTATGTTGCCACTGAAGCGGGGGAATGTGAGGTGTCCTGGGTGCCGCTGCATGTTTCATGATAAAAAATACCGGTGCAGATTGCCCTCATTGTTTCTGGAGATTATGTGTGGGTTATAAGAAGTTAATGCTCATGTTATTCGTACCCTTGGTTTTAGTAGCATGTACATCCAATCGAATGAAACAGCCAGAGATCGAAGAGATATTTTTAACCGATATCAAGTCAAATGGAATCAAGCTGTTCAAATATACCGTGACTTTGAATATGCCCGATGGATCGCGCAGAGGAAGTGGCCGCGGCATGTCCGGGGGTGAAGGTGGCATGCCAGGAGGAAGGTCGGCCGGCAGACCTGATCGTGAATCCAGGATGAAGGGAACGAAGGAAAAAATGTATCAAAAGCTCGATGCCAGGTTGGCTGAGACAGGCTATTGTAGAGAAGGTTATATTGTCCTCGGTAGTAGCATAGGCAGAGGTCGCTCGTTTATAAGAGGGGAATGCAAGGAAGGAGCGACTGAGGATGACCGGGAAAAATTTGCCAATAGTGACAATGTATGAATCACACCCTTTGTTTACGCTGATCATTCAACCGTAATTCTGTCAATCGACAGGCTGTGCAGGACACCGACGACCGCCATTCGGTAGGCGATGCTCTCGTCCCGGATGACGCCCAGCGGTATGTAGTGTGCGCCGACGCTGTCGTCGATACGGGTGCCGTCAATGCCTATCCAGCCTGCATCACCGCGGTATTCCGCCCAGGCATGGCCGTATCCCATCACCGGCTCCTGCAGCGAGACAAAGATGCCCATGACGGTTCGCGCCGGATAACCGTACATTCTCAGCAACGCAGTCAGCAGTACCGCATGCTCGGTGCAGTCGCCGGCGCGCGACTGTGCCACGATCGAGGCGACATCGAAGCCGCGGGCGACATTCTTGTCCTCGATATATTCGTACACGAACTGCTCCAGCTCGCCGGGCGAGGGATGGGCGCCGTACCGTGATGCGATTTGGTCCCTCAATTCCTGGATCGAGGGCTCTGTGTAATCGATCACGAAGCTGGAGTCCAGGTGGCTGTCGTCAGCGACCGGTGTCCGCGT
Organism: Pseudomonadota bacterium; assembly: GCA_039714975.1. Taxonomy (GTDB): domain Bacteria; phylum Pseudomonadota; class Gammaproteobacteria; order UBA9214; family UBA9214; genus UBA9214. Next base: position 4,038 of record JBDLIH010000015.1, read on the forward strand.
CACGGGGTAGGCGTCCAGGCTGAATGAAACACCATCGCCGTTGTGTCCAGGTGCTGCAATCCAGCCGGCCAGTTGGGACGCCAGAAATTCGGGATCGTCGTGGTCGATACGGTAATGCAGGGCATGCCGTGATCGCGGCGTGGCGCGTGCGTCCTCTACGACGACCTGTCCTATGAAAAGATCGTTGCCGGCGGCGCACGCCGACTCACATACGGCAACGACCGTCATGAACAGCAGTGCAGCAGCCTTTACCATATGCACTCCTGCCGGCTGCTCAGATCTGACCGTTGACGTACTCACGGTTCAGCTGCAGCTCCAGCGGTCCCATCTGCAGCGTGACGGCGTGCTGGCCAAGATCGTCGATTACGCTGGTCGCCTTCATGCCCCCGAACAGCATTGCATATTCAGGCAGACCACCAATTTGCTGTCCGGTCGGTTTCGCCTCGACGGCGATCGTTTGCAACGGGCTGGCGGAAGGTATATACACATCGATGCTGAGTGGGCGCGGCTTGCCGCCGTCCGGATACGCCGCCCTGACCAGTTCGAGGAGCTGGTGATAGGGGCCAACCGGATCCGTCGCCGAGTCGAGTCGCGAGTCGATCTCCTTGCCCTGGAACTGTCCCGACACCCGGTAACCGCCCTCCGGGATCTGTTCGAGATTGATCGACAGGGTCAGCTCGCCGCTGGTCGCTTCCGCATACTTGCCGGCGACCAGTTCGCCGCTCTCTTTCTCGAGTATGACGTCGTAGCCATCGTGCGTGATGGTCTCCTCTGCCGTACGCGGGATGATGACGGCCGTCTCGACAACACTCTTGATCTCACCGTCGTCGGTCTCTCCGATGCTGTTTACCGTGAAGCCCACCTTCAAGTCACGCAGGCGCCAGACCAGGATTTCCTGGAATTTCCAGTTTTCCGGCGCTGCACTATCAATGCGCAAGGAGCCCGCGAGGCCGCCGACCATCTGCCTGAAGGTTTCCCGGTAGCCCGGTTCGTCATGCAGGCACGCCAGGGTCGACATACCCACCGGTACGACGATGCCCTTGAGTACGCCGGCGGCACCCTGTTCCGTAATATACAGCGACTCCTGGTATACATAGGGTAATTGATCGAAGGTCCCGGCATCGATTTGCAGGATGCCGGTTTTGGAAAACCCGGCCAGCAGTTCGCCCAGCATGCTTTTCAGGGTGGCGGCCGAATCCAGCGCGTCCGTGTAGACGAAGCATTCGGCCGCTATCTCCGAGGCGATCGGGACGCTCAGCTGGTAGAAATCTTCATGTGATGTGATAGTTGGTCTGTCGCTGCCGGATACCGTTGCAGAGAAGAAGCGATCCTCCGCGGTCACGCTGTACGATTCAGTGAGCGTGGCTTCACGGGCCAGTGCGTCCTGCAGCAGATTCTGGCTGGCGGCGATATCGCCGGTGGATGCGCAGCCACCCAGCCCTGTGATCATAATGATGGCAACCAGTGTGCCAGTGAGCAGCTTTTCCATCCTGTGCCTCCCTGTGAGTCTGTGTCGATCGTTCCATATCAGCCCACGGGTGCGGAGCTGTATATACCGGTGATTGTCGAAGTGCCTCAATGGTTTGTCGGCCGGCAGGCTTAAAATAAAAGGGTGTCAGATCATATTTTCTCCCGATATCTTTTCAAATCTTGTCCCTCCGTCAGCTTGATCTTCAGCGACGCGATGATCTCCGAGGTCACGGCGTCCTGGAATGCGAAGATGTTTTCCAGCGTGCCATCGAAGCGGTCGGCCCAGACATTGATGCGGCTGTTGGCATCGATCAGCCGCGCAGAGATGCGCACTTGCTGCCCCGCCTTGCGGATGCTGCCCTCGACCACATAATCGACTCCCGGTTCCTGCTGCACCAGGCACATCAGTACGGTCATTGCCTTGGGTTCTATCTTGTGGGTTTCAGTCCCGCGCGATGACGGACAGGCCCGAGAGCTTGGAGAGGTCGATGATCAGGTCGGCAGTGACGCCGTCGCTGAAGTAACCCTGCTGCACGTCATTGCTGAGATTCCTGAATGGCAACACTGCGATTACCGGTTTGCCGTCGTGATTTCCGGCAGGCTGCGCGGATTCCCCGTCATTTTTCACAAAATACAGAAAACCGACGAGCGCCAGTTGATTTCGCGCTGCCCGGTCATGTCCCGATCTGATGATTATTCTCCGTCCCGACGGGGACGCATATATCTTAACTTATTGATTTTTAAGTTCATAGAATGATCATCGGTAAACCGTCGAGGTTCCGCCGTAAATCCCGACGCGGTTTTGCATAGGCTGGGATCGTGAACAGCCACTACGACCAACCCGAGGGGGAAACCGCCATGCTCACACAAATTGAAACCCGCTTGCCTTCAGCACAGCCGGTACCGGCCAGGGGCAATCCGACACCCGATCCGGGCGCAGTCAGGGCCGGGATGAAAGCCACCTGGGAGGATGGTGACTACGCCGCATTCGCCACCTAAATGGAGCCGGGTGCGATCGGGATACTCGATGGCTGGAATATCCCGGCAGGCAGTGTCCTGCTCGATATCGGCTGCGGCGCTGGCCAGTCCGCCATCCCGGCTGCCCGTCAGGGACTGACAGTTACCGGTGTTGATATTGCAAGTAACCTGATCGAGTGTGCACAGGAACGTGCGCGATACGAAGGTCTTTCAGTGCGCTTCGAGGTCGCCGATGCCGAGGACCTGCCCTGTGATGACGACAGCTTTGATGCCGTCATCAGTCAGATCGGTGCCATGTTCGCACCGAACCCGGACAGGGTCGCCCGCGAGATGGCGCGGGTATGCAAGTCCGGCGGCCGCCTGCATATGGCCAACTGGACGCCGGAAGGCTTTGCGGCGACGATGTTCAAGTGTGTTGCCCGCTACAATACGCCACCCGCCGGCGTGCCGTCACCCGCACAATGGGGTGTTGAAGCAGTCGTTGAGGAACGCCTTGGAGACTACTTCACCGACTTTACCCTGGAGCGCCGCTACTATCCGCAATGGACATACCCGTTCGGCACCCGGGAACGGGTCGAGTTTTTCCGCCGCCACTTCGGTCCTGTGAAACGGGCTTTCGATTCGCAGGATAAACAGGGGCAGCAGGCCCTGCGCGCAGAACTGGAAGATATTTACGAAGCGCACAACGTTGCGACTGACGGTACGACACAGATTAAAGGAGAGTACCTGAACGTAACGGCAACAAGGAAATAACCTGCGATCGACCCATTGATTTACTCGCCGGACACCGTCACCGTAACCCTGCGACGGTGTCCGGCCGTGCGATGTTCCCACAGGTAAACACCCTGCCAGGTACCGAGACCGCACTGTCCGTTGCTGACCGGCAGGGTCAGGTCGGAGCCGGAGAGAATGGTCCTGATGTGAGCTGCCATATCATCCGGGCCTTCAGCCGTGTGTTCGAAGACCGGATCACCGTCAGTGACCAGGCGCGCCATGTAACGCTCCAGGTCGGTACGCACATCGGGGTCAGCGTTTTCGCACAAGACCAGTGAGGCACTGGTATGTTGCAGGAATACATGACACAGGCCGGTGTGTACCCCGGATAATTGCACCTGTTCCCGTATGGCCCCGGTGATGGGTGTCGTACCGCGTCCGCGTGTCGCGAATGTCAGATTAGTCTGGGAAATCATGGTTTTGCCACCTTATGACGTTGCAATACTTCTCCAGGGCACGGCCTTGTTCTTGCATTTTAGCCTGAAGTAGCGCCAGTCTTCGAGTCGAAACGCAGTGAAGCGCCCGCCGTTGGCACAGCCGGTGTCCAGAGGAACCACGCTTGCGGCGCCTTTGGTCGACGGAGCAACCGCGAGCTTCGCCCAGTGTCCGAAGAGTATCCGTAGCGGTTTGCTGGCACGGTTCGGGACCGCGAACCAGGGCCGCGAGCGTTTTTTCTTCGCCGAGGCCCTGCGTCTTTTCCCCGACAGATCGATACGGCCGCCGAGGTCGCACCAGCGCAGCTGGGTGAAGCAGTTGGTTATGAAATGCAGGCGTTCCCAGCCCTCCAGATCTTCCCGCCAATGCAGTGGCCCATCTCCCGGAAGGTGCGAGAACAGGTCCTCGTAATTGACGTTCTGCAGCACGGTCTCCAGTTCGCAGGCGCATTGCCGGGCTTTCTCCAGATCCCACTGGGGGGGGAGCCCGGCGTGGATCATGGTGAAGCCGAGGGTCTCGCTGTGGTGCAGGATCGGCTGGTGGCGCAGCCAGAACAGCAGTTCCTCGCAGTCGGGGGCATCGAGGATCTCGGCGATAGTGTCCTTCTTGCGGATCCTGACCTCCCCGGCGGCCACGGCCAGCAGGTGCAAGTCGTGGTTGCCGAGTACACTGATGGCGGCGTTGCCGAGTCCACGCACGAAGCGCAACAGTTCCAGTGAGTTAGGTCCCTTGTTGACGAGATCCCCGGTAAACCACAGACGGTCGATGTCCGGATCGAAATCAAGTTTCTCCAGGAGTCTCAACAGGTCATCGAAGCAGCCCTGGACGTCGCCGATAGCGTAGGTGGATGGCATACCCTGACTCGACTTTCCCCGCTTCGGCAGCTCGAGGTCCGATTCCGTCTTGCCGGAATGCTCCTCGTGAGGCAAGGACGCAGAAATGAGGGATCGCTTCCCTTTAGCGTTCATACGCTGTGCCGTGCCTCGGCCCGTTGTATGAGTGACAGTCGGTCGATCTTGCCGGTGGCGGAGGTAAAGAAGATGAATGCCGGGTCGCCTGGCTGGTGTGCCGGCAGCGGGTCTGCACCAGGGACAGGCTGTATCAGCCGCTGAAATTCATCGGTACTGCCATCGCTGGTCTCGTAGTAAATGATGCCGTGTGACAATGACGGTGCCAGTCTGCTCGCGGCCAGGTCCTGCGTGCGCTCGGCGTGGGCGAGCAGCAGTGTTGCGCCGCTGACTTCCAGTGCGTGGTCGATTTCCGGGGACATGTAGCGGTAGTTGAGGGGGACGGCGACCAGGCCGGCCCGCATGCACGCCATGTAATGTATCAGCAGGGCCTCACGGTTGGGCATCAACGAGGCAACGCGATCACCCGCTTCCAGCCCCAGCTGTAGCAGGTTGGCCGCCAGGTTGTGCGAAGCGTTGTCCAGCTCCCGCCAGCTCCAGCGGCTGGCCGTTGATACCATGGCCAAATCGTCCCGGTGGCGCTCCAGACCTGACTGCAGCAGGTTCGTGGTGTTTACCGTGATATTCAGCGGTTTACCGTTCAGTGGCATATTTCCCCCCCATGGCCGGTTGCCGTTAACACCTGCAATGATGCAGCCGTGCATAACATCGGATCAAGTCTCCTGTCGGTACTCTTTAAGGGGGAATCAATGTGATCTGCCCTTTGTTTTTTATTGCTGTAATTGAGCGCGGTGTGCGCTGAATTCATCGGGTGGCAGGTATTGCAGGACTTCCTTGCCATCCGTGTTGAGGATGAGGTCCAGTCCCTTGTCCGGATAGAGTAAATGTTTCTGTTGTGCATCAATCTGAATGATTTCAGCGGGCGCGCCGAAACGGGCCTGCGCGATTTCCTCATCCAGGTTGAAGCTTGGCATGAAGTTGATAACCCTGACCGGAGCCCGGTAGGCAAGCGGGAGATCATCGGGATGCAGGTGGTACCTGCGCGTGCCGCCGTCCTGAAACGCACGTTTCCGCAGGGGTGAAAGAACATCAGGGGCGATGTCCAGTATCAGGATCAGCTTGCCCGTAATCGGGCCGGCTGAGTAGTGACTGAAATAGGCCTCCAGGGTACCGGTCTCGTACGGTGCCGCGATGATCGCCAGGTCCATGTCATCGTCGCCAAGCAGTTCGATGATTTCGCCGAGCGTGGTTACCCCGGGAGTAATGCCAAATACCCGCGTGTTACCTTCCGGCAGTCTGTCGATCTGCCAGGGCAGACCGGTCACAGGCTCATCACTACCTTGCTCATCGTTTTTGAAGAACACCAGACTGACCACAACCAGGATGAGGACCAGCAGTGCAAGAAAATATTTCATGAGTGTCTGTCCGCTGCCTGACCCCGTTTATTCCATGGGTTCAACCGGCGTAATACTAATAGTAAAATGCTGGAAGAAGAAGTAATTATGTACAGCTGATACTCTGACCGAGGTCAACAAGGGTAATGTTATTTACGTGTATACGCAGTGGAAGGTAGGTGTACTATACGCTATCGGTTAGTTTGGGGGGCAAGAGATGGGCGCTGGTGTAATACCCTTTGCTGTAAGCGAATGCAAAGTCTACTTTTTGTTCCAGATTACCTTTACCGGTAGAAAGGCAGGCTATCTTGTTGACTTCGGTGGCGGCCTGGGAGCGGGTGAGGGCTACCGGGAGACAGCTATACGGGAGTTTATCGAGGAAACCGAAACAATGTATTTCTCCGATGATGTACAGCAGGCAAGTCGCACTGTGGAAAGGGTTATGAATCAGACTCCAGTAGTTGAGGCCCTTTTTGATGAGACGCTGGTGGCCCATCCGGACTGGTGCTGTCGACGGGCGCCTGGTAACCCTCTCAAACCCAAGCGGTGGAAAACGTTCTTTATTGAATTCCCGCACCGGGATATCGTGGAACTGAATCAGGAATGGGAGGCCGACAGGGTCGGTCGGTTCAAGAAACGGCGTGAGTTAGTCTGGGTAGCAGCGGATGAGTTGCTCACCATCTATGAGAATGCCCCCGACAAGTTGTGGAAACGTGTTCGACAACTGGAAAATGCCACAGAGACCGTTCACTCGATCCTGAGGAACAAAAGCTAACCTGAAAAACAGGTCCTTTAGATCGAATTTTCGCGTTCGATGATTTCCTGATAGTGCTTGTTCTGTTCTCCCTGACTGTCACCCTGACTGAAAATCAGGGCACCCGAACTGTAGGTCGTCCCGTACGTCGCTGCAAGGTTGACGGTTTGTGCCAGGGCATCGACAAACTGGTGATCGCTGAGTATGGAGAGCGGGTGAATATAAGCACTCCAGAGTACCCCCTTTGCAATCGAGTAACGGGCATCCAGCGCAGAATCGAAATTGGCCTGCATTATGCGGTAAAGGCGATCGCTGTCTATTCCCTCCAGTGTCGCGACCGGGACAATGATGCGCATACGATCGGCTTCCTCATCGGTTATCACCGATGTTTTAAACCCGTCCATGTCGAATTGCCAGAAACCGGGGCTGCCCTCGATATTACCGGCAATATGTTCGATCAACCCCTGCAGTCGTTGGTTATCCATTTTTGGATCCATTGATTCGTTGTCTGTGGAAGAGTCTGCCCAGGCAAGGTTCTGGACGAGCAGCAGAAGGCCGGCGATACAGAAAGATTTCATCATTTTCTCCTGTTGTTAGGGTCAGTACCAGTCGAAGCATAGCGTAAAAATCAGCAGCAGGACGTAACTACAGTTCGACCAGGTGGTTCGGTAATTCATTGCTGTTTTCATCCGTCGACGGGAAGTGCTGTTCCAGCAGTTCGCCACAGGCGGCAATGGCCGTGAGAAAACCATCCGTGACCTGACGTTGTCTTACCTGTTGCACAAAGTTCCGGACTATATCCTGCCAGGCATCGTGGCCAACGACATCGTTAATCCCCTTGTCGGCGATTATTTCGACATAATGTTCGGCGACCGACACAAACAACAGCACGCCCGTGCGTTCACTTTTCATATGCAGGTTCTGCAGAAAGAACTGTTCCCGGGCAAGACGATGCGCACGCAGTTTTTTTACGGCGGCCGGAATCAGGTGTATTTTCAGCGGCATCCAGTTAAACACGGTCGCTGCCCCGAGAAATGTGCAGACCTGTACCAGGTAGGCAATATTCAGGGACAACGGATTTTCGAACAGGGACAGGATGCCGGGTACCAGCAGTGAGAGCAGTGCTGCCCAGAGAAAAGGAATATAGCGGTATGCATCGCTGCTACGGGTGATTACGGTAATCAGTTCGCCGCGCGTCTTTTGCTCGACCGCCTTGATCGCTGCAGCGATTTGCTGTTTTTCGTTGTCGCACAGAAACACCATCTGCTACCAGCCCCCGGATGCGCCGCCACCACCAAAAGAACCGCCACCCCCGCTGAAGCCGCCACCCCCGGAGAATCCGCCACTGCCAAATCCGCCGCCACTGCCGGAATAACGTCTGCCATGACTGCTGGTGGGGCCACCGCCGCCCCCGATAAAGAAGTGAAACAGCGCCACAAAGAAACCCATTACCAGGCCGATTTTGAGTGAACCCACTACCAGCCAGCCAAACAGAAACGCAATACCGGCCAGCAGGCCTGAAGAAATCATGCGGGAATCAAATCTTGACGCGATAAATTCACCCACACTGATAAGGAGAATAAACAGGCCAAAAAAATAGTTGGGGCTGTTTGATGAAGTGCTCTTCTGCGGCTGATAGGTGCCTTGCAAGGTACCAATGATGGCGTCTGTGCCGCGCACTATTCCTTCCTCATAGTGATTACCGCGAAACTGCGGCAGGATAAGCTGCTGGATAATGTGGTGACTGCGCGCATCGGTTAATGTGCCCTCCAGTCCATAGCCGACCTCGATGCGTACCTTGCGGTCATTGGCGGCCACGATCAGCAGCACACCATTGTTGATATCAGCCTGGCCAATACCCCAGTGGCGACCCAGCTGGTTGCCGTAGTCCTCGATGGCATAGCCTTGCAGGGAAGGCAGTGTCACAACCACAATCTGGTTGCCGGTTTCCTGTTCGTGCTGTTTGAGTTGCCGTGTCAGCTGTTGTTCTGTGCTTGCCGGGAGCAGAGCGGCCGTATCGACCACCCGGCCTGTCAGTTCCGGGAACTCGGGTGCTGCCCATGCACAGCCTGCAAACGACAGGGCAAGCAGGCAATACCCGATTGAGAAATGCGCAACGCGCAGCAGGAACGGATTCATTCAATCGCAATACTGCGACTAGAATTCGACCCTGGGGACCTGTTGCACTGCTTCGGCGACAGTAAAATTCTCGCGTAACTCCGATTCCGGATAAAGGAATTCCCGCCACCAGCGTCCGGGGATGGTGCGCAGTTCGGTGTTGTAGCGTTTCACGGCATTGATGTAATCACGCCGTGCAACCGAGATGCGGTTTTCTGCACCTTCCAGTTGAGACTGCAATGTCAGGAAACCCTGATTGGCCTTCAGGTCAGGATAGCGTTCGACCACGACCAGTAATCTTGACAGTGCTGAGCTTAGTGCATCCTGGTTAGCCTGGAATTCCTGAAAGGCCTGTGGATTGGAGAGAATGTCGTCCGGGAGATTCATTTGTCCAACCTTCGCGCGGGCTTCGACAACCTCCGTCAGGACTTCCTTTTCATGTGCAGCATAACCCTTTACCGTTTCCACCAGATTGGGCACCAGCTCGGCGCGTCGCTGGTACTGGTTGAGTACCTGGCTCCAGCCGGCTTTTACTTCTTCATCATAGGTGGGGATGTTGTTGATGCCGCAGCCGGCCAGTAACAGCGTGCACAGTGCCAGTGACGTCAGTTGCAACAACGATGTGTAACGGGAAAGCCTCTGCATGTGATTTCCTCCCTGAGGGCCAGAGTCTGCTATCAACATCAGAATCATACCTGATGTTGATAAGGTATCTACAGCATGCCGTGTGAATCAAGGGTCAGTCGGTGTTAACGGGCCGCGTTGCACGTGCATACGCATCGCGCGAGGTGACGCGTTGCACATAGGCCTGTAGCGCGGGGTAGGGCTCGAGCATGTCGGGCAGCCAGTTAAGGGTGCTGCCGGTCATGATGTCGGCGCAGGAAAAGGATGCACCGAGCAGATAGCCGTCGTGGTCGAGTTGTGTTACCAGTTTGCGCAATACCCGTTGATAGCCCTTTTCCGCAAAGTCGACAATCCCGGCAACCCGGTGTTTCCCAGGCAGAATCATGGTATGCAGCAGGATTTCAAATGCCGGTGGTTCCAGTGTGCCGGGCACGAAGAACATCCATTGTTCATAGCTGCGTCGTGATGCATCGTCAAATGCCGGCGCCAGACCTTTTTCCGGAAAACGGTCCGCCAGCCAGTGGCAGATGGCCCCGGACTCGAACATCGTTTCACCGTCGATGCGCATTGCCGGCACGCTGCCAAGTGGATGGATCGGGTTGCGTTCGCCTCCGAACAGGTCAACCGGGCGTAAGGTGTAGGCAATATCCAGTTCCTCCAGTAACCAGAGGGGCCGCAGGGAACGTGTGTGGGGTGTGTAATACAACTCGATTTCCATGGCTTGTTCTCCTTTTGTTTTCTTCCTTGCAAAATACAAGTGACCATAATCTAGCCTGGTTACTTGTCATTTACAAGTGACTAATTCAGTGCTACTATAACCACATGATTAAAGTGGAGAAAACGGCCAGGAATATTGAGCCTTGCAGCCGCTCGAAGTGCCCGGTGTCCTGTGTGCTGGAGCTGCTGGGGGACAAATGGACGTTGTTGCTGGTCCGTGATCTGCTGCTGGGCAAGGGCACCTATACCGAGTTCCAGCAATCGCCCGAGGGTATTCCGACCAATATCCTTGCCGAGCGTCTGAAACGGCTGCAGGTAGCAGGGGTCATTGAAAAAGCGCCTTACCAGGAGCGCCCGGTACGCTACCGTTATCATTTGACCGACAAGGGCCGTGATCTGTACCCGGTGCTCTCCGCGATGATCGACTGGGGCAACCGTTACGTCGAAGGCACGATCAGTCGCGCCGAGATTGAGGCCATAATGGCGGCCAAATAATACACTTAAGAATCATAATAGATCCTTGTGGTCCGGCCATGATATGGTTCAGTTTTTCCAATACTCGACAAACACAGGAGGCGCTAACAATGGAAGCAGTTGTAGATGGCAAGACGATCCAGCTGAGTGAGGCTGGCTGGCTGGAGAACCTGGATGAGTGGAGCGAGGCGCTGGCCCCCGAAATTGCAAAAAACGAGAAAATAAACGAACTCACCCGGGAACACTGGGACGTGATTAACCTGGCACGCGAGTATTTCCATGAAAATGGAACCGTGTGTGAGCCACGCGCTTTCTCCAAATTGATGAAGAAGCAGTATGGCAAGGACCGCAGTGATCAGAAGTATCTCTATTCGCTGTTTCCTACCGGCCTGATCAAATGCGCCAACAAGATCGCCGGTCTGCCACGTCCCAAGGGTTGTAGCTAGAGGTCTCCTTAATCCAGTGCTGATTAGCACGCTCCATGGTCCAACTCCCCACCGTCTCTGAAGCTGATACCCGTGATGCGCTGGTGGAAACGCCCTGCGGTGATTATGAACTGATCGATTTCGGTACCGGCCGCAAGCTGGAGCGCTGGGGTGAGATTGTTGTTGAATACCCCGACCGCATGGCTATTGGCGAGCCGGCTGGTGAACACTGGTCGGCGGACTGGGTGTATGTGGCAGAGCTGGGCGCACGCGCTCACTGGGAACCGACCCGCAGTGGCCTGTCGCGTGAGTGGACGGTCAACATCGGGAACCGGCAACTCGTTTGTCGTCTCGATGACCGTGGCCGTGTCGGGTTGCGCGGGCGCGAGATGCTCTGTGCCGAATGGGTGCGGCAGTGCATCGAGGGCTGTTACGACATCGATGATATCCGTGTGTTGAACCTGTTTGCCGGCAGCGGTTATGTCACGGCGCAGGCGTTGCAGGCGGGTGCCTCGGTGGTGCACGTGGATGCAAGCGAGGCGATGCTCGCTTTGAGCCGGATCAATGCCGGTGCTGAGCAAGTCGAGTATGTGCATGACGATGTCATGGACTATGTCGAGGATCTGCTGCGTCGCCAGCAACGTTTCGATGTCATTATTTTACCGATTCCACCTGTTGGCCACGGCCCGAAGGGCCAGATGTGGGACCGCGAAGTGGACATGGCCAAGCTGGTGAAGTACCTGCCACGACTGGTCACGAAGCAGTGCCTTGGCGTCTGGCTGTCGACCGACAGCGGTGCCATTACCTGGAAGGCTGAAGGGCTCGGGCAGTTACTCCGCGAGGTGCTGCCCGGTTGCACCATCGAGCCCTTGCACCTTGGCGTGCAAACGAAAGACGGTCGCGTACTCTCCGCCGGTGTTGCGGCGCGCTGGCACGACGAGACCGAATTCCTGCAAACCGGAGGTATGCCACTGACGGCCGCGCAACTCGAAGAGCGCCTCGATATTCACATGATCTCGCTGGGGGCTGCCGAGGAACCGGCGCGTGCACTGGCCGAATTCCCGCGTGAACAACAGGACTTTGTGCTGCACTGGGCCAGTATCGTCACGCGTACCAGTGCCGGCATGGCACTGAACTTTGTCTCGCATGTCTGTCCGGCGCTGCGTCTGATGGATAACGACGGTGTCGAGGCCTGGTTGCTGGCCTGTATGGACATCTACGATACCCGGGGTTTGCATCCGGCTGTGACGGCCTTCAGGGACGTGGAAGGTTTTGCGCGTGCCCACAAGGCGCGCACCACGGGTGTGGCCTTTGATGATGTCGTCAACGTGCTGGAGATGTTCGTGCACGGCCTGAGCGGCCGTCGCCTGAAGATCGAATGTGGCGAACACTGTTACACGGATACCGAAACGATATTTCTGCCGGCCAGTGTCAGCCGCTATCAGGACCGGGAGGATAACTTCCAGTTGTACAAGGTGATGGTAGTGCACCAGTGGGCCCAGACCTGGTTTGGTACCTGGCGCATCGAATCGCAGGAAGTGTTTGCTCGCTATGCCAGTCCCGAGGCAGCGCTGGCCTGTTTCCATGCACTGGAAACGCTGCGTCTGGATGCGCGCATCCGGGAGATGTTGCCCGGTGTGTATCGTCACATTGGACGTTTCCGTGCGGACAAGCCGATTGAACTGGATGCTGACTGGCAGGCTGCCGCGGAACGGCTTTCACAGCCGGATGCGCGTGTCGAAGACACGCTGGTGTGGTTGAAGCGGCTGGTCGAAATTCCCGTGCCCGCCAAAACGATTTACCAGGGTGTGATGCATCCGGATGCGGTGGGCAGGGTACGCGCCGCGCGTATCGATGCCGACAAGCAACTGTTTCGCCTCTACCTGCTGCGGCTTGCGAAAGAGTTGCAGCATGCACAGGAAGATGAGGACGAGACTGCCGGGGCGGAGGCTGAGACTGGGACAGAAGACAATACCGAACGCCGCATGCCGTTTGATCTGCGCGAGGTCGGGTCGAAGGACCATCCGGATGGTTTTGCCTGTGAAATAGAACTGGACGGCAAGCCGATTGCTCCGCCGGATAATGTCAAGGGTACCATGGCCTCCATCATTCAGGACCTCGGTGAAATACCGGAAGAGTATTTGTATGCGGCCGGTGATGGTGTCTATGTTACAGAGGATATCGGTGAGCGCAGTGTCAAGGATGTATGGAAAGGGACCTATCATGAAGAGGGTGCTTTTCTGTACAACGAGTGGGACTATGAACGCCAGAACTACCGCAAGAACTGGACGGTCATGCGCGAACTGGATGTCAGCCCGCAGGATGGCACCTTTGTCAGTAACACGCTGAACAAATACCGCGGCCTGACTGCACACCTGCGGCGTACCTTCGAGGCCCTGCGCGGTGAAGACAGGTTGCTGAAGAAGCAACCCTATGGCGACAACGTCGATATCGATGCCCTGGTCGAGGCCTGGGCCGATACGACCATGGGGCTGGAAATGTCCGACCGCGTGTTCACCAAGATGCACAAACTGGAACGTGATATCGCGGTGATGTTCATGGTGGATATGAGCGGTTCCACCAGGGGCTGGATCAATAATGCCGAGCGCGAGGCGCTGGTGTTGCTGTGCGAGTCGCTGGAAACGCTGGGGGACCGCTATGCGATCTACGGCTTCTCCGGTATGACGCGCAAGCGTTGTGAGGTGTACCGTGTGAAACGTTTTGATGAACACTACGATGACACGGTGCGTGGCCGCATCAGCGGTATCAAGCCCAGGGACTACACACGCATGGGTGTTACCATCCGTCACCTGTCACACTTGCTGAACGAGGTGGAGGCACGCACCAAGTTGCTGATAACACTCTCCGATGGCAAGCCTGATGACTATGATACCTACCGGGGTGCCTACGGCATTGAGGACACCCGTCAGGCGTTGATCGAGGCCAAGCGCAGTGGTATCCATTCCTTTTGCATCACCATCGACACCGAGGCGCGGGATTACCTGCCGCACATGTACGGTGCCGTAAATTACACCGTGATTGACGAGGTACGCAAGCTGCCCTTGAAAGTGTCGGATATTTATCGTCGGCTGACGACGTGACGGCGCACGCAGGTCATGGAAAGTGCGATATGAAGTACGCCTGTTTATCAGGGGCGGTTTGTCTGTGCCTGTCCGGTCAACAAGGCCTCATTCAACCGATACTGATCTGTCATCGACGGGGGAGGCACTGCCGGTATATGAGGGCAGAGCATGGCGCCCGGTTGCATTTTTAACTGTCTATAAGTCAAAACCCAGGCTCAGTGTAACAGGCAGGTCGAAGCCGTCATTGTCAGTGAACAGGTTGGCATTGGAAAAATGTTTCCATGACAGCATGATTCTGATCTCCTGGCTCGCGGTCATATAGGGACGTATGCCGATGCCGACCTGTGACTGGAAGGAAAAGTGGTTGTTCTGTTCACGCGAGCCGAACTGGTTGTCGCTTATGTAGCTCGGTCCCAGTGCCCGTACGAAGAAGAATGGATTCGACTTGACCGGATTCCCGGGATACAGGGTGAGCTGGGGATACAGGGAAATGGAATACATGGAATCATGGGTGTCGGCGTCATTCACCAGCCGGGTGTAGCCAACACCGAAAGACAGTTCCGAGCGGACCGAGCGCACAATCTTGTAGAAACTGTAGTCGACACCCCAGCCGCGATTATGCTGGTCGGAATCATACTGCTGGGGGCCACCGCCGTAAGAGATCATGACCTCACCGGCTGTGGCTCGCAGGCTGAACACCAGGCAGAAAAGCAGCAGCAGGTAGTGGCTGTTGCGCAGTGTCACCATGTTAAACAGGAACCTGTTTCCGGCGGTCATGGAGATATTCGAAGCCGCCGGATCGCAGTGACATTACTTAACGTACTGTTCCCTGTTTTTGTCCGTCAATGCCTTCAGAAAACTTGTAATATCACTCACCTGCTGGTCAGTGAGTTCTTCATCCAGTTGCAGTTTTCCCATCGTGCGTACAGCCTCATCGAGCGTTTTAATCTTTCCGTCATGGAAATACGGTGCCGTTAAAGCCACATTGCGCAGCGGTGCCACCTTGAAAAACATGCGGTCATCCTCATCCTTTGTGACTGTATACATGCCCTGGTCAGCCTGGTTTTCATAGGGGTGTTCCTTGCCGAGAGGTTCATAGGTCTCGCCACCAACCAGTTTCCCATCGTGGCAGGCTTTGCAGTCAATCTTGATAAACGCTCTCAAGCCTCGCTGCTCAGCCTCGCTTAATGCATCAGCATCGCCATTCATGAAATCATCGAAACGAGCCGGCGTTATCAAGGTGCGTTCAAAGGCCGCAATGGCCTCGGCAATATTCTGGTAGCTGATTGCGGGCTCAACGCCGGGAAATGCAGCGGCGAAAGCATCCCGGTATTCAGCAATGCCCCGGATCTTTTTTTCCACCGTTTGCTCGTCAGGCATGCCCATTTCGACCGGATTAAGAATCGGCCCCTTGGCCTGTTCGACCAGATCCTCGGCGCGGCCGTCCCAGAACTGACTGTCCTGCCAGCCTGCATTCAGTACCGTCGGGCTGTTGCGGGTGCCAAGCTCGCCTTTTGCGCCAGGAGAGACAGGCAGATTGTCGACGCCGGCAGAACCATTTTCGAGAAGGTGACAGGAGGCGCAGGACTGGGTGTCATTGATAGACAGGCGCTTTTCAAAATAGAGTTTCTTGCCCAGTGCAATGCGTTCCGGTGTGTCATTTTCCGATCCCGGCATGGTGTCCGGCAAGGGTGAAAAAATGCGGTTTGCGCGACTGATTAGCAAGTCAGGATCGGCAGCGAAAACGGTGCCTGTCGTCAGCAGCAGGGAGGTTATAACGGTCCGGATGATGTGTTTCATGTCTATTCTGCTTTAATGAGGGAAACAGGGATGCCGGAATTATACCCCAATCTTTTCCCTGTCTTCAGGTGTCTGAGAGGGCGGCGAGAGTGGGAGTTTATTTCTCGTCATCCAGGCGCATGCCGGGATCCAGAGTTTTCAATGCATTGGATACCGGCCTTCGCCGGCATGACGAATAAATCAGCGTTTTCCTATAAATTTTCTTTTATCCTGTCAGCCACACGGAAAGCGTTGGCATAGATGGTCCAGGTATACGGCACGCTGCCCCCGGTGGGCATGAAACTTCCGTCGGTCACGTAGAGGTTGTCGACATCATGGGCCCGGCAATCGGGATCCAGTACTGATCTTGCGGGATCCTTGCCGAAGCGGCAGCCACCGGCAACCAGGTTCTGGGGGGGAGAACCACTGATGTTCGAGCGGATGTTTTGTGCACCCATTTTCTCCAGTACCTTGATTGTGCGCGCATTGATATAGCGTCCGACCTTCAAATCGTGTTCGTGATAGCCGATGCGAACCCTGGCAACCGGTGTCTGCCACTTGTCACGCACATCGCGGTCCAGGTCGACAAAACAGTTGTCCGTGGGCAGCCAGTCGCAGAAGATCTCGTAACGCAAATATTGTGAATCCGTGAACAGCGATTTCAGTCGCTTCTGTAAAGGGCGCCCCCATACCAGGCGTTCATTGTCATCCCGTTTCACTGACATGGCCTTGCTGATGGGGTTGGGATGCCGTAACAGGAAATCAACGGTGCCGCCCTTGATGCGCCCGCCGAGTGACTTGTCATTGATGAAATACCAGTCCTGCAAGCCGCGGTTAACGAAGGGGCCGCGCGTCTTCATGGCTTGCGCCTCCGTCTCACTCATACGGGCATAGTCAAAATCCCCCGTACCCGAACCACCGGCTGAAAACAGCAGGTTCTTGCCCACCTGACCGGAACGGTTTGCGAGTCCGTTGGCATGTTTGGGTCCCGACGAAGCTAGCAGCAGGCGGCTGGTTTCGATGGCCTGGCAGGCAAGCACAAAGATTTTCGCAGCAACCTTTTGCACCTGGCCAGCAGCGTCGAAGTATTCTGCCGCGACAACTTTCCCCCTGGCATCACTGGCCAGTTTATACACTTTCGAATGTGGCCGGATTTCACAGTGGCCGGTGGCCACAGCCCTGTCCAGCAGGGCGGCGCGTGCACCGCCCTTTGCGCCGGAAGAGCAGCCGTAACTGCCGCAATAGCCGGAATACTCACAGCTGCGGCGCTTGCCCTTTGCCCTGGTCAATATGGCGCGCGGGGTTGGCAAAGGATGCAGGCCCAGTTCCCGGCAGGCATCACCGATACGGCTGGAAACAGGATGTTCATGTGTCGGCGGATAGGGAAAGTCCGCCGTTGAGCGTGGCTCCGCCAGTGGATGATCCACGAAGCGCCCGGAGATCCCTACCTCTGTTTCTACCCGCGTGTACCAGGGTTCCAGGTCCTCATATTCGATCGGCCAGTCACTGATGTTGGCGCCTTCAATCGGCCCGAATTCTGACAGCAGGCGAAAATCCTCGGGTTTAAGCCGATAGAAAAAGCCGCTCATGAAGTTGGACGAACCGCCTACACAATTGCCATTCCAGAAATCCCATCCGGACTCTGACGTTGCTTCACCGATCCAGTCACCGGCGCTGCCGAGATCTTCGATGACATGCTGTTCGTCACTCAGCTCCGGTGTATAGACGCTGCGCCGGCAGCAGGCCAGTTCATCCTTGTAGAAATCCTCTGCCTGCAGCCACGGACCTTTTTCCAGGACAACAACCGAATAACCCGCCTCAGCAAGTGTCAGCGCTACCGGGCCACCGCCGGCGCCGCTGCCAATGACACATACGTCATAGTCAGGAGTCATAGGGCCTTGCGCTGATAGCGAACCGGCGCAGCCAGCTTGTACCAGGATTTGTCTTCAGGTGGTGCGGGATAACCCGGTTGATGCTCCAGCCACTTCCAGCCGATGCCGTCGGGATTGCCGCCATACACCGGGTCAGCCAGCAGTGCTTCCAGCAAGTAGGTCAGCAGCAGCGACAGCCAGTTCCGTCCCGCCTGGCTCTGTTCGATCTTTCTCAATACGTTTTCACGCTGCTGTTCATCGAGCGCCGTGAAGCTTTGCTGATACTGATCCTGCGTTAATTCATTCAACCAGCCAACCCCGTTAAACACGAATTCCCGGTCATCACCATCGGCCGCCGGGTTTTCAATCGTATTGCGCAGGTAAACAGTG
Organism: Pseudomonadota bacterium; assembly: GCA_039714975.1. GTDB lineage: Bacteria > Pseudomonadota > Gammaproteobacteria > UBA9214 > UBA9214 > UBA9214. The sequence continues at coordinate 22,232 of JBDLIH010000015.1, forward strand.
GCCTGGATATCGCTGGCACCGGGCGTGTCCATCGTGGCGGGAAACATGTGCTGCTGGACTTTGGCGAGTGTTTTCCAGGGATCCTGGTTCAGCCAGGCGGGTGATTGCCGGGTTTGTGCTTCGGAACGGGTACTGGCCAGGCTTGCTGCCGGATAACAGGCGGCCAGTGAGCCCAGCAGCGTTAAGCGGCTGAGAAACCCGCGTCGGCTGATGCCTGGGTCCTGTTCAGTCATGTTTGTTACTCCAGCGATCAAGAAATGCCTGGAAGCGCTGTTCCGAATACCGGCCGTCCTGTAAAAACACGGCGGTATCCTGTGAAAACAGGATGGTACCGCCAGTGTCGGTGATATACATGTGAGGATAACCCTGTGTCCGCGGGAACACGGAAAGAAACTCCGCATTGTCATTCGTTGCATCGACACTCACTTTCAGCAGGACGAAGGTTTCATGCAGACGGCTGCGTAATTGCGCATGCTCGTTCAGGAACCGGTCCAGCACATGACACCAGCTGCACCACTCGCCACCTACCTCGATCAGCACTTTTCGATTGGTGTTCCTGGCCAGCTCCAGTGCTGCCTCGCCGTCGGCAAAAGGGTCACGCGTCGGGTCATAACCCCGGCTATAGTCAGGTAATGCCGGTGTTTGTGCAGCGTGTGCCTGCACGGCCAGTGCGAACAGGCAGACAAGGCGTATAAAGGATCTGGAACAGAACATGCGGACCAATGGTTCCCCGGACTTTGTTTGAAATTGGAAACTAACGTAAACACAAAGTTCCAGGCAAGTCCCGCTTTTACTTTGTTTCCTCCCTATCATAAGAAAATTTGATTTGGGTATGTGCCAAAATGGATTATGCTTGCAAAGCAATAATAATTCTTGTTGCTTCATACTGGATGTATTGATTGCTAATGGAACTGACAATCGAAACTCTATACAGGGATCACGATAATCTCAGAAGAATACTGTGTCTTCTTGAGCGATTGCTGATTGATATTTACCGTGGGTCTTCTGAAAATTATCCGATGCTGCAGCGCATCCTGATATATATACAGGATTATCCGGCGCGCATACACCATCCGGCTGAATATGCCGTGTTTTCATCTGTCTTCGAGAGCGGTGTCAGCAACACGAAATTCCACGAGGACGTTAATGCGCTTATGCAGGATCACTCGGAAATCGAGGACATCATAAAGGATGCGCTTGATGCCGTTGGGCCGGTGCTGGTTGGTACACATAAAGACATTGGAGAGAAGTTGTCCACATTAATCAACAGGGAGAGGGCGCACCTTTTGTTTGAGGAAATGCAAATATACCCCTATATCGCAGAACACCTGGGTAGCAAGGATTGGGAAAATATTTCTGCCCTTATACCTGATTATGAAGATCCGTTATTTGGCGATCAGCCAAGAAAGGAATATGAGTCCTTATTCAAGGCACTTTAGGCTGGACTGTGCAGTTGTTTGACCTGTATCAATACTGGCTAAAAGTATTTTGTATAGATTTATGCTGCTACATAAATAGACACAGGGGCATAGACTATGGTTCTTGACAGAACGCTGATTGGTGCGCTGGTCGTCCTGATTCTAGGGCTGCTTGTATTTGTATTTTTCACCTGGTCAAACACCAGGGGTGCTCGCAAGCACACGGATAATATTTTCCAGCAGCAGCATCTGGTAAGAACCTCCCCTGATGTGCACCGCTTGTCCCAGGCTGTGCATTTACTGCGTCCGTCGGTACGTCTGGGTTTTGATTACGTCATCAAGTGTGACGAGGGCAAGTTGCCCTATATCTCGGAGTGGGATACCGGCGGGTCGATGCCGTCACAGGCAGAGATCGATGATGCCCTGAAAAAAGTGACTGCAATTGACTCAACAGGTTATGCAGCCATGCGCAGATCTGAATATCCAAGTATCGAGGATCAACTGGATGCGGCATACAAAGCCCGCCGTGGCAATCCTGCAGAGCAGGAAGAACTGGATAACCGGATCGATCAGATCAAGGGCAAGTACCCGAAATCAGATGACGCCCTTTGACAGATTGCAGTATTGTAATTGAGAGACTTGCTGGAGGAAAATAACGACAGTTATCGTCCGTGCAACTTGCATGGCAGTAATGCGGCCACCAGAACGACAGCGGTCAAGATTAATCTTTCACGCATCCGGTTGTCCTCCGTCAAGGTGATTTCACGCTTTCCAGCAGTTCGACAATCTGCTGGTAGCCATTGCTGCGGGCATAATCGGCCGGTGACATACCATTACTGTCCTCTGCTGTTGGCCGTGCGCCTTGCTTGAGCAGCAGGCGAACTGTTTCCACATGTCCCTTGTTAGCAGCCTCGAACAGTGCTGTCCACCCCTCGTCGTTGCCAAGTTCAATGTCAGCTCCCTGCTCAAGGAGTGCAGCCACTGCCTCCGTCATGCCGCGTTCTGCAGCCCAGAGCAGTGCCGTTGCACCATCCATGTCCTGGGCATTGACCTGTGCCCCTGCCTTTGTCAACGTTTTGATGACCGCAACGTGTCCTGTGTATGCGGCCTTCATCAGTGCTGTCTCCCCATAGGGCGTTTTCCCGTCGACTGCGGCACCCGCCTTAATCAGCACTACCGTTACCTCAACTGTCCCGTTCCCGGCAGCCAGTATGAGGGGAGTGTTGCCCCCTTTATCCATTTCTTCCGGGCTGGCACCTGCTTCGAGCAGGAGTTTTGTGATCTCGCTGTGCCCCTCGCGCACTGCGTTTGACAAGACGCTCCATCCGGCCCGGGTCTGGCCGGTAATATTCGCACCCCGGTTCAGCAAAAGTTTGACCGTCTCCAGTTGGCCGGCTCCCGCAGCACAGAATAATGCCTTGCAGCCATTGCTGGTCTCGGCCTCTATATAGGCACCGTTGTCCAGCAGGATCTCCACCACTTCCCGGTGGCCTTCCTGTGCGGCGAACATCAAGGCTGTCTTGCCGATCGGTGAATGTGCATTCACCGAGGCACCGTCGGATAACAGTTTGCGCACTTCAGGTGCTTCACCTGCTTCGGCTGCATCAATGAGTCTGCTGTCCAGGGATGCTTCCGCCTGGAAGACGGGGCCACCCAGCAGCAGTATCGATACCAGCACTAATAGAGATATTTTCATTGGTAATTACTCGTCGTTGTCGTCGTCATCGTCGTCCGGGCGTTCGGGCAGTTCATGAGCGATGCCGTCGTGGCAGTCGATGCAGGTCTCACCTTTTGCCAGGGCGCGTTCATGACGTTTACGTGCATAACGGTCCTGCTCACCGAGATCCATGGAATTAAAATCATGGCAGTTTCTGCATTCCCGCGAATCGGTTGCGCGCATGGATTCCCATACACGCTCTGCCATGTGCAATCGGCGTGCCTCGAACTTCTCACGTGTGTTAATTGTTCCCAGCGCCTTGTGATAGAGCTCATTGCTTGCCTTTATCTTGCGCACAATCTTGTAAACCCATGGCCTGGGTACATGGCAGTCAGAGCAGGTGGCCTGAACACCTGAAGGGTTCTTGTAATGGATGGTCTCCTTGTACTCTTGATAGACATTGTCACGCATTTCATGACATGAGATACAAAAAGTCATGGTATTGGTGGCTTCCATTGCCGTATTGAATCCGCCCCAGAATATAATCCCCGCCACGACGCCCACAAAGAGTATCGACCAGTAAGCAGGGTTGCGAATCCTGGACCAAAGCGAACCGCCCTTTTCATCATCCATCTGTTATTACCCCCTTTCGGCTATCATCTTTCCTGTGAAATGTGATGTATGCATCCTTTTAGTAGTCGGATGATTCTAACTTCATGCTTTGTGGATGCACTTGATAGAGATCAGTTAAACGAGAAAATAGTTGTGCGCGACCCGCTTGATTGTGGCTGATTCGCAACGCCGCAATGAGGCGTCAGAGGAACAGGGTTCAGTCTGAAACTGCCCCGGCCATGGTGAGCCGAGCCGGGGCAGGCGTATAAACCCTTCTATACTATTGATATATAGAGGAAAAGAAGGCTCAGTGTAATGGCAATACCGATGATTCCCATTACGATTGTGCTGACATTGTTTTTTCGCCAGCCCCGGACTATCCAGTAGCTTTCCAGGCCGATAAAGCCGGCTGCTGCACCGTAGGCCAGATAGAGCCCCTTGGGCTCGACATTCGCGGACATGATGAACATAACGTAAAAGACAAATGCCACACCCATCGGTGTCAACGAGAATATCCAGTCCTCTGCCTCGTTTTTATCCCTGCTGGTGGTTAACAACTTGTTAAGTTTGCTTGCACTTCCCATTGATTTACTCCCTGGTTGTTAAAAAACTGTTCCGATTCTAACAAGTGGGCGGGATGCGATAGTTGACCGGGGTCAATAAAATGATCCGGAACAGCTTCCGCTGCTACACTATAGGCTGGCCCATCACCAGAGGATGAACAGATCATGGACAAAGGCGTCATTAATATTGTTACTGTGGTTCTGACAGTTGTTTGTGTCTGGATATTCATCCTCTGGAAAAATTCGCGAAAAATGAAAGAATCCATCAAGCTGCTTGCGCAACAACACAATCTTGTCAGGAACGATGAACGTGCGCGTGCACTATGCAGTGCCATGCATATTCTGAACCCGAAACTCACGGCAGGTGTTGATTATACAATCAGACACGACAGCCAGGAACAGGAACCGTATATTGCTGAGTGGCTGACCAACGCAATCCGGCCTGGTGAAGAAGCAATCAACTCCGCACTGCTGGAAATCGCGGATGTCCATCACGAAGATAATTATGCCGCCAGGAGGCGAGCGGAGTATCCGAGTGTAGAGGCGCAGCTGGATGCTGCGTACCAGGCGCGTCAGGGAAACGATGCCAGGCAACTCGAGGTGGACGAGGAAATTCGCACTGTAAAGGAGAAATATCCGAAGACGGATGAGTGCGATTAGTCAGCGATTCTGCTGTGCGCAAAGCGGGAATGTCTTGGCGTCCGACGCCATATTCTGGCATTGGCCGCTGGTATAGGTCATCCGGTTGTGGTCCTCGCTGGCAGCACGTTCATCCTGCTCCATATCGAGTAATTGCCGTGCCAGATTACAGCCCTCGATTTTTTCGCACTGGCTCTCCTTGCCGCACACCCGACGGGCCAGCTTCTCACAGGGCGAGTAACCCACAATCGGGGCACCTTCCCACTTCTCTGCTTCCGGTAGTGGCAACTGGCGGGTTTCAAGGATGGGTTCGTTGGGAACCGTAATGCCCTGGTTAATAATAAGAATTGAGCCGTCCTGCATGCGATGAGTCCCGTCCCACAACGGGGTGGTGACTCCGTCCCGCGTAATCGTGGCACGGTTGGTGTCCGGGTCCACGGTTACCGCGCCGCCATTCTGCAGACTGAAGTTCGGGTCAGCATGCAATGCCGTGTACAGCGGCAGTACCAGTACCAGGAATAATAAAAACCTTGCCGGGGACTTCATTTTCCAGTGAAGCCGGTTGTGTCAGCGGGTACGGTAACTATAGTGGCAGGCCACGCAGGTACTGGTGATGCGGTGGTAGGCAATCAGCGTTTTTTGCAGGTCACCCTGTCTGGCAGTTTTTGCAAACTGGGTTGCCGCATTGTGCAGCTCCCAGCCTATTTTTCGCATTTCCTTTGGCATATACCGCCCGGGCCGCATATCCTCGTCCTGGTACTTGCTCAACAGACTGCGGCCCATGCCGGTTTCCGCAACCTCTGCAGCCGAGCGCAGATTGTTTTCAGCAAGGTAACGGTTGATTTCATTCAATACCGCAAGATGATCCAGCATGTCTTCCTGCAATATCTGGCGGGCCTTGTCCGGAATCTCAACAAAGGTGCGATAATCGGTGTACTGCTTCTCAAGCTCTTCTCCGCTACCGTCTTTGCCGTCTTCCTGTGAAGCGCCGTGTACTGTAAATGAAACTGACAGGACAGCCAGTGCTGCCAGCCAGAAAATTTTTTTCCCCGTACACGGAGTTCCTGATGGAGTTTGGACGTTGATCATAATAATCCTTTTCCTGTGCCCGGGATCCGGGCGTAATTCAGTACACCACCCTCCTTGGGAATATACCACGAATGACAGGCGATCGGCCCGGCCGGTGTAAGCTGTGCAAGTGTCAGGTGATAGTTACTTGATCCAGATCAATTACGGGGGCTAAACCGGCGCAGTCTGGTCAATTTATTATGCCCGATCATCAATCCGGTACAGGAACGAACATGATCGGGCGAGGGCATTTGCTCAGCAGGCCATCTTCCGTGATATCCATAATGGCGCCGTATAACCGGCCGTGTTTATGACATCCTAAAATAATCAGATCAATATCCAGTCGCTCGGACTCTTTCAGTAGTGTTCTGATGGTTGCGCCCTCGACCAGCAGTGCTTTGGTGTCAATATCCCGATCCCGCAGACATTGCGCGAGTTGCTGCAGAAACTCGTGTTCACGGTGAAATTCGGCAGCAACTTCCTTGCGCAACGTCCTGTTCTCAACATTAAAGGGGGCTGGGCGGGAAGGTGGAACAATGTGAAGAATCCACACCTTGCTCGAAAAGGCGCCTGCCAGCTCAAGGGTTCGTTCTATTATGGGTGAAGTGATGGTTGTACTATCACAACTATCGATTGCCACGAGTATATTTTTCACGGGTAGATGCTCCTTTTTTATCGAGTATATCACTCGTTCATCCATCACCAGCGAATGACTTGATCTATATCAATGCCGGATGAGCCGCTTGTTACTATAAGTACAGTGCCGGAGTTCTGGGGCATCCGGATTGTTGACCCCGCGCGTATAATAGAAAAATGACCGGGAGTGTCGGCACAGGAACCCATTGATGACAGCAATAAAACACAACTGAATTCCACACGTGATACTTTCCAGTCATGTGAATACGTTTGGCCAGGCGATGTTGCGTCGCTATGGCGAACGGGTGCACAAGATCGCCATCGATGCCGACTTCACCTGCCCCAACCGCGATGGTAGCAAGGGCAGGGGTGGCTGCACCTTTTGCAATAATGTGTCATTCAGCCCCAATGGACGCCAGCCGCCCGGGATCATCGAGCAGATCGCCGCTGGCCGACAGGTCATCCGCAAACGCACCGGGGCAAGAAAATACCTGGCCTACTTCCAGGCCTACACAAACACCTATGCCGATATCGACTCGCTCAGGGAACTCTATGATCAGGCGCTGTCCGAACCGGATGTGATCGGTCTCGCTGTCGGGACACGCCCTGATTGCGCACCCGGTCCGGTTCTGGACCTGCTGGCTGCCTACCAGCGGCAGGGCCATGAGATCTGGCTGGAGCTGGGTTTGCAATCTTCCTTCGATGAATCACTCCGACGCGTCAACCGCGGGCATGGTTTTGCTGAATATAAAACAGCGCTGCTGGCTGCACGCAAGCGGGGCTTGCAGGTTTGTACACATTTGATTATCGGTCTGCCGGGTGAAACGAAACTGCATTGCAAGGTTACCCTGGAGCGCGTGCTGGAACTGGGTGTGGATGGACTGAAACTCCATCCGCTGCATGTCGTGAAGGGTACGCAGCTGGCGAATGAATGGCGACGCGGGGAATATCAACCGCTGCTGCTGGATGAGTACATAGACATTGCCACAGACCTCATCCGGCATACGCCGCCGGAGGTGATCTACCATCGTGTGACGGGTACGGCATCGAAAAAAATCCTGCTGGCTCCCGACTGGTGTTCGCAGAAGTGGCTGGTACTCAACCGTATTACCGAGGCCTTAAAACAGCATTCACACAGTGCTTCCTGTTCCATGCAAACAGTGGCAGGCTGCCAGGCGGTGCTGCAATGAAGCTGGTCTGCCCGGCAGGCAACCTGCCTTCCCTGAAGGCCGCCGTTGATCAGGGTGCGGATGCGGTCTATATCGGTTTCAGGGACGATACCAATGCCCGTCATTTCGCGGGACTCAACTTCAACGACAAGCGTGCCACCGAGGGTATTCAGTATGCCCATGCGCGGGGTGCAAAAGTGTATGCCGCGATCAATACCTATCCGCAACCGTCCGGCTGGGATCGCTGGGAGCTTGCTGTGGACAAGGCCGCCGGGCTGGGCATCGATGCCTTGATACTGGCCGACATTGGCGTCATGGATTATGCAACAAGGAAGTGGCCGGAACTGCGGCTGCATCTTTCGGTACAGGGCTCCGCTACCAACGATGCAGCCATCCGTTTTTATTACGAGCATTTCAATATCCGGCGCGCCGTATTGCCGCGCGTGCTCTCCCTCGAGCAGGTAAAGCAGGTCGCGGCAAACAGTCCGGTCCCGCTGGAGGTGTTCGGTTTTGGCAGCCTCTGCGTGATGGTGGAGGGCCGCTGCCTGTTGTCTTCCTATGTCACTGGCCGTTCGCCGAATACCTTTGGCGCCTGCTCACCTGCCAACGCGGTGCAATGGCAGGAGACGGATAGCGGCATGGAGACCCGGCTCAACGGGGTACTGATTGACCGCCATGGCAGGGATGAGCCGGCCGGTTACCCGACCCTGTGCAAGGGCCGCTTCCAGACCTGCGGCAATACCTATTACGCCATCGAGGAGCCGACCAGCCTGAACACCATCGCCCTGTTGCCGGAATTGCAGGCCATCGGGATCGAGGCCATCAAGCTCGAAGGCCGGCAACGCAGTCCGGCCTACGTGGCCAAGGTGGCAAAGGTATGGCGGGCGGCACTGGATGCCTGCCGGCAGGACCCGGAACACTACCGGCCACAGGATGACTGGATGGCCGAACTCGCCAAAGTCTCCGAAGGCAGCCAGACCACGCTGGGCGCCTACCATCGGCCATGGCAATAATGACAACTGACACCCCGAAACTCTCGCTCGGACCGGTCCCTTATTTCTGGTCACGTGAAGCCCTGCTTGAGTTCTACGATCGTATTGCCATTACCCCGGTGGACATCGTTTACCTTGGTGAGACCGTGTGTTCAAAACGCCGTCCCCTGAAAACCAGCGAATGGCTGCATCTGGCTACAGACCTGCAGGCCGCCGGCAAGGAAGTGGTGTTATCCAGCCTGACCCTGCTGGAGGCAGGCTCGGAACTCGCCAGCCTGAAACACCTGTGCCGGGAACAGGGCTTCATGATCGAGGCCAACGACATGGCAGCGGTGCAGCAACTGGCCGGCAACAAGTCCTTTGTCACCGGCCCGTCAGTCAATATCTATAATGCTCACACCCTGTCCGTGCTGGCCGGACTCGGCCTGCAGCGCTGGGTGCTGCCGGTGGAACTGTCGCGTGACACGCTGGTGGATATGCAGGCACAACGCCCGGCAGGCGTGGCAACCGAGGTGTTTGTATTTGGACGCTTGCCGCTCGCCTGGTCGGCACGCTGTTTTACGGCACGCGCCCATAACCTGCCCAAGGATGATTGCCAGTTCCGCTGCCTGGATTACCCCGATGGCCTGCTGCTGTCCACGCGCGAGGACGAATCCTTCCTGGTGCTGAACGGTATCCAGACCCAGTCAGCCCGCACCCTGAACCTGGTCAGCGAACTGGATGACCTCAGGCAACTGCAGGTGGATGTGCTGCGCATCAGTCCGCAATCAAGACACACGGAAGTCATCATCGACACCTTCCACCGCTGCCTGCGGGGTGGCATCTCTGTGACTGAGGCCGAAACACAGCTCGACAGGCTCATGCCCGTTGGTCCCTGCAATGGTTACTGGTTTGGTGATGCCGGCATGGACGAAACCCGGCAACAGGCAGTGCCGTGATGGCAAGCACCATGCAATACCGCAGCCTGCGCGATTTTCTCAAGGCCCTGGAGGCGCGCGGTGAACTGAAGCGTATCCACCAGGCAATCGATCCCCGGCTGGAAATGACCGAAATCTGTTATCGCACACTGAAAGCGGGCGGCCCGGCATTGTTGTTCAACAGGCCGAAAGGTTCATCCATCCCGGTACTGGGTAATCTGTTTGGCACCACGGGACGGGTCGCCATGGCCATGGGAGCCGACTCGGTGGAGGCATTACGTGAAGTCGGGCGGGTGCTGGCCTTCCTCAAGGCGCCCGAACTGCCCGAGGGGCTGGGCGATATGCTGGGCAAGTTGCCCACCTTCAGGAAACTGCGCGATGTTAATCCCAGGGTGGTGAAGCGTGCGCCTTGTCGGGAGAATATTATCGAGGGGTCTGACGTGGATCTGTCGATGCTACCTGTCCAGACCTGCTGGCCCGAGGACGCCGGACCGCTGATCACCTGGGGGATGGTGATTACCCGGGGGCCTTACAAAAAGCGGCAGAACATCGGTATCTACCGGCAGCAGGTAATCGACCGCAACAAGGTGATCATGCGCTGGCTGCCGCACCGAGGCGGTGCTATCGATTTTCGTGAATGGCAACAGGAACACCCGGGCGAGCGCTTTCCGCTGGCCGTCGCACTGGGTGCCGATCCCGCCACGACACTGGCAGCTGTCACCCCGATCCCGGACACCCTGTCGGAATACCAGTTTGCCGGTCTGCTGCGCGGTGCCAAGACCGAGGTGACGCCATCCCATGCCGGTGATCTTCAAGTGCCGGCAACGGCCGAGTTTATCTTCGAGGGGTTTATTGAGCCGGGCGAGGAGGCCGAGGAGGGTCCGTATGGCGACCATACCGGCTACTACAACAGCGTTGAAACGTTTCCGGTGTTTACTGTCGAGCGCATTACGCACAGAGATAATCCGATTTACCCGAGCACCTACATGGGCCGCGCACCCTTCGATGAACCGTCCGTGATGTCCATGGCGCTCAATGAAGTCTTTATCCCGCTGCTGCAGAAACAGTTCCCGGAGATTGTCGATTTCTATCTGCCGCCGGAGGCGTGTTCCTACCGGATCGCCGTGGTCAGTATTAAAAAGGCCTACCCGGGACATGCCCGGCGCATCATGTTCGGGGTGTGGTCCTATCTGCGCCAGTTCGCCTATACCAAGTTTGTTATCGTCACCGATGACGACATCAACGTGCGCAACTGGAGTGAAGTGATCTGGGCAATCAGCACCCGCATGGACCCCGTGCGCGACAGCGTGCTGGTGGAAAATACACCCATCGATTATCTTGATTTTGCCAGCCCGGTTTCCGGGCTGGGATCGAAAATCGGCTTTGATGCCACCAACAAGTGGCCGGCGGAAACCAGCCGGCTGTGGGGCCGACCCATTAGCATGTCGGATAAAGTAATACACCGTATCGACACATTGTGGGACCAACTGGGAATTACCTGATCAACTGCAATCCGGAGCAGTGCCATGCATGCAAGGAAATACGAAGTGGACAACCCGTTCAATCCCGACAACGATACCGCCTACCAGGTATGGCGGGAATACAAGCTGGAGAATTATCCCGAGCGGGTTGAAGATCTGATCGTTGAGATCCATGACCCCCGCCAGCTAACAAGCGCAGAATTTGAGGCCCTCCATGAACGCTGTCGCAAGACCAACATGGCTATCTATGCCGGCTCCACCGGCAGCGACCCGGACAAGGCGATACCCAAATCACTGGGCAAGCGATTCGGGCTGACCGAACTGGATTGCAACATGGGTGCCGATGATGACGGCGTGACGTCCCTGAAGGTTGTGGAGGGCAAGTGGCGCAGTGGCTACATTCCCTATACCAACCGCCCCATCCACTGGCACACCGATGGCTATTACAATCTGCCGGAGCGCCAGATACACGGGCTGCAGTTGCACTGCGTCTCGGCAGCAGCCAGTGGTGGTGAGAATGCATTGCTGGATCATGAAATCGCCTATATACATCTGCGTGACACCAACCCGGACTATATCCGTGCGCTGATGGCCACACAGGTCATGACCATCCCGCCGAACAACGAAAACGGTGAACAGCTGCGTCCGGCGCGCAGCGGCCCGGTATTTTCGGTACTGGAGGATGGCAGCCTGCACATGCGTTATACCGCACGTACCCGCAGTATCGAGTGGTCCCCGGACCCGGTTACCCGGGCAGCAGTCGAGGCCCTGAACGATTTCATGGAGTCATCCTCGCACTACATCTATCGCGCCACACTGCAACCCGGCCAGGGACTGATCAGCAACAATGTCCTGCATGACCGTTCCGGATTCGACGACGATGATGAGCACACCAGGCAACTTTACCGACTACGCTATTATCAGCGAATTGCTGATACCTAGGATACCTGCAGGAGCGGCCCTGGCCGCGAACAGGGATTCCGCATCTGTTCGCGGCCAGGGCCGCTCCTGCACCTGATTAATTCCTTTCTCGTCATCCCGGCGCATGCCGGGATCCAGCGTTTTCCTGGATAAAGATTGCTGGCGTATTAGCTGAAGGTACGCTCATAGAACGGCAGGGCTTTCTGCGCCATGCTGCAAACTCGTCGGGGCAGCCAGAATGAATCCACATCCAGCCCGTCGAGGAAGTTTTTAACTTCCAGACCCAGTTCCGTATCGCCTTCCATCTGTAGCCGCCGCTGGAAAAACAGGGTATCGGTATCCTCATACCGCGCGGCAAGCAGCAGGAAAGCGTGCAGGGTGCCGGTGATGGACAGGTCCGGCATGTTCTTCTCCCGGCTGGCCACCAGCCTGCCTTGTTGCAGGGTAATGCAGAAGGTCAGCTGCATGTCCCGGATGCGAATGCGCACAGTGCGGTCTTGCAGGTAGTCCAGTTCGCCGTCGCGCAAGGCGTTGGCAAAGACCCGGTTAAGGACGGTGACAACCGTCGTGCTGTGCACCCTGTCCGGAACGAGAGCAATGGGTAATGACAGCAGACGGGGAAACAGCGGGGCTTTCTCAGGGGAATCAGTCATGGTTTGTCTTGGCGGTGCTTTTTCCGAATTGGTCGGGAAGGTTGTATGCGTGGTGATTGTCTTATCAGCCAGGCTTTTTGGCCTTGATCAAGATCAATAACAGCCGTGTTTGTGGCCTTGCCACTCAGTCTGGCGGGCGTCGAATCCCGGTTGAGGTGGAGTACTGAGTAATTCGATTTCATGATGCTACCTGAAAATATAGTGGATCAGTAATCATGCCTGAGCATGTATTCATTTAATATGTGAGTATGATCAAGACGGGGGGTGGTAATGGAAAAAATAGACCGGATATTTGTGCTGCATAAAATATTAAGCAACCGGCGCACACCTGTCTCAATAGAACGCTTGTGCGATCGCCTGGAGTGTTCAGATTCCACGGCCCGGCGGACACTGCGATTCCTCCGTGACAGACTAAGCGCACCGCTGGAATACGATCAGGCACTGAATGGCTGGTACTATGATCGCCATCAGAATGACAGCTTCGAACTGCCCGGTTTCTGGTTCAGTCCGGAGGAACTATACGCCTTGCTGGTTTCACACCACCTGCTGACTACTCTGCAGCCGGGTTTGCTCGCCGAGCATATCGCACCAATCAAGGCGCGCATTGAAAGGTTGCTGGAACAGCAGAATATTCAGCGCCCGGCGATACATGAGCGTATAAGAATTCTGCAAATGGCGGCGCGGCCGTCTGATATACAAAATTTCAGAAAGCTCGCCAGTTCGCTGCTGAGAGGTGAACAGGTCAAGGTGCTGTATCACGGGCGTGAACGCGACAAAACCACAGAACGTATCATCTCACCACAACGCCTGGTCTATTACCGCAGCAACTGGTATCTGGATGCCTGGTGTCACATGAAGAACGGGCTACGCACCTTTGCGCTGGACCGTATGCATCCCGTCATTGAAATGGGTAAAAAGGCAAAACGCCTCAGCCAGAAAGAACTGGACCAGCAACTGGCATCTTCCTACGGCATATTTTCCGGGCAACCGAAACATACAGCAGTGCTGCATTTCTCCCCCAGCGCCGCCCGCTGGGTCGCCGATGAACAATGGCATCCACAGCAGAGCGGCGAAGTGCTCAGCGACGGCAGCTATGAACTGAGAATTCCTTACAATGACCCGCGTGAGCTGATGATGGATATCCTCAAGTATGGGCCTGATGTGGTGGTTAAGTCACCGAAAAGCCTGCAAAATGCCGTAACAAAACGACTCAAAAATGCAGCAGAACAATACCGCCAGGGTGGTCAGGTTCTGAATTGGGCCATTATGGGTAATGAGGCTGCAGGTAAAACTGGAAAATGACCAACCTGGAAAATCAAGAACCGTAGTTCAGATTCCGGGGCAAGGTACGAACGAAAATCGGCCGGACCGGTCATCCAGAGGAGCAAACATGAAAATCAGCAGTCTGAGAGCCATTTTGCATGCGCTCAATCATGCCCGGATCAAGTATCTGATTGCCGGTGGTGTGGCAGTGAATATTCATGGCTACCAGCGCATGACGCGGGATCTGGATTTAGTGATACAACTCAGTCAGGATAATATCCTCAATGCCGCAAAGGCACTGGAGCAGCTCGGGTATCGACCCAACATTCCCGTCACGGTGGAAGACTTCGCCAATACCGACAAACGCAAGGAATGGATCGAAACCAGACATATGCAAGTGCTCGCTATGGTGAGCGAGCAGCACCCGGATACAACACTGGACATTTTTATCACCGAGCCCTTCGATTTTGACACGGAATACCAACGGGCCACCGACGTCGAGCTTGATCAGGATCTCACCGTCAAAATCGTCAGCATCCGCACGTTGATCGAAATGAAAAAACAGGCAGGCCGTGACCGGGACAAGGACGACATACAGCACCTGGCCTGGATATTGGAGGAAACCCGAAAAGATGACTAACGACAAGAACCAGGACTGGGACAACGCGACCTGGGAAGGCAGCCGCAAGGCGCAATTGAAGCAATCCCTCAAACTCAGCCCAAAAGAGCGTTTCGAAGCGCTGGAAACATTGGCGGAAACAAGTAACTGGCTGGTCAATGCACCCAGGACCTATCACGAAGAGGGATTACCGGTAAAGGAGCCTCAAGGGAATTATTCACAAACAGAAGGCAAAAAATGAAAGAGATTTCGGCTTGTTTTCACCTGCCTTCTACCGGCATGGTCCGCTTGATAGTTTCAACAACAGACCGGCGAAACGCTCAGCGATGGCAGCTATGAACTGAGAATCCCGTACAACGACCCGCGCGAGCTGATGATGGATATCCTCAAATACGGACCGGATATGTATGTTAAGTCACCGAAAAGGTTACAGAATTATATTACTGAAAGGTTGCAAAGCGCGATTGCGCAGTATGGCTAGCGCTTGGTCAGGTTTTGACAAGGGACATAGGGATAATGGCACTGTAATCAGCGTTGGAGAATGACCGACTTGAGAAACCAGAAGTCATATTTCAGGTATTGGGGGAAGGCAAAACAGCTCATTGAAGTTGATTATTGTTTGTCTAACGGGACCGATGAAGATATTGCCAAACGTAATGGAATTTCCCTGAAAGAGTTGATGCGGCGAGTTGAGAAGCATCAATGGAAAAAAGTACCGGCCGGTCAAAGTTACTCGGCGTTTCATTTGCTGCCTTACCACTCCTTTGATGTTGCTGCAGTTGCCAGTGTTTGGTGGGATCAAAGTAAAGCAATACGAAACAGCTTCTTGTGGAAAGCAGCAGACTTATCAAATGATCAGATCAAGGCATGGGTTCTGTTTTACATTTCCATTCACGATTATGGAAAGTTTGATATACGTTTCCAGCGGAAAGCACTAAATGTGTGGAAAATTCTGCAGAGCGAATTGAATCTTAAAGCCGTGGTAATGCCAACAGTTGACGCCTGTAAAACCTATGATCATGGCACCGCAGGACTGTATTGGTTTGATCGTGATCATGATTCGGATGATGATTCTGATGCTTTCAATATAATGATGGACATTAATGAAAACACTGAGACTACCTCAGAAGATGCGGGACTGACGTGGGTAAAGGCTGTCGCTGGACATCACGGCTTTGTTTATTCTGAGAGTATGATGCCTTCGGAAACGAGGATGGCTTTACACAGCACTGTGTCAAAGAGTGTTGCCAAGCAAGACAAGGCCGCACGGCTGGAATGGATAGCAACTCTGGAAGAAATATTTCTGAAACCGGCAGGTCTATCCCTTGATGACATCCCACCCCAACCATCTCCGATGCTTGCGGGCTTTTGTTCAGTGTCAGATTGGTTGGGGTCGCGTTCCGACGAAGAGAATTTTAGATACAAGTCGGAACCAACAACGATGGGAGGGTTAAAAGCCTATTTTGATGAAAAATGTCAGCAGGATGCGCTACATGTATTCAAGCTTTCAGGTATTGGTGGGCAGGCAAAATCTTATCAGAGTGTGAAGGCGCTGCTTGATAAAGACAGGCAACCCAGGCAGGTGCAGACCTTGGTTAATGAATTGTCTGCAGAACCCGGACTGACCATCGTAGAAGCACCGACTGGTTCCGGTAAAACGGAAATGGCACTGGCCTATGCCTGGCGCTTGCTCGAAAACAATCATGCCGACAGTATCGTTTTCGCCATGCCAACGCAGGCCACCTCCAATGCCATGCTGAAACGGCTGGAAAAACTGGCAACCATCCTATTCGAGGAAAACCCCAACTTACTATTGGCGCATGGTAATGCCCACTTCAACGAAGATTTTCTGGCTCTTAAGCAGGTCGGTAAAACGGTACAGGAAAATGAAGAAGCCTGGGCGCAATGCAATGAATGGCTGGGGCAAAGCCGTAAGCGCATATTTCTGGGACAGATCGGCATTTGCACAGTCGATCAGGTTCTGGTGTCAGTGTTGCCTGTCAAACATCGCTTTGTGCGTGGCTTTGGTGTGGGTCGCAGCGTGCTAATTGTTGATGAAGTTCATGCTTATGATGCGTACATGTACGGTTTGCTGGAAGCCGTATTGCGAGAACAGCAGGCCACAGGTGGCTCAAGCATTCTGCTATCTGCCACGCTACCACAAACATTGAAAAATAATTTGCTTGCAACCAGCGGAGTTAAACCGTCGGAACCAACAGAACTGGCTCCCTATCCCATGATTTCGTATTCGGATGGCCAGCAGGCCAAACAGTTTACTTTGCCAGATAGCCAGCTTCCGCCAAAGCGTGAGGTTTCATTCGAGTTGAATGAAGATGAGCATTTACTGCCGGATGAAGCGCTTTGCCAACGTATTATTTCGGCGGCAGAAGACGGAGCGCAGGTCGCCATTATCTGCAACCTAGTCGATGTGGCTCAGCAACTGGCGAAGCAGCTACAGGCAATGGTGGAACAGAGGAGGCTTGGTATTGAGACCGATATCTTCCACGCCCGCTACTGCCTGACTCACCGTCAACACAAAGAAGCCCTCGTGCTTGAGTACTTCGGTGAAGAAGGCGAACGCCATCAGGGAAGGATTCTGGTGGCTACTCAGGTGATTGAACAGTCTCTGGATGTCGATTTTGATTGGTTGATTACCCAATTATGTCCGGTTGATTTGCTGTTTCAGCGCATGGGGCGTTTGCACCGCCATGAACGCAAGCGGCCTCAAGGGTTTGAAACGCCTCTTTGCACCATACTGTTGCCTCTTGGTCATGACTATGGCACTCATGGGCTGATTTATTCCAATACCCGCGTCATGTGGCGTACTGCCCGGAAATTACATGATTGCCCTGAACAGGTCATAAAATTTCCGGTAGCCTATCGGGAGTGGATTGAAACTGTGTATCAGAACGAGGCATGGGGAAACGAGCCAGCAGAAGTTGAAGATGGCTTCAGTAAATTTGAAGACAAGACGTGGAAAAAGCGTGTTGCCGCAAGGCAAATGCTCAAATGGGCAGACGATGCCTCTTTGAATGATAGCGACGAAAAAATTCGGGCTGTAACTCGTGACGGTGAATTCAGTCTGAGTGTCGTTCCGTGTCTTGAAACACCTGAAGGAATGTTGCTGTTAAGTGGGGTAATTTTTGAGTCACTTGATGAATGGCGACAGGCTGAAGCCTTGTCAATGAGCACAGTAGGCGCACCAAATAGCTGGGGAAAGGGACGTACTGGGTTCTTGCCGGAACAAGATGAAAACGGATACATCTGGTTGGCGATGCAGACGGACGGCGATTATTTGCGAGTAACGCGCAACGATATTGAACTCAGTTATCACCCATATTGGGGATTGGAGAGGCGTGACTATTGATATCTACCGACACACCTTTCTTTCATCCCCACAAATGTGGGGAACATAACTCACTGATAAATATTCAGTATTTATGAACACGGTTCATCCCCGTGTATACGGGGAACAAGGATAGTCTAATATGAAATATTATTAATTTAAACAGTATTTAGGAACACTTGGTTGACATGTGACATTGGAGTTTCTACTCTGTGGCGCAAATTCCAACCAATGGGTGTTTCCGTGGACCGTTTATTGCATTTTTTAAGAGAGATTGTCAGTGCGTTAAATGGGGCATCGGAAAAAGGGATCGCATTTTTTTCATTAGCAACTGTATTCATGGCGCTGGTGATCTTACTGGTTATTACTATCAAATCTTGATGAGTGCATTATGAATTTATTGGCCGATGACTGGATCCCTGTCCGACTTCAACGATCAGATGAAGTAAGGCAAATCAGTTTACGGACACTGCTTTGTGGAAATGAAATGTGGGAACTAGCGCTGCCCCGTGATGATATGGAGCTGGCAGCATTGCAATTGGTGGTTTGTTTAGCGCAAGTATTACTTGCGCCCAAGGACGCTAAACAATGGTGGGAAAGAGCAAGATTTGTTCAAGCCGTACTTATCGACGAGGAAGAATATAAAACAGCTATTAGTAAATATCAAAAATGGTTTCAACTTGACCATGCCGACCACCCGTTTATGCAGGTTAAAGGAGTACAGGCCAAAGATGTAACGCCTATGGATAAACTGCTTGCGGGGCTTGATAGCTCAACCAATAGCCGTTTCGTGAATGAGGCTGGTTTGGCTGAAGGTTTGTGTTTTGGATGTGTGGCTATCGCCTTGTATAACCTCGCGAATAATGCCCCTAGCTATGGTGGCGGGTTCAAATACGGTATTCGCGGTAGTTGCCCTGTTTCCACGTTCGCTCAAGGTTACGATTTGCGTTCGACCATCTGGATGAATGTGCTGTCAGAAGAATCTCTGGATATGTATTTGCCCGATTGGAGAAATCAGGCAGCGCAAGCACCGACATGGGTTGAGCCGATTAAGGAAAAAGTGTCTATTCCTGCACAAAGCATCGGTTTGCTACGAGGGTTATTCTGGCAACCGGGACACACAGAACTGGCAACACCTGAAATATTTGGCCAATGCAGTTGCTGTGGTCATCATGCCGACAAGCTCTACACGGGTTTCAAGAAGGCCAAGTTTAACTACACGATAGATGGTCTGTGGGAACATCCACATTCCCCACAAGTTATGACGGTGAAGAAAGGCGAAGCAGGATCTCGTTATGTCAGCTTTACCCAACCCATTCCTGCCTGGACACAGTTAAGCCGCTATGTTGTAAAACGCGACCTGGACCAGGTGGGCAAAAGTAAAGATGCACAAAAACCCGCGTTCATCATCCAGCAACTTCAACAGTATTTGGGGAAAAACTCGCAGAAACTGGAGTTGCTGGTTGGCGGTTACCGCAATAATCAGGCTTCCATTCTGGAGCGCCGTCATGAGGTGCTGACCTTGAGTCAGGGTTGGGAATCTCACACGACTGCAGTGCATCAACTGGTTGAACATGGCCTGAAGTATAAAACTGCCTTACGGAAAAAACTGTATGTCTGTTCGATGGGTATCAAGGAAAAGAACCGTAAGTTGAAGGGTGCGGGGTTGGATCTGCATGAAATGGGTGAAATCCAATTCTATCGCCGTTCTGAAGATGTAATGTTGCGCTCTCTAGCTAATATAGATTTTGAGAACACAACGCCCACTTACCTTGATCTCGATACGCAACTTAAAAAAATCTGTGAATCCATTTTTGCCGAACTGACTTCCCCCTACGAACACGATATTGAGCTGTTTCGCACGCTGACGATTTCCCGTCGTAGTCTGCAGAAACACATGAAAGAAATTCGCATCACACCACCCGAAAAGGATGCCGCATGAATAAAGGACACCCTGACTTCGCAGGCTTTTACGCCATATGGCAAAGCCTAAATAAACGACCAGGAGCAACAGCAGAGATTCGCCGTGTCATCAAGCCGGATGAATTACTGGAAATACCCGCATTTTACCGTCTGGTTGAGCCATTTGGCTGGAGAATTGATTTGCCACCTTGGGAAAAACGACGCTGGCAGAGACTGGTTTTCCTGGTAAATCACATCGAAAACAAAGGTGAGCACAGTCTGGGAAAAGCACTGGCCCTGTCTGGTAATGTCAATGAAAAGCGCCTTTTCCAGATTGTTCGCGCCAACTACCCATCTGATGTCATTCAGTTACGCCGGGTATTAAATCAGGTTGAACCCAGTGTGAGTTGGCAACATATGGCTAATCAAGTTTGGTTCTGGAATAAATCCAGCAAACGTAGCCTGATGGAAGATTTCGTTCTGAATCAACACGATTAAACCGTTCTGAGGATTTATCATGCCACATAATTTTATCAATTTTCACGTCCTGATTTCTCACAGTCCGTCCTGCCTGAACAGGGACGACATGAACATGCAGAAAAACGCTGTATTCGGTGGCAAGCGCCGCGTGCGGATTTCCAGCCAAAGCCTGAAACGTGCCATGCGCAAGAGCGACTACTATGTGGAGCATTTTGGGCAACCATCCGATCGCACACGAGAGTTAGCCAAGCTACAGGCTAAATACGTTAAATCCCTTGAAGGCAGGTTCTCCGAGGCACAGGTAATCCATGCTTTGGAGTGGATTTCCGGGAAAAGCGGTTTGTCTGACTTGCCAAGTAAAGGGGTAGCCGTGGCTCCATGGGCTGTTGAGGAAGTTGCTCATTATTGCCAGGCCATTGCTGATGCAGATGATGATATTGACGCAAAAAAATTGGAAAAGCAGATTTCCAAAGATTCAGCTGCTTTTTTACAGGCAGCAAGTACAGCGGTAGATATTGCCCTATCCGGTCGTATGGCGACTTCTGGCTTGATGACCAATATTGATGGTTCATTGGCAATCGCTCATTCCATTACCACCCATGAAGTCGATGACTCGGATATAGACTGGTTTACCGCCGTCGACGATCTCGTTCAGGAAGAAAAGGATCTCCGTAAAGTCGGCGCATTAGAAGAGGGGAAAGGCGAGCAAGGCTCGGGCCACCTTGATACACAGGAATTCTCCAGCGGTGTGTTTTATCGTTACGCCAGCCTGAATATCAGGCAGTTACAGGAAAATATGGGTGGTGCAAGCCGCGAGCAGGCGCTGGAAGTCGCGGCTCATGTACTCCACATGCTGGCAACCATTGTACCTTCCGCCAAACAACAAAGCTTTGCCGCCCACAATCTGGCTGATTTGGCTCTGGTTTCATTCTCCGACCTGCCTGTTTCTCTGGCGAATGCATTTGAAAATCCGGTAAGAGCTAAAAGTGGTTTTCTGAAGCCATCCTTGGAATCCCTGAACACCTACTGGAGCAAAGTGCATAAAGGCTACGGTCTGAATGAACTGTGCGCTGAATTTACTCTGGATAATGATTTGGGATTACCTGCAGACATTACCAAGCAGGAGTCTCTGGAGGCACTGAAAAACTGGGTACTAAATGATGGAGAGTAACCATGCGTGATCATTTAATCCTGAAATTACAGGGAGTCATGCAAGCATGGGGTGAGCACACGTTTGAAGGTTTGCGTCCCTCCACCAATTTTCCGACCCGTAGCGCGTTAATCGGTCTATTGGGGGCGTGTTTGGGGATTGATCGTAAAGACCAGGCACGTCAACAAGAACTGGCAGACAGTTTTCAGTACGCAGTCAGGCAGGATGGGATGAAACCGGTCTGGAAAAAAGGCGATTTTGAATGGCAGTTGTGTAATGTCATAAAGATGACCGATTACCATACTGTTAAGGATGCTCGGGCTGATTATGTCGGTTTGAAATCACTGGATACGATTCAAACATGGCGCGAATACCTGTTCGATGCCACTTTTACCGTAGCTATCTGGAACACTGAGAATGCTCCATTCTCGCTGGATGCACTTCAAGCCACCATCAATAAACCGCACTACACGCCCTTTCTTGGTAGACGCAGCTGCCCGTTGACACGCCCACTGTTCGAAGATCGTATTCAAGCGATCAATGCAAATGAAGCGTTGCAACTTGTAGAGCCAGCTATCGGCGTGATCTATAGTGAAGAGAAATTACCAGAAGCTTCAAGCGGAAATATACATCGCCATCGCGTGCGTGATGTGCCGTTATCCAAACAGCCCCGGCAGTTCTCCACCCGTATGGTTTATGTTTATGGGAAGGAAAATATCAATGTATCTGAGTAGATTATTATTGACTGGCGAGAAACTACATAATCCATATGAAATCCATCGCTCTATTTGGCAAGCTTTTCCAGAAGCACCGGAGCAAGACCGGGATTTTCTATTCAGAATTGAAAAGCGGGCTTCGTGCAAGGCTCAGGTGTTAATACAGTCACACCGACAGCCATTAGAGGGTCTCGAGGGTATTCGTTTATTGGCAACAAAAAGGTTGAAGCTTGAATTACCCGAAGTAGGCAGCCGGCTACACTTTTACCTGATTGCCAATCCTATCAAGACGATTAAAGATGAACACGGAAGACTGGACAGAAACGGTGAGGTAAAAAAATGCCGTGTACCTCTCATCAAAGAAGGGGATCAGGTGGAATGGCTAAAACGCAAATTGGCTAAAGCTGCCACGGTTGAGATGCTGGAAATCGACAAACAGCTTCCTTTGAATTTCCGCAAAAATAAACACCTAGGAAAAATACAGACTTATGCTTTTCGCGGAAACTTACGGATTCAGAGTAGTGAGCAACTATGTGAATGTATCCTGCATGGCGTCGGCCCCGCCAAAGCCTTCGGCTGCGGTCTCCTTTCCTTGGCAAGAGCATAAATACCGACTATACTCCTTACCATAATGTAAGGAAATAAGGTGTATGTAAGTTATGCAAGCCACGCTCACTAGCAAGGGGCAGATCACGCTGCCAAAGAAACTCAGGGATCTCATGCATTTGAGAACCGGTGACAAGGTGGAGTTCGTGGTCGATGAGAGCGGCAATGTATTGGTCATTCCGATTACCAGCCCGGTTACCCAGTTAAGAGGCATGGTGCCGCCGCCAAAGAAGGCGGTGAGTCTCGAAGACATGGAAGAGGCCATTGCCGAGGAAGCCGGTGCCAAATGATCGGTCTGGATACCAATGTGCTTATTCGCTATATCGTTCAGGATGATCCCAAACAGGCTGGCATTGCCACCCGGCTAATCGAGTCGAAGTGCACAGCGGACACACCCGGCTATATTTCTTTCATTGTTCTGGTCGAGGTCGCATGGGTGTTGGCGCGTGCATATGGTTACAGCAGGGATGTGATTTCCGGTGTCTTGCAGCAAGTCCTGTCAACGGCAGAACTTGTCGTGGAAAACCATACCGTTGCCTGGCTGGCATTATCGGATTATCAGAACAGCAGCTCAAACTATTCGGATTGCCTGATCGGCAGAATCCACCAGGAGAATGGATGTGAGGTAACGGTGACGTTCGATAAAAAGGCGGGACGAATTGACACTTTTCAGTTATTGAAATAGTTGTTCCGCCACAAGGATGTCATGCCTTTCATACCACTAAAACCCATTCCCATGAAAGAACGCGTTTCCATGATATTTTTGCAGTATGGTCAAATTGACGTCAAGGATGGCGCCTTTGTTTTAATCGATGATAATGGCGTGCGCACGCATATTCCGATCGGTTCGGTTGCCTGCATTATGCTCGAGCCTGGCACACGTGTTTCACATGCAGCCGCGAGACTGGCAGCGCAAGTTGGTACATTGCTGATTTGGGTAGGTGAGGCGGGTGTCAGATTGTACGCCTCCGGGCAGCCAGGCGGGGCACGCGCGGATCGCTTGTTGTATCAGGCAAAGCTTGCGCTCGATGATGACCTGAGGCTCAAGGTTGTCCGCAAGATGTATGCAATGCGGTTTGGTGAAGAACCGCCTGCCAGGCGCAGCGTAGAACAGTTGCGCGGTATTGAGGGTGCTCGCGTTCGTAAAACCTATGAGCTTCTGGCAAAACGTTTTGGTGTTGAATGGAAAGGGCGGCGATATGACCCAAAAGACTGGGAAGCAGGTGATATTGTCAATCGTTGTGTCAGTGCGGCAACTGCCTGCCTTTATGGAATAACTGAAGCCGCAGTACTGGCAGCAGGTTATGCGCCGGCTGTTGGTTTTATTCATACCGGGAAACCGCTCTCTTTCGTCTATGATATCGCGGATGTCTTCAAGTTTGATGATGTGATGCCCATGGCTTTTAAGGTTGCAGCAGAGAATCCACGAGAACCTGACCGCAGGGTGCGGCTGGCTTGCCGTGATATCTTCAGGGAACAGCACATACTGAAGAAAATTATCCCGACAATTGAGGAAATATTGGCAGCCGGTGATATCGAGCCACCGAAAGCGCCAAAAGAATCTGTCCCACCAGCTATACCATCTGCAGACAGTATCGGTGACATGGGACATCGGAGCGGATAGCGATGGCTATGCTCATGGTTATAACCGAGAATGTTCCACCCAGATTGCGCGGCAGACTTGCGGTCTGGTTGCTCCAGGTCAGGGCAGGTGTTTATCTTGGCGATGTGTCGAGACGCGTACGTGAAATGATTTGGGAACAGTGCGAAGCATTCAATGAAGAAGGTAATATCGTAATGGCATGGGCTACAAATACGGAGTCGGGTTATGACTTCCAGACCACGGGTGAAAACCGGCGTATCCCGGTTGAACTGGATGGCCTTCGCCTGGTCTCTTTTCTCCCTCAGGATGGAGAAAATGTTCTTTAACAATTGGTAGAATATTTACGGTTCGTATTCTAAAGAGAAACCAACAAGTTAGAGTTGGTGTGTTCCCCGTGTACGCGGGGATGAACCGCCCCCACAGGGAATCGGGTATGAGCATGTCACGTGTTCCCCGTGTACGCGGGGATGAACCGTGACCTGGGCCAACCGCATCAGGCCTCATGAGGTGTTCCCCGTGTACGCGGGGATGAACCGTAACGGTTGAAAACCAGCCTGCCGATGTAACGGTGTTCCCCGTGTACGCGGGGATGAACCGACCTCGGACCACCCATCGTCAGTCGTGGTATTGTGTTCCCCGTGTACGCGGGGATGAACCGTTATTCAATGCCTCTTGTAGGCTCCCGACGATGTGTTCCCCGTGTACGCGGGGATGAACCGAAACCAGATATGGACCTATCCGATTCATAAGTGTGTTCCCCGTGTACGCGGGGATGAACCGATACAAGCATAGCGACGTAAGCTTTCTCTGTGGTGTTCCCCGTGTACGCGGGGATGAACCGGCAAAGAACCTCACAATGCCGATGGATGACATGTGTTCCCCGTGTACGCGGGGATGAACCGCGTGTGGATTACCTGGGTGCGGTAGGGTACGAGTGTTCCCCGTGTACGCGGGGATGAACCGTTTGTGGCCATTGACCTCGACCTTGACCTGACGTGTTCCCCGTGTACGCGGGGATGAACCGGACGTTCGTCCATGTTGTGTCACCCTCTCCGAGTGTTCCCCGTGTACGCGGGGATGAACCGGCCCAGCCGCCGAGCCGGTCAGCCTGGATGAGGTGTTCCCCGTGTACGCGGGGATGAACCGCATC
>JBDLIH010000016.1:0-45049 GCA_039714975.1 Pseudomonadota bacterium
GAAGTGGAGATCCGGACAAAAGCGCGAAGCGCGTTGAACGCCCGGAGGGCGGCCCGCAGGGTGAGCGCAGCGAGTCATCCAGGGGTTTCAATGACTGACCGGATACCGGATAACGGCTGCGCCGTTTCCGGCATGACGATGAAATGTTAACGGGACAGCAGTGATGATTTTTGCTTATAAAAGTTATGCGGTTGTTTGCGCTCATAACTCAAAACAACTGATTTTATTCAATAAGAAATGTGCTCGTTAGGTATAATTGTTGATCCAGGTACAGTGAAAAAAGCAATAATATTGCTCAGGTGTTTTCTTGGCCAAATATGTTCCCAATCCGGTAAATATTTCTTTGATACCCGTAATCTACTGTGGCGGCAAAAGTCTCGGCTCCAGCCAGTCTGCGTGGTCCCCGTGGCCACCATCATCTCCTTTTAACGTTAAAAGGCTGAGGCGGTTGCCACTAATAGGCAACTGGATGTGGACAGGTGGCTCATAGGAGTGAATCGGTCCTGATTCATAGACGATCACGCCATCGAGGCGTATCTGTCCGTGTATCTCACCCTTTACCATAGCCGTTGCTTCTTCATCCCGTCCCAATTTGATATCCAGGATATAACCTTCATAATCTGAAACGTCGATCTCAATTACCGAATTTGTATGGGTCCCCCATCCCGGTGTTTCATAGGTTTGGCCGGATATCTGAAACGTTTTGTTATCTACGGTCTTGTTGTGCTGTAATTTTCCATAGTCCTGGGCATGAAACGAAATAGGGAGCTCCATCAAATTGACAGCTTCTGTAGCCGATACCCTGGGCCTGTAATTATTGATTTTATTCTTCGTATACGCCGCCCACGCCAATACCTTTGACTTGTAGATTTCTACCCGCCCCAAGTTTTCCTGGGCTACATTTACCTTTTCTTCCGAGTCGTTCTGTAAATTGTAAAGCTCGCTGGTTCCTGACGCTGCTTCATAAATGTACTTGTATTCCTGATCACGCAATCCCAGTGTCGTTCCCTTGAAAAATGTCCCGAAATACGCGACTCGACTGGAGTAGTTCGTCAATAATGACTTACCGTCACCGTCGTAACTGCTGGGGTCCTTGCCGGTCAGTTCAAGTATCGTAGGCATAACGTCAACAATCGATGCTATTCTTTTATCAACGACTGGTTTTGGGAAAAACCTGCTGTAAGAAAACAGAAGTGGCACGTTTACATTTTCTTCGTACAGCATTATAGAATGCATATAGTTTCCCTTGTGTTGTTGAAAAGCCTCTCCATGGTCACCAACCAGTACAAATAATGTGTTTTTAAATATTCCCTTTTCTCGCAGAAACGTAATAAGCTCGCCCAGTAACTGGTCCTCGTAATGCAGTGAATTATGATAGCGATCGAGGCCAGTCTCTTCCACAAACGCTTTCTTTTTCGAGCTGGGTATGTTGTAGGGATGATGGGGTAGAATTGGAATGAGGTGCAGAAAAAACGGTTTATTATTTTCAGTTATCCACGTTTTGGAATATTCAAATATCGCTGCATCATCAACTCCCCAACTTTGTTTTTCATACTGCTCCCTGTTCGGAATGTTTGTTGAGTCATAAAGTACGCCATAACCACGATTTTTCAGGAAGGCCAGTTTATTATAAAAACTGAACTTGCCGCCATGAAATAGCGCGGTCTTGTATTCTTTCTCCTTAAAATATTCCGCTATACTTTTCATGGGAATATTTGGCCTTGTTTCCGTGATTGCCATCAAGTCCGCACTGGGATAGTGCCCGGTAACCAGTGAGAATATGCTCTTGATGCTTAGAATAATTGACGCATATGTGTTTGGGTAATATATACCGTTTTCCATCAGCTTATTAAAATTAGGTGTAACGAGCGCGTTTTCTCGATACCTCGATCTGTTGCCGGTTGACTCTAGCTGAATCACTATCACATTTAACGGCGGGTCACCCGGCCTGATTCCAACAGGCGATGTTATGGTATTCGACTTCCATAAATCAGGAAATGGTGAGTTGAAATCGAATCCTTGTGACCCTGGTGATGTTTTGATTGCCCCGGTGCTGCCGGCCCGGTCTGTAAGGCTCATATACAATGCCTGGCTAACCAGTTTCAGCACTGGATTAAGGTTGATATCGCTTTCTGACGCTTTACTCTGCCCAACGTAGATAGACGATGCTGTTAATAGCACAATTACTGGAATTACCCATTGGTGTTTTTGAGGGTTGCAAGAAAATAGCTCGTCAATTTGTTTAAGAGATATTTTAAATAATAGCGACAACATCAGGATGGCTGGCAGTATCCACCAGCGTACTTCACTTATGAATGAATCACGAAATTGCAACGCGTCCTGAGCAAAATTAAATGCCTCGATGTGCAGAAAACCATCAAATAAAGCGCCATAAAACCAGGATAAGCAATAGAATACAATTCCTGTATACCCAAATATTAATGCGGCCTTCCTGTTTATTAATACAATGAGCCCGAGCATGAACGCGGCCAGTATGTCGGCGGAGATGTTTGGTAATATGGCCAGCCACGTAACCGCGGCGGGTTCGACCATGCCCATATAAACCAATTTGCATAAAGAAAAGACCAGTCCCAGGGACAGTGAGTATACAAAGTACTCCCTTAATCGTTTCACGCTGTATAACTCCTGCTGGTTATGGAGAGAAACAGGTCTCGCCATCTTTCAATCAGCAATTTATCGCGTAGAAATTTCAAGAATAGTGAAGTCGAAGTATCGTAGTAGGGCGTTGTACTTTTTTGACATATGTATTTATTCGGACTCTGGCGAAAGTCCAAGTGTATCACTCACAAGAAATCGTGGACGGGCACGGGTCTCTACTAGTATTCTGCCGATATATTCACCTACTAGACCAAGTAAAATAAAAAGTATTCCGAACAGAAACGAGAGAATAGAAACAGCAGAAGCCCAGCCGGGAACCACAGTATCTGTGAAAAGCTTCGCATAAATCGCATACAACATCTCGGTGAACGCGATAAGGCTTGTAAGAATACCAATAAATATTCCTATGCGAAGCGGGACAACAGAGAAGGAAGTAATGCCGGTCCAGGCAAGCTTTATCATCTGCTTCAGGGTGTATTTTCTACTGCCACTGAAACGATTGTTACTTTGAAAAGTTACTTTTGTACTCGGAAAACCGACCCACTGCACAATACCCCTTAAAAACAGGCCTTCTTCACGGAATTGCAGAATATGGTCCAAGACCTGACGATCCAATAACCGGAAGTCAGCCATTCCAATTTCAATTTTTACGCCGCTCAGGTAAGAGAATACTTGATAATAGAGTCGTGATGAGTGCCGTTTGAATAATGAAATATCCTCGGAATCCTTCCGGACAGTATGCACGATCTTGTTTCCCTGCTTCCATTTTTCAACCATCTGTGGAATAACATCGGGCGGATGTTGCATATCCCCGTCCATTGAGATGACTGCATCACCCGTAGCGTAAGACAAGCCGGCGAACAATGCGTATTGATGACCAAAGTTCCTGGATAACCGAATAGCTTTTACGCGAAGATCCTTTTCCCGCAGTGCCTGAATAAGATCCCATGTTTGATCACTGCTACCATCGTCAGTATAAATGATCTCCCACGTTAGCCCCGTTTTTGGGAGCTGCTGTTCCAATTCGGTATATAGCTTTTCGATATTGCCCGCTTCGTTATAGACAGGAACAACGATAGATAAATTGCTGGTTTCAGTGTTATCCACTGTTTTATAAATACGCCATGGTAAGATTTGCCACAGATATACTCGGATAAATATATATTTTGTGTGCCCAATAATATCCCGGTACACAGAAAAGAATGCTACAGGATAATCATTATTATCCTTTTATACTCAATTTGGCAATAGCTTGGGAGATGCACGCTAACATCGTTGTGTTGGGGGGGGTAGTTCGGATGCAGCATGACAAACGCAGCCGCATCTCCATATAGTGCAACCTGTCCCGGCATTGTTGGAGCCGCGGCATCCAGAACAGAGGATTGCCGATCTGCAGCGACTATATCCTGAAACAGGTGGCCCATTTATTGCCAGTGCAATCCAAACACAGCAGGCTGGTGACTGGCGCACCTTCTGCCTGTATATATCTACAATCCGGATGTGGTGACTCCTGCCACGATGCTGAAATCCATCAGTGGTGTTTCAGGTGAAATTTCACATGAATTTGTGTGCAATACCATGCCACAGGTGAACACAATGGTGAGGGCAAGGAAGTTGTATCTATAGCTGGATATGAAGGTCATTGTGTTAACAGGTAGTATAACCTAAAATATTGCCGCATAATTTCAACAAGCAAGTGGCCCCTCGTATCGGTCACCACTGGAGCACAACATGCCTGTAGTTACTCTTCCCGATGGTAGTACCCGCTCGTTTGATCAAGCCGTTAGCGTTCATGATGTCGCCGCCGACATAGGTCCGGGTCTTGCCAGGGCCGCCCTGGCTGGCAAGATTGATGGCCGGTTGGTGGATACCAGTCACGTCATCCATGCGGACGCTGAACTTGCCATCATCACCGGCAAAAATGAAGAAGCACTGGAACTGATGCGCCACGATGCGGCGCATGTCATGGCGCAGGCCGTACAGGAACTCTACCCGGGAACCCAGGTCACTATCGGGCCGGCCATTGAGGATGGCTTCTATTACGACTTTGCGCGCGACGCAGCGTTTACACCGGATGATCTGGAGAAGATCGAGCAGCGCATGCATGAAATCGTGAAGCGCGACCTGACGATTGAGCGGGAAGTGTGGGACCGGGACAAGGCGCTCAGGGTGTTCGGCGAGATCGGTGAAGCCTACAAGGTGGAGATTATCGATGACATCATCCCCGAAGGTGAGGAGGTCTCCGTGTACCGTCAGGGCGAGTGGTTCGATGTCTGTCGTGGTCCGCATCTGCCCAGTACCGGCAAGCTTGGCAAGGGTTTCAAACTGATGAAACTGGCCGGTGCCTACTGGCGTGGTGATTCGAACAACCCCATGTTGCAGCGCATCTATGGCACCGCCTGGCGCGACAGGAAAGAGCTGAAGGCCTACCTGAATCGCCTGGAAGAAGCGGAAAAGCGCGACCATCGCAAGCTGGGCAAGGTTATGGACCTCTACCACACCCAGGAAGAGGCACCGGGTATGGTGTTCTGGCATGACAATGGCTGGCAGGTGTACCTGGTCATCCAGGATTACATCCGCCAGCAGTTACGCCAGCACGGTTACCAGGAGATTCATACCCCGCATATTATCGACCGCTCGCTGTGGGAGAAGTCCGGGCACTGGGAGAAGTTCTCCGACGATATGTTTACCACGGAGTCGGAAAATCGCACCTATGCCATCAAGCCGATGAACTGCCCGGCGCATATCCAGGTCTACAACCAGGGCCTGAAGAGTTATCGTGATCTGCCGCTGCGCCTTGCCGAGTTCGGCTCCTGCACCCGCAATGAACCGTCCGGTACCCTGCATGGTCTGATGCGGGTGCGCAACTTCGTGCAGGACGATGCCCATATCTTCTGCACCGAGGCGCAGATCGAGAGCGAGGTGTCCGACTTCATCGACCTGCTGTTCCACGTCTATGCCGATTTCGGTTTTGATGCGATCAGTGTGAAATTCTCCACCCGGCCCGAGCAGCGGGTCGGCGAGGATGCCCTCTGGGACAAGGCCGAGGCCGCCCTGCAGGCGGTGCTGGAGTACAAGCAACTGGACTGGGAACTGCAGCCGGGTGAGGGTGCCTTTTACGGACCCAAGATCGAGTTCAATCTGAAGGATTGCCTGGAGCGGGTCTGGCAGCTGGGCACCATCCAGCTGGATTTCTCCATGCCGGGGCGGCTTGGGGCCCACTATATCGCCGAGGACGGCAGCAAGCAGGTACCGGTCATGCTGCACCGGGCGATTTTGGGCTCGCTGGAGCGGTTTATCGGGATTCTGCTCGAACATTACGCCGGTTCGCTGCCACTGTGGCTGGCCCCGGTACAGGCCGTTGTCCTTAATATCACGGACAACCAGGCGGACTATGCCCGTAAAGTTGAAGAAACCCTGAAAAATCAGGGTCTGAGGGTCAATTTGGACTTGAGAAATGAGAAGATCGGCTTTAAAATCCGCGAGCACACGATTAAACGCATTCCCTATTTGCTGGTAACCGGCGATCGGGAGGCTGAAGCTGGAACCGTGGCCGTGCGCACGCGAAGCGGTAAAGACCTGGGTAGCATGCCGATCGAGCAGCTTGCCGAGGGTCTGATAACCGAGTCTGCGAGCCGCGGCCGTACTATTTTGGAGGGTTAGAGTATCGCCGCGAAAAAACCGCAGCACCGGGTAAATGAAAAGATTATTGCGCCTGAAGTACGGGTAATCAACCAGGAAGGTGATCAGGTTGGTGTGGTCTCCATCGAAGAGGCCCACTCGATTGCCAACGAGGCAAATCTGGATCTGGTGGAAATCTCACCGAATGCTGATCCGCCTGTTTGCCGGATCATGGATTACGGCAAGTTCCGGTTTGAAGAAAGCAAGAAACTTCAGACCGCCAAGAAGAAACAGAAGCAGACGCAGGTCAAGGAAATCAAGTTTCGGCCCGGGACGGATGTTGGTGATTACAACATCAAACTGCGCAAGCTGGTCAGTTTTCTGGAGGACGGCGACCGTACCAAGGTGACCCTGCGCTTTCGCGGACGGGAAATGGCCCACCAGGAACTGGGCATGGAATTGCTGCTGCGGGTGAAGGCCGACCTCGAGGCGTACGGTAGCGTTGAACAGGAACCAAAAATGGAAGGGCGCCTGATGGTGATGGTGCTGGCGCCGAAGCGGCACAAGTGACGTGAACATAGTTCACGTCATTGCGAGCGCAGCGAAGCAATCCCGTAATGCACGTACTTATGATTACAAAGATTGCTTCGTCACTTCGTTCCTCGCAATGACGAATGAATTGGATTTGATTTACTGGAGAAGTTGGAAATGCCAAAGTTAAAAACGAACCGGGGCGCGGCAAAGCGCTTCAAGAAGACCGGGTCCGGCGGTTTCAAGCGTGGACAATCGCACCTGCGTCATATCCTGACAAAAAAGAGCAGCAAGCGTAAACGCCAGCTGGGTTCGCCGGCTGATGTGCACGAGGCTGATGTGGCTGCCGTGCGTCGTATGTTGCCGTTTGTTTAAAGATCATTTTAGAGGTAGTTAGCAATGCCAAGAGTAAAACGTGGAGTTACCGCGCACGCCAGACACAAGAAAGTGCTGGGCAAGGCGAAGGGTTATTATGGTGCGCGCAGCAAGATCTACCGCGTTGCCAAGCAAGCAGTCACCAAGGCGGGTCAGTATGCATACCGTGACCGTCGCCAGCGCAAGCGCCAGTTCCGTACCCTGTGGATTGCCCGCATCAATGCGGCGGCCCGTGAAAACGGGATGTCCTACAGCCGCATGATTGATGGCCTGAACAAGGCAAATATCGAGGTTGACAGGAAAGTGCTTGCAGACCTTGCCGTTTACGATGCTGCCGGTTTTAGTGCGTTGGCAGAAAAGGCCAGGGCCGGGTTATCGGTTTAACCCCTTTACCGCAAGCAGACACACAAAAGGGGAAAGGGTAATACCTTTCCCCTTTTTTATTTTTCCCCTCCAATCACAGGGAGTACCAGCAGGTGAGCAGCCTGGACGAACTTGAACAACAGGCACTGCAGGCAGTGGCAGCTGCGGGCGATAGGACAGCACTTGATGATGTGCGGGTGTGCTATCTTGGCAAGAAGGGCCTGCTCACCCGGCAGCTCAAGCAACTGGGCGCATTGCCCGAGGAGGAAAGGCCGGCCGCGGGACAGGCGATCAATCGCATCAAACAGCAGGTTCAGCAGGCCATTGAGACGCGTGGCGAGACATTGCAGTCTGCCGCGCTGAATGAACAGCTGGCAAGCGAGACCATCGACGTTACGCTGCCGGGGCGCGGGCAGACACAAGGTGGCCTGCACCCGGTCACGCATACCCTGCGTCGCATCGAGGAGCTGTTCCGGCCGCTGGGGTTCACCGTTGAGGAGGGCCCCGAGATCGAGGACGATTACCACAACTTCGGTGCCCTGAATATTCCGGATCATCACCCCGCACGTGCCATGCACGACACGTTTTATTTCGATGCGCATACCCTGTTACGTACCCACACCTCACCGGTACAGGTACGCGTGATGGAGCAACGCCAGCCACCCTTGCGGATTATTGCACCGGGGCGTGTTTACCGCTGCGATTCGGATCTGACACATACACCCATGTTTCACCAGGTGGAGGGGCTGCTGGTCGACGAGCATGTCAGCTTCGCCAACCTGAAGGGACTGATTGATGAATTTCTGCGGGCCTTCTTCGAGTGTGAAGACCTGGCTGTACGTTTCCGACCTTCCTATTTTCCCTTCACCGAGCCTTCGGCCGAGGTGGATATACAGTGTGTCATGTGCGGCGGTAACGGTTGTCGTGTCTGCGGCCAGAGCGGCTGGCTGGAAGTGCTGGGTTGCGGCATGGTGCATCCGAAGGTGTTCGAACAGGTGGGTATCGATAACGAACGCTACACGGGATTTGCATTCGGTATGGGCGTTGAGCGCCTCGCCATGCTGCGCTATGGCGTGAATGACCTGCGTCTGTTCTTCGAGAACGACCTGACATTCCTGGAGCAGTTCAATTAGTGTCCGTCCATAAATGCTGTAATTTTTCTCGCAAAGGCGCAAAGACGCCAAGAAATGATTTTTATGATTTTTATAATAATAAATAACTTTGCGATCTTTGCGTCTTGGCGAGATTTATTCTTTCTGGATAAGTACTAACTATGAAATTCAGCGAACAATGGTTACGTGAATGGGTTGACCCGCCAGTCTCTACAGAAGAACTGGTCGAGCAGTTAACCATGGCCGGCCTGGAAGTCGACTCGATTGAACCGGCGGCTGCCGGTCTGGAGAGTCTGCTGGTGGGTGAGGTTCTGTCTGTCGACAGGCACCCGGATGCTGACAGGCTCAAGGTATGTCAGGTCAGCGTGGGCGAACAGACTCCCTTGCAGATTGTTTGCGGGGCGCCCAATGTCAGCGTGGGTGGCAAGTACCCGCTGGCACCGGTGGGCTCGTGTCTGCCTGGCAATATTAAGATCAGGAAAAGCAAACTGCGTGGCGTCGAATCATACGGTATGTTGTGCTCGGCCAATGAACTTGGTTTAAGTGAAGAGCATGAAGGCCTGATGACATTATCGGCAGATGCAAAAACCGGGCAGCAATTGCAGGTGCTGCTGGGCCTCGATGACACCATCATCGAAATCGACCTGACTCCCAACCGTGGTGACTGTCTGGGTATCGAAGGTATTGCACGTGAAGTCGGTACCTTGCTGCGGTGTCCCGTAACGCCGGTTGAAATCAAGCCGGTAGCCGCAACAATTGATGACAGTTTTGATGTCGAGGTCCAGGCCCCGCAGGCATGCCCGCAATATCTTGGACGTGTGATCCGTGGTATCAATGCAAATGCGCAGACACCCCTGTGGATGCAGGAACGCTTGCGGCGCAGCGGACTGCGCAGTCTGGGAGCCGTTGTTGATGTAACAAATTATGTGTTGCTGGAACTCGGGCAGCCCATGCATGCATTTGATCTTGCGCAGTTGTCAGAAGGAATCCGGGTGCGTTATGCCCGTGAGGGTGAACAGCTGACCCTGCTTGATGAACACGTGATTACCCTGGATAAGCAGACCCTGGTTATTGCTGACCATGAAAAACCACTGGCGATTGCCGGCGTCATGGGTGGTATCCATTCCGGTGTCCAGGAAGAGACAGCCGATGTATTCCTGGAATGCGCGTTCTTTCCGCCGAAGGTTATTGCGGGTCGTGCACGTACCTACAGTATGCACACCGAGTCGGCCTACCGTTTCGAACGTGGTGTTGATCCGGCATTACAGCAACGCGCGATGGAACGTGCGACTGCTCTGTTGACCGAAATTGCGGGTGGTGAGGCAGGTCCCGTGACGACGGTGACCGCCGCGGAGTATTTACCAGTAAGCGCTCCTGTAAACTTGCGGCAAGAGCGTATCCGGAAAGTTCTGGGTATATCCCCCGGGGCAGATGAAGTACTGGATATCCTCACCCGGCTCGGTATGACCGTTGCAGAGCAGGGCGCGGACTGGCAAGTGCAGTCTCCGACATACCGCTTTGATGTTGCAATTGAAGCAGACTTGATAGAGGAAATCGGGCGTG
This sequence comes from Pseudomonadota bacterium, assembly GCA_039714975.1. Classification (GTDB taxonomy): domain Bacteria; phylum Pseudomonadota; class Gammaproteobacteria; order UBA9214; family UBA9214; genus UBA9214. The sequence continues at coordinate 10,185 of JBDLIH010000016.1, forward strand.
TCTACGGCTATAACCGTTTACCCAGTGTGTCACTCCAGGGTTCTCTCGAAGTACAACCGCTTACCGAAAGCAATAACACCGTAGATGAACTGTGTTATGTGCTGGTCTCCCGTGGTTACCAGGAAGCGGTAACCTACAGTTTTATTGATCAGGAACTGCAGGCACGTATTAATCCGGGCTTGACACCGGTGCCGCTGGCGAACCCGATCTCGACCGAGATGGCAGAGATGCGCACCAGCCTGTGGCCAGGACTGTTGAATGCGGTTCAGTACAATCTGCATCGTCAGAAATCACGGCTGCGTTTCTTTGAACACGGACTGCGTTTCTATTCCCGGGATGGTGAGATACATCAGGACATGATGCTTGCAGGGGTTATTACCGGTTCACGGTTACCCGAGCACTGGGACGGCAAGGGTGAGCCGGTCGACTTCTATGACATGAAGGGTGATGTGGATGCGTTGCTTGCCTTGACAGGGACTGCCAGGGATTTTTCTCTGATCGCAGCGGAACATCCGGCATTGCATCCCGGTCAGTCCGTACAGCTTGTATCCGGGGAAGATACCGTGGGCTGGATGGGGCGAATACATCCGATGCTTGCCAGTCAACTGGATCTGAATCCGGACACCTTCGTATTCGAACTGGCGTTTGCGGCTCTTGAAGCCGGACGACTGGCTGTATTTAAGCCAATTTCCCGCTTTCCCTCCATACGACGTGACCTGGCTGTTGTGGTGGATAGCGACCTTGGGGTGGCAGAGTTGCAGACTGCCGTTGAGCAGGCTGCTGGCGATTTGCTGCAGGCACTGCTGATTTTCGATGTATATCGGGGGAAAGGTATAGAAACAGGGCGAAAAAGCATCGCCTTTGGCTTGATTCTACAGGATTATTCGCGCACACTTACGGAACAAGATATAGAGGCTGTGGTTACGCAAGTGACTGAACAGCTGGGTAAAGAATTCGGGGCAACACTAAGAGATTAGTACTATGGCACTTACAAAGGCCGACATGGCAGAAAGGCTGTTTGAAGAACTGGGGTTAAACAAGCGCGAGGCCAAGGAACTGGTCGAACTCTTCTTCGAGGAAATCCGCGCCGCACTGGAAAATGGACGTCAGGTAAAACTCTCGGGATTTGGAAATTTTGATCTCAGGGAGAAGAACGAGCGTCCGGGGCGTAACCCAAAAACGGGTGAAGAAATTCCAATATCTGCACGTCGCGTCGTTACCTTCCGGTCAGGACAAAAACTCAAGGCGAGGGTAGAGGCGTATGCTGGAAGCGAGCAATAACAACGAACTCCCGACTATCCCGGGTAAACGTTATTTCACCATTGGTGAAGTCAGTGACCTGTGTGGAGTCAAGCCGCATGTTCTGCGTTACTGGGAGCAGGAATTTCCGCAGCTGAAGCCGGTAAAACGCCGGGGTAACCGACGCTACTACCAGCGGCAGGATGTGCTGATGATTCGTCAAATCAGAAGCCTGCTCTATGAGCAGGGATTTACGATCGGTGGTGCGCGCCAGAAAATGTCCGGTGAGGATGCAAAAGAAGATATAACCCAAAGCCAGCAGATCGTGCACCAGGTGCGTGTCGAGCTTGAAGACGTGCTGCAACTGCTGAAACGTTAAACTGAAAACTGCAAGATTCCTGTATTATTCTATCCGTATATTCGGGGCGTAGCGCAGCCTGGTAGCGCACCTGCATGGGGTGCAGGTGGTCGGAGGTTCAAATCCTCTCGCCCCGACCAATACTTAGCAAGTTATTCTAGAATCAACATTAATGCGGGGTATACCTACGGGTATACCAAAAAACAAAGCCACCCCGAAGGGTGGCCATTTCCCCCGCATAATCTGTTTTTTTCTCCTACACTGATTCACTATGGACTAGATGTTGTCATTTATATATTTATTGACAAGGGGGGTTAATATGAAATCTCGTCGAATTATTAACCTTGTTTGTACTTTGTGGATCTTATCTTTTGCTTCTTTCTGTTATGGAGCAACTCTTGATGACAATGATGACAATGATGACAATACAGCCTCTAATCGATACCAATTAACACTTACCACTGCCGATGGAAACAAGCATCAAATTGAAATTATTGGTTGGAGTCATGAGATAGTTTCACCCAGAGATGCCGCTAGTGGTCTTCCTACCGGAAAACGGCAGCACAAACCCTTTACCGTTACCAAACTGGTTGATAAAGCCTCTCCTCTAATTTTCAACATTCTTGCCAATAATGAAAATATCACGGAATGGCAACTGGATTGTTGGAGGCCCAGTCGAGGAGGAAAAGAGTTTCATTATAAGAGCATTATTTTAACAACTCCTGGTATTGTCGATGTATTAAACGAAAGCCCTCACGAAAGAGGCACATACCATGTTGAAAGAGAGCTTGTTTCATTCATCTATCAGAAAATCCAATGGGTCTATCATGAAAGTGGGGTAATTGTTGAAGACGAATGGGAAGTTTCGGATATTTAAGGAACACCCTCTCCCGATAGTTCGGATCGCTGACAGAGTCGCTCAGGTGTATAGCCATATAAGAAAATACTAAAGGCTTTGTAAGCTGACCTTTATTTTGCGTCTATACTTGTTTCGTGGGCCTCTGGTAATTCGTTACCCGTCGGTTTGCTGTCACACTGTCAATACCACACCCGATAGCTATGGAATGCTTTACATCGGCCTGCCACCAGGAATTGCTTGGAATCAGGAGGTTAGATATGAAAGTGAACCAGCCAGCTTATGAAGCCCAGAATGGTGTCCTTGCTGGAGTGCTGTTCATAGCGCTTTTCAGCCTGTGCGTCGGAATCCTGCTAGGGATATTAATTGCATCATAACAAAGCAGCGGTGACCTTCGGGTCGCCGTTTCCGATTGCTTCCCAAAAAGCAAAGGCCACCCTTTCGGATGGCCAGTGCCTGCACCCTATCCCGTAATAACAGATCGCTGACAGTTCCCGGCTTTTGCTCTGCCCACCAGTGGGAAGGGCAAGCCTCGGTCACCTCGGGTGCAAGGGCAGTATTGTGATACCGTCGACCTCCCCAGTGTGGATACCAAATCCGACGATGCCATAACGCAAGTAGTAGCGTGCGATCAATCCACCCATGCTGTGGGTCACAAGGTCCACTTGTAGTTCCGGGGCGCCATAATCCTTACGGATCTGTTCAATGAATTGGTCCAGTTCGCGGGCGCTCTGCACGTTATCCTGCCGTCAATCGTAGACGAAGACATAATATTGCCGTTTAGCCGGGTTGGCGCGCTGACCCGGTGCCGCCAGATGATAGCCACCGGCCTCATGAAGGGTACGTATGATTTGTGAATAATAATCCTGGCTCGCGGCGCGGTCTGTAATCGCATAGGCGTCAAGATCGGAAGGAGCCGGTGTCAGGCTGTCCGGATGAATGGGCAGTGCCGCATCCTGGAAATTATTGAACAGCAGGTTGTTGAGGCCGCCCGGCCAGATTTCCTCCCGGGTGTCGGTGCGTCGCAATCGGGACCCCAGGATGCCGTGAAGCAGAATAACCGGATTCTGGAAATCCTTCTGCGCACTCTTTTTGTGGGCCGATCCCGGGTCCGGTGTGTCACCATACAAGCGCTTGAGGTCCGGTATTGGGTGATTTGTGGCGCAGGCCGCGAGCAGCAGGCTGAACGTGGCAACAAGGATGGTTTTCATGGTTACCTGAGAACTCTTGCCAAAATAGAGAGTACCGGCTTGCACTTTCTGGCTCAACATGCGGGTAAGCCGGTTCTCGATGTCGTGATCCGGAAACTGCGCTCTAACTTGTCTTGCCCGTGCGCAGAAAAAGAGACAGTACCCTTATTGCTTGTTCTACTGTTCTATTATTCCTGAGTCAGGCCAGTGTCGGGTAATCAGTATAACCCTTTTCATCGCCACCATAGAAAGTATCCGGGTCCGGCGCATTCAATTCAGCATCCGTTTTGAAACGTTGCACCAGGTCCGGGTTTGCTATAAATAGCTGTCCAAATGACACCATGTCCGCATCGCCGCTGGCAATCGCGGTCTGGGCCCGCGCCTTGTCATAACCGCAGTTAGCCATGTAGTAGCCATCGAAATTATCGCGGATCTGTCGATAGTCCAGGCTGCGTTCACTGCTCACCATGTCACCTTCCACTACGTGCAGATAGCCCAACCCCTTGCCGCTGATTGTCCTGGCGACAAAGTTGAAGGTGGCCTGCGGGTCAGAATCACGAATATCATTGAAGGAATTATCCGGTGAAATACGAACACCTACCCGCGATGGCTCCCAAATCTCCAGCACGGCAGACAAGACCTCCGTTAAGAGACGGGTACGGTTTTCCAGTGAGCCTCCGTAACTGTCATTACGTTGATTGGTACCATCACGCAGGAACTGATCCAGCAGATAGCCGTTGGCGGAGTGGACCTCCACACCATCGAAGCCGGCTTCCACCGCGCATCTTGCCGCCTGACGATATTGGTCCACAATGCCAGGTAGCTCGTCTGTGCGCAGCGCCCTGGGTTCAACGAAAGGCTTCAGCCCTTCGTAGGTAACCGCATCACCTTCGGGTTTAATGGCTGAAGCGGATACCGGTTGCCGGTTATCCGGTAACAGATCAGGGTGGGAGATACGACCGCAGTACCATAACTGCACAAAAATACGACCCCCTTCCGCATGTACCGCGTCATTCACAGCGCGCCAGCCCTTCACCTGTTCATCGCTATGGATACCTGGTGTTGCCGGATAACCTGCACCTTCCGGTGATACGATCGTTGCTTCTGAGATGATCAAACCGGCACTGGAGCGTTGCGCATAGTAGGTCGTATTTATGGCCTGAGGCACATGACCGGGCATGGCCGCCCGGTTACGTGTTAGCGGTGCCATGATCACCCGGTTTGGAAGTGTCAGATCACCCACAGTGATGGGCGAAAATAAATCAATGTTCTTTATTTCTTCCGTGTCGGCATTCATGCTGTTCTCTCCATTATTGCTAATTACGTAACGCTTGCAGGGCGGTGTCAATATCGGTCAGCTCCATGTGCTTGATAGCCGCCTTATGGTTTACTACTCGAATGATTCAGCCAGCTCACCTGAAAGCGCAACATAAATACCATGACAAAACTCTATGGCATCTTCCACATCTGATTCCCATGAAGAGGACCATTCAACTTGGTACCAAAAGCTGCATGAATATTTGCGGACCACAGGGGGTAGATTATTCTGATTCTGGTATCAGCCTGTCACTAGCGAATCAACCCACTCGGTATCAATCCACTCGGCTTGTATGTTGCCTATGCGCCGATCCGGGATTTTCCTTCGACACTCCCATATTGTTGTTCCATTACTGTCTTTGAATGGAATTACAGGCATAGAATTTTTCTGTCGCCTGTTGCCAAACCGGGTTCCATTATATTTCATCGTCCCCACCCTCTCAGGAAATGTGTAATTTTTCGTACATTACATATTTCCCGGGAATCAGGTTTTGATATAGGTCGAAAAACGGGTCACCAGTAATAAAAAAAACCTGTGTGGTCAGAAAACTCATCCGTATTGAGATATCAGCATCTTAACATATAGCGTACTTGCCGATTGGTAGTCGTTTTCCGTTCAGGATATGAATAGACAGGATTCCTGCGGCACCATCATTATTCGGTTTCCATGTGCCACCAGTAGCGATTTCTTTCGCCAGTAGGTTGAAACCGGTACATGTATGCAGGTAGATTCTGTTGTCGGGGTGCCAGTCCGACTCCTGCACGTTCATTCATGACCCGCAGGTACTGGATAGCATTGCGCAGCATTGGCACAGGCAACTTGTCTTCCCAGGGGGGCATTGCACCTTTGCCACTCATGACGCTTTGCAGCAAGGTGCTATCATCCTTAAACAGCCGGTCGCCCATTGAAAAAGACGGGGCTGCAGGGTATGCAGCAAAGCCATCAACACCGTGACACCCCGCACAAAAAGTGAGAAACACATACGCACCATCAGGATTCCCCTTGTTCCCTTGGGGAACTTCTGCGAATGCATTTGTGGCAGCGCCTATAAGTACAAGTATGCCCGATACCAGCATTGTTTTAATATTGTTGATTCCTGCTGTCATCGTATTCTTCCACAATCTTCCATTAAATAGAATCGCAGCTTGTGTATAAGCCCGTTTAACTATTTCCAGTAATACTGCTTTGTGAAATACAGCTGCTGTTCTGTTCATAATTATCGCATCAATGTATGACCAACCAGTCAGGTGTGTGGTCAGGAATACCCGGGCGATCAGGGTCCAGGGCCGTGACCAGTGTGCCCGGGCCGCATCCGGTTTGCCGCCAATCAGAGCAGCAATGGCGGAACTGAAGGCCACGGTGTCATGTTTTTTTCCGTGCACGCCGCGCTGCATGTGCGATATCAGTCAGGAGTTTGCGGTGCAACTGCAGCGGTCCGATCACATTGACCGCCAGGATGACCAGCGTAAGGCCGTAGGATGACCAGACATAGAGGGCATAACCGCCCATATCAAGAAATTCACTGAAACTCATTGTGACCCCGCGAGTTCTTTCACCCAGTTGGTATGGCGCTCGCGCTCAAGTACCTCGCAACGGGCACGCATCAGCACGACCATGGCGTAATACAGCTTGAAGGCGACAGCCATCAGCAGCAGGGGTATCAGCATGCTGAGATGAATGGAGGGTTTGCCGAGTTTGGTAACGGTCGGGCCCTGGTGCAGGGTGTTCCACCATTCTACCGAATAATGGATGATGGGAATGTTGATGACGCCCACCAGTGCAAGGATGGCGACAGCCCGCGCCGCCGTGCGTTTGTCGTCAATGGCATTGTACAGCGCAATCACACCCAGATATAAAAACAGCAGGACCAGTTCCGAGGTCAGTCGTGCGTCCCACACCCACCAGGTACCCCACATGGGTTTCCCCCAAATGGAGCCGGTTAGCAATGCAAGCAAGGTGAACGATGCGCCGACGGTTGCACTGCTGATGGAAATGACTTCGGCCAGCTTGATGTGCCATATCAGGCCGATGGCGCCGGCACCCGCCATTACGACATAAATAAACATCGACATCCAGGCGGCCGGTACATGCACGAACATGATGCGGTAGCTGTCGCCTTGTTGATAATCCGGCGGTGCCTTGACCAGGCCGTAGTACAGGCCGGCCAGTGTGATCAGTACGAAGGCCATGCCTAGCCAGGAGATCAGTCGGCTGGAAATACTGTAGAAGTATTTCGGTGAGGCCATCTTGTGAAAGAAATTGTTAAACATACTCATCTCAAATAATTATGAAAAACATATTCTATCGGCGGTGAAAAATTAGCACTATCGCTGAATGGATAGTAGGTGACTTTGTCACTGAAATTATTGCCAAAGCCTGCCACTATTCACGTGGTATAAGAATGTATATATCAGATCACTGCTGTCCCGTTAACATTTCATCGTCATGCCGGAAACGGCGCAGCCGTTATCCGGTATCCAGTAAGTCACTGAAACCCCTGGATGACTCGCTACGCTCACCCTGCGGGCCGCCCTCCGGGCGTTCAACGCGCTTCGCGCTTTTGTCCGGATCTTCACTTCGCTCCGTCCGGGATGACAGATCTGACTATTCGTGTTCATGTCTCAGACGGTAAAGCGGCGGTCATTGTGCTTCAATACAGCAACTATCAGGATCATCGTGACAACTTAACGGGACAGCAGTGTGTGTATACCGTTATATATTTCCTGATGTTTGCCGGCATGGGGCTTCTTGAGGTTGGTTTGTATCGCGGTGCGGGTTGGCGGGTTGCCCTGTGGGTAGTTCCTGCTACAGTGCACCTTTAAGCGATTCCCGCATGTCGGCTAATCAGGGTTCGCGTTAGTAAGGCTGTTGCAACCGGTTCAGCTTCTGGATTGCCATGCAGATTACAAAACATTGTATCGGTGTCGCCCGAATCGGGTTTTGCGCAATCAGTATTGCCGCTTGCACTGAGATCCCGACACGGCCAGCAGACCCGTTGGCCGGACGGATTTTCAGCACAGTCAGTCAGGCCGAATTATCCTCCAGTGAACTCTATAATCGCATGGACAACGCCCAGGTTATTTATCTGGGTGAAACACACGACAATACACATCACCATGAGTTGCAGAAGCAGATTATTCAGCAGTTGCTGCAGCGTGGTAGACGACCGGCAATCGGGTTCGAGTTCTTTTCCGTAGAACAAACGCCGTACCTGATGCAGTACGTGCAGGAAGGGCCATTACCGAAGGGCTCCGGTACGGGCAAGCTGCGGGAAACACAACTCCGGAAACAGCTGGGATGGACAGAACGGCCAGACCCGTCATGGAGTGCCTACTTTTCCCTGATAAAAATTGCCCGCGATAATCAACTGCCCGTATTTGGCGCAGACCTTCCAAAGGCGATGCGTTACCGACTTGGTCGTGTTGATGTCAATGAATTAACCGCGATTGAACGGACACAACTGGTGAATACCGGATTTGAAGATGCTGCCTACCGTCAGCTGATGTTCGAGAAGTTTACCCGGGCACATTGTGGCTGGAATGACCCTGTGGTGCTGCAGCGGTTGTACGATACCTGGTTGTTGCGTAATGATGCCATGGCGCATTCGGTTGCGGTCATGGTCAAGACCCGGGGTGGTGAGCCGGTCGTCATGATCCTGGGTTCAGGACATGTGCAGCATGATATGGGAGTCTACGAGCGTGTAGGGTATCTTCTGCCTGATGTCGTGCAGTTCAATCTCGGTTTTAAGGAGGTCGCGCGGCAACCAATGGATCTGGGGGAATATATCAAGTCGTCGGAGATAGAGGGGACCGGTTTCCTGCCGGACCATGAGTATTTCTGGTTCACGCAACGGCTGTCATATGATGATCCGTGTCATCGGTTCAGACAAAAACTCAGGCGTAAAGGCCAGTAAACCGGTGTACAGTCTGGTGAGTAACAAGCCCTCTTTCTCTCATGGAATATCCATTTTGAAACTGGTAAAAAGATAGATATTGGTGACATTGTCACTGAGTATATAACGATACCCTTCTATAATCGTTGAGCATTTTCGTTGCACTGAGACACTGCTTGCAGCTGTTACTGTCGGTGTCGGTGTCGGTGTATTTAAATCCTGAATTGCTAACGATGGGGTGAATATCATGAAGAAGTTTCAGATTGCTGTGATTGCCGGGAGCCTGATGGTCATGACTGCTGCCATGCAGGCACAGGCGGGCGGAGCGGATGTCTACAATAGCAAGTGTATGGCATGCCATGCGAGTGGTGCTGCCGGAGCCCCGAAGCTGGGTGACAAGGCGGCCTGGGCACCGCGCATTGCGACGGGTATGGATGCGCTGGTTGCCAGCGTCACCAACGGCAAGGGTGCGATGCCGCCGAAGGGTACCTGCATGGACTGTTCCGCGGATGATTTTGTCGCTGCCGTGGAGTACATGGTCTCAAGCAGCCAGTAATCAACCCTCCTGATGCCGGTGAACCGCTCAGGGTTTACCGGCCTTGTCAGGCTGCCGGAAGACGCGCTAAGTCGGTCGGGTGAGCCGGGGCGTCCACCGGTCTCAAAGGAGATACGCGCGCTCATTCGTAGAAGGTCACAAGCTGATACATCCCGGGACTCACCACGGATTGTCGGGGAACTGCGCAAACCTGGCATCAAGATCTCCAAATCAACCCCGCTCACCTTGCGTCCGCCGCTGTTCACCAGGGTGGCTGTTCAACAGGCGGCATTAAACTACCCGTAATACAGGCACACAGGCCGAACAGCCCAATTTTATTGGGCAGTGAAAAACCTGTAAAAGCAGATCCTTCATGACAGAGAAGGGCAAGCAAGGTTGCGTTCAGGAACAAGACTCCCTATGTTACCGATCTCAGGTGGCAGGTACGAATTCGCCATCCACAGGTCTGTTGCTGGCGAATGGGGGGTAACAGAATGCGTCTCATCTGCATTTGGAGGATATATGGAGCTGGTTGACGGTCGCGGGCAGGACGCCGCAAAGCTGCGAACCCTGTCGGGTATAGGGTGGCTGATTGCCATCATCGGCATACTGGCTGGTGTCACACCCCCGTCCTATGCGACCCACAAGATCTACTCACCCCATGTTGAAGAGGGTGAACTGGAAATCGAGGTCCGCGGGCATGTCGATTTCGATGACGATGATGACCTGGATGGCGCGCACCAGGAGGTGTTCGAGGTCGGCTATGCTTTCACGGACTGGTGGCTTACCAGCGTCTTTCTGGAATACGAAAAAGAGCCGCGCGGGCATTATGAGCATGCGGCCACTGTCTGGGAGAATATCTTCGAACTTACCGAATCGGGTCGCTACTGGCTGGATTTCGGTCTCTATGTGGAATACGAGGTCCCTGCCGGCAGCGGGCCACAACAGCTTGAGCTCAAGGGGCTGTTTGAGAAACAGGTCAACCGCTTTGTGAATACCGCCAATCTGATCTTCGAGCGTGAGGTTGGCAACAATGCCTCCAGCGATGTTGAAGTCGGCTACGCCTGGCGTACGAAGTATCAGTGGCGGCCGGAATTCCAACCGGCGCTGGAACTGTATGGTGATCTGGGTGAACTGGATGACCTGGAGATTAACGGTGACCAGCAACACCAGGCAGGTCCTGTGGTCAGCGGCAAGTTCAGTCTGGGTAACGAGAGCTCAATCAGTTACGAATTTGGTTATCTCTTCGGTCTCACAGATGACAGTCCCGACGGGACTGTGAAGTGGCGGCTCGAATTCGAGTACGAGTTCTAGACAGGTTGCAGTCAGTGACCCGCCGGTAAGCAGTGTGGTGATTCCGGGACAACAAACAGCAGATGAAATCATTCCCCGTATTGGCAGCCATGCCGGTAGCTGCTGGCCGGTAAGACAACCGTTGTTCCCGCGGACAATGTTCCCCGCTGTGTCTTCCGGTGGACTGAAATCGCACTCTGACCGACGTTACTCCGGATTTGTTTGAGTCGTCCACGTATCCCGTCAATTGTGCTGATAAATTTGCTATCCTTGCAGACGTCGACTGTGACGGCTGCCCGACCGGAAAGGGCGTGGGCAGCGTGAGACTGGCTGCCACTGCATAATGACTGCGGACAGGGGATAGAGTATGGCCTTACCTTCGAAAAGTATTCGCACCCACGGTATTCGGGTAGGGCGTAACGGCCTGCAGCACAAGCCCTTTAACCTGTTGCGCTCGTTTGCCCTGTTGAGTCTGCTCTCGATCAGCCTGATAACCACCGTCTCCGCCACACTCCTGTTGCGGTTTCTGACAGACCATTTACTGCAGCGGGATGCTGTGGTCTCGATGGAGTTTATCCAGAGTGTCGCCGAGGACGAACAGCCGCAACTGAACTTCAGCCATCCGGAATTCCTCTCCGATGAGAAAGGGCTGGGGGAACTGTTCATGCATATCATCAATTTGCCCGATGTGGTGCGTACCAATGTATTTGTTCCGGATGGTCACATTATCTGGTCGAGCGATAAAAAACTGGTGGGACGTCGTTTTGATCCAAACCATGACCTGGATGAGGCACTTGCCGGCGACCTGGTTTATGAACTCAGCAACCTGCGCGAACATCCAAAGTCGGAATACGTCTACTTCCCGGAGGGGATCACGGAATTTGTGGAAAACTACCTGCCAATCTGGAACGAGACGAGGACTGAAGTCATCGGTGTGGTCGAGATCTACAAGTTACCCCGTATCCTGTTTCAGACCCTGGACAAGGCCAGATGGCTGGTCTGGGTGACCGCAATCGTGGGCGGGCTGTTTCTTTATGCAACACTGTTCTGGATAGTGCATCGCGCCAGTCTGGTGATGAGCGAGCAGCAGGAACGCCTGGTCGAGTCAGAGACGATCACGGCGCTGGGTGAGATGGCTGCCGGCGTGGCGCACAGTATCCGTAATTCACTGGCATCGATTCGCTCCAGTGCGGAACTGGCTATCGAGATCGATGATTTGCATACGGTACATGATTCTGTCCAGGACATCGTTACGGAGGCGGACCGTCTTGGCCAGTGGGTGCGTGAATTACTGCTGTTCTCACATCCCGAGGACGGTGGTCTGGAAATCCTCGCGATAGATGAAGTGCTCCGGGACACCCTCGACGGATTCTCGCGAATCATGGAAAAACAGGGTGTGGAACCGGATGTCCAGGTCAGGGATCCGGTGCCCCCTGTCCAGGGGGATGTCCCGTTGCTGGGACAAATGTTTACCAGCCTGATTTCCAATGCGATCGAGGCCATGCCGGATGGTGGCCGCCTGGGTGTCAGCATCGCGGCTGCGAAGAACGGGCAGGCCGCAGAACTGATCATCAGCGACACCGGTCAGGGAATAGCCGGGGACCGGCTGGACAAGGTCTTTAAGCCGTTTTTCACCAGCAAATCCGGTGGCCTGGGACTGGGGCTATCACTGGTGCAGCGTATTGTTGAACGCCACCATGGAGTCATTTCCATCTCCAGTCAGGAAAGCCAGGGCACAACCATCAGGCTTGATTTTCCGCGAGCGCCAGGCTGATGCTGCCTGCCATACTGGTCATCGAGGACGAAACAACCCTCGCGAAGAACATAAAGACCTACCTGGGTCGGGATGGCTTTGACGTTCATGTAGCCAGCAAGGGTGCCGACGGGCTGGCAGAGTTCGAGGGATTCAAACCGGATATTGTGCTGCTCGATTATAATCTTCCGGATATAGATGGTCTTCAGGTATTGGCGCAGCTGCGCAAACGCGATGCGCACATCAAGGTCATCATGATGACAGGCGAAAGTGATGTCCAGGTTGCCGTGTCCGCCATGAAGGCCGGGGCCTACGATTACCTGAGCAAGCCGCTGGTCCTCAAGAAACTCAGGATGTTGCTGGAAAAGGCCGCCGGTCAGCAGCGCATGGAAGACACCCTCAGCTATTATCTGCAACGCGAGGCGGGCGAAGGTGGAGTGGGCAAATTGCTGGGGGAATCCCCGCCGATGAAGTTGCTCAAGCAGAAGATTGGCCAGTTACTGGATGCTGAGCGCCTGCTGACGGATGGCCCACCTGCCTCTGTACTGATCATCGGTGAAACCGGGACGGGCAAGGAACTGGTGGCTCGAGCCCTGCATTTCGATGGACCGCGTCGCGAACGACCCTTTGTTTCGGTCAACTGCGGCGCAATTCCGGCCAATCTTCTCGAAGCGGAGCTATTCGGTTATGAGAAGGGAGCCTTCACCGATGCGCGGGAACGCAAGCCGGGACTGGTGGAGACTGCCGATGGCGGGACCCTGTTTCTCGATGAGATCGGCGATGTCGAGCCGGCTGCCCAGGTCAAGCTTCTCAAGCTGCTGGAGGACAGGGTGGTGCGTCGTCTGGGCGCCACGCGCGACAGGCCGGTGGACGTGCGTATCATTTCGGCCACCAACCAACCCCTGGAACAGGCAGTACGGGAAAACAGATTCCGCTCCGATCTCTACTACCGACTGCGGGTATTGCAGCTGGAGTTGCCTCCGTTGCGGGAGCTGGGTGATGACATCCTGTTACTTGCAGCGAAGTTCCTTGAGGAACAGCGCAAGCGTTATAACAAGGCAGAACTTCACCTCAGCGCCGCCGCCAAGGATGCCTTGCTGGCCAATTCCTGGCCCGGGAATGTTCGTGAACTGCGCAATTGTATCGAGCAGGCGGTGCTGATGGCGCAGGATACCGTCATTGAATCAAAGTATCTTGCTCTGCGCTCCATAATGCCATTGGGCAGCGAAGACACGACATCCGGGGAGCAGGCGACTGCTATCAAACTTCCCGGTTCAGGGTTTGATCTGGAAGCGATGGAGTTCCAGCTGGTGCAGCAGGCGCTGGAAAAGACCCATGGTAACGTAACCAAGGCGGCAAAGCTGCTGGGTCTTACTCGTGATACCCTGCGTTACCGCATGGAGAAGCACGGTATCAAAGCACTGCTGTAGCCTGGTTTTATCCTGCCGTACAGGTACCCTGCCCTGCGGATTCAGTTGCTTCTTGCATACCCGCGTCGTTGTGACCATCCTGACGCTGAGGCCGGTCGTCCAGGCACCGGCCGGCTGGGTGAAACCCCCCGGTATTTGGGTTTATGCCCCAGCATTTCCCCCTGTTGCCGGCACCTGCAATTTGACACCTTGCTGGTATTAAAAGCGCGACAGGACAGCTACCCGGGATACTCAGCGACCTGACCAGACTGTGGGCCCAGACCGGCTGACTTGCGTCACCTTTTTAGCGACAAAAGTTTTCTGGTCCAATCAACCAGATAGCAACCGCTATGGATTAACTGTCGGGTAACGGCGACTGAATAAACGGTCACGATCCCACCAGCACCCGGCTAGATCCATCCTCCTGCCGCTTCAAACTGCAGGAATTTTCCCGCCTCATACAGATAGGCACAGGTTTTGCTTCTGGTTCCAGTGTTGGCGCCAGGAAGAGGATGAGTAATGAGTACAGGTCTTTTTTCAACGGTTAGGAAACCTCTCAACATGCACAGCGGCGGTATCGGAGGAACCGGCAATCGCAGGGGCACATGTGTGTGTCGAGAAAGACAGGATGTTGCTAATTAACCAGCGGTTCCTCAAGTGAACAAATGCAAAGAACGCAAGCCACTCTGAACGGAGGATACATCAATGTTCACCATCCTGCTTGTTGCGGGTAATGTCAGCTTCAGGCAAATACTCTCGGACATGTTGCTCTTGCACTTCCCGCTGATCAGTGTCGATGAAGCGGGCGACGGGAGGGAAGCCCTGAGTAAGGTGGAATACCGGCGTCCGGATCTAATCTTTATGGACATTCAGTTGCCTGGAGAAAACGGACTGGACGTAACAAAAGAAATAAAGCGGGTGTACAACGATATTGTGATCGTTATTCTCACCAGCAGCGACCTGCCGGAGTACCGTCAGCAAGCCTTTCGGAACGGGGCGGACTGCTTTCTTTCAAAGGCAGACGACTCCTGTATTGAGGACATTCTGGCACAGGTCGAGGGGGCAATGGCCAGGGGCCACGCCACTGATTCAGTGCAGTGCCGGATCAGGCTGGCAACACTGGCTCGAAAGCCTGTATAGAAAGGTTCTCTTTCATTAACGCTGCTTGTCGTATTTCTCCTTCGTCGTTTCTCCCTTGTTCACCAGCGGCTGACCGCTGTGTTCATTTCCCGTCCATCGCCGGGATTTTTCCGGATGGGGCTGAGCCATTTTTTATGCCCTCACTTTGTTCCTGTCAGGGCGCGTTGCAGGTAGGCCAGGATGTCCCCTATCTGACCCTCATCAAGGACATGTCGCCATGCAGGCATCGAGGTGCCTTCAATACCGTCCATGATGGCGACCTTCAGGCGGTCGTTGTCCATGCCTGAAACCCGTTGTCCGGTCAGATTGCGGGGACGGGGTTCCAGGAAACTGCCAATCCAGTTGCGCGCTGTGCCGTCTGCTGCATGACAGAAGGCGCAGTTCTGCTGGTACAGGATCTCGCCACGGCGCTCTGCTGCTGTGGGATTTTCAAGCCGGGGCTGCACATCATGCACGGCGTAGGGCGAGGCGCCTGTCAGGCCGTCGACTGGCCGGGTATGGGTGTAATGTTTCCTGGGATAGGAGAGGGCGCGCAGTTCCCAGATATTACCCTCGTTCGTTACATGTGCTCGATCATGGCAGCTGATACAGGCCTGCATAAAAAGCTGCTTCCCGTGTTGTTGTGCCGGCGTCAGATCCTCCCAGTCAGTATCCAGCGGTATTGCTCCGTTCGCAAACGGGAAGGCATCCTGGTAGCGCTCATGATCATCCCAGCCATTCGCGGGCGTATGGTAGATCAAGTCCGGTTTGTTGCCCTGCATGAACATTGTGCGGATGTAATCCACGATCGCACTGATTTCATCGCTGCTCAACACGCTTGAAAAACTGGTCATGGCGGTGCCGGGCCGGCCATGGGTAACGGCATCGACCATCTGCTCCCGTGTGAGGGTTGCAGGATCGGTAGCCGGGAAATTCCTTGGCTTTGGATCAAGAAACGTACTTGCAAGTGTGCGTGCATCACCGCCATAGGCGTGGCACTGATAACAATAGAAATTGTAGGCGGACTCACCTTTCTCCAGTGCGTCATCAGTAACGTGATCCTGATGAGCCTGTTGTGCATATAGCGAATTACCCGCCACTAAAACCAGCGCAGCCAACAGGCACCTGGCATTGGCTTTCAACGTGACAGAAAGGTTAAAGAGCGCAGACATTCCGCTGGTCAGCAGGCCGGTATCAACAACCTGACAGGCAGTGCTGGATAAACGGTTGCGGAATCAGGTTCCGGCTTATGGCAGCTGTGCAAGGCGGGCTACGCCCCCGAAGCTGCCAATCCAGGCACTGCCATCCTTTGCGTTGGCCATTGAAAAGACGATGTTGGAGAACAAACCGTCAGCAGTCGTATACACCTGGAATTTGTCACCGCCAAGGATGGCCAGGCCATTACTGGTGCCAACCCAGATACGGCCTTCAGGGTCCTGGTGCAGTGAGAATACATGGTTGGCCGGCAGGCCGTCGGCCATGGTGTAGTTTTTCCAGGTAGTCCCGTCAAACCGTGCCAGTCCACCGCCCCAGGTACCGGCCCATACGGTACCGTCCTTGTCTACCTGCAGGGCGACAATGTAATTCGGGTTGTAGGCAACATCGACATCCTGCAAACCCATTTCGGATTTCTGCCGGGTATGATGTTTGGAGTACTGCGCCGGGTCGTTCTTGAACTGGATATGGTCTTTCACCCGTTCATAGGGGGCACCCTGGCCCTTTTCATGGTTCCAGTTACTCCATTTTTCGTCCTTGAAGCGGGCCAGGCCGCCCTCGGTGGCCATCCAGACTTCACCATTCTTACCCTGGGCGAGACCGTAGACCCAGTCATTCGGCAGTCCTCCAGCGGTATTCTCCACTGTGTACAGGTCCCATTTGTCACGGTCATCGAGCGCGCCACCGCGTATCCGGTTGGCACCTGACCAGGTCGCGATCCAGATATCACCATTGGGCATCTCCAGGGCATCGTAGACAAAGGCATCGCCAAGACCCTGTGGAATGTTGTAAATATCCCACGTGTCTTTTGGTTCATCGTAGAGGGCCAGCCCGCCACCATAGGTCCCTACAGCGATCCGGTCATGCAGCTTGCCGATATAAAATATGCCATTGGCCAGCAGGCCGCTGCGGATGTCAAACAGCCGGTAATCATCGGTTTCAAGGTTGTAGCGGATGACCCCGCCCGAGGTGCCGACCCACATAAGGTCACCGTCTGCCATAATGCGCTTGACGTTGCGCTGGCCGACTCGAAAGTGCGTGAATTTGGCGTCAGGATCAACAGCCTGCTGCAGGTGTGCCTGTCCGGTTTGCGGGGGCGGTGCCGGCGGCGTTGTCAGGCCGCCCGGGTGCGTGCTGTCCGGGTCGGGAAACAGTTCGCCGGGCATGCTGTGTGCCGGGATATCTGTTTGTGCAGGTGTGGTTGTCGGCGCCATGTCCCCGGCGCCAGCAGGTTGCGCTGGCGGTGCGTTGCGCTGGACTCCCGCATAATAGCCGACGGCAAGTGCAACAGCCGTTGCCGCCATGATTAATACGATTGTCTTGTAATCAGTCTTCACCCGCTCTCTCCACGTTGTTTACTCTTGTTCATATCCGATAATGGATACGCCGCGCTTGGTGCCCACCCAGATATCACCATTGGCTGCAGGCGCAATGGCATAGACATTGTCTTCCAGCAGCCCGTTGTGGCGATCATAGGTAAGCCAGGTGTCGCCGTCATAACGGGACAAGCCGTGATTGGTTCCGAACCACAACACGCCTTGCTTGTCCATTGCGATGCAATAGACGATATTGCCAGCCAGCCCGTCGCGTGTGGTGTAGTTTTTCCATTGTTGCCCGTTATACACGCCGACTCCGCCACCCCAGGTGCCGGCCCATACCTGATCTTCACCGTCAACGATAAGTGAGAAGACGTAGCCTGGATTGTAGGTTTCCTTGCCCTGCGTCAAGACGGCAAGATCGTGGCGGGAGCGGGTGCCCAGTCCGGTATTGTCGCTCGCCGGGTTCTCATTCACATTCGGCGCACCCAGTCCGTCTGCATGTGTCCAGTGTTGCCAGGTCTTGTTGTCGAACAGGGAGATGCCGCCCTCGGTGCCAAACCAGACGCGGTCCTGTGAATCAATGTCGATGGCATAGACCCACTCATTGACCAGTTCCTTTACATAGGTCCTGAATTGCATCGTTTCCAGATCGACGCTATTGGCGCCTGCCCATGTGCCTATCCACAGCGGACCGTTTTTCTGCTCGGCAAAGGAATAAATCCAGTAGTCTGCAAGGCCATGCATTGGAAAGTAGACAGACCATTCATTGTCGCGGTAGCGGGAGGTGCCACCGGCGTTGGTCCCAAACCATTTGTATCCCTGGCTGTCGATAAAGATAGCGAATACATACTCGTTGGCCAGGCCGTCCTTGCGGGTAAATGTATTGCGTAAATCATGGTTGTCCAGGCCTATCTCCAGTACGCCGATCGAGGTGCCAACCCAGAGCCCGTTACCTTGCTCGTCGATCGCAAGGGAGCGAACATAAACCTCGTTGCCTACCTGAAAACTGTCAAGCACCCGGGGTGGCTGATGTTGCCGGGCTGCTGCAGGTTGGAGTGTTTGCTCTTCTGCGGGCAGCTGTTCAGCCTTGTCAGTACAGGCCGAGACACCCAGCAGCAGGGCCGCACAGATTCCAGACCATTTGCGGTATATGCAATTCATCAATAGAGGGTTCTTATGTAGCTAATGACATCGAGGATTTCATTATTGTCCAGGATGCCTTCAAAGGCCGGCATTGCATTTCTTCCCGAACGTATGTGGTTTAGCAGCGATAAATCTGTTCGTATTAATCCCTGTCCCCGCGAAAAGTTGGGTGTGCCCGGCATTTCCCCGCGGCCGGTCTTCCCATGACAGCCTTCACAGTAGGTTTGATAGATTTTCTTGCCGTTAAATGTGTCGGCAGCGAAGGTAGCAGGTGATGACAATAATACCCACAGGGTCAGCCCGGAAAACTGCAGAAGACTGCCACGAAATGATTTGTATCTGTTGTTGAATCGCATGTCATCAAGGCAAGGTGGTTTCTGTCTTTTTCCGGGTCAGCCTGTTTTCAAGAAAATTTGCCTGCTCGAGGTCAATCCTGAGACCAAGTTCACCCCTTCGGTAGGCATGCGCCAGGCGTTTGCTTGACCAGACATCCTCCGCGGCCACACCTGCATTTAACCAGGATACGGCTTGCCCATAGCTGACATTGAGTCCCAGTTCGCCTTTCTCGTAGGCCAGTGCCAGTACGCGGATGGCGGGTTGATGCCCCTGCCGGGCGGCCTGTGTATACCAGACAACAGCTTGCTGATCATCCTGTTGTATACCTTCACCGGCGGCCAGCATCTGTGCCAGCCCGAACATGCCCTCGGCATCGCCCTGTTCGGCAGCCATGCGATACCAGCTGACCGCTGCTTCGTTTTCCTCGGAGTTGTCCAGCAGGTAGGCAAGCCGTACCTGTGCCGGCGTAAAACCGGTTTCGGCTGCCTGGCGGTAGAGGGACATGGCGCTGACGATGTCGGCCTGGTTAAAGGCAGCCTGCGCCTTTTCCATTAATGTTTCGGGAGTATCTCCTAACATTTCGGGGGTGTCCGCAGCGCCTGCCGGCAGTGCCAGCAACAGTGCCGGCAGACAGATGACTGCCAGTAATTTTTTATGCCACAGTGTTTTTGCAACCATACGTCTATTGTAGTTTATCGCTGTCAAGTTATTACTGAAATCCTGACAATTCACGGTTCGTTATCCGGAGTATTGTCTTCAATAAAGGCCTGATAGACATACTCGGTAACATCGGCGATTTGCTGATCGGTCATCACCTTGCCCCAGGCGGGCATTTCCCGGCCCGTCACGCCTTGCTTGATCGCATTGAACAGTACCGGCCGCTGCAGGCGTGTCCGGTTTTCCGTCAACAGGAAATTACGTGGCCTGGGAAAGATAAAATAGGCGCGTGGCCCGTTACCATCACCGTTGCTGCCATGACAGGCCGTACAGTTCATCAGGTAATAGGCCTTGCCGGTATCCGCATTTCCTGTGAGTCCGGGGGGGGTGGAAATACCCGGGTTCGCGGTATCGGTTTTATGCACGGGTGCATGTCGCTGTTCCGGCATGCTGTGCAAGACCGCCATGCCAACAGTCGTGGCGGCCGGTGCTGGAGACCCGGGGACAGCGTCCGTTGCGGCATCTTCCTGTCCCTGCATAAATGTATTGCGGATGTAATCCACGACTGTTGCAATTTCAGTTGCTGTCAGCTGGCTGGCAAATGCGGTCATGGCAGTGCCGGGGCGGCCATGTGTTACCGATGCGAGCATGCGTTCCCGGGTCATGTCATTGTCGGGATCAGTCCGGGTAAAGTTGACGGGGGGCGGGTTCAGTGAAGTCCTGCCCCACACCGCGCCGGCACCGTCGTCACCGTGACAAACCGAGCAGGTGGAGGCATAGATTGTCTTGCCATTATCAACGGCCGTTGAACTTCCCGGGAGTTGCATAAAATGTGACTGGATGTAATCGACAAGCGATTCAACCTGGCTGTCGTTCAGCTGGCTCTTCCAGGGTGTCATGGCGGTGCCGGGCTTGCCGTCCTTGATGATAGCGATCATGTATTCCCGGGACAGTTGCAGGCTGGCACCGGGGGCCGTGAAGTCGCGTGGCGGTGGATTCAGGCCCTGTACTGCATGCGATTTACCGTCACCCTTGTCGCCATGACAGACGGAGCAGTATTCAGCATACAGTTTTTCTGTTGCAGGCCCGGGTTCCGCCGCCATCGTTGCCGAGGGCGCTGGCAGGACGGCTGCCATGCTTGCGAACAGGGCACACATCGTACTGCGGTGGTTTGCAATGAAATACTTTTTCACCGGTATGAATATTTTGTTCAATGGTCAGGAGGTAAAATATAGTACAGTTATGACTGTAATTTTATAACCCGTTGTGTTCCTGGTCTTGGTGACAAAGTTACACTTGTTGGCTATATTCAGTTGATCTGGATCAGATCTTTATTAAATAACTGAATTCAGGGTGGTGTTACGGTAATAGCTTGGTATATTCCGGCGCTAACCTTTGCTCAAGTATAGTAAAAAGTACCTTGGTTATCTTGGGAAATAATATCATGAAATGGTTGGGTCTATGTTTTTGTTTTCTGTTGCTTGTGTCCGGTTGTGCGCCAGCACCGGAAAAACCGGATACGGCAAAGGGGCCGCTCTATTTCCCGCCGCCACCTGAAGAACCACGATTTGTATTCGAGCGTACTGTACAGGCCAGTTCTGAACTGCAGGCGCTTGACAGTAATGAGCGTATGCGCCGTATGCTGACGGGGGAATCCGTGCAAGGCACAGCACTGGCAAAACCCTTTGATGTTGCGGTTTGTCACGGGCAGATATTCGTCAGTGACACGGTACAGCGCCATGTGATGGTGTTTGATGTCCCGGGTCAGCGTTTTTTTGAAATCGGTCTTGAAGAGCCGGGGGCGTTGCGCAAGCCGCTGGGGCTGGCTACTGACGGTGAATGCAATGTTTATGTCGCTGACGGCACCACCAAGCGCATCGTGGTCTATGATCAGGGCGGCGGGTTTCTCAGGACACTGGGCGGTCAGCAGTGGTTTGAACGCCTGTCCCATCTGGCCGTGGACGAGGAGGGTACCCGGGTATTCGCAGTGGACACGGGTGGCGTGGGCTCCGAGGCGCATCATGTGCGTGTGTTTGACGTCCAGAGCGGAGAGCATTTGTACGATATTGGATCACGCGGTGATGAACCCGGCCAGTTGAACCTGCCACGTGACATAGCAATAGGCCCCGACGCTAACCTCTATGTTGTTGATGGCGGGAATTTTCGCATTAATGTTTACAATCAGGACGGGACCTTCCTGAAGTCTGTTGGACAATTGGGCCGCCGCTACGGACAGTTTGCACGACCCAAGGGCGTCGCCCTGGATGCTGGCAACAATATTTATGTCAGTGATGCGGCCCATGGCAATTTCCAGATATTTGACAGTGAAGGACAGTTGCTGCTGTTTGTCGGAGAGCGTTCGGAAAAATTTGACCGTGCAGCGTACATGCTGCCCGCCGGGATTGATGTGGATGAAGACGGTCGGGTCTATATGATCGACCAGTTTTTCAGGAAGCTGGATATCTACCGACCGGCAGCGCTTGGGGAAAACGAGGGTTTTCTTGGGGTATGGCCTCAACAGTGACCCTGTCGGCCTTCCTGTGCCGGCGGATTCCCCTGCCCCACATCCCCGCGGTGTCTATACTCGGCATATAGTTATGCATTCGGGAAATTTTATATATGGGTGAGCTACCTGCATGGGTTGATGCATTCCCCGAGCTGAGAGATATCGAGGATCCGGTGTGGGTCGATGTGGCCAATTATGCAACCGAGGCCGTGCTGCCGCCTGGCAGTGAAGTATTTCATGAAGGGGACGTGTGCAGAAATTACATATTTGTTCTTGAGGGGGCCACCCGTGTCTACAAGGCCTTTGAAAGTGGCCGGGAAATGGTGCTGTACCGTGTACAGGCCGGGGAAACCTGCAGTATCACCACATCGGTATTGCTGGCCGGTGGTCTGTATCCCGCCAATGCGGTCACTGAGACAGAATGCCGGGCGGTGCTTATCCCTGCAAATGATTTTCACAAGGTCTTCGACACATGCAAAGGGTTTCGTGATTATGTTTGTACGGTATTCGGCGGGCGTATCCGCGACCTGATTATGCTGCTGGAAGCCGTGACCATGCGTAATGTCAATGTCAGGCTGGCGCGCTGGTTACTGGATAACGGGTCCAGTGCAGGCCTGGTGGAGGCGTCACACCGTGAACTGGCCTTTGAACTCGGTACCGCACGTGAAGTGATCAGCCGTCATCTGCGAGAGTTTCAGAAGAATGGATGGGTTGCTCTATCAAGAAAAAATATCGAACTACTGGATATAAAGGCGCTGCTAGAACTGGTCGGCGGCTATCGTTGATGGCCGCGAAAAGAAATCGCTAACGCTGCAGCTTTCCACCATGCTGTAACCCTTCCCGGTACCTGCCCGTTAGCATCTGCTATCGGGCAGGTACCCTTAACTATCAGTATTACTGTCCTCGGACCGGCGTAACAGTGGTTCCGGATTCGTACAGGTATGGCCGGCCAATGGCATACCGGGTGGGTGTAATCACCCACTGTCTGGGCATTTACCCCACATGGATTGATTTCTGTATCACGCATCCGTTTCCAGTTATCCCTTAATGCCAATAGATTACATGTGTTAGCAACGACACAGGATGTGGGGATTTACTGGCGCGGTAATTGCAGTAATACAAGTAGCTTGGAAGTAGAGGTTTTCTCTTTGAAGAAATAAGCGGCCTCTTTTTGATCTGTATCAACTGTGTTGGCCGTTTCTTCGTGAGTTAGTCACAGTTGGTCTGCTCAACGCTACTGTAAAGTTTGCTGTGACGAAGGAAAAGACTTGAGCCTGTTCTGTTTTTTATGAACTAATTTTTATGAACTAAAAGGGGTGCCTAGTAATGAAATATTTCAACCAGTATTGCAAAGCCCTGTTGGGTTTTTTACTTATAACCGTATGGGCGGGTTATGCCAGTGCCGGTGTGGTTGGTAGTCAGCACGACCTGACAACAGCTGGTGCTGCGCAGGGTGGCACAGCCAATACGGACGAAGTATGTGTGTTCTGCCATACACCTCACGGTTCCGATGTAAATGCGCCGGTGCCGTTGTGGAACAAGGTGCTGGGGGCGCCGGGCACTTACACCCAGTATTCCAGCCTGCAAACGCCAACGTTCGACGGGCAGGAAGCACCGGTCGGGTCAGTGTCACTGGCCTGCCTCTCCTGCCATGACGGCACCCAGGCCATGGATGTGGTGATCAACCTGCCGGGATCCGGGGGGCATAATCCCGCCGGTGCCGAGATTGATCCGATCGCTCTTGGTACTATGGCAGGCACTCCTGTTCCTAACCTGGGAACGGACCTGACCGACGACCATCCGATCAGCGTGCAGTATGGCGGTGGTGGCGCGCTTGTCACGGACCCCGACGGCACCTTTACCGGCTTACTGGGCGATCCGGACTTCAATCCACCGGAGAAGGCCACGGTCAATACCAACCCCATCTGGTGGGTGGACAGCATCGTCGGGACGGCCGGTACTCGGGAGAAGACTGACATGATCCTGTATGCCAGGAATGACCTGGGTACGGTGCAACCGTTTGTGGAATGCGGCAGCTGCCACGATCCGCATAACGATACTACCAAAGGCGCCACGTCGGTTGCATTTCTGCGTATCACTAATACGGCAAGTCAGATATGCACTGCCTGTCATACTAAGTAGGCCGCTGCTGGGGTCATAGATGCAGCTTCCCCCCTTGGCCCGGGCAGGTTGTTAACTGCCCGGGCCTGTTTTTTGTTGACTACCCTGTAATAAGCTGGTTGTATGTGATTGTCTGCACTTTATAAGTATGAGGTTTGTCTGTCATGAAAACACCCGGGATGATTATTCTTACATCGTTGCTGGTGTTATCCCTGCCTCTACCGGGGGTAGTTGCCGAGGCAGAAGAGCCTGCGCCGCAGTCAGAGCAGCCAAAACTGTTTGCAATGGTGGGCGAGGCCCCCATTACCGAACAGGAATATGATGACGCCCTGAAACGC
The DNA here is from genome assembly GCA_039714975.1 of Pseudomonadota bacterium. GTDB lineage: Bacteria > Pseudomonadota > Gammaproteobacteria > UBA9214 > UBA9214 > UBA9214. The sequence goes on from JBDLIH010000016.1 coordinate 34,782, forward strand.
GCCTACCGGCAACGTTTTTATCATGGCAAGCCGCCGGAAGGCGAGCTGGAAAAGCTGCGGCAGGAAGTGGCCAGTGAGGTGATTACCAGGCAATTATTGCTGCAGGAAGCACGGCGCCTGGGTCTGTCGCCTGATATGCCGGCCATCCAGACGCAACTCGACGAATATGACCAGCGCTATGCCGGTAGTCCGCGCTGGCAGCAGCAACGGGAGCAATTACTGGGTTCCCTGAAGCCGCGTTTGCAGGACGATGATCTGCTCAGGCAGCTGGAATCGAGGCAACGCAAGGTTGCGCCACCCGGCCGCGAACAACTCATGGCCTACTACAAGGCCAATCCCGAAAAATTTACCGAGCCCGCACAGCACCGAATAGCCCTGATCCTGTTGAAAGTAGACCCGTCTTCGCCGACAAGTGTCTGGGAAGCCGCAACAGCGGAGGGCGGTGTGCTGGTGTCGCAACTAAGAGAAGGCGCGGACTTTGCCGAACTGGCGCGACTGCATTCCAGTGAGGCATCGGCTGAAAATGGTGGTGATATGGGTTACCTGCATGCGGGCATGTTAAGCCCGGCTGCCGAGGAGGTAATCAAGGAACTGGCTGTTGGTGATATTTCTGATCCGGTCCGGTTGCTCGAGGGTATTGCAATATTCAGGGTTGATGATCGAAAGCTGGCGCGGTTGAGGGAATACGAGGATGTGAGCAAGCGGGCGCGTGAACTGTGGATACGCGATCAGAGTGACAGTGCCTGGGCCAGGCTGAAGGAACAGCTACGTGACAAGACGCCCGTCACGATTTACAGTAATAGCTTGCCGCCACTCAATAATGAAGTGTGATTGGCACCATTGCAGTGAGCTGGCAGCGCTCTCTGGAAAATGACAGTCTCATGTCTGCTGCGTGTGGCCAGATCTACTTTAGTATCCGATTCAGGACAACTTTAAGCGGTGTTGGTTTGACTGGCGGTGAGATGACTGACTATTGATCACGCCACAGCGTGTTTGTCCGGGTCTGGAGCAACATGAAACTGACCTATGAGCCAGAGAAAAGACCGAATTATAGGCACCGAGTGTGCGCTGTCACAGTCTGCCTACTGATGCTTGTATCTTCGGGACAATCCAGTGCAGCGTTGCCTCCGATAAGGTATTGGGGCGAGTTCGGTTATGATTTTCGTCTGGAGAAATTCGAGTCAGGGAACGATTTGCAGGAAAATGCGGGTATTGTGAGGTTGAACGCCATGACTTACCTGTATCAGCCGTGGTTTGCGATTGTCGAAGGGGGGGTCGGTTTCGACTTGCGCAGGACAGACCGCGATACAGAAGACACGACCAGCGATCATATTACCGGCGACGGACTGCTGAGGCTGTTTCCACGCAGCCGCTTTCCTTTTGAGACCTTTGCAGAACGCACCGACAGCCGGACAGATTCGGACCTTGGCGGACTTGACGTGGAAAGGACACGCTATGGTTTCATGCAGCGTTATACCTCGCTTGGCGGGAGCGCATCCCGGTTGCGTTACGAACACACGGATCTGGTAAATGATACAACGGGTGCAAACAATCTGAATGAAACGCGTAATGATGTAGCAGACCTGGTGCAGGCAAGTTATAACAAGAACATAGGCGCGCACAGTATTTATTTTGACAGTAATCTGAACCGGATTGACCGGAAAGAAACCTCGCAGCGAACAGAAACGCTGTTTTCATCGTTGCGGCATACCTATAGCCCGGGTCCATCCCTGACGGCAGAGGATATGCTGACATACAATGTCACCGACCTGGAACAGGAAACCTCGAACACAAAAACCGGCTTGTTGCAGTTCAACAGCTTCGGCTTCTGGCGTCCGGAAACCGAACGGCCGTTACGTGTCAATGCGACATTACGTGTTTTGGGTCGTGAGAATGAAGCAAATTCCGAATCGAACACGGCACAGTCTGCAACGGGTACCCTGGGTGCTACCTATGATTGGAGTCCACGCTGGATCTTCAATGGTAGTACGGGAATTACCGGCATAAATACAGAAGATGATCGCCAGGTATCAACTTTTCAGGCTCTTGGTGCGAATTACAACTCCGAACAGTTCATGCTGGGTGGTTTTGACAGCAGCTGGTTTACGCAATTTGATCTCCGCAACAACACCGATGAGGAGGGTTCGGTGCAAGGTGCAGGGATTACGCCGGGGTACAACCTGAGGCGGGATCTGTTCACAGGTCAAAATTCATCGCTGATGTTTGACGGTTCGCAGAGCATCAGTTTCGTTGCAGATACGGATAATTTCAACTCTCAGAGATTGCTGAGTTTCATGTCATTGACGTGGAACAGCCGTGGTACTTCCACATCCAGATTGGTCAGGTTATCAGCCAATGATTCCCGTACCTATGCCAGCGGTGAGCGGGCTGCAGAGGTTGAAGGCGAATTCCAGTTGGTCAACCTCCAGGCTTCGCTGGATAAGCGCCTCGATATGACATCGTCACTGTCCGGCAATCTGACCATTCAGGCAACGCGGAATTCCAGACCAGGGGGCTTTGCAGCTGCTGGTGATGAAAATGGTGAATGGGTTTCAACATCGAGCGTGGACCTGACATATTTTGACACCATGGTATTTGGCGTGCCGCGGCTGACGTTTCGTTCTACTTTACGTTTTATCAGTGATTCCTATCTGCCTGTTGTTGATACACCCGATACCATGAACGGGCGGGAAGAGAAACGCTGGGAGAACCGTCTTGAATACACTATTGGCCGTATGCAGTTCCGGGCAATCGGCCAGATCTCCGAGATTCAGGATCAGCAGCAGCTCTTTGTACTGTTCCAGGTGCGCAGATTGTTTGGTGACCTGTAGCTATCGGTTTTATCCGGCCCAAAGATATAGAGGAGCAAAATGGTGATGTCATATAAAAGGAATCCACGGGCAATACGTCTTGCAACGGTTATTGGTTTGCTGGTACTCATTGCCGGCCTTTTTTCAGGCCGCGCCGTATACGCCGAGTATGGTGATGTCGTTATTAATAATTACTCTGATGAGGCCGGTATGAGCCCTGTTGTTTTCCCGCACTGGTTTCATCGTATCCGCTTCCGCTGCAAGGTGTGCCATGCAGACCTCGGATTCCAGTTCAAGGCGGGTGGGAATGATATCAACATGCTGAAAATAATCGAGGGCGAATACTGCGGGGCCTGTCATGACGGTGATCTCGCATGGTCAGTTGAGAACTGTGACCTGTGCCACTCCGGAAAACCGGGAACATCCACGCAGGTGCACGGCAGTACCCTGCAGCAACTGGTAGGCCCGGCTGGCGGGGGGGCAGGAAAATGAACAAAAGACAGAATATATCAGGTGCAAGCCGGACCATAACCGTTGCGGTGAGTGTTCTGTTTGCAGTACTGCTTACGGTGTGGGCCTTTGAGGAGGCCGGCGCAGCCGACCCGAATGTATTTAACCGCCTGATGAAACCCCCGTCCAAACGCAACCCGCCACCGACACTGGATGGTATTCACGATCCGGGCAGTATCGGGGCGAAGTCTCTGCAGCCACCAAAAGATTCTTTCAGCAGCCTCCCAAAGGGTAAGTCGGGTAATTATGTCGATTGGGTAAAGGCGCTGGAAGAGGGGAAGATACAGCCGCGTTATGACCGGCTTGATCCGGCCGCGGAACCCATCGTTATGGATCTCAATATTGTTCGCGAGGTAAAGGGTTCAATGCCCGATGTTGTGTATCCGCACAAGCAACACACAGAGTGGCTGGATTGTTCCAATTGCCACCCGGCAATATTCATTCCACAAAAGGGCGCCAATGACATCAGCATGGCCTCGATCCTGCTGGGCGAGAAGTGTGGCGTCTGTCATGGCAAGGTGGCATTTCCGGTTGCCGAATGCCGGCGCTGTCACTCCAGGACAAAAGGCAAGGAAAAGGCGGCGTCGAAAACAGACAAGTAGCCAGGGACGAGACAATGATGAGGATAAACAGACACACCAGGGGATGGCTGTGGGTAGTGGTCCTTTCAGCCATGATGACTGCCTATTCGAATGTAATTCATTCGGCCGGCCATGGTCCGCAGGCAGCAAAACCCGGCGCTGTTTCAGAGCAGGCCCTGTCAAACAAGCTGCAGCTGCTGGACCGACTGGTTCATGGAGAAGGACTCATAAACCGGGTCTCAAACAGTGATGATGCCGAGGCAAAGCAATTGCTGTCAGAAGCGCAGGCGCTGTGGGAGCAGGCAGAGATAAAATTTGAGGTGGGCAATTACAAGGCTGCCGATGATTATGCACGACAGGGACTGAGTACGATATCAACGGTCTCTCGCAAAGTTGTTGATACAGGAAGAGAGGCAGCAGCTGGCAGGGCTCGCTATGATCAACTGCGCAAGCGGGTGCTTGATTTTACCGAGGCCTTCCAGCGGGTCGTCTCCGAGAAGCCGGGGGAGTCGATAGGGCCTTTGCTGGATCAGCAGGCAGTGAGCCGGTTGCTGCTTGAAGCAGAGGAGCAGATGCAGGAGAAAAACTTCACAATCGCCAACCAGCGCATGGTCGAGGCGGCTGACATTGTAGAGTTTGCACTGGTACGAGCCCGTGACAAGGACACGCTGTTGCATGAACTGAAGTTTGACTCCCCTGAGGATGAATACCGTTATGAACAACAGCGCAATAATAGTTACAAGCTGCTTGTAGATATGCTCGAAAAGGAGAAGACGGGCAACAGTTCAGGCCTTGCACAGATGCGTGAAGCAGTGAAAGAAAATGCCAGAATCTGTGGAATGGCAGACAAACTGGTGGAGCAGGGGGATATAGAAGCCGGAATCAGAACCCTGGAAGAGGGTACTGAAAAACTGGCACGGGTACTGCGAATGTCAGGGCTGGTTTTCTAGGCCTGACATTCAGGATCCCGGTGTTTTCTTGCCACAACAGGAAATATTTACAGAAGGGTAGATAATGTATGAAACATAAAATTTTGTTCACAGGTTTCGGGCTTCTGATCTGCGTATTGCCAGGTACCGGGGTTGACACGCTGGTTGCTGCGGAGGCGACATCAAGCGGACGTATACAGTCTGTTGAAAAGCTGGTTGAAACCTCTTCTGCGGCGCGCAAGATTGAAGCCAGCAGTAACAGCAGGGCGATTGCTGCCCGGGAAGAGGCAAGGGGTTTGTTATCAAGGGCACGCCAGGCGATTGCTTCAGGAGACCAGGAAGCAGCTGACAAACTGCTGAATCAGGCAACGAAGACGATGTTCGAGGCGGTCCGTGAGCTTGAACAGGACCAGAGTCTGGTTGACAAGGATTACCAGGATTTCGACGCAAGGCTGGAAAGTATTACGGCCCTGTGTGATGCCTATGACCGGATCAGGCAGGAGAAAGACCTTGGCCCTGCCGAGGACTCCGAGCTTTATTCGATTGTTCAGAAGAAACGGGATGCGGCCAAGTCGCTGAAGAATGAAGGAAAGGTCGATGAGGGACGAAAACTTCTGGATGAAGCCTATGTCGCTGCAAAAGTGGCCATTGAGCAACTGCGTGGTGGCGATACGCTGGTCCGGTCATTGAACTTTGAGTCCAGTGAAGAGGAATATCTTTATGAAATCGACCGCAATGACACGCATCGCATGCTGGTCACGGTATTACTCAGGGAAAAAATGAAAGCAGACAGTGGCGTGGAAACAAGGGTCGGGGTATTCATGAACAAGGCTGATGACCTGCGTGCCCGGGCAGAGAAACAGGCAGCGTCAGGGGATCATGAAGCGGCGGTCCATACCCTGGAGGAATCCACAAAGGAAATCGTCAAGGCCATCAGGAGCGCGGGGATATACATACCCGGGTAATGTCTGTGAACCGTATACGACACATGGGTACAAGCAGAGTGTACAGGTGCCTGGTAGCCGTGGTATTTCTGGTGATGGCTGCGGCAGCAGTTGCCGGCGAATGGCGACCCCTCAAGAATGACAGCCTGCATGACCCGGAGAACCCGGCCTTGCAGTATTTGCAAAATCCCGGGGATGCGCTTGGCCGGCTGCCGGGAGACGGCGCCGGGAATAAAGTGGACTGGATCAGGGCGCTTGAAAACGGGTATATCAGGCCACGTAGTGAATTAAAGAAGGATACACCGGTACGGACGCTTGACACCGATATTCTGCTGAACAAGACAGGCAGTATTCCCCGTGTCCGTTTCCCCCATAAAGTCCATACCCAGTGGCTGGACTGCGATAACTGCCATGAACAGATATTCAAATCAAAAGCCGGTGCAACACCCATAACCATGGGAAAGATACTTGAGGGAGAGTACTGCGGTGTTTGTCATGGTGCGGTGGCATTCCCGTTGACCGAGTGCAATCGCTGTCATTCGGTCCCCTGGGACTCACAGGAGACCCCGGTGGCGGAAAAGCGTTAAAGGCAATGTCATTTCATGCCAGCTGGATCATTGCCCTGACCAGACCCGCTAATGTGACATTATTGCTCTTTATTCTGATTGTACCGGGTGCTCCATGCCGGGCAGAATATGCAGATGTCGTACTCAACAAACATTCGGATAGTGAAGGGGTGCGACCGGTTATTTTCCCTCACTGGTTTCACCGCATCCGTTACCAGTGCAGGGTGTGCCATGCGGAACTCGGGTTTGTGATGCGTGCAGGAGCAAATGACGTGACCATGCAGGAAATTACAGAGGGCAAGTTCTGCGGCGCCTGTCATAACGGGGAAATTGCCTGGCCAGTTGAGCACTGTGATTTGTGCCACTCTGCCCGTCCCGGTACAGCCGCCGGAATACGCGGCGGGCATCAAACACTGGGTCCCGGTAACTGGTGAGGATTGAGTGTGTCTGACCGTACTGATTCTGTCGCCAGGCTGTTTCCACTTTTAATGTGTATAGCCCTGCTTGCCGGGTGTGCCACGACGGCGGGTTTGCTGGGGCTGGGCCAGAAAGAGCGCACTCTGAAGACCGCCAGATGTGAAGAGGGCAGCGAAAAGACTCCGTTGGCGAAATGGGGCAGCATATCAGGAAACCTGCTTGCAAGATCAGCCGGAATACCTGCCAGTGGTACCCCGGATACGGGCCATATAAGACTGACATCCCCGGTTGCGGTGGCTGCCCGGGCCAATGACCTGTTTATTGCCGACGCAGGTCAGCGAGCCATACTGAAGTTTGATCGCGGTACGCAGACGGTCCGGACTTTTGCCAGCGTTCCCGATATGAATGTGCGCGCCGGTTTATACATAGACCGGGGCCTCTCCCTTTATCTCGTTGATCCGGTGGCTGCCAAGGTTATTCAGTTTGATATCGACGGCAAGCTGCTGCAGATCTTCGAGAATACGACAGAATTACCACAGCCGATTGCCATGGTCGTCAACGAAGGACAGCAGGAAATTATTATTGGCGATCAACTGACGGCGCATATTCTGGTTTTTAACCGCGCAGGACTTGTTTCCCGTGCTATTGGGGCAAGTGTGACCGGTGGAGTCAGATTTCAGAGCATTATTGCCATGACGTCCGGACCGGATCAACTCTTTGTATCCGATCGACTGGCACACCTGGTGCATGCGCTGGCACCGGATGGCACATACCGCTACGGATTTGGAGAGGATGAGCTGATATCACCGGGACCCATCGCTTTTGACATGCACAACAGGGTCTATGTTGCTGACAACGGGGATAACACCATCAAGGTGTATCGTGGCGGCCAGCTGGAAGCGGTTGTCGGCGCATCAGGTGATCCTGTCGGGCTGGGTTTCCAGCAGCTATCAGATCTGTGGTTGAGTGACGGCTTGCTGTATGTTGCCGATGCCGGGCGTGCGAGTATCGACATCCTGAGGGTGGTCCCCCCGTGTCAATGAGGACCTCACGATTCCTGTTTCTTCTCTACCTGTCAGTACTGCTGACGGCCTGTGCAGAAGTCCCGTATGAAATGCGTTATTTTCCGGAAAAAAATGACGCCGGAGATTCGCATCTCTGGCCACCGTTACCGGAAGTTCCCCGCTATCAATTTGCCGGGCAGCTAACCGGCGAACAGAACTTCGGGCCTGCAGAACGCAGTGAACCCGGGGCCGGTGAAAAATTGTTTAACTGGCTCGTTGGCCTTGGTCTCGGTCAACAATACACCCCGCGGGTGCTGGTACGGCCACAGGCAGGCATGATTGATGCTGCGGGACGAATCTATGTAACCGATGTTGGCCGTCAGGCCGTGTTTGTCTTCGATGTCATTCAAAACAGATTGCTGGTCTGGACCCAGGCAGATAAAGGTGCTGTCTTTGCTGACCCGATTGGAATTGTAGCGGGTGAAAAAGGTGAAATCCTGGTTGCGGATGCCACGCTTCACCGGGTCGTGCGTCTGCAAACTGACGGGGAAGCACTTGGCAGCTTTGGCGGGAACATCCTGCAGCGCCCGACCGGTATTACCCGGGATCCGGCGACCCGGCAAATCTTCGTGGCGGATACGCGGGCGCATGATATCAAGGTATTTGATGATGCGGGTAATTACCTCAGGACCCTGGGCGGACCAGGATCTGCACCGGGAGAGTTCAACGCTCCCACCCATATTCAAATAACGGGGAACAGGCTGTACGTCACCGATACCCTGAATGCCCGTATCCAGATTCTGGGGCTGGACGGGGAACCGGAATGCATCATCGGGAAGCGTGGACTTTACCTGGGAAATTTCATCCGTCCAAAAGGCGTGACAGTTGATAATGACGGTAATATCTATGTCGTGGAATCCTACTATGATCATCTGCTGGTCTTTGACCGGAACGGGGAATTTCTGTTACCGATAGGCGGCACGGGTGCGGCTGTCGGTGAGTTCTTTTTACCTGCCGGTGTATGGAGTGATGGGCAGGGGCGTATTTTTGTGGCGGATATGTATAACGGCCGGGTGATGATCTTGCAGTACCTGGGGAGCTGAATGTTGTCTGGCCGTCAACGAATCGTGGCTTTGACCGGTTTGTGCCTGTTGCTGGTATCCCTGGCTGGCTGGGCGGCCAGGGTAGCGGATGTTGCCAATACCAAACACAATCTTTCTTCCGGAGGTCCGGGTTCGGTGACGGCGGTTGCCGAGGATGAAATCTGCGTGTTCTGCCATACCCCTCATGGAGCAAGCAGTTTCCCGGGCTCACCCTTGTGGAACCGGCAATTGTCGAACCAGACCTATACAACCTATACCTCATCGTCACTGGATGCAGAGGACATCATGGGACAGCTTGACCAGCCGGGAGGCAGTTCCAAGCTGTGCCTTTCCTGCCATGACGGAACACTGGCAATCGGTACGGTCAATGTCCTGGGCGGACAGCAAAATGTCAGTATCCCGATGTCGGGTGCGGCAGCCGATGGGACCATGCCGGCAGGTGCGGGTGAACTGACCGGTTTCACACGTGATCTGGGACTTGATCTCAGTAACGACCACCCCATTTCGCTGAACTATGATTCAACACTCGCGACCATTGATACCGAACTCGTCGATCCGGTAGCGGCATCACATATGGGTGTGCGGGTACCGGGATTTCGGCCGGAGGTGCCGCTGGAAGCCACGGGCTCCGGCGGGGCGGCACAGATACAGTGCGCGACCTGTCATGATCCGCATATCCGGGATACGAATCCCGCAGAGGTCATCAAATTTTTGCGCCTGAACCGCTTCCAGCAAGCAACTCCCCTGGGTGGTAGTTTCAATCCGGTTACGGATATCGTGTGTCTGGCCTGTCACGACAAGGATGGCTGGGAGACTTCTGCACACGCCTTGCCAACGGTTGCCGATGAGACCTATGCCACCGCTGCGGCCACATTGCGTGAATTCCCGGTTTCCTTACCGGTCTGGCAGGCGGCCTGTCTGAATTGCCATGATACACATTCGGTACATGGCGCCAGGCGCCTGTTGCGTGAAGGCACAGACAGTCTGGCGACGCCGAAGGGCGGTGGTGATTCCGCCATCGAGGAAACCTGCTATCAATGTCATTCCGCAATACCGGACATTAACAATGCCGCTGGAGATGTGAAGAATATCGAGACAGATTTCAACCTGCCGCGTCACATGCCTGTGACGACTGCTGAACAGGCGGCAGCTGTCGAAGTACACGATATTACCAATGCCGATTTCAGTGAAAGCCAGCTGCTGCTGGGGAAGGGGAATCTCGGCAATCGCCACGCAGAATGTACCGATTGCCATAACCCGCACCGGGTGATGAAAAATTCCCTGTTCAATGAGACGGGTTCAAGTCTGTTATCGACACATGAGCATGGTGCGGGACACACGAATATTGCTTCCGGAGCCCTGCGCGGGGCATTTGGCGTGGAACCGATCTACGGGAGTGCCGTG
>JBDLIH010000017.1:0-44912 GCA_039714975.1 Pseudomonadota bacterium
CTGCCCAGCAAGGCGAAGGGTACTCCACCGCCACCGCAGGAAGCACCACCCGGCAAAGCGCAGGACACGCCAGCGCCGCCGCAGGAAGCTCCGCAGGAAAAGAAGGCTGATGCCCCACCTCCGGCTCCCAAGGAGGCACCGGCGGCCAGCAAGCCGAAAGATGCAACTGTAGCGGATAACAAGAAATCTGACGAAGATGAAAATGGAACCGTTGTAAAAAAACGGCGAGGTATTCGCTTGAAACAGGATTTGGACTAAGCTGGTAGTAGCAGGGTCAAAAATTAACCCGGGAAATAACAATCAGGAGTAAGTGATGACGAGTAGACGAGAATATGTCAGTGGCTCGGTAGTACTCTCTCTTTTGTTGGTGACGGTCCCCGCGCTAGCGGATGAATCAGTCCCGAATTCCGAGTTCACCTACACGGATGACTGGGCGGTTGTATCAGCACCTCCGCCGCCGGGCCCATACCGTGCCGTAAATATTGATCCTCGCGTACCGGGAGTAGATGCCATACCGCCACTGTCGATGGATGAAGTGACAACGCCCGCCAGGAAAGACATCCCGGCCGAGGCCCTGGCCAATGCGCCGGCTGCCGGGATACCGGCATCCCGGCTACCGCAGGACAGTCCTGCATCAGCAGTGGAGTCTCACTCGTCAGCACAAACTGTAACACCGGCGCGCGCAGGAAATGTACCGCCATCGCCATCACGCTATTACTATCCTGCACCGCCCCGTTATCCTGCACAGACGCTTTCTGCACCGCCTTCAGGCTATCCCGCCTACAGGAATCAACGCAACTACGGTTATGGTTCCCCGACGTATCGCCAGGGACAGCAGCAGGTACCGCCACCGCCGATGTATGATTCCATCATCAGGAATCAGCAGCCATATGGCCATCCGTCTGGAAAAGGGACACCTTGAGGCGGAGTTCTTCCATAAGACAATTGACTGATATGATTCAGCACTCAGGATCATTTAAAACGACATGGATATTCAGACTCCTGCTTTTAATTTTAGTCACACTAACCAGTGCCTGTGAAAATGACGAAATTATTGAACCACAAACACAGTCCGAACCGTCGGAAGAGCCATTACCCGTCAGGGAGTGGTATCCAGTGCCCAAATACAGCCAGCAACCGACAGCTTATACGCTTGCTCCGGCAATGCAGCCACAAGCTGTAATGGCGCCACCAGCCTATCAAGGAAACGTTGTGCAACAGCCATGGGTTGTCCCTGCACCGATACCCGTATACAGTGCGCCACAACATATGTACCAGCCTCCGCCACCAGGGATTCAATATCAACAACCGCAGGTATGGACGGGTCAACAACCTGTCACCACGCAACAACAGCCAGTGACATCCTGGTACCAGCCCCAATACCAGTATGTTCCACGTCCCTGGGGAAGCTTTACTGAACCAAACAGTAATCAAGGACCGGCTGTATCGGTCGAAGCATGGCCACAGGGTGGTTATAGCATGCCGAGGGTGCCGGCAACGGGAAGCTATTTTACAGCCCCACCCGGTCAAGTACCGGGAACAGTATATTATGGGCATGTCTGGTAGCTGATAGGGCCATGGCTCGGGACACTGGCGTGCTCCCGGGTAAGGAAGACAGGACATTGGATTGGAACCGGAATGCCGGTATTCTGATGTGATCAGTAATGGTAGCTCCTGCAGTTACTGATCTTGTAAAATAGCAGGGGTATACGTTTGTAGTTCAACTACAGGCAACTATTAATAGTGAGAGGTATTATAAGTATGAAAACATTAACAAAAACTTTGTGTGCGGCCGCAATTGCGGGTCTTGCTGCACTTCCGATGACATCCGCACATGCATGGGGTGGTTGGGGTCCGTGGGGCGGCGGCGATCGTGGCTATGGCTATGGCGGTAATGACTGGATGGGCGATGGCTGGGGTGACGGCTATGGCGACGGCGACTTCGACGGCGACTTCGGCTTCAACATGAGTGGCAGCGGTCGCGGTCGCGGCAGTGGTTACGGTCGTGGTTATGGTCGTGGCTATGGCGATTACTATGGTCGTGGCTATGGCTATGGCGGCTATGGTCCTGGCTATGGTTATGGTGGTCCTGGCTATGGTTATGGTCCTGGTCCAGGTTATGGCCCAGGCCCGTACGGTGCACCACCTGCAGCACCGGCAGCACCCGCTGCTGCTCAGTAAGCAGGACTGATCGTAAACGGGCCCGGCGCAGCGATGCGCTGTGGCTCGTTTTACGTTTTCCATTGGCAAAAGGGTAAAGTATTCGGCTAATGATAACTGTTATCGCCAACCTCAAGGGTGGTTCCGGGAAGAGTACAGTCGCATTTAATCTTGCTGTGTGGCTGGAAAAAAACGGACAGCATGTGGTTGGCTATGATCTGGATCCACAATGTACCTTCAGCGACCTCGGGATGTTGCGCAAGGAAGTCGGAAACAAGCCGGAGATTGAAATTCATCCCGTGCGCGCAGTTTTGAAAGAACAGCTGCTTTCTCATGGTGACGCAGAGGTCATCGTCGATGTGGGTGCAGCCAATATGGCCGCCATGAAGGAAGCCATGACCGCAGCAGACCGGATTCTCATTCCGGTCCCGCCAAGCCAGGCCGATGTGTGGGCAACGCAGCGTTTCCTGCACATGATTGGCCCTGATCTTGAAACACAGAAAGTTAACGGCAGTCAGAAAACACTGGCATTTGTTAACCGCGCAGATACAAATAAATCCATCCGTGAAACCCATGAAACCGAAGCGGCGTTAAAGATGTTGCCAGGCATTGATGTTGTTTTGCCCTATCGCTTAAGAATGAGAACCAGTTTCCGCCGTTCCCTCAGCGAGGGTATGACGGTATTCGAAATGTGGCCACGCGGTAAGGCAGCAGAAGAGTTTCGTATACTGGCAAAGGCGCTTTATCCTGATGTTGTCAATCATTGAACTAATTTAAGTTCCAGGAGCAGGCATGATGAATCTACTTGCACGCATTCTCAGCCACGGCTTTGCATTTGCCGTTGTTGCGATAATCATTATCGTTTTAATGTACCGTGGCGAGTTATCCCCGGAATGGGAATTACCTGAATTCCTGGTCATTAAAAGCCAACCAGGAACCACGGAAGAAGCCGATTCAGGCGGAGTAGGGGGCTCAGCTGATGAAGCAACGCTGCCAGCTGATTCATCTGTGGTGACGCCTGAGCCGCCAGCAGAATCAGAAGAACCCCTGGCACCCGCTCCAGCGACCGCTGCAAGCAGTGATATTCCTCCTGTGGTGACACCCGAGTCGCCAGAAGAGCCGATGATACCCGGTGTAACTGACGCCACAAGTAATGAAGCTCCTCCAGCTGATGAAATACCTGCCACCGGGCAGGCAGATGATGTTGCACCCGCAGCCAGCAGTGACCCAGTATCTGCCACAGACACTCATACCGCAGAGGCTACTGATGAGACGACAACTACTGAACCTGCTGCCAGCACCGGAAGCACTGATCAGACAACTGATGATACACCTGCACCCAAGGTTGACGTGCTACCTGATGAACCCGGCACAACGGTGGATGATTCGCTTTCAACAGTAACAGAAGAGACGGCCCCCGCAGACATTGCACCGACAGCAGCAGATGAGATCACCCCTGCAGCTGCAGAACCGCTTGCAGAAGAAGTTGCCCCTGTAGAGACTGCACCGACAGCAGCGGGGGAACCGGAGTCAACATCGGAGGTCGTGCCTGCCACGGAACCACCTGCAGCGCCAGACAAGGAAGATGCGACCAAGGCGGTTGATGACGCCGCGACAGAAACACCCTATGAGGTGATGGCAAAGGCCCGGGAGGCCTACTGGTTGCGTGATTTTGACGCTGCAGAACAGCACTATCGGAAATTGATACAGATCGATCCGGATAACCCGGATGGTTATGGTGAGATGGGCAATATGTATTTTTCCCAGGGCAAGTGGGATGAAGCTGCCGCGGCGTTCTACGAAGCCGGTACACGTTTGGTTAAAGACGGCCATCTTGTGCAGGCACGACAAATGGTCGAAGTCATTCGCGGCTTAAACGGCTCCCAGGCTGACGACCTTGAAACACAGATTGTCGCTGTATCCCCAACATCACCTTGATTGCCTTATTTAAAGCCTGAATAGAAGGGAGTGAATTATGATTAAACTGATTTGGAATTTATTGGCGCTGGCAGGACTGGCCATTATCGCTGGCATCATCTGGGTTGCAGTGACCTATGGCTTCGGTCTGCAGAATTTCAAGGACCTTGCCAACCTCCAGCATTTTGATCCAAAGGCGGGGGAGGTCTATGTCGACATGACAAAAAGCCTGCTTGCCACCGGCAATGGCGCTGAAGCGACTGTCTGGAAAGTCCCTGTAGCCGAAGATCTGAGTGCGGAAGACGTTGAAGATACCATGCGTTCTGTAGCCAATGAACACAACTTCAAAAATGTGGGTGAGTTGCCGCTTTCCGAACAGGTCGCCGCAATGACAGGTGAGGAGCAGCGTTTCTGGAAGATCTATATGTTCTGCGATCCGCTGATAGCGGCCAAGATGATCGCTTATTCCGATGCCTTCTCGGCCTACCTGCCTTGTCGTATCGCACTCGTCGAGGACAAGACAGGGCAGCTCTGGCTGTATACCCTGAACATGGACATGATGATTCACGGCGGCACCGAGTTGCCTGATGAACTCTATGAAGAAGCGACCAAGGTCAAGGAAACTATTCTGGATATCATTAATCGTGGGGCAGCAGGAGATTTCTGAATGCGATAGTGGGCAGTACTCCATCAATGTAATCTTGTTGGAGTATAAAATGTCAATGGCGCGGTTCGCTGCGGGTTTGGTTATACTGGCCCGCCTGAAAAGCCAACAGACCCCGCGAGGTCCAGTGTAAATGTCTGATTGTCACGCAGACGGGCGATGTGGGCCGCCTGGCCGGAAGCATGGAAGCAGTCACGATGTCGATGAATGATGTGTCCGCCAATATGACAGCCGTCTCCGGCAATGTAGCGCAGATCTCCGGAAATCTGTCGCTCATTGCTCACGATATGGGTGATGGGACCGACTCCATGCGGAATATGCTGGTCAAGATGGATAAAATGAACACCAACATCGGCGTGATGACAGTACCCGTGTACCAGATGTGCGACGACATGGGGCATTTAAGCAAGAATATTCACGATGTATCCAGTCCCATGAAAATGATCCCCTGGTAGCATGACCAGCGCAGGCAAAACCATCAAATCACGGCTCAGGAGTCTTGAGCAGCATCTGCGAAAGGAAAACCCGGTCCTGGTTGCCGCCGTACAAAGCTACCGCCATCTTGACCAGGTCGGCTACTCTCTCGGCCTACTGAACGAAGAACAGTCTTTTGCCACGCAAATTTCCTGGTGGCCGATGATCTCGGTACTGGGGACCTTCTCAGCCGGCAAGTCCACCTTTATCAATCATTACCTCGATCAGCCTTTGCAGGCAACCGGCAACCAGGCGGTTGATGACAAGTTCACAGTCGTTTGTTTAGGGGGAGAACACGGGTCACAGGCCTTGCCCGGGACGGCGCTGGATGCCGACCCGCGCTTCCCGTTTTATCAAATCAGTAAAGAGCTGGAAAAGGTCGCGCAGGGCGAGGGGCGCCGCGTTGATACCTACCTGCAGCTGAAAACATCACCCAGCGAAAAACTGCGTGGCCGGATATTGATTGATTCCCCCGGCTTTGATGCCGATTCACAACGCAATGCCACGCTGCGACTGACCGATCACATTGTTGACCTGTCCGACCTGGTACTGGTGTTCTTCGATGCCCGCCATCCCGAACCGGGGGCGATGCGCGACACTTTGAAACATCTTGTGGGTGACACTATTCATCGGCCGGATGCCACCAAGTTCGTGTTTATCCTCAACCAGATGGACACCACGGCACGGGATGACAACCCGGAAGAGGTCGTGGGAGCCTGGCAACGGGCAATCGCCCAGGAAGGGCTCACCGCCGGCCGTTTTTATTGTATCTACAACCCGGAAGTTGCCGTTGTCATTGAAAATGATGCATTACGCCAGCGTTATGAATCGAAGCGCGATCATGACCTCGAGGAAATCCATCAACGCATACAGCGTGTCGGGGTGGAGCGCGCCTACCGCATTACCGGCTCGCTGGAAAAACTGGCACACCAGATAGAGGAAAAATACGTCCCGCGAATAAGGGAATACAAATCGCAGTGGCGCAAGCTGGTTTTGTGGGGTGATGCGCTGGTCGCCGCCGGCTTCCTGGGAGTGGCAGTCGTCACTGTTTACTTGCTGGGTCTCTTTGAGGGGTTTAAAGGACTGTCGCTCGGGGGAGGCTCAACCGGCACGCTGGTGCTTGCGCTGGCGCTGCTCAGTGTTGTTATCGGGCTCTTTGCCTACCTGCATTTCCGGATACGCAATATTGCGGCAGCAAGGGTACTCAAACAGATCGAAAAGCAGTTCACAGCCGGCCTGGATCGTGAGCGGATACGACAGGCGTTTATTTACAACACCCGCCCATGGCACAGCATCTTCAGGAAAAGCCCGATTGGCTGGACCAGCCGTGGACGCAAGCGCTTGCAACAGGTGATCGCCGAGGCAAACCAGTATGTACAGACGCTGAATGACAAGTTCACGGACCCGTCGGGTGATATGACCCCGGAAGCGAGTGAAGCATCACCCCCGCTGGCCGTAGTCGAGCGAATCAGCCAGGAAGACCAAGCGGAAGAAACCAGTAGCCCGGATGAAGTGCAACGTAATCCGGGTTAATAATCCGTAGGAGCGGGCTGAAGGTGAGGCGCTTGCGCCGAGAGGCTGCCCTGGGGCATGCCCGCGAACACTTCTTCCCTCGGCAGGGTTTCTCCTTACCCCCCGCTGCCAGTACCGCTATCTATCCTCTCGTGTGTGCCATAGTCGCAAAACGTAAATGGTCGATTCCTGGATCTCATAGCGCATCTCATACTGGCCAACAATGATTCGGCGTACTTCACGAGACTCGAACTCAAACAGTTGCTCGCCAATACGAGGATTATTCAACAGGGTTGTCAGCGCTGCAGTCAGTGCTTGCACGGTGTGTGCTGCCGCCTGCTGATTGACCGGTGACAGAAACTCATACAGCCGTGCCAAGTCGGATAGTGCCCGACTCGTCCATTTCAGTTCCATCAACGAGGTGCCGGCAACGGGTTACTGGTGCTGAGGCTGTCAGCCCACGCCTGAACATCCTGGTGTTCAATAACAAGTCCGGCATCTACATCAGCCAGGGCCTCATTCGTCAGGCGGTTGCGTTCCTCTTCTTGTTTGATCCATGCTGCCAGTGCTTGTTTCATAATCCAGCCACGGGAACGCTCCAGGCGGGTTGCCATTAAATCGACTTTTTCGGCCAGCGATAGCGGCACATGCGCAGTAAGTACTTTTGTTTTAATTTGTGGCATATTAAGCTTCCTTGAAGTAATGATTAAAATATAATCATAATGATTAATCTGGATTAGAGCAAGAGCTGGTTGGGTCGGACCTCCCTAACATACTGCGCAATTGGCACTTTATTATCAATGCACTGCGCATCTGAGTCATGAGCGTACATTTACGGCATCTTTTAGGGCATATATGCAGCAGATTCCTCACGCAGGAAAAGGTGATCCCCCTCACTCTCGATCACCCGTCCCGGGTGGCTGATTTTGAGTTCGCACCTGATGGCATCCAGGTATTGCCGCTGCCCCACAGCAATACTTTGGGTCCACGTCGGATCGCGCTCCTGTACGTCTGTTACAAGTGCCTCGTCCACCCACCCTCGGAGTCCCTTACGCAAACTTTCCGCATCAACAAATCCCAGCAGTGCTGTCAGCGTTGCTACATCGATACGCCTATATCGTTCTGGCAATGACTGAATTTCATGGTAGCCCGCGTGTATCCATTCAGATGGATGTTCTACCACGCTGGCCCTGACCATGTTCAGATCGATATAGAGCATGCACCGTGCAAGATGCCTATCTACCTGCACGGCAGTTGCATGGTAGCGGTCCTCCCAGTAGGCGCCCTTTCTCGATTTCCGACGATTAAACTGTTGTGCGACCCGTCCAGAGATCAACTGCATGCTGCGCGCAATCTCACCATTCCCCAAATCCTTGACCAGCAAATGAACGTGGTTCGAAGTCACAATATAATTCAACACACACAGACCGTAGCGTCTGCGCGCCTGATACAGCCAATACAGCCACGCTCGGCGATCCTTGGCAAACTTAAGCAGGAACTGCTGCTTATGACAACGATGGGTGATGTGCCAAATATGGCCAGGCAGAATATACCGATTTGCACGGGGCATAAGCTTCCTCCTTGAAACAGTGTTTCCAGTCCAGAAACCGTTGGATTAATACAATAGTATAACCAGATATTTAAACTGATTGTTTGTGAATCAAGAGGGTAGAGAGGTCCGACTCCTCAACAGGAGAGCACTCCTCAACAGCTTCCCAAATGAAAACGGCGACCTGTTGAGGTCGCCGTTGACACTACAACTGATTTTGCAAGAATGATTTAGGCCTTGCGGCTTCTCCGGGCTACACCCACCAGGCCAAGCAGACCGGTGCCAAACAGCCAGACCGCGGCCGGCACGGGAACGGGCGTGCCTATCTCATAGACCGCAAGTGTCCCCAGGTTCTTTCCGCCAAAGGGATTCTCCGTGTTCCACGTACCGGTCAGAGAACCGGTTTTGTTCTCGAAATAGTACCAGGTATAGACGTCACCCTTCCCCTCCTTCAAGACGACCAGCAGGGGATCGGAGGCATTGAGGGTAAATTCTCCCTCGGTGAACTGGCATTGCGGGTCGTCGTCAGGGTCAGGACACATACCGGTAAAGGCTGTTATTTGCAGGTTGATCGGTGAGCCAAGGGCCTCGCCGGGACCATCCCCTGACCATGTGCCTTCCGTCGATGGGGGAATTGGGGGAACTACATCCGGGTTACCCTCATCAATATCCTGTTTGTAATAGGCATTCCAGTCGAGCCCAACCAGATTTCCGGCGTCATCAATATTCACCTGCCAATTAGATGGAGGGGGCGCAACCCCGTCGTTGTTCACAGTGCCGTAACCACAATCCAGTGCCTCACTACTACCTATCGTGACATCACCCGTGTCAAGGAACCCATCCAAAACATTCGTTCCATTTGCAAATGCGCACGTGGCCGCGCTGCCTGTTTCTACGAAACCCATCATTAACAGTGTTGCAAAAATCAGGCGATAGGTTATTGCTGCCCTGAAATTATTTTTCATTCCCTTCTCTCCGTTGATAGAAATAATTTATTGTATAGCCTTCTTTTTCAAGTGGAATCATTAACGGTCTAACTATCCCGAAATATCATTGATTATAATCGCATTATACACTGCAGGGATCATGCCAGTTATAAGTTTATTAAACAGATTCAAGGCACTACCTCATTGCCTGGCTTGGAAAAGGAGAACAGGAATACGTTTTTGCAAGTTATCCGTAAGTTATTCCGACGGGTTCGCACCCATGTCAGACTCGACTACACATATGATACTAAATAGAAATCAGTACGTTACAAGTATTAGCCGACCACATCACTGCCATGTAAAAATAACCGACACAACCTGAAAAATTACTATTAATAAGACAGGCCCTCAATCCTCAGGTCCATGAATATACAAGCGCCTCACGGCTACAAACTGAAGGTATGGTTTTTCCCGCTAGCCATAAACAAAGCGGCAACCCGAAGGTCGCCGCCTTGTTGCCTCAGTGATAACCAGGCAGTCTTCTATTGCAAGTGCCTCATACAACCGGATCAGTTACCCAACTGGTCATTGATATTGCTGACACGCCCTCTCATCCATTTGCGCAGGGCATCGAACCGTTCGGGCACGCCACCGACGTCGATATTATTATTCGGGTCTGCTTCCAGGGCCGAAGTCAGCACGCCTTCCAGTTTATTCAGGAAGGCAATCTGGGCATCGATCTGCAGGGGGCCGTTCAGCAGGCCGGCCATAATCCGGTCATACTGGGCCCGGAAAACGGAGTTATTGAGAATGACCGCCTGGTAAGCCGTCTGCGACAGTTCCGTACTGCCACGCTTGCCCTTCTTTGCGCTACCGTAGATGCTGCCGTCAGGACTCTTTGATGCAAAGACCGTATCGAGATCCCACTGGGTATAGAGCCGCTTGTCACCACCGAGGTAGTCAATGTAGTAGAAGTTCTTGCCCTTAGAGAACAGGTCATCCGGACCCATGTGGAAGGCGCTGACCGCAGCCAGGGTCAGCAGGGCCTCCATGTCGATCAGCTTGTTCAGCTCCGTGGCCAGGGCAGAATCGCTGTCCGGGACCGTGCAACCGGTGCTGCCTCCACCACCGCCGCCTTTCTTGCCGCCGCCCTTGCCACCACCGTCAGAGCCTGTTGCGCCAAACGGCGCATAGCACAGCGCCGTCGTGGTCGGGCTGTCAGGGTCGCCGACCTTGAGAGCACCACTTTCTCCGGCGTCACCGGACTTGTACAGCCAGGTCTCATTCTTGGTGTAGAGGCCGCGATGCTTCAGAAAGGTCTTGTCGGGCTGTTCGACGTTTAGGTAAACGCCCAGGTATTCGCCGTTGACGAACAACTTGACCCAGGCAGCAAGCCCCGGATTGTAGCCGCTGTTAGATGCAGCCGCGGCCACACGATTCAGATACCAGGCGAAGCCCTCGGCCACCACGTCGACGTCATCACCGTTTTCCAGGCTGAGCTTCTTGAGTCCGCTCCACTTCTGCCCGCTGACGAAATCGTTGATGTCGATCTTCAGGCTGACCTTGTCGCCCAGCGCATCCCCCGACTTGCGACGCACCGAGACCAGAATCGGCGCTTCGCCATCGGCCCAGAATGTGGCGGGTACCTCAATACCAAGGCTCGTGTCGCTCTTGACCGTGCTCCAGTCCCCCGGGGCCATATTGAGGTTGAGTGTGAGCAGTTGCAGTGGATCATACACCCCGGGCCATTCATAGGCGCTGGCGGGAGCAGTGGTCAGTGCAAACAGGGCGAACGCCAGCAGGCGGCTAAATTGGATGATTGGTTTTTTCATAGGCATTTACCTTCAGATAGTTATATTTTTAGGGTACAGGCTGATGGTATCTAGATAATGAAGCATTTCCAAGGGCTCTGGAATCGTACGAAAGTACATAACAGCACGTATTTAATGGAGAAACCCGGCCAGGGATCACACCTCACTCGCCTGTTGATGAGTGACGATGGAGATGTCGTACTCTTTAAGGTTATTCTGAAAAATATTAAGTTTTCATTAGTAGTATGTTAATCAAACATGTTAAGTTTTTAATTAGTAGCATGGTCATGTTGCTTTAAATCAACGACTTATAAAGTGTATGACAATGGAAACGAGCAAAATAACCGGAAGCCCCTTACTGTTTACAGAAAAACAAGAGCCAGGTGAGCCGGAGGCTCGATGGGATCTTGCAAAGGCCAGGATCAAGACCAGGAAAAAGAGGAAGAAGGCATCGAAAGCAATAGGTTCACGCCGAGGTGTCGAAACGTTATTTCGCAACGCCTACCGGGCACACTTGGACCTTATCGCCCTGGCTACAACCAAAGCCAACATCATGATTTCCATCAACGGGCTCATCCTGTCTTTTCTTTTCATATCAGAAGCCTTTGTCATGACCTCGGAGCCGTTACTGGAGATTCCTACAATGATATTCCTGCTGACATGCTTCCTCTCGATGGCGTTCGCCATCCTTTCCGCCTTGCCTGCGCGGAGAAAGGGCAAGTGGGTCGAAACGGATTTCAAACAGGATAAGGCAAGCCTGCTGATCTTCGAAGACTACACGGCCCTTCAAGAAAGCGAGTACGTGACGAACATGCGCAAGATGTTGAAAAGCAGCCCTCGCATCTATGACAACATGGCAAAGCAGTTGTACTTTCTCGGCACGCATGCAAACAAAAAGATGAAGCGCTTGCAAGTTTCGTACACTATATTCCTGGTTGGTTTGGGCTTGAGTATTCTTGCTTCTTTTAGTGTCCTGCTGATCATGCATCTTCAAGATGCCTTGTAGGGTTGTATCGGAATTTTCGGTCAGTCGGGCGGATGGCCTGACTTGTGACCGGTTCCCGTTTTTCCTCGAATTCGATCACCATTTGCCTCCCTGGTCTTTCTAGTCGATTAACATTCGTGCTTGTTCTCCTGATCCAGCAACGGGTGTGATCTGTATGCATCACTGAAGATGATCAAAACCGGACTGATGAAATTACCAGTAGCTGCAGTTTTCGCCTGGCTGTCTGTGACGGGCTTTCTTTACGCCCAAACCATCGAACGCGAGTCTTTCCCCCGTCACAAGAAGTTCAGAACATCAGAGGGGATTTATGAGCCTTCCGGAGTCGTACAGCTCCAGGACGGGCGTTTGGTCATCGCCGAAGACGAAGCTTCGCATCCTCTGAGAATCGTGACGCTTGATGCCGATGGGACTGTGCAGGTGGTCCCGTTAAAGGGCGAGTCGCTTTTGATCTCACTAGCCAGACGCGGGGGGCTGCGTAGCCTGGGCAAGCTGGACGACCTTGAAGGTCTGACTGTGGACAAGGATGGCTATGTGTATGCAGTGACTTCCTATTCGCGTACTGAAGGCAAGGGCAGGGTGAGCCGTTCCAGAGAAAAGCTTCTCCGTTTCCGGGTTCAGGGAGATCGCATTACGGATTCCGGGCTTGTACCGGACTTTAAGAAATTCCTCACTGCTGAACATCCTGTACTGGACAAGGCGGCCAGCGCGAAGGGGGCGAAGCGCATCGGGGGACTGGAAATTGAAGGCTTGACGTTTAACAGGGAGGGTGATCAGCTTTGGTTTGGTTTCCGTAACCCCCTGATAGACAACAAGGCCATCATTTTGGCTCTTGAGAACCCTGCAGGGGTATTCAACCGTGAAGTACCGCGTTTTCGAGAGATCTACCTGGACCTCAATGGCGCCGGTATACGCGGTATGACCTATGATCCGCGACTGAAGGGCTATCTGATCCTCGCGCATAGGGAAGATAAAAAGAATAAACCGTTCAAATTGTGGTTCTGGAGCGGTGACGAAGGCGATGATGCACGCAAGGTCAAGGTTACTGATGTGGAAAACCTGCGAAGAGCAGAAGCTGTCACGCCGATTGTACTGGGTAACAGAGAGGGAGTATTGATTTTCAGCGATGAAGGCGATCATCGCAGGAAAAAACAGGGCCGCTATATCCTGTTACGCTACGATCAACTCTCGATTGGACCCTGAACTGCGTCGTTCATAGAGATAGTTTGCTTGTTAAATTGAAAAAAATTGCCAAAACTGACGTCAATCAGCAGCAGGAAGGAGCCATCCGGCCCCTCGAACCGCTTTTGGTGGACCGCCCGGAGGCTGAACAGCGGCTACTGAAAAAGGCAGCCACCTGGGCCATTAACGCACACCGCCATCAGCAACGTGTCTCCGGTGAGCCTTATCACAGTCACGTGTTTGCCGTGGCCGAGATTCTCAATGGTCTGAACCTCGATTACGAAACCCTGGCCGCTGCCATGCTGCATGACGTGGTCGAGGATACCGAGGTCTCGCTGAGTGATATCCGTACAGAATTCGGCCCGGTGATTGCCCGCATGGTCGATGGCGTGACCAAGATGGAACGCATCGGCGAGTTTCAGAAAGCCGGTGAATCAGGAGATCAAAATCAGGCTGAAAGCCTGCGCAAGTTGCTGCTGGCCATGGCGGAAGATGTCCGCGTAGTGCTCATCAAGCTGGCGGATCGCCTGCACAATATGCGTACGTTGGAACACCTGGACAGTGACAGCCAGCGGCGCATTGGCAGGGAAACGCTGGATATTTATGCACCACTGGCGAACCGGCTGGGTATCTGGCAGATCAAGTGGGAACTTGAGGATCTGTCCCTGAGTTACCTTGAACCGGATGCCTATCAGGAACTGGTCACGCTGCTTGATGAAAAACGCGAGGACCGCGAGCGTTATATCGAGAATGTTATTGAACAACTGGGTGCTGAACTGGAGAAAGCCGGTGTCAAGGCGACCGTCACCGGTCGGCCGAAGCATATCAACAGCATTTATCGCAAAATGCAGCGCAAGCGGCTCGATTTCGACCAGATCTTCGACATGCGTGCCGTGCGCATCCTCGTCAAGGAGGAAAAGGACTGCTACGCGGCACTGGGTGTGGTCCACGGTCTGTGGCGTCACATCCCGAAGGAATTCGATGACTACATCGCAAACCCGAAAGAAAACCTGTATCGGTCATTGCACACGGCCGTGGTGGGACCTGAAGGGCGAAACCTGGAGATCCAGATCCGTACCGAGGCGATGCACCGGCATGCTGAACTGGGTGTGGCGGCTCACTGGCGTTACAAGGAAGGTGGTGGAGGTGATGCCGCTTATGAGGAAAAAATCACCTGGCTGCGGCAATTGCTGGAATGGAAAGAGGAGGAATACAGTGCCAATGATTTTGTCGACCGCTTCAAGTCCGAGGCCTTTCAGGAGCGTGTCTATGTACTGACGCCCCAGGGCCGGATTATTGATCTGCCGCAGGGTGCCACACCGCTGGATTTTGCCTACGCTGTTCATTCGGAGGTGGGGCACCGCTGTCGTGGCGCAAAGGTCAATGGCCGTATTGTGCCGCTGACCTACCCGTTGCAGAACGGGGAACAGGTCGAAGTGCTGACAACACGCCAGGGCGGACCCAGTCGGGACTGGTTGAATACCCACCTGGGTTATCTGAAAACATCGCGCGCCCGGTCGCGGGTACGTTCCTGGTTCCGACACCAGGACTTTGAACACAATGTCAGTGCCGGGCGCGCCATTCTCGACCGGGAACTGCATCGTGTTGCAATTGCAGAGCTGTCCACGGAAAAAATAGCGACTCGTTTCAAATACAAACAGGCCGATGATTTCCTGGCCGCGATTGGTCACGGTGATATTACTGCAGGACAGCTCGCCAATGCAGCCAATGAACTGGTACCACGCCAGGACGCATTGCCCTCTCAACCACGCCGGACTCCGAAAAAGGAACATTCAACCACTGACAGTGGTTTCAGGATCTTCGGTGTCGGCAACCTGTTAACGACCACGGCACGTTGTTGCAGCCCGGTGCCCAATGATCCGATTGTCGGTTACATCACGCGCGGACGTGGTGTAACGATACACAGACAGGATTGTGGCAATGTGCTACGTCTCCAGGGTGAAGACCGCGACCGGCTGATTGAAGTGGAGTGGGGTGCGACATCCGATGAAGGCTACCAGGTCGATATTACTGTTGAGGCCTATGATCGTTCCGGCTTGTTGCGTGATATCACCTCAGTGCTGGCCAATGAAAAAATAAACCTGAATGGTGTCAATACCCTGACCGATAAGCGCGACGGTATTGCCCGCATGAGTTTGACGCTTGAGATTGTGGATATTGGTCAACTGAGTCGTGTGTTGACGAAAATAGGGCAGTTACCGAATGTGGTCGAGGCGCGCCGAAAAGTATAAGCAGGATTGCGTCTTCGGAGGGCTGGAAATTGCTGCATATACATTACCTCGCACTTGCTCCTGACTGATGTGGTGCCCTGTTTGAAGTATGCGGCGTTGCCATACCGCTCGGACAGGACGTTACAGCTACCCCCGCTGCTATATCATTGCTCAGGATCTCTGCGCGGGTATCAAGGAGGTGCTGCCGCACAGGATCGTCATGGCCAGCATCAGCCAATCCCGCATCAAGTTCGGCAATGGCCGCCTCTATACAGCCGCGCTCAGCCAGCAGGTACGCAAGGTTATTGCGGGCGGCGGCATGATCGGGCCGGAGCACCAGCAATCGTCGATAGGTGGCTTCCGCAGACGCCCTGTCGCCCTGTGCATAGTGATTGTTGCCTGCACCGAACAGGGCCAGGGTATTGTCAGGCCAGAGCGATAGCGCCGTGGTGTAGAAGAGCGCCGCAGCTTCGGTTTGGCCGGCGGACTCCAGTGCGGCGATGCCATGCACGTAACGGGTTTCATCGGGCGCGGCCGGCATCTCGCCCGGGCGAAGGACTGCCAGCGCCCAGTAATCAGCCAGTTCCCAGCTGTGCATGAATTTACGGGTGCTCATGGTGAGCCGTTGTCGATCTCCTGACCGCAGGATGATTTCGTCGCGGGTGGTATCAAAGCCGATCACCACCGCGTAATGCCAGAACGGGTAACTTGCCAGCCCCAGGTTCTGCAAGACCAGTACCGGCCGACCGGTGGTCAGTTCTGAGAGAATGGCAGGAAGTTCCCCGTCGAGTATATAGGGCAGGCGACTGTAGCGGCGGACGGCCGCAATGAGTTCCAACTGCAGGCTGCCCTCGCGTTGCGGGAGATAGACTTTACCCGTCAGTTCATCCGGGGTAACGCTGATGTCCGATGCCACCAGAACCGTGGCCAGGGCCGCGGGCCCGCATTGATATTCCTCCTGTGGAAAAAATGGGGTGTCCCGCAGTTCCAGCGTGGACGTAATGTCGCTGTCGCTCAGATAGGCTTCAAGGCCGGGATGGCGGTTCGCACAGCCACCAGCCAGCAGGAGTAACACCACAATCAGGCCGGCAGGCCTGATGTGGAAATGCTGCATGTGGATTAGACCTTCTTAAAGATATCTATCACACCGGTTAACTCGAGAATAAGCAAAACGACAAAGACAATGCCGATGACAGTCAGAACCCCGCTGCCAGCCGGCATCGTATCAAGATTCTGCTCCAGCAAACGCAGTTCGTCTCCGGTGAGGGCAGCGAGTCGGTCCCGGACTTCCGCGGGGTCAGCGCCGAGCGCGATCATCTGGTCCCGGACACTGTCCCGGGAGATGAATTCCTCGACACGTGCTCGTGTGTTATCTGCCTGCCGGGTCTCGATCAGCGTTTGGGTGCCGATCATGCCAGCGTAGGTGATTGAGGGCAGGCTAGTGCCTAACAGGCTGAAACTCATTATCCATACTATGATTCGTTGGGTGAAAATCCGGTGCATTGGCTGTCTCCAGTGTTAGCTTGATTTAACAGGTATATCTCATATGTAATCGGCAAGAATAAGCAATTAAGTAGGTTGTTGCCACAGGTCAGGGTGGAATCCGCTTAGACTGGATATACTGGTTATCACTTGAACAACCAGAATCCGTCCCTGATTATCATGCATGCTTGCCTTTATTGCAGGTCTGAAAGCCAGAATATTTTACTGACTATTGGGTTATGATTGTACTTCACGCACCTATTGCTTCCAACAAGATACTGTCATGTTTTATGGCCTGATGAGTTTTACAAATCTGGCTTTAGCAAACACTGAATGGCCGCGGTACCTGCGCCCCACCGATCGCCCCTCCGTGTACCGCGTCACCATCGACAGAAAAAAGGGGCGTTCACGAAAATGATGACAGAATGCGTATTGTTGCCTGGATTCGTTTCATGATGTACACCGTTGTTAACCTGGAAGAAACGAGAACCTTTTAATTCAATTGTCTGCCTGCTGAAGCCGACCAGAGCCAGTCAGTCTTACTCCCCAATAGGGATCGTGAAGCGAGGCGTACGCGACCGGGTTCCCGCTTGAGGGCGAGTGAATGAAGCGGCCGTTACCCGCATAGATACCCACGTGAGAGAGCTTGTCCCGGGAGATTGTGAAAAAGACCAGATCGCCTGGTTGCAGGTGGCCTGCCTGGACCCGTTTGCTTTTGCTGTATTGTTCAGCAGCGGTACGTGGAACTTCTATACCTGCCTTACGATAGCTGTAGTACACCAAGCCACTGCAGTCGAAACCCCGAGGGTCCGCACCACCATAACGATAGGGCATGCCAACCATATCACGTGCAATGGCAAGTCCGCGGTGGGGACGTGGTTGTGTTTTGGCTGGTGTCGTTGCGTTGGCCACAGACTCGGCAGCGGATTGTTGCGCAGTGGAGGAGATGGAGGCACAACCGGTCAATCCGGCAAGTGCCAGCAGCAGAGCAGTAAAGAATGAAATGCGCCGATATTGCATGATCAAACCCGTATATGTCTCCCCAGACAGATTAGTTCTGTGCCTTATCATCGACCCGTACGAATGTAATTTAACCGCTAACCGGCTCACTCTGTCTGTTAATTGGGCTAATTTGTGCGCCGGGTCACAACGTGTTTCTGCGGTAACTGCATCCCGCATTGCTGGACCATATGAGAAATTTACAGACAACCCCGGTCGATAAAGGAGCCATATCCTTCCGGTGCTGACAGATACAGCCGTTGGTACTGAACAGATTATCTGCCTGATAAATAAAAGGTGGGAACGGCCGTTACTTTACCCGAGGTGCGTCGCGAACCCTTTTAACAGGGTCACCAGCGCAACAGGTGTTCTCGACCGGGATGATGCAAATCGCAGGGACAGAGCATCTCAAATATCAGTGAGATTCATGGCGTTTCATAAAAGCAGGCTGCCCCATGAATTAGCACGACCATTTACGTAATCAGGTGAACATGATGCTATATATATACGTCTATTTTAACGGTGTACTCAAGGAACAGGTGGAACTGAGAAAAGAACTCACCACCATTGGCCGAAGCAATGACAATGATATCCAGATCGATAACTCTGGCGTATCCGCACACCACGCACGGATTGTGCAAGAGGGGCAGTCGTATTTCATCGAGGATGCCAGTAGCACCAATGGCACCAACGTCAACGGTGAACCGGTGAGCCGTAAGCAGCTCGAATATGGTGACCTGATCAGCATCCTCAAATATACACTTAAATTTTCCCCTTTGGACCTGCAGACAGATACCGGAAAACCGGTGAGTCAGGCAACAAACCTCGTCGATGGCGCTGGTACGATTGACATTGATGTCTCTCAGCTTGACCAGTTGCTCGAGCAACAAAATCCAGTGAATGGAGCCTGTCTGCTGATACACAACAAGGATGGGCGGCAACGGAAGCGCCCGCTGACCAATCAGACCTTCACGATAGGGAAAGACCCTCTGAGTGACCTTGTCATTCGAGGATGGTTCGTTCCCCGGTCTGCCATGAGAGTCGATCGCAGAATCGATGGCTATTACCTCGTGCCCGGGAAACGCGGCCAGGTTCAGTTGAATGGGAGTCGGGTACACAATGAAGTCAAACTGAAGGACGGCGACAACCTGTCTGCCCGCCGCGTTGCCATTCAGTTCGTTACAAGTCACCCGGAGGAACCGGCAGTCAGGAACTGAAGTGGATATACCGGGGTATAAAGTAGAGCGACTTGTCGCCGAAGGTGGCATGGCGGCTGTGCACCTGGCGACCCAGGAATCACTGGATCGAAGCGTTGCGCTCAAGCTACTAAAGAAGTTTGACAAGCCAGAGCAATCCAGACGCTTCATCAATGAAGGTCGAATCATTGCCTCGCTGAATCACCAAAACATTATCACCATACACGATATTGGTGTCATTGGAGACCAGCACTATATTTCCATGGAATACCTTGAAGGGGGTGATCTGGAAGCGAAGATACGGGGAGGGATGGCTCCTGAAGCCGCGATCGACCTAATAAGAACCGTTGGCGAAACCCTCGATTTTGTACACAGGAAAGGGATTGTCCATAGAGACATCAAACCCGCCAATATCCTGTTTCGAAAGGATAGTACACCTGTACTGACAGACTTTGGCATTGCAAAACAGCTGGAGCAGGACACCAGGTTGACCATGGATGGAACGGCCGTGGGCAGCCCTGATTATCTGAGCCCCGAGCAGGCAGAGTGCAAGCCACTGGATGGACGTACGGATATCTACAGCCTTGGTATCGTCCTCTATGAAATGCTCACAGGGCGTAAACCCTATCCGGGCGGGTCGTACATTGAAACCGTGATGGCACACATCACAGAACCGATTCCATTGCTACCGCCTCATCAGGAACGTTATCAAGGGCTGCTTGAGCGCATGATTGCGAAGGACCCGGAGAAGCGCTTCGACTCTGCAGCCGATA
Organism: Pseudomonadota bacterium; assembly: GCA_039714975.1. Taxonomy (GTDB): domain Bacteria; phylum Pseudomonadota; class Gammaproteobacteria; order UBA9214; family UBA9214; genus UBA9214. The sequence goes on from JBDLIH010000017.1 coordinate 19,880, forward strand.
TGGTTGTGTTTATAGACAGAATAGGACACACGACACCTGTGGAGGAAATATCAGCAAAGGTCGTGGGCCTGGTCCGCAGCCTGCGTGATTCCACACCTGCCGTCACCAATCCGGAAAAGACGGTCCAAATTACCCGGGATGACCTGGCCGCAGGCCCATCGGCAGTTTTGCAGCAAGTGACCGGTGATGGTTTCCGGATCCTGATTAATAGTTTTGCCAGCAGATCCAGGGGCATCAGTCGGCGCTGGTTAATGGCGGGGCTAATACTGGTTCTTGTTACAGGCTCGGTTTGGATGCTCGGTCGCACATCAGAGGAGCTGTCTATACGCAGCCCGGAATCCGAGGTCGAACAGTATTTGCTCAAGGCGAAGGTTGCCATGGGTTCGGACAAACTGACAGCACCGGCGCAGGATAACGCGTATTTCTATTATCAGGAAGTCATCAAGCTGGTCCCGGATCATGAGGCCGCCCGGCAGGGATTAACGGAAATCGCAAACCGCTACGCAGATCTGGCTGAGCAGGCACTTGACCGGTTCGAGTATGTCAACGCCAAGCATTATGTGCACGAGGGCATTCGTGTGCAGCCGGAGAATTTGAGACTGGCGGCTCTTCAACAAAGAACCTATGTCATAAAAGATGTTCCGACCCGGCTCTTCAAGGGAATCAAGTCTATATTCGAATAACACCCTGACCCTCAATGTAGAGGACTCATATTAACTTGCAGGAGAACAGTCATGTCATGGCGAATTGGAATTGCCTCAGATATAGGTGGACGCGATGAACAGCAAGACCGCGTAGAACTTATCGCTTCCCAAAGCGGCGATGATTATCTAGTCGTGGTTGCAGATGGTATGGGTGGATACCATGGAGGGGCGCTCGCCGCGCAAGCCGTTGTAGATTCTTCGAAACAGTTTTTCGTAACGGCAAATGCAACCGATCCACTGGCCTCTCTGGGAAAACTCTGCACTCAGGCGCATCAAGCGGTTGTAAACGTCGGTGAACAAGGCAGCCAGCCACCGGGAAGTACTTGCGTATTGTTGTATCTGTCAGCAGATGAAGCATACTGGGCTCACGTTGGCGATAGCCGACTCTATCACTTTAGAAATGGAAAGATCTTAACTCGAACGCTTGATCATTCCATGGTCCAGTTGCTTGTTTCGCAGGGGAAAATGACAGAGGCCGAGATGGCCAGCAGCCCACTTCAGAATCAGCTGACTATGAGACTTGGGGGAGAGCAACAACCAAATCCTGAACTTGGAGCGGCTGAAGTGCAGCAAGGAGATCTCTTCATGCTATGCAGTGACGGGTTCTGGGAGTCGGTTGATCCGGAAGAAGCCGCTGCCATCGCATCAGAAAATGATCTGGAGACAGCGGCAGAACGTCTGGTGCAACTGGCCAAAGAGCGTGGGGGTAACGGTGGCGATAACATCACCGTAGCTCTAACCCAATTGGGCAGAGTGCGGAGATGGTTCCATCTGTTCTCTTGAGACTGCCACTATGGAGTATTCACTGGTCGCTTATATAACCGTCGACTAAAGGGCCGGGTTGGTTCCAGCCTGTGTGAAAACTCGCTTCATTACTCATTATGAAGTGTTGCGGTGCTTCAGAATTTCCAATATTGCTTCTGATAAAATAGTGACCACTTCCTCCATAACCAGACTAATCCTACAGATGCAGCAACAACTCCAAATGATGCGCTGACCAGCATCAGTACTGGAAATAAATCAGCCATGACACATTCTCACTATCCAATAATCAAAGAGTTCGTATGCCGTCAAAATCGTATCCAATTCTGGCGAGGCACACTATTATTCGGAAGCACTAGAAAAGAGGTGTAACACCGAGGACTGTTGCAATCTGATAGACACCGAACCATATCCCGGTAGCAATAAGACCCCACTTGATGCTTTCAATACCCATTGCTCATTCACTTTTCAAACTTGCGAATGCGCAACTGTAAATCGCTAGGGTGAAATCTGCCTTGATCTGAGTCAAATATATGACGCATTAATCTGATAAATTCTACCCCCCACTGTCGGCATTGTCTGACAGACACCCGCCACCCGTTATTGAATACTACATCTGCACCTGAGCGACACTGTCAGCGATCCGAACTATCGGGTGAGGGTACGTCTTACACACTCAACAAACAGGAATAGCTGAACTCATTAATATATTTTGTTAGGTCTGTGTATGTGTTATCCACAAAAAATGTGGACAACCCTGTGGATAAATTGTTTTAAAGTTCACCGCGTCCGTATAGTTACGGATGCTCATATTAAATTGATCAAATTTTAACCGCCGGGGCCTTTTCCAAATAATTCATGACCTTAAGAACATTATAAAATAATAAATTACTGTGTTGCCGTGTCTTTAACAAACAGTGAACACAGTCGAGCCAGGCTGTGTGTAAATTGCCACTTTATTTAGTTGGGATATAGGTAGTTCTAATGCTTTTTAAGCAATCTTAGGAGTACTTTTAGCTAACCTTGGGTGTGGTTTTGTTTTCAGGCAAGATTCCTATTCGACTAGCTATCCGACTATTGCAATAATTAGCAAATAGCGAACCCGATAAAAACAAGGTAACTAGTTGAGAAATATGGCGTCCCGGAGACGATTCGAACGTCCGACCTAGCGCTTAGGAGGCGCTTGCTCTATCCAGCTGAGCTACCGGGACAGAATTTAATAATGGTGGAGCCGAGGAGGATCGAACTCCCGACCTCTGCATTGCGAACGCAGCGCTCTCCCAGCTGAGCTACGGCCCCGTCAGTTTGCAAGCAGGTATTCTAACACCAAGGCCTGAAGGTATAACAAGAGGGTGTACCGGTTTGTTGAAGGCTGTTTACCAAACGCCAAAAGAAAACGGCCACAAAGACATGCAGCCGTTATAGTCATAGCGTTAATGCGCTCAGTGAAACCCTGATAGTGCCAGTTCCAGGTCGATGATTTTGTCTGCAATCTGCAGGGTGTCAACAGTGTAGTCATTAGCCGCGAGTTTTGTTCGAATTGAATCGACCCGGCAAAGGTCAAATTCCGGTGTCGCAGGTGTCTGATTAAGCATGGCGTGTCCAGGTTATTTTCATTGCATTTGCTATTGGAGTTTGTCTGTGACCACGTACCGTTTAGAGCGCCGAGTCACTAAAGTTATCGTCAGTGCATTCAGGGAGTTTAGAGCGCTTTTGTGGTCTCGAGCACAAAGTGACGAGAAACTGACGGCAGAGGGTGTCTGGTTCAAATTCATGTGAAAAGGAAACCATTCAAGCACTTGGAAAAGCAGCCACGGTGATTGTTTTGACAACCGTCGTGCCGGGTGGTTAACTTCCGCTTATAAAAGATGAAGGGATAAAAAAATAACTTTAATATTTGTCCGGTTTTTATAATAATCAGGCGCAACATTAACCCGTGGCAGGAAAATAAATGCTCAGTGAACCCAAGGTCCTGATTATTGAAGCAGATCCCGAGCTTGGCAGGGAGCTGCAAGCTGTTCTCAAATTCATCAATTTTTCTCCCGTTCTGGTTGATAACTCCAAACACTGGAAAGACAGTATCGGCAATGCCAGTGAAATCCAGGCGGTTTTGGTTGGGTCCTGCAACTCTGACAATATGCTTTCATCTCTGCTTGCCGAGATCCACAATCTCGATGAGCATTTACCCGTTTATTTGCTCGCCGAGAAAGGCAAGGAACCCACCGTCACGATTGATCCGGGTTCCTGCATCCTGGGCCGTCTTGAAGTCCCGCCGAATTACGCACAACTGACCAGCGCCTTGCACCAGGCCGAGGTCTACACGGATTCACACCGCGCAACGTCAGTCACACAACGACCGGTTGATCTGTTTCGCAGCCTTGTCGGCAGTAGCCGCTCGATTCAGAAGGTCAGAAAGATGATCGAACAGGTTGCCGGCAGTGATGCCAATGTGCTGGTACTGGGAGAATCAGGCACTGGCAAGGAAGTGGTTGCACGCAACCTGCATTACCATTCATCACGACGGGAAGGTCCCTTTGTCCCGGTGAATTGCGGTGCCATACCCGGGGACCTGCTTGAATCGGAATTGTTCGGGCACAAGAAGGGTGCGTTTACAGGTGCTATCAGTGATCGTGAAGGTCGTTTTGAGATGGCAGAGGGGGGCACCCTGTTCCTGGATGAAATCGGTGACATGACCCTGCAAATGCAGGTGAAGATATTACGCGTTCTGCAGGAACGTACCTTTGAGCGTGTAGGCTCCAATGAAAGCATTACGACCGACGTTCGTATAATCGCGGCAACGCATCGTAATCTTGAGGAAGCGATCACAGAAGGTGAGTTCCGTGAGGACCTGTATTACAGACTGAATGTATTTCCGATTGTTACACCACCCTTGCGTGATCGTGCAGAGGATATTCCGCTGCTCGTCAACGAGCTGGTGCGTCGCATTGAGCATGAGAAACGCGGCTCCGTGCGGCTCTCGCCGGCGGCTATCTACGCACTCTGTCAGTACAACTGGCCAGGCAACGTCAGAGAACTGGCGAACCTGGTCGAGCGAATGGCCATTCTGCAACCCTACGGTGTTGTAGAGGCCAAAGATCTACCCGAAAAGTTCCATACCGAGGAGGGAGCAGTACCCGACCAGCTGGTTGATGCCCTCGTTGGTTCTCCGGTTACTTCAGAAGACCTTGACCCGCGCCTGCCGCGTGATGGTCTGAATCTCAAAGAGCACCTTGGCTACCTGGAAATCAGTTATATCAAACAGGCGCTGACGGATTCAGGTGGTGTGGTCGCCCATGCAGCGAAACGTCTGGGCATGCGACGCACGACACTGGTGGAGAAACTCCGTAAGTACGGATTGCAACGACAGGCCTGAACGTCAGACTCATGACGGTTTCAGTTTTTTCGCAGTCTCCATAAATTACGCTATACTTGCGTGAGTGAATGGCACATGGTCGTGTCCGGTATTTTTATGACCGTGTTACATTGCATAATAAATAGAAAAGCTAATAAAAAGGATGGGGGTCCTTACATTCAGCATTAATTGATTTCCATATCGCGTGGCTTGCGTGTGCGCGTTGGGCGTGTGTCATAACCTTCGTCTTGGGGAAACAGGGTGTACTCATCCTGTCGTATAAATAAAACCAGAAATGCAGCGATCATATGGCTGATAAAAAGAAAGATCGAAGACGGCGGTTCAGGGAACACCATTCCGCAACTGTCAAGCAACAAACATTGCCTGATTTTCAGGTAAAAGAGTACAACTATGTACTCCGTGTTTTGCCGGAAGACAGCAAATTACTGGAATCCTACCGCGAGTCGCTGGCTTCGGGGACTGCAGGATTTGCCGAGGTCTATTACAATTTCCTGTTTGATAATCCCGACATTGCCGATGTGCTTTACAGTTATGAAAGGGGTGGGGGAGATGTCGGCATGCTGGTGCGCAAGGAACTGGAATGCATGCTTGCCGGTATTACAGGTACTGCAGGGAATACCAGTGAAAGCGACCTGATTTCAGCGGGCCGGGGTTTGCTTGAAAACGGTTTCCGACCGGTGTGGGTTATTGCCTCCTACAATCTGCTGATTAACTATATAACCAGGCTGTTGGCAGATATCGAGATTCCGGCGACCGACAGGATGACACTTGAGTCCGTTATTACTGCAATCCTGTTGCGTGAGATGGGTTTGACCATGGAAGGCTTCTGGCGTGCTTCACATGAACCAGTCAGGAAAGAACTGGAGCATGTCGTGGATGAACTTGGAACGGTTGAAGATCTGTTGTCAGGTATCCCCCATTACGTCTGGAGTGTTGACGTAAAATCAAATAAAGTGATTTATGCAAACTATCCGCTGCAATCCCTGTATGTCGACGCACTGGCGGCGCCCATCCCCTGCCTTGCCGATACCCATGAAGACGATCAACAGCAACTGCTGTGCGCCTGGCAAAATGCAATCAGCGGTACCCAGGCTTACGCTGAAATACGCATGTCGTTGGCCAGCGGGGTGCAACACTGGTACAGGATTTCATTGTTTCCATCACTGAACCGGCTTGGTAGACCGGTGCTGATGCATTGTATCCTTGAGGATATCAATCACTTGATCAGCGAGCGCAAGCTGCTGGAGCGACTGGCCACCACCGACCGTCTGACAAATCTGCCCAATCGTGCCTTGTGGGCTGACCATCTTAACCTGGCACTGGCAGCGTCGCGGCGGGTTCCCGGGTCGCAGGTCGTGGTGATATCGCTCGATATCAACCAGTTCAAGATGTACAACGACACCCTGGGACGTGATGTCGGTGATATATTATTGCGCGATGTGGCTGATCGCCTGAACTCGATCATACGTGAATCGGATTCACTGGCACGCCTGGGCGGGGACCAGTTTGGTGTCTTGCTACAACCGGTGAACAATGCCCGCATAGCGACCGAGCGTGTCATCACCCAGATTCTTGACTCGTTTGATATGCCATTTTCATATCAGAACAAACAGCTGTGTATCAGCCTGACAATGGGCATCTCACTTTTTCCGGAGGATGGTACCAACGAAGAATCCTTGCTGACCAACGCGGAAAGTGCCATGCAACGGGCCAAGCGCAACGGTTTGCCCTATCAGTATTTTGACCCGCGAAATGATGTCAGCCCGATGGAGCAGCTACGCTATTCGGGACAGATACGAACAGCGCTCGACAATAACGAATTTTTACTGCATTACCAGCCACAGATCGATATACGGACATCGCGTATTACCGGTGCTGAAGCACTGCTACGCTGGGACCATCCGGTTGAAGGCACGGTCATGCCCAATCGCATTATTCCTGTCGCAGAACAACTGGGCATGATTACACCGATCACCAACTGGGTACTGCTAACCGCCTTGCAGCAATGCAAGCAATGGTCGCATGACGGTATTCAGATACCTGTCTCTGTGAATGTGTCAGCGCGCTCGTTTCAGAATCCGCGGCTGCTGGAGAAAATCGAATGGGCATTGCAGGAGGCTGATATACCCGGTGACTGCCTCGAAATAGAAATTACAGAAGCCACGCTGATGCAGGATCTTGACCGTGCCACCGACGTGTTGAACCGCTTGAGTGAATCCGGTGTAAGCATCGCCATAGATGATTTTGGTACCGGTTATTCCTCACTCTCCTACCTGAAGCGTCTGCCCATACACACACTCAAGATTGACCAGTCGTTTATAATCGATGTGGCATTTGACCAGCAGGATGTGGCCATTGTCCGCTCAATCATCGACCTGGGACACAATCTCGGTTACAAGGTTGTAGCCGAGGGCGTGGAAAACAGCATGGCCTGGGACATACTGAATAAACTGGGCTGTGACACCGCACAGGGTTTTCATATCAGTAAACCACTCCCGGAAAATCACTTCTCCGGCTGGCTGTCCGACAGCGGCCACGCTGTCTGATCATCATCAGCTGAACACCCCCAATACGTCAAAACACTGTCATTCTTCGGCCTGCTTTCCCGGTAAGCCAAAATTGTGACGCCTGACAGCCTTTTCCGCCAACCTGTCTGCTAGGTTGAAACATTTAATTATTTCAAGCAGATAGAGCGCTCTACATTCATTAGTCGCCGCTAATTTCATGTTGGTATGCATGTTGCTACTGCTATTGCAGGCAGAACCAAGGGACATACAGGAAAACAGCATGGCCGGATGTATCAAACAAGATCACACAGGTAAAAGACCGCATGCAGCTCTCTGATATCAAACTGGGGCAAACAACAGAACTCCCGGCAAGTACCTCGCATGGTCCGGTACAGGTCGTCGCCGTAACAGGCGGTAAAGGCGGAACCGGTAAAACCAATATTGCAGTCAACCTCGCACAGGCTCTGGCCAACCAGGGGAAAAAGACCCTGTTACTGGATGCCGACCTCGGCATGGCGAATGTTGATGTCCTGCTCGGACTGACAGCAACACACACTCTGTTTGATGTGCTCAATGGTATGTGCCGGCTCGAAGACATCATGATTAAAGTTCACGATAACTTGCAGGTAATTCCAGCCGCATCCGGCATCAAACAACTAGCAGACATGGGGCAGCAGGAATGTGCCGGGCTGGTTCGCGCATTCAGTGACCTGAAACACCCGCTGGACTTCCTGCTGGTCGATACGGCAACCGGTATTTCAGAAAGTGTTGCCAGCTTTTGTCGTGCCGCTACTGAAGTCCTGGTCGTTATCTGTAATGAGCCATCTTCAATCAGAGACAGTGTTGCACAAATCAGGCTGTTGTCCTCCGAGTACGGTGTGACACGTTTCAGGGTTCTGGGAAACAGAGTGGCGTCAGCATATGAAGCACAGGAACTGTTTCAGAACGTAATTTCCCGGTTTACAGACAACCATAACCCGCAGATTTCATTTTCGGGCTATATCCCGAATGATGAAAAGCTGCGCAAGGCAGTCTCGCAACACAGGGGGGTCGTAGATGCCTATCCACAAAGTCGTGCAGCGATGGCGTTTAAGAACCTTGCCGGCCGGGTAGCCGGATGGCCCCAGCCGGTACGCGCAGGCGGGCATGTTGAATTCTTCGTAGAACGATTGATTGTAAATGAAAACATGGAAATGGAGGTGATGTCATGAAAAATAATGCAGCCAAGGTAGCCGTTGATTACAAGACAACGAATGTTCGGGTTGTAGAGCACGAACAGCTGGTCAAGCGTATTGCTTTCCACTTGATGAGCCGTTTACCCGCCAGTGTACAGGTCGATGACCTGATCCAGGCTGGCATGATCGGACTTATTGAAGCATCCAGGAAATTCGATCCGGAACAAGGTGCCAGTTTTGAAACCTATGCAGGCATCCGTATTCGCGGTGCAATGCTTGACGAGATACGACGGACGGACTGGACACCCCGTTCGGTACACAGGAAGGCGCGAGATGTTGCCGAGGCTGTTCGCAAGATTGAGAACGAGAAGGGTCGTGATGCACGTGATGTCGAGGTAGCCGAGGTGATGGGTCTTGAACTGGATGAATATCACAAGATTCTGCAGGATGCGACGGGTTGCCGGATATTCAGTTTCGAAGACCCCGGCACCATTGGTGAAGACGGTTATACGGAATCGATGGAGCAACCAAATCAGCCATTTGAAAACCTGCAAAAAAGTGATTTCAAGCAGGGCCTTGCCAAGGCAATCAAGGGGCTGCCTGAACGCGAACGTCTGGTGATGGCTCTTTATTATGATGAAGAACTGAATCTGCGTGAGATCGGTGAAATCCTGGGTGTCAGTGAATCCAGGGTATGCCAGATTCATGGTCAGGCACTCATTCGATTGCGTGCACGTATGGATAGATGGCTGACGGACTGACAGAGGTGGAGAAGGTCAGTCTTCCAGCGCAGTGGTATACCCGGCGTGGCGGGGTGATTCGCGGCCCATTCAGCGTGGATGAAATCACCCGACATTTCCTCCTGGGTCGTATTTGTCTGGATGATGAGCTCAGTCAGGATCGCGTGGCGTGGAGGTCGGCACATAGCTGCAGCGACCTGTTACCTTCTGAATTACAAAACCTGTCCAGCCGGGAGGATTATCAGCAACTGGTCATTGCCCGTATGCAGGTGGACGAACGAAGAGGTGAGCGACGCTGCCAGCAGTGCAGTAACTGCTCCAGCTGTCATTCTGAACGACGGACGTCCAGGGATCGACGTGGCAAGGATAATGATCGCCTGGTCAGTCAATACCTGTTTGGTCAAGCAGACTCATCCGTAAATCGTTCTACAGAGCAGAGCAACCTGCGTCCCTGGTTGCTGACTACGCTCCTTGTCACCATGGTGTTTGCCTGGTTGCTACCTATCCGGATTTAGCTGTGTCTTGTCCGGTGGCGGCAATATCAGTTACCGGCGCAGAGAATGAATCCGTCGTGTAATACCAGATTTCAAGTGTATCTGACCAGTAATCCGGTGATAATCCGGCCTTGATTTTCAGCTGTCGCAAGAAATCAGCTGCCTCACCCAGCGACGACCACACCGATGGCAGGAAGGTACCCCTGTTGCCATTTTCCTGCATCACCCAGCCTGCTTCACCCGGTATCATCCTGGCCAGCAGCTCCTGCTCGGATGCGACCCTGACCGGCTTTAACGGGCTCAGTACTGACACATGAATGGTCAGAGTATCAAGTTCGGCAGCCGTGAGCGCTGCAAAGCGCGGATCGCGAAAAGCGGCGGCCCAGGCATTTTCCGCGACACTCTCAACCAGGCTGCTACGGGCTTCCAGTGTTCCGATACAACCTCGCAAGGCTTCACCGTGACTCAATGTGACAAAACTCGCACACTGCGCGGTCAGATGCGCTGGATAATCCCCGATGTGCAGCTGCATGGGTTTGCCGTGCTCCAGCCCGTTCCTGATTGAGTCCAGCGCAATGGCCAGTAAAACCGATTTTTCCTCGCTGCTGTAACACATGCTAGGTGCCTGTCAGAAGCCAGGTCCCGTAGCCAACGACCCGGTCACGTGGCCCGGCAGTGTCTCCCGAATTACGCAGGTCTATGGTCTTGATGGCCTGGTCGTGACTTCTGGCATAGTGCAACAGGCCACTGACCGGGTTGCGACCACAGGCATCATGGTAATCGATGTCTTCATAGGCCAGTCGTTCTATGGCACGAGAGGTTGCCGCGTCACGTACCCTTGCACTGTCATAGTCAAGGAAGTGACTGAGGTCCGAGCTGATGACCAGCAGCGTTTCGCGACCACCCCAGAGTTGCTGTATGACTTCGGAGACATCCTGGGCCGATGCATCACCCACCACCAGCGGCACCAGGGTAAAAGCCCGTAATACCCTCTGCAGGAAGGGCAGATGAACCTCAAGACTGTGTTCAAGCAAATGCGCGTCATTATCAGTGTGAACCTGCGGCAGCAACAGGATCTTACTGATGGACTGCTTGTCCAGTTCGATTTTTCCGAGTGGTGTTTTGAACACGGTACTGGCGGGTACCGCCAGGCCGGAGAAGGCCTTGCGATGAGCGGGACCCAGTAAAACGACCCGTTTAATCCGGTCAGCAACCGGTATCAGAGAGGCGTAGCCACTGGCGGCAACCGGTCCGGAGTAGATGTACCCCGCATGGGGCACAATCATTGCCTTGGGTGGCGGGTAACGGGTGGTAACAGCGGCGAGCAGTTCATCCAGTTGGGCTTCCAGCTCGACCGGATCAGCAGGATAGAAGCTGCCGGCAACCGCCGGTTCTCTTATCGATTCCGTAAATATCACCTGGAAGGAGTACTAGTCTGGCTGAATTTTCAGCACGATGCCAGCAAGTGGTGGCAGTGTCAGCGAGAGAGAGTGGGGGTGCCCATTGTATGGCACAGCTTCAGTTGTAATCTGTCCACTGTTTCCGACGTCTGTGCCCGAATAATAGCCGGAGTCGGAATTCAATAATTCACGATAGTTCCCCTCAACAGGTACGCCGACACGGTAGCCATATCGTGGGACGGGAGTGAAATTAAGAACCATCACCATAAAGCCGTCGCCGTCACGCCGTAAATAACTCAACACCGACTGCTCGGAGGCATTGCAGTCTATCCACTCAAAACCTTCGGAATGAAAGTCAGCGCGGTGCAACTCGGGATTATTGCGATAGAGCTGGTTCAGGTCGCTGACGAGTGCCAGCATGCCGCTGTGGCCATCGTAATCAAGCAGGTGCCACTCAATGCTGGCATCGAAGTTCCATTCCCGGCCCTGGGCGATTTCGTTACCCATAAACAACAGCTTTTTACCCGGGAAGGTGAACATGTAGGTGTATAGCAGGCGCAGGTTGGCAAACCGTTGCCAGTCGTCCCCGGGCTGTTTGTACAGCATTGATTGTTTGCCGTGTACGACTTCATCGTGTGAAAAGGGCAATACAAAATTTTCAGTGAAGGCATACAGCAAACCAAAGCTGAGATCATTATGATGGAACTGTCGGTGTACCGGGTCGTGCGACATATAGCGCAGGGTGTCATGCATCCAGCCCATGTTCCATTTCATGCTGAATCCAAGACCGCCTGTATCGACCGGACGACTGACTCCGGGCCAGGCGGTCGATTCTTCGGCAATGATCATGGACCCTGGAAACTCGGCATGGGTAATGGTGTTCAGCTCTTGCAGAAAGGCCACTGCTTCCAGGTTTTCTCGTCCACCGTAGATATTAGGCAGCCACTCGTCGGCATCGCGTGAATAATCGTGATACAACATGGAGGCAACGGCATCAACGCGCAAACCGTCGATGTGGAACTCTTCCAGCCAGTAAATGGCACTTGAAATCAGGAAATTCTTTACTTCATTTCGGCCATAGTTGTAAATCAATGTGCCCCAGTCACTGTGTTCGCCACGCCGTGGATCATGGTGTTCGTACAGGGCAGTGCCGTCAAAGGTAGCCAGCCCATGGGCATCGCGGGGAAAGTGAGCAGGAGCCCAGTCCAGTAACACCCCGATATTGTGCTGGTGGCAGTGATCAACGAAGAAACGAAAGTCATCCGGTTCACCGAAACGACTGGTCGGTGCGAAATAGCCGGTTGTCTGATAACCCCAGGAGGCATCGAGGGGATGTTCGGTAACGGGTAATAACTCAATGTGTGTGAACCCGGCCTGCCTGACGTGCTCAACCAGTTCGGTGGCAAGCTGACGATAGTTCAGGAAATGGCCATATTCATCCCGCTTCCAGGAGCCGAGGTGGACCTCGTAGATGGAAAGAGGGTTCCTTTGCCAGTCTGAATCAGCTCGTTGCTGCATCCATGCGGAGTCCTGCCATTGCCAGGATTGCTCGGCGGGAACACGCGAGGCCGTGGCCGGGCGCTGTTCAAAGTGCTGTCCGTAAGGATCTGTTTTAAGAATAATATTTCCATGGTCACGGGTGCGGATTTCATACTTGTAGGGCTGTCCGACACCCAGTCCGGGGATGAATAACTCCCATACACCGCTATGACCCCGTGTCTGCATGGCATGGCAGCGACCATCCCAGTTATTAAAATCGCCAACCACACTGACGCGCTCTGCTGCAGGAGCCCAGACCGCAAAGCGCACGCCGTGAACATCGTCAACCTGGGCTTTATGCGCACCAAGAATCCGGTAGATGTGCCAGTGCTTGCCTTCGCCAAACAGGTGCAGATCAAAATCTGTTATTTGTGGCGGAAAACAATAGGGGTCATAGGCCACGTGTTCCGCGCCATGACTGTCTCGCCATATCAGGCGGTAGCGATCAGGCACCTGATTGGCTGGTCCATGCCAGGCAAACAGGTCAGTGTTGCCCATGCGGTGCATGGAGGCCCCGTTCTCGGCAATGCGGACCCATGCTGCACCGGGTATGAAAGCGCGGATCAAGTCCGAGTCGGTGTAGTTATGTTTACCCAGCAGGGCGAACGGATCATGGTGGCGCGCATCGATCAGGCGCTGGATCTCAGCAGAAATAGTTGCCGAAGAATTGTCCGGATAGTCTTGCAACATAGTAGTTCTATGATAAGGGTAAGGGTAAGGGTTCCGGGGCGGAATTGATGATAATCAAAATTTCACCGAATCGTAACTATACAGTCAAACGTCTTGGCCATACAATAAGCGCCAACCTTAATTTTACAGATACTGCCAGGCCGCCCACTGCTCAATGCCACACACTGAAAACCAGCGTTATGTCAGCCGATTAACCCGCAGCACACTGGCGCTTATCCTGGCGGGTGGACGTGGCTCCCGTCTACGTCAGCTAACGCTTTGGCGCGCCAAACCGGCGGTTCCCTTTGGCGGCAAGTTCCGCATTATTGATTTTCCCCTGTCGAACTGCCTGAACTCGGGTATCCGGATGATCGGGGTTTTGACCCAGTACAAGGCTCATTCCCTGATTCAGCATATTCAGCAGGGCTGGGGATTTCTGCGCGGTGAATTCAAGGAGTTCATCGAACTGCTGCCGGCGCAACAACGAATACAGGATTCCTGGTACTCGGGTACCGCGGATGCGGTCTATCAAAATCTCGATATTATCCGGATACACAAACCGGATTATGTCCTGATACTGGCCGGTGACCATGTTTACAAAATGGATTATGGCCCCATGATCGCTCATCACGTCGATACCGGGGCGGACATGACGGTGGGCTGTATTGAAGTACCGCTACAGACCGCCAGGGCATTCGGCGTCATCTCTGTCGATGCGGGCGGGCGCGTTACCCGTTTTGATGAAAAGCCGGCCGAACCGGAGCCTATGCCCGGCACCACTGATACCGCGCTGGCCTCCATGGGTATCTATATTTTCAATACCACATTTCTTTATGAGCAGCTGATCAAGGATGCAGACTCGGATTGCTCAACCCATGATTTTGGTCACGATATCATCCCGGGCCTTATCAAGAAATACCGTGTTTTCAGCTACCCGTTCAGGTCATCATCACAGCAGGGAGAGAATGCCTACTGGCGGGATGTAGGAACCATCGACTCCTTCTGGGAAGCCAATCTGGAATTAATCGGGGTGCTGCCGGAACTGAACCTCTATGATGATCAATGGCCCATCTGGACCTATCAGGAGCAGTTGCCACCCGCAAAATTTATCTTCGATGACGATGACAGACGCGGCATGGCACTGGATTCGATGGTGTCTGGTGGCTGCCTGATATCCGGTGCAACGGTACGTCATTCATTGCTGTTCTCGAATGTCCGGGTCAGTTCCTTTAGTGTATTGCAGGATGTCGTGGTATTACCCAATGTCCGTATCGGTCGAGACTGCCGGGTCACCAGGGCCGTCATTGACAAGGGCTGTGAACTGCCCGACGGTACGGTTATCGGTGAAGACCCTGAAGCAGATGCCGAACGTTTCCATGTCAGCCCCAATGGTGTAGTCCTGGTCACGCCCGAGATGCTTGGCCAGGAACTTCACCATGTCCGCTGAGTCGCCGCTCAACATTGTCATCTGCTGGCACATGCACCAGCCCCAGTACTGTGACCTGATCAGCGGCATCTACCAGCTGCCCTGGTCCTATTTGCATGCCACCAAAGACTATATTGACATGGCGGCCCACCTTGAAGCCGTACCGGAGGCAAGGGCCGTCGTTAACTTTGCACCGATCCTGCTGGAACAATTGTCCGACTATGCCGGCCAGGTCAACGGCTTCCTGTCAGAAAACAAACCCATCCGTGACCCGTTGCTGGCCGCACTGGCCTGTACCGTATTGCCCGGCAGCAAGGACCAGAGGATGGCCCTGGTAAGTGCCTGCCTGCGCGCCAATGAGCTGCGCTCGATAAAGCGCTTTGATCATTATCAAAAACTGGCCGAAATGGCCGGCTGGTTTCATGAACATCCTTCGGGCATGTTATATATCGGTGATCAGTTTATTACCGACTTGCTGGTGTGGTACCACCTTGCCTGGATGGGTGAAACGGTACGCCGTAATAACAAGTTGATTCAGCAATTGATGAAGAAAGGGACAGGCTTCACGCTGCATGACCGCAGGGAACTGCTGAAGCAGATTGGAGAACTGCTCTCCAGTGTCATTGATCGCTACCGCGAACTTGCCGAACACGACCGTATTGAACTGGCGATGTCACCCTATGCGCACCCGATTATGCCATTGCTGCTGGATCTTGAGACTGCCCGGGACGCAATGCCGGATATTGTGATGCCACATCTGCCGGAGTATCCGGGTGGTGAAGAACGTGCACGCTGGCACATCGAAGAAGGTATTGCTACCTTCGAACAGTTTTTTGGACAGCGGCCGAAGGGCTGCTGGCCTTCAGAAGGCGGCGTCAGTACGGCTGCGCTGGCCCAGCTTGAACAATTCGGATTTACCTGGGCTGCCAGTGGTGAATCGGTGTTCCGTCACAGCCAGTCAGATGCCGCCAACAACTCTATTTCCGACAGCAGCCTGTACCAGGGTTTCAGAATGGCTGACGGGGAACTGGCCTGTTTCTTCCGTGATGACGGCCTGTCGGATTTGATCGGATTTACCTACTCGGACTGGCATGCCGATGATGCCGTGTCCAACCTCATCGAGCATCTTGAGAACATCGAGGCCAGCACACGCGGGCAGGACAGGCCGCTGGTATCGATTATCCTCGATGGTGAGAATGCCTGGGAGCACTTTCCCGAGAATGGCTACTACTTCCTCAACACCTTGTACAAGCGTCTGGCAGAACATCCCGACATCAGGATGACCACATTCTCCAACTACCTGAAAAACAGCCACGAACTGCCACGCATCAAAAAACTGGTGAGCGGTAGCTGGGTATATGGAACATTTTCAACCTGGATCGGTGACAAGGACAAGAACCGCGGTTGGGAAATGCTGGGAGATGCAAAAAAAGCACTTGATGAAACAATGGAGGAAAACAGTCTCAGTGGTGAACAGTTGCTCGCTGCCCAGCACCAGTTATCGATCTGTGAAGGCTCCGACTGGTTCTGGTGGTTTGGTGACTACAACTCGGCTGATACCGTGAGTGACTTTGAACGTCTGTTCCGCCTGCACCTGTCCAATCTCTACAACATGCTGGGCAAAGAACCACCGGAATACCTCTCAAGAGTGTTTGCGCAGGGTGGTGGAGAGCCAGTACAGGGTGGTGTCATGCGCAAGGGCCAGTACACTGCCTGACTGAATAGTGCTTGTCCAGGAACTGTCATTTAAAAGAACACCTATTTGCCACGGAAGCACACAGAAAAACACGGAAGAATAAATGCATTACAAGAAACATTTCCGTGTGCTTCCGTGTGCTTCCGTGGCGGAAGACTTTAATATTTTCCATTCCTGTCTGGCATGAAGAATCCCCTCAAAGACCGTCGTGCCGGGGTCCTGTTGCACCCGACCTCGTTACCCGGTCTGCGCGGGCAGGGTAATATTGGCAGGGAAGCGCGACGCTTTATTGATTTCCTGCAGTCTGCGGAAATCAGTGTCTGGCAAATGTTGCCACTGGGCCCCACTCATGCAGACCATTCTCCGTATCAATGCATGTCAGTGCATGCCGGCAACCCCCTGTTGATTTGCCTTGATGATCTGGCTGAAAAAGGCTGGCTGCCGGCGGAAACGGCCTTCGATGCCCCCTTTCATGATTGCCTGAAACTGGCAAAAAGCGGTTTTGAAAAAGTGGCTGGTGAATCAGAAAAAGCGGCATTCACACAATTCAGAAAGACACATGCGTTCTGGCTGGATGCCTATTCACTGTACCAGGCCATCAGACAACAGCAGGACTACCTTCCGTGGTACCAGTGGCCCAAGGCGTTGCGTGACTGGCAACAGGCACGCTCTGTCAGGGATGAGTATGCCCTGTTGATAGACCAGATCTGCTTCGAACAGTATCTTTTTTTCAGCCAGTGGTCTGCGCTGCACCGCTATGCAAATGAACGCGGCGTGGCATTGTTTGGTGATATGCCTATCTATGTCGCACATGACAGTGCCGATGTCTGGTCCAATACCGCGCTGTTCAGTGTCAATGATACGGGTGCACTTGAGGCCGTCGCCGGGGTACCACCGGATTATTTTTCTGCCACCGGTCAGCGCTGGGGCAATCCACTCTACCGCTGGGATATACTCGAAAAGCAGGATTATGGCTGGTGGGTAGACCGTTTCAGGACCCAGCTGGAACTTTTTGACCTGCTGCGGCTGGATCATTTTCGCGGCTTCGAGAAATACTGGGAAGTGCCAGCCTCTGCGGACACGGCAATTGATGGCCACTGGATCGAAGGCCCCGGCGCCAGATTGTTTGACCGCCTGCACCAGGTGTTTGGTGATTTGCCGCTGGTCGCCGAGGACCTCGGCACTATTACGCCGGAGGTCGATGCCCTGCGGCTGACTTTTGGTTTTCCGGGCATGAAGATTCTGCAATTTGCTTTTGACGGGGGAGAAGATAACCCCTATCTGCCTCATAATCACGAGCGCCTGTCGGTGGTGTATACCGGCACGCATGACAACGACACAACACTGGGCTGGTTTGACAGTCTCGATGAAAAAGGCAAAGAGAGGGTCAATCGTCATCTTGCCGGTTACCGGAGCAAGATGCCCTGGAAACTCATTGAAGTGGCGCTGGATTCGGTCGCAACCCTGGCTGTTTTCCCCATGCAGGACTTGCTGTCTCTGGGTAGCGCCGAGCGAATGAATACCCCGGGCACAACGGGAAGCAACTGGTGCTGGCGTTTTAGCTGGTCGCAGGTCCGGCCGGAGCTGACAACGCAGCTACGCGAGCTGATAGAACACTATGACCGGAATCCTGCCCGGGAGCAGGCTCCTGATCATAACCAGATAATGTGGCCGGTCTCGAACGGATGTGATAACAACGGGTGACTCGGATACAGGCGCAGTTTGTAGAATTGTAACCCGGACAGGGGAGGTGACAGGTCAAGACTGAACACGGCCTCACCGTTGTTTGTAGTTCCTCCCGGTTGCAGAAAGACATGTTCACATTCCACAAATTTATTGTGCCGGGATTCCGTTCCGATAATGCATTCAAGTACCACATCATCGGTTGTCAAATCACCCAGACTGGCGGCAACCTCGATTCTCAGACTGTCACCTGACATCAGCGAATTTTTGGCCGCATCGATTCGGTGCATGGACACACTGTGCCAGGTACTGTTGACCTTGGCTTTCCAGGCAGCAAGTTCAAGCGCACCCTTGTAGTCATCAGCACAGAGTTTTTTGTTCTGGCGGCTGGCCGGCGCATAAAAATTGGTGATGTAATCCCTGACCATCCGCTGGGCATTGTAATTCGGTATGCACGATTTCATGGAAGCCTTGGATATATTTACCCAGCCTTCGGAATATCCCTGCGTGTTTCGGTCGTAGTAGAGTGGTGCAATTTTGCTTTCCAGCATGCCCAGCAGTTCATTGGCTTCTTCATGGTTGCGGTAATCAGGATCAAAATGAGGCTCATGTGGCGTAATGGCCCAGCCATTCTCACCGTTATAGCCCTCGGCCCACCAGCCATCCAGTACACTGAGATTGATAACGCCATTCATGCCGGCCTTCTGCCCGGATGTGCCGCTGGCCTCAAGCGGATATTCAGGTGTATTCAGCCAGACATCCACACCGGTAACCAGTTTGCGGCCCAGGGCCAGGTCATAACCCTCGAGCAGCAGGATATGCCCCATGAATTCAGGCCTGAGCGAATATTCATGGATCGTCCGGATCAGTTCCTGACCCGGTGCATCACTCGGATGGGCCTTGCCGGCAAAAATCAGCAGCACAGGACATTCCGGATTTTTCAGAATCCGGCTGAGACGCTCAGGATCGGAAAATAACAGGGTTGCGCGCTTGTAGGTGGCGAATCTCCGAGCAAAACCAACCGTCAGGATATCCGACTTGCCGCTGGTGATGTGTTGTGTCATGCGCTCCATCAGGGCTTCGCTGCAGCCATTGCGGCGATACTGGTGTAATGCGCGGTGCAACACATTCTCAAATAACTCGGTCTTCAGCGACTGACGCAAACTCCAGTAACTGTGATCGGGAATTTCATCAATACGTTCCCAGTAATCCTTGTTCAGCAGTTCATCGCGCCAGGCACGACCAAATCGCATGTCATAAAGGTTGGACCAGTCACGTGCCAGGAATGTCTGCAGATGTACGCCATTGGTGACATAACTGATGGGGTTTTCCCGGTAGGGCACATCCGGCCAGATATAGTGTTCCATCTCGGAGGCCACCGTTCCATGGATACGACTGACCCCGTTATGAAAGCGCGAGCCGCGCAAGGCCAGGGCCGTCTGGTTAAACGAACCGTGATTGCCCGGTGTGGCACCCAGGTGCAGGAACGTCTGCATATCGATGCCCAGATCCATGATATAATTACGAAAGTAGCTGGAGACCAGTTCATGGTCAAAGATGTCATGTCCCGCTGCAACGGGTGTATGCGTGGTAAACACGGTACCGCCCGCGATCACTTCAAGGGCACAGGGAAAGTCAAAGCCTTTCAGGGTACCTTCGCGGCACCGCTCCAGGATCTGAAAGGCGGAATGCCCTTCATTGATATGCCAGACGGTTGGTTTGATTCCCAGGGCCCGCAATGCGCGCACACCACCAATGCCAAGCACGATTTCCTGCTGGATTCGGGTGTTCTTGTCACCACCGTAGAGCTGGTGGGTAATGATGCGGTCGTGTTCCTCATTCTGGTCCAGATCACTGTCCAGCAGGTACAGGGTGATATGCCCTGCCTTGGCACGCCAAACATGCAGGAAAACCTTCCGGCCCGGGAAATCGACCTCAATCAGTATCGGTTTGCCATCTTCGCCAACGGCCTGGGTGACAGGCAGATCATGAAAGTAGGACGGTGAGTAGTGAGAAATCTGGTTACCGTGTTCGTCAATCGTCTGGTTGAAGTACCCCTGGCGATACAGAATACCCACAGCGACAAACGGAATACACAGATCACTGGCGGCCTTGCAGTGATCACCTGCAAGTATACCGAGGCCGCCCGAGTAGATAGGAAGACTCTCGTGAAAACCAAATTCAGCACAGAAGTAGGCGATCAGGTCTTCTTTTGCATCGATGTATTCACTGATACCGCTGTGCATACTTTGCTTGTGATACGTATCATAGGCCGAAAGCACCCGCTGAAAATCTTCCATAAATACACGGTCATCGGCAGCGGCCTCCAGGCGTTCCTGCGAGACCCGTCGCAAAAAGGTTTTTGGATTGTGACCGGAACTGCTCCAGAGATCCTTGTCAAGCCGGGTGAACATGCGCCTGACTTGCCGGTCCCAGCTGTATACGAGGTCACCGGCAAGTTCTTCCAGTCGCTTGAGTGCTGCCGGAATGCGTGGCTGAACTTCGAGTG
This sequence comes from Pseudomonadota bacterium, assembly GCA_039714975.1. GTDB lineage: Bacteria > Pseudomonadota > Gammaproteobacteria > UBA9214 > UBA9214 > UBA9214. Next base: position 40,557 of record JBDLIH010000017.1, read on the forward strand.
TAAAGCGTGTACCTGACATCTATTGATCCCGTCTGATTTAGTATCACTTGATAATGGTGCCGAGGGCGAGAGTCGAACTCGCACGGTATTGCTACCGGTGGATTTTGAGTCCACTGCGTCTACCAGTTCCGCCACCCCGGCTTCAAAGGCCGCTAGTATAAAGAATCCGTGCGCATGGGCAAGCGCCGGTCCACAGAGTGCTGTGCTACCATCACGCGCCATGCAGCGCAGCGACTTTCAGTACAACCTTCCCGATGCACAGATTGCACGACACCCCTGCAAGGTGCGCAGTGCCAGCCGCCTGCTGTGTATAAATCCGGACACGGATGAGATGTGCGATGGCCACTTTAGTGACTTTCCCGGCAAACTCAACCGCGGCGACCTGCTGGTCTTCAATGATACGCGGGTTATCCCGGCACGATTGCGGGGCATCAAGGAGTCAGGCGGCCGGGTTGAAGTGCTGGTCGAGCGTGTCACCGGAGACCACGAGGTACTGGCCCATGTCCGTGCCAGCAAGTCACCGCGACCGGGCAGTCGACTGTTACTCGATGCGAGCATGTCTGCCCAGGTCATTGAACGGGTTAATGATTTATTCAGACTGGCGTTCACGGGCAAGGAAACGGTACTGAATCTGCTGGAAGCCCACGGACACGTGCCACTGCCGCCCTATATAAATAGAGACGATGAACCGCTGGATCATGCGCGTTATCAGACCATTTATGCCAGGACACCCGGTGCAGTGGCAGCGCCGACGGCCGGTCTGCACTTTGATGACAATATCATGCAGCAATTACAGGCGCGTGGTGTGGACAGGGCCTTTGTGACCCTGCACGTGGGCGCCGGTACCTTTCAGCCGTTGCGGGTAGAAAAGCTTGAAGATCACGTTATGCACCATGAATCTTATGAACTCAATGCAGAGACCTGCCGCAAGATTGCAGAAACAAGAAAGCGGGGCGGGCGTGTTGTCGCAGTCGGCACCACTGTGGTGCGCACGCTGGAAGCGGCGATTAAAGACGGTTGGCCGGAACCGCGCAGGGGTGAAACCAACCTGTTTATCACGCCAGGTTATCGATTTCGCTGTGTGGACGCACTGCTGACCAACTTTCATCTGCCGGAATCAACACTGCTGATGCTGGTCTGTGCATTTGCCGGCTACCAGCGCATGATGCAGGCCTATCAGCACGCCATCGAACAGGGTTACCGTTTCTACAGCTACGGTGATGCGATGTTCATTGAATCCCGTGACACCGCCCAAGCCGCTATGTAATGAAATTTGAGTGTCATCAAACAGACGGTCGTGCGCGCCGCGGGCAGCTGGTCTTTGATCGGGGCTGTGTGGATACACCGGCGTTTATGCCGGTCGGGACCTATGGCTCGGTCAAGGCAATGACTCCGGAGGAAGTCAGCGGTACGGGTGCACAGATTATCCTTGGCAACACCTTCCATCTCATGCTGCGCCCGGGCACGGAGATCATTAACCGGCATGGCAGCCTGCATGACTTTATGAACTGGAAGGGGCCAATCCTGACGGATTCCGGTGGATTCCAGGTCTTCAGCCTTGACGCCTTGCGAAAAATCACTGAGGAGGGGGTACAGTTCAGTTCGCCGGTCAATGGTGACAAGGTTTTTCTGGGGCCGGAAGAATCCATGCAGGTGCAACGCGCCCTGGGCGCTGACATTGTGATGATATTTGATGAATGCACACCCTATCCTGCCACAGAGACCGAAGCCCGGCTCTCCATGGAACTCTCGCTGCGCTGGGCGCGTCGCAGTCGCGAGGCACATGGCGATAATTCGGCCGCCCTGTTCGGTATTGTGCAGGGCGGGATGTATCCGGCACTCAGGCAGGCATCACTTGCCGGCCTGCAGGGCATCGGGTTCGAGGGTTACGCCCTCGGTGGCCTGTCCGTGGGTGAGACCCGGGCAGAACGAGAGGCCGTGCTGCAGCAGACCGTCATGGCAATGCCGGAGCAATCCCCGCGCTACCTGATGGGTGTGGGTACCCCGGAAGACATTGTCGAGGCCGTCTATACCGGCATCGACATGTTTGATTGCGTGTTGCCAACCCGTAATGCCCGAAATGGCCATCTCTACGTTTCCGACGGTATTGTCAAACTGCGTAACAGCGCCAATAAAACCGATATCCGGCCGCTGGATGCGGCATGCGGCTGTTACACCTGCCGGAATTACAGCCGCGCCTACCTGCACCATCTGGACAAGTGCAACGAAATCCTGGGCTCACGCCTGAACACCCTGCACAACCTGACGTATTACCAGGACCTGATGTCCGGTCTCCGTGCGGCGATCGAGGACCAGTCACTGGATGACTTTCGCAGGGATTTTTATCGTCAGCGGGGTCAAATGGTGCCAGCTGTGCCATAATACCGGGCTTTTATCGGGATCGACCGCCTGCAGGGGGTATCCCGAGCCCGAGCAGCAACAAGGTCGTCATCGTGATCGGCACAGAGGAGTGAAAACAAGGCATGAATTTCTTTATATCAGATGCACTCGCAGCAGCCCCGGAACAGCAGGCTGATCCACTGACCAGCCTGTTACCCCTGGTTTTCATTTTTGTGATTTTTTACTTTTTGCTGATACGTCCGCAGAGCAAGAAGGCAAAAGAGCACAAGCAAATGGTCGAGGCACTGGCCAAGGGTGACGAGGTCGTTACCAATGGCGGCCTGCTGGGCAAGCTTGCAAAAGTCGGCGACAATTTCGTCGAGGTAGAACTTGCAGATGGCGTAACGGTAAAACTGCAGCGCCAGGCGATTGCCAATGTTATGCCCAAGGGAACAATTAAAGGGCTATAGCCCCTGGAAGGATATTTTACATGATGAATCAGTACCCTCTGTGGAAATACCTGCTGCTTGTTTTCGTGCTGGTGATCGGCCTGATCTATGCATTGCCCAATGTGTATGGTGAAGACCCGGCACTGCAAATTTCAGGTGGCCGCAACGCGACAATAGATACCGTGGCAAGAGACAAGGTGGTCAGCGCACTGGATGCCGCAAAAATCACGGTCAAGACAGCCGAGTTAAAACCCGACCAGTTACTGATTCGCTTTAACGATACCGAGACACAACTCAAGGCGGTTGATTTCGTAAAGTCGGCACTGGGAACAGGCTATATCGTCGCATTGAACCTTGCACCGGCCACTCCGGACTGGCTGAACAGCTTGAATGCCTTACCGATGTACCTTGGCCTCGACTTGCGCGGTGGTGTCCATTTCCTGATGGAAGTGGATATGAAAGCCGCGCTGGAAAAGGCAGTAGAGCGCTATAGCAATGATATCCGAACACTGCTGCGTGATGAGCGTATCCGCTATGCCATGATCCGGGCAGAAGAGCAGGGCGTACGTGTCATGTTTCGCAGCGAGGCAGACCGGGAGCAGTCTCGCACACTGCTGAACAAGGAACTGCCGCTGCTGGTACTGGAAGATATCGATTCAGAAAACCCCGGCCTGCTGGCAAAACTGGATGAGCAGGAAATTCGCGACATTGAATCGTTTGCCCTGCAGCAGAATATCCTCACGCTGCGTAATCGTGTCAACGAGCTGGGCGTTGCCGAACCGGTGATTGTGCAACAGGGTGCGCAGCGTATTGTTGTGCAACTGCCAGGTGTACAGGACACCGCCGAGGCGAAACGCATACTGGGTGCTACCGCGACACTTGAGTACCGGGCTGTTGATTATGAGCACGATGTCCAGAGTGCGGTCGCGGGTACAGTACCGGCGGGGTCTCGCCTCTATAAGGACCGTGACGGTAACCCGGTACTGTTGAAAAAGGCCGTGATTGTGACCGGTGACCAGATCATCAATGCAAACTCCGGTCTTGACCAGCAATCCGGCAGTCCGCAGGTCTCTGTCATGCTCGATGCCAAGGGTGCACGCAGCATGCTGAAGTTTACCAAGAAGAATGTCGGCAAACCGATGGCCGTGGTGTTTATCGAAAACAAAAACGAGACCACGCTGGTTAACGGGGTACCCGTCACCAGTAACAGGAAGATTGAAGAGGTCATCAGTGTTGCTACCATACGCGACGTGTTCAGCAAGCGCTTTCAGACCACCGGCCTGGATAGTCCGAAGGAAGCACATGAACTGGCCTTGCTGTTGAGATCCGGCGCGCTGGCCGCACCGGTGAACATCGTGGAGGAGCGCACCATCGGACCCAGCCTTGGCAAGGACAATATTGAACAGGGTTTTAACTCCGTCATCATCGGTTTTCTGGCTGTCCTGGTGTTCATGGCCCTTTACTACAAGGTGTTTGGACTCGTTGCAGACCTGGCGCTGACACTGAACCTGGTACTGATTGTGGCCATACTGTCACTGTTACAGGCCACCCTGACCATGCCGGGTAT
>JBDLIH010000018.1:0-42720 GCA_039714975.1 Pseudomonadota bacterium
GGCAATCAGGACAATGTCGTGCTCACCGGCATGCTGCAATGCCCAGCCGATGGCATGCGCACGATCATGTTCGACATGTACAGCGGCAGGTTGTTTCAGGCCGGAACAGATATCACTGACAATCTGCTGTGCATCTTCAGTACGCGGGTTGTCGTCCGTCAGGACGATCGCATCGGCATACCGTTCGGCAACAGCACCCATCAGTGAACGCTTGCCACGATCGCGGTCACCACCGGCACCAAAGACACACCACAACCTGCCACGACAATGTGCACGCAAGGAACGCAACACGGCTTCCAGCGCCGCAGCCGTGTGCGCATAATCCACCACTGCCAGCGGGTGCCCGTCACCCATATCAAAACGCTCCATGCGTCCCGGCACGGTGTCTGTTACTGCAAGACGTTTCATCGCCTCTTCAAATGGCAGACCGGCAACACACAGGCTGGCCAGTGTCGCCAGCAGATTGCTGGCATTAAACCGTCCCAGCAAACCGCACTGCAATGCGCCACTGCCCCAGGGAGTATAGACGTCCATACTCAGTCCGCTGACATCAAACTGCAGCTTGCGTCCAATCACCCACTGGGCCGGAAAACGGGTCCTGAACGGATCGTTCTCCAGACGATAGGCAATCGGGGCAACACCGGGTGGTATGGCATCCAGCAAGGCACTGCCAAAACCGTCATCTGCATTGATCACGGCATAGCGCAAACCGTCCGCGTGAAACAATTTACGCTTGGCTTCCGCATAGGCCTCGATATCGCCGTGATAATCCAGGTGATCACGCGTCAGGTTGGTCAACACGGCCAGATCAAAAGTCACGCCACGGACCCGTCCCTGGTCCATGGCGTGTGAGGAAACCTCTGCAACGACACAGCGTGCGCCGGCTTTCTGCAGGGAACTCAGGGTCTGCTGTACCGTCAATGCATCCGGTGTTGTGTGTGTACCTGTTGATAATTCGTCATACAGACCATAGCCAAGCGTCCCAATCACCCCGCAGCGACGGTCATCACTGTTCAACGCCTGCGCAATGAAATGACTGCACGAGGTTTTACCGTCGGTACCGGTCACGCCAATGGTGAATAATCCACGTGACGGGTGACCATAGAAACGGTCCGCTATCAGGCCAACCAGCTGCCCCAGGTCCGGCACCGCGATGACCGGCACCGGTAGCAAGGCTGCCGTTTCTGCCAGACTGGCATGACCACTGACAGGCTCCCAGGCAACTGCTGACGCCCCCAGTGCAATCGCCTGTCGCGCATGCTGCAAACCGTGCGTCCGGGTACCGGCAACCGCCATGAACAGGTCACCTGCCTGCACCTTGCGACTGTCCAGCGCAAGGCCGGTCACCGCACTGTCATGCGTGACACTGACGCCTGCAAGGCCCTGCAACAAGCCGCCCAGGGTATGCGCTGCCGCCATTAATTCGGCTGTCATCATGCAGGTTCCTCCTCTCCTGTCAGCCGCGTTTGCAGCAACGGCACATCATCGGGAGGCACAGCCATCAGGCGCAGGGCGCCGGCCATGACCTTTGAAAACACCGGCGCGGCTATCTGACCGCCATAGTATTTTCCGTTACCGGGATCATCGACCATCACAACCATGACAAAGCGGGGATCACTGGCGGGCGCCATACCGGCGAATACAGCCAGATAGTTCTTGCTTGAATAACCACCGGCGGTCGCTTTCTTTACTGTGCCGGTTTTGCCGGCAACGCGGTAACCGGCCACCTGCGCCAGCGGTGCCGTGCCATCGGGACCCGCTGCCTGCTCCAGCATGTTGCGGACCTCTCGTGCAATGACACCCGGTAGTATGCGGCGCTCTTCGGTTACATCGCCTTCACGCAGGAAGGTCACCGAACGCTTGATACCGCCCGTTGCCAGCACGGCATAGGCCTGCGCCAGTTGCAAGGGAGTTACGGATACTCCGTAACCAAAGGACAGCGTTGCGGTCTCTATTTCATTCCAGCCACCGTGGTAGGACAACAGGCCGGAGGCTTCACCAGGAAAACCACTGAAGGTCTGCGCACCAAAACCAAGCTCGGTCAGCAAGGTCCAGATCTCTTCAGCAGGCAGTGACAGTGCAATCTTGGAAATGCCGACATTACTGGATTTGCGGATGACACCGGACACATCCAGCTGCCCGTAATCATGCACATCACGCACCGTATTCACACCCACGCGCATCCAGCCAGGCGAAGTGCTGACCGCGGTTTCCGGCAGATAGCGCCCCCCTTGAAGCGCACTGGCAATAATGAACGGCTTCATGGTAGAACCCGGCTCGAACACATCGGTGACAGCCCGGTTACGCATACTGGAACTGCGTAACTGCTGCCGCTTGTTCGGGTTGAATGAAGGCTGATTCACCATCGCGATAACTTCGCCACTTTTAACATCCAGCACCACGGCAGATGCCGCGCGCGCCTTGTGTTCCTTCATGACCGCCTTCAGTTCGCGATAGGCAAGGTACTGGATGCGACGATCAATACTGAGTTTCAGGTCCTTGCCGGGGCGTGGACGGCTGATACTTTCAACGTCCTCGATGATTTTGTGATTGCCGTCCTTAACGACACGCTTGGCACCGGGCTCGCCGCCCAACCAGTCTTCATAGGCCAGTTCAATGCCTTCCTGTCCCTCATCATCGATATTGGTGAAACCGACAACGTGCGCAGCAACCTCACCACCCGGATAATAACGGCGGTATTCACGCTGCAGATGGACACCGGGAATTTTAAGCGCAGAGACCTGTGATGCAAGATCCGGGCTAATGTGGCGTCGTAAATAAACGAACTCCCGGTCAGCGCGACTTGCCAGCAGACGCTGAACCTTGTCGAAATCGAGGGACAGCAGTTTTGTCAGTTCAGGAATCCGCTGCTGCTCACCACCCAGCGCCTGTGGATTAACCCAAACCGATTCGACCGGTGTACTGATCGCCAGCGGCTCACCGTTACGGTCCAGGATCTTGCCACGGTGCGCCGGCAGTGACACCACGCGCAGGTGGCGTGCATCGGCCTGTGACTGCAGGAACTCCGTATCCAGCACCTGCAGGCAAACGGCACGCCATACCAGCATCACGGCAGCCAGCCCCATACACAAAAACAGGAAGACACGGCGGCCATTAAAGTTCCGTGTATCTCTGCGAAGATTCATGGCTTCACGATGACCATGTTGTCTGCAGACAAACTGACCATGCCAAGCTGATCACGTGCATCACGCTCAACCCGCCCATGGGTGCTCAGCGTGCCTTGTTCCAGCTGCAACTGGCCCCATTCAATATCCATGTTGTCGCGCTCGTTACCCAGCGTCTGCAACTCGACAAACAACTTGCGTGCCTGATGTTTTGAGTACACGACAGCAACTGACGAAACAACCACCAGCAACAGGATCACAATCTGGTTGAATGGACGTACGGTCATTGCAGCCGCTCCGCGATGCGTAACACCGCGCTGCGCGCACGCGGGTTACCGGCGACCTCATCCTCACTGGCGCGAATGGCCTTGCCCACCGGCTTCAGGCGCGGCCGGTAGTCCATACCGGCCAGCGGAAATTCTTGCGGGGGTTGCTCGCCACGGTACTCGTCACGAATGAAACGTTTGACAATGCGGTCTTCCAGCGAGTGAAAACTGATAACCGCCATGCGACCCTGAACTGCCAGCATATCCGGAACCTGCTCAAGCACGGCAATGACATCATCCAGCTCGCAATTAATATAAATGCGAATCGCCTGGAAGCTGCGGGTTGCCGGATGCTTGTGCTTTTCATGTACCGGCACGGCTGCTGCAATCAACCCGGCAAGCTGCCCCGTCGTCTGCAGGGACTGTGTGTTTCGTGCAGCAACAATGGCGCGCGCGATGCGTCGCGAAAAACGCTCTTCACCATAAGTTTTCAAAACCTTGCTGATTTGCTGCTCTTCAGCCTCTTGCAACCACTGCGCCGCACTGATGCCCTGTGTGGAATCCATACGCATGTCGAGCGGGCCATCCATGGAAAAACTGAAACCGCGCGAGGCATCATCCAGCTGCGGCGAGGAGACACCCAGATCAAGTAACAGACCGTTTACCCGACCCTGCAAATGCTGTTTTGCAACCATCCGGCCCAGCATTACAAAACTACCTTGCTCAATTTCAAAACGGGGGTCGCTGCCAAACTGCAGCGTTGCCGACTGCACTGCCTCGGGGTCCTTGTCCATGGCCAACAGTTTTCCCTCCGGTCCAAGCATTGCGAGAATCGCACCTGCATGCCCACCGCGACCAAAAGTTCCATCGACGTAAACACCATCCGGTTGTATTGAAAGCCCGGTCAGTACTTCCTTGAGAAGTACCGGCTGATGTAAATATTCTTCTGTCACGAATCAGAGCGTCAGTGATTCAAGCGAGTCCGGCATATCGCCTTCATCGCCGTCTTCCGATACCCAGTCCCCACAACTCTTTTCCCACGCCTCTTCATTCCAGATTTCAAACTTGTTACCCAGGCCTGCCAGCACGACACGCTTTTCCAGGTTTGCAAATTCACGCAAGCGTGGCGGAATCAGAATCCGTCCATTCTTGTCCATCTCGAACTCGGTCGCATGACCCAGCAACATGCGCTGCAGAGTGCGGGTGCGTTTGTTCTGGTTGGGAAGGCGGACGAGTTTGCGTTCAATCTCGTCCCACTCAGGCTGGGGGTATAACAGCAGGCAGCTGTCATCGTGGACCGTCAACACCACACGGCCCTGGCATCGCTCCATGAGGTCGCTGCGGTAGCGGGTGGGAAGAGCCATTCGCCCTTTCGCATCCAGATTGACCGTGCTACCACCTCTGAACAATTTAGCCCCCTTTTGCTCCCTTGGGACCCACAAAAAACCACTGAGCCCCACTTCGCGACACTATAGGGAGAAAAGGCGGATTCGTCAAGCAAAATCGTCAAAAAATCGTTATCCGGACAGTCACTTAGCCAGGATTCCCGGTTTCAGACCACATCAATACAAACATACAAATTAGAAATCAAAAGCTTGCCAGAATTACCTACTGTAAATTGACAACATGGCGCTTGTTTTTTTGCTTTGTGGCCCCGGAATCGGGTCTCCGTACATCCAGCGGTGGGTATTATAACCCGATATTGAGCCCAATATGTTGGGTTATCGAGGTGAATTTTTAGCTATATGGAGTGGTCAGTCCCACACAGCGGTCTTGATCAACCGCCAACGCGTCGCAAAATCTGCATCATCCGGCGACAGAGTCCAGAGGCAGTGCAGGTGATCAGGAAGAATAACAATGGCGTCAATTGAGAAAGGGGATTCCTTCATCACCCTGCGGAAGACCCCACGCAACTGTTCATCGGGTGCATCACCGGTAAACAGCTTGTGCCGCTGATGTGTAACCATGGTAAAGAAATAGCTGCCTCCGGGAACAAAGGCGCGACGGTATTGCATGGCTTCTTCCTTGAAGCGCGTGGATTGTCGTTTACGGGCTGTTGTCGGGTTACGCTGCTTCGCAGCTAACCCGACCTACACGGGACATTGCTTATGGTAGGTCGGGCTAGCGTGAATGGCACTTAACTTAAGGTCTAAAAATGCCGTCATCCCGGCCTGCGCCGGGATGACGAAGATGGTGTTCGTGCAGGAATATTTTGCTTAAGTAAGCGCCATTCGGGTTAGCGTAGCGTAACCCGACAGTTAAGCTGTTCAAAAAGGGATATCATCATCGAAATCACCACCGGCGGCAGCCGGTGCAGGTGTCGGCGCGGACTGTTGCGCGGGCGCAGAATCTGCAGGGAATCCGGTGCTGCCGCCACTGCGGCTGCCCAGCATCTGCATCTCATTGGCAACGATCTCGGTGGTATAACGATCATTACCGGCATTATCCTGCCACTTGCGTGTTTGCAGCTTGCCTTCGATATAGACCTGAGAACCCTTTTTCAGGTACTCGCCGGCAATCTCGCCGAGTCGGCGGAACATCACAATACGGTGCCATTCGGTCTTTTCCTGCTGCTCACCGGTCTGCTTGTCTTTCCAGGAATCCGTGGTTGCCAGCGTAATGTTGGCGACCGCATTGCCGTTGGGCATATACCGCACTTCGGGATCCTTGCCCAGGTTCCCGACCAAAATAACCTTGTTCACTCCTCGTGCCATGTTGTTCTCCTGTTATATGTAGATTTTGCATTATTCTATGCGATGACTTGTTGGGGCGCTATGGGATTTCTACCCGTTTATTAGTGCGGTATTACCAATAACATCGCGGACGCGGTCCGCTCCTACAACAGGTGAATCTATTGGCGCAGGAGCGCTTCGCAAGCGCGAATCAAGGCAATGTTGATTCATCAAACACCTTCTTGTCCACTTTCAGATAGGCCACGCCCTCCTCGGCCACGACCACCGCCTCGGCCACCCCGGCCAGACCGGCCAGTTGCCGGGTCAATTGCCCGGTATCCACCGAGGGCACTATCTTATAGATGTAGCTGCTGAGTTTGGCCGGCGGCGTCATGGCAACTGCCAGCAACCACCAGACCAGCGCACCCAGCGCAGCAAACAGGAAAATCACATGCAAACCATACATCCCCTGCAACATTCCACCCAGTGTCCCGCCCAGGAAGGTGCCCAGGAATTGTGAACTGGAATAAAAACCCATGGCCGTACCCCGGCAGTCCACCGGTGCCACGCGGGAAACCAGCGACGGCAACATGGCCTCCAGCAGATTGAACGCCGTAAACAACACCACCAGCAATACCACAATACCGGTCACGGTGACGGGCAGGAAATACAGACCCAGTTCCGCCACAATCAGCAGCGCAATGGCAAACAGGAATACCGGTTTGGTATGGCCCTTGCGCTCGGCCTGAATAATCAGCGGCAGCATGGCCAGCACCGAACAGACCAGCACCGGCAGATAGACCTTCCAGTGATGACTGGACGCGATACCGGCCTCGTCCCGCATCACCAGTGGCAAGGCCAGAAAACTGGCTGTTAAAATGGTGTGTAACACCAGGATACCGAAATCGAGGCGCAGTAATTCGGGATGGCGCAACACCCGGCCGAACTGCGCCGGCACGGCCTCGGCTTCCCGGTGCGGCTTGCTCACCGCCGGCGTCGGTACCACGAAGACCACTACCAGCATGCCGACCACGGCCAGCAGTGCCGTAATCCAGAAGATGCCGGAAAGCCCGACCCATTCATTAAATACCGGACCCAGCACCATGGCCAGCGCAAACGACAGGCCGATACTCATGCCGATCAGTGCCATGGCCTTGATGCGGTGCTGTTCGCGGGTAAGGTCGGCCGTCAGCGCCATAACGGCAGCGGCAATCGCGCCGGCACCCTGCAGGGCACGGCCCAGGATGATGATCTCAATGGAGTTCGCCCGGGCAGCCACAATGCTGCCAAGAGCAAACAGCAGCAATCCGCCGATAATCACCGGCTTGCGGCCAATACGGTCCGACAGCAGTCCGGCCGGAATCTGCAACAGGGCCTGGGTAATGCCATAGGCGCCCAGCGCCAGCCCGGTCAGGGTCGGGGTCACCCCCTCCAGGTCGGCCGCATACAGGGCAAACACCGGCAGAATCATGAACAGACCCAGCATGCGGAACATGTAAACGCTTGAAAGTGAAAGGGCTGCCCGTAATTCCACACGGCTCATGCCACTTTCCGGGTGTTCTACACGCTGCACGTTTTACCGCTCCTCATTACCCTGACCGCGAAAACGCAGTATATTAACAGGTTGCCCGAACCCACAGTGAACTTCGATGGACACAATTCAAATACGCGGCGCCCGCACCCATAACCTGAAAGACGTTGACCTGGACCTGCCACGGGACAAGTTGATTGTGATTACCGGCCTGTCGGGTTCCGGCAAGTCCTCGCTGGCCTTCGACACCATTTATGCCGAGGGGCAACGACGCTACGTCGAGTCGCTGTCGGCCTATGCCCGTCAGTTCCTGTCGATGATGGAAAAACCGGATGTCGATCATATCGAGGGTCTCTCGCCCGCCATCTCCATCGAGCAGAAATCCACCTCGCATAATCCGCGTTCAACAGTCGGCACCATTACCGAAATCTATGATTACCTGCGACTGCTGTATGCGCGTGTCGGCACACCGCACTGTCCGGAACACGGCACCGTGCTTGAAGCCCAGACCATCAGCCAGATGGTGGACCACGTGTTGTCACTGCCGGAAGGCAGCCGCCTGATCCTGCTGGCCCCCGTGGTCGATGCACGCAAGGGTGAACATGTCCAGGTACTGGAAGAGTTACGCACACAGGGATTTGTGCGTGCACGCATTGACGGCAAGGTGGTGGAACTCGACCAGCCGCCGAAGCTGGACCTGCGCCGCAAGCATGTCATTGAAGCCGTCGTTGACCGCTTCAAGGTACGCGAGGATCTGCAACTGCGCCTCGCTGAATCATTTGAGACAGCACTGAACCTGTCAGACGGGCTGGCACGCATCGCCTGGATGGACAAGGCCGATGAGGAAGAGTTGTTATTCTCGGCGAAGTTCGCCTGCGTGCAATGCGGTTACTCCATCAGCGAACTGGAACCGCGACTGTTTTCCTTTAACAACCCTGCCGGCGCCTGCCCGGAATGTGACGGTCTCGGGGTACGCCAGTATTTCGATGCCGCACGCGTGGTGGCACACCCGGAACTCAGTCTCACCGGTGGCGCGGTGCGTGGCTGGGATCGCCGCAATGCCTATTATTTCCAGCTGATTACATCACTCGCGGAACATTACGGCTTTGATCTGGAAGCGCCCTTCGAGGAACTGCCCGGGGACATCCAGGACATCATCCTGCATGGCAGCAACGGCGAGCAGATCGACTTCACCTACCTGCACGAACGCCGTGGCACGGTCGTTCGTCGACACCCGTTCGAAGGCATCATGACCAATATGAAACGCCGCTATCACGAAACCGAGTCCAGCACGGTACGTGAAGAACTGTCACGCTATCTCAACAACCAGACCTGCCCGGACTGTCAGGGCACACGCCTGAATGAGGCCGCTCGCCACGTCACCATCAACGGCAAGAACCTGCCGGACACCACCGCACTGCCGGTCGGCACCTGCCAGTCACTGTTTTCCTCCCTGCAACTGGAAGGCCGGCGCGGCGAGATTGCCAGCAAGGTACTGAAGGAAATCAACCAGCGACTCTCCTTCCTGGTCAATGTCGGTCTCGATTATTTATCACTCGATCGCAGCGCAGAAACCCTTTCCGGCGGCGAAGCACAACGGATTCGATTAGCCAGCCAGATTGGCGCCGGTCTGGTGGGGGTCATGTACATACTCGATGAACCGTCTATCGGCTTGCATCAACGTGACAATCAGCGCCTGCTGAACACCCTCACCCACCTGCGCGACCTGGGCAACACCGTGATCGTCATTGAACACGACGAAGAAGCCATCCGTGCCAGTGACCACGTCGTGGACGTCGGACCCGGTGCCGGGGTACACGGCGGAGAGATTGTCTCGCAAGGTACAGCGGAGGAGATCATTGCGGACAAAAACTCGCTCACGGGCCAGTATCTCGCCGGTCACGAGGTGATCTCCATTCCGGAACACCGCTGCGAATTTGATCCGGACAAAAAACTGGTCATAAAAGGCGCGACGGGCAACAACCTGAAGTCGGTTACTGTGGAAATACCGGTCGGTCAGATGACCTGCATCACCGGTGTGTCCGGTTCCGGCAAATCGACCCTGATAAACGATACCCTGTACCGGCGAGCCGCCCAGGTGCTCAACAAGGCATCCACCACATCGGCGGCCTGCGAGACGATTGACGGCCTCGAACACTTCGACAAGATTGTCGACATCGACCAGAGTCCGATTGGTCGCACGCCCCGCTCCAACCCCGCCACCTACACCGGCCTGTTTACACCGCTGCGTGAACTGTTTGCCGCCACACAGGAGGCCCGCTCACGCGGCTACAAGCCCGGTCGCTTCAGCTTTAATGTCAAGGGAGGACGCTGCGAGGCCTGCCAGGGGGACGGTGTCATCAAGGTCGAGATGCATTTCCTCGCTGACATCTACGTGCCCTGCGATGTCTGCAAGGGCAAACGTTATAACCGCGAAACGCTGGAGATACGCTACAAGGGCATGAACATCCACGAGGTACTGGAAATGACGGTTGAGGACGCACTGCCGTTCTTCAGCCCGATACCGGTCGTTGCGCGTAAACTGCAAACGTTGATGGATGTCGGTTTGTCCTATTTGAAACTGGGGCAGAATGCCACCACCCTTTCCGGTGGCGAGGCACAGCGCATCAAGCTGGCACGCGAGCTATCAAAACGCGACACGGGAAAGACGCTGTATATACTGGATGAACCGACCACCGGTCTGCACTTCCATGACATCGCGCAACTGCTGACAGTGCTGCACCGCCTGCGCGATCATGGCAACACCATCATTGTTATCGAGCACAACCTGGACGTCATCAAGACCACGGACTGGATCATCGACCTGGGTCCCGAAGGTGGTACCGGCGGTGGTGAAATCGTCACTGCCGGCACACCGCAGGATGTCGCCCGTCACGAGACATCCTACACCGGCCGGTTTCTTAAACTGGCGCTGGAACGACATCCGCCGCACGCTGTGGAACAGGCAAAGGCCGGCTAGTCCCTATTGAGGCACTTCCAGCCAGACTAATTCTGGCGAATCAACTCCACCCGGCGGTTGGCGGCCCGACCGGCTGAATCCTGGTTGCTTGCAACCGGCCGCTCCTCACCGTAACCCTGTGCTGTCAGGTTTTCGGCATTAACACCTTTGGAGACCAGGTAGGCACGCACGGCTGCGGAACGCCGCTGGGACAAGTCCATGTTGAAGGCGTCAACACCCTCGGAATCCGTGTGTCCGGCGACTTCCAGCTTGAGGTCCGGGTGATTGAGCAATGTCGCAGCCACACCATCCAGGATCACCCTGGACTCCGCCGTCAGTTCATCCGAATCAAAGTGGAAATTGACACCCCGCAGTGTAATGGGCTTTTCAAGCTCACAACCCGTTGCATCCACGGCCACACCGGCGGCCGTCTCAGGGCATAGATCGCCGCTATTCAAGACACCGTCACCATCACCGTCGGTATTGATCTCGCAACCCTGTGCATCCACCGGCTTGCCTGCTGGCGTACCCGGGCACTGATCAGCACTGTCGATAACACCGTCACCGTCGGCGTCAACTTCACAGCCCTGTACGTTCACCACGGCACCCGGCGGTGTGCCTGGACACTCATCCTTGCTGTTGACCACACCATCACCGTCAGTATCCGCTTCGCAGCCCTGTACGTTGACTTTTGTATTTGCCGGCGTACGGGGGCATTCATCCTGGCTATTCGCGACACCGTCACCGTCGGAATCAACCTCACAGCCCTGCGCGTTCACCTCGGTATTCGCCGGCGTACGGGGACACTGATCCTGGTTATTGGCCACACCGTCGCCATCACAATCCAGCTCACATCCCTTGCGGTCCACCTCCGCACCCGCAGCCGTATCGGGACACTTGTCCTGACTGTCGACCACACCGTCGGCATCGCTATCCAGCTCACACCCCTGCACACCCACAACAGCACCTTCCGGAGTCGCGGCGCAGCGGTCATGCAGGTCCATCACACCGTCGTGATCTGAATCAGCCTCGCACCCGGTCTCATCGACCACAACACCCGACGCCGTATTCAGACAGCGGTCATTGGCATCGGCCACACCGTCACCGTCAGCATCGATGAGTTGATAACGCACGGTAAAGGTCAGGTCGTTCACATCCGTGGCATAAAACGTCAGGGTATTATTCTGCTCGACCCATTCACCGTCACGATTGCCCTCGTAACCGAGTATCCTGAAAGTGTCGGGGATGACCCAGGCCTGTACGAAACGGTTGAAATTATTGGGAGAATTCCAGCTGCCAAAATGGCCGTCTTCACGCTGCACATCACCACGGGTGTTCAGGGTGTAGATACCCTCCTCGTCAACCGTCACCCGCTCCCCGTAGTTGCCGGGGTACATCACGGTAAAGTTACCGGTCTTGAACTTCAGGAGATTAACATCGGACTGGTCGAGTACCCACTCATTCTCGGGTGGATCGACATAATAAATCGCGGCCGGCCCTGTCTCCTTGTCGAGATAGAAGTTGTACTGATCCCAGCCGGTGCGGAAGGTACGCTGCAACAAATAACTGCGGCCATCCTCTTTCAGAAATACCAGGTTCTCACTGACCACATCGGTCGCACTGGCTGTGGCTGAAAAACCCAGCAATAAAACAAGAAACACCCCTCTATATACTGTCAACATACTGTTCTCTCCCTGCACCATACAGTCCATAAGATTATCGTATTATACTTATACTGTACGGCGATTTCCATATTCACAGCCGACCAACCACATCCCACCTTACAACGAAAAAACCGTCCCAACATCAACACCCAGCACCTGATCCGCCCGCCCCCGGTTAACCGCCAACTCAACCAACCCGTTCGAATTGGCATACCAAAACGCCTCACCCACACCAGCATCACTGAACGTCTGCGCCGATCTCAGCTGATGCCCGTTAACGGAAAGCAGTTGTGATGCATCAACCCCGGATGCTCGCACTCCGGTGATCGCATTACCGTAGCGATCGATATAAACCACACGAAACAAATCATCAGGCCAATCCGTCTTTTCAAGACATGTGGCCGGCACTTCCACCCCTTCCACACTCAGGCCGCTGGCAAGCTGTGCCGCCGCCGGCGCAAACACATCACGACCATGAAAACTGCTGGAGACACCCACAGCAGGTGGCAATTCCTGACATTCAACACGTCCGGCACCGCGCGCCAGTATCGCAAACAGGCCTTCGTTCGGCCCGACATACCAGCAGCCATCCACACTCACCACAACACCTGGACGCGAACCACCGACACCGGGATCAACCACACAAAGAAACACCGTACCCGGCGGAAACCCTGTGGCATAGGCAGGCAATAAATAGGCAGCCGCCTCCACATCCCAGGGCTCAAGATCGGAGAAAAGATTGATGACAGGTACACCGGGAGCCAGTTGTTGCAGTCGCGCCTGCACCTGTCCGGTGTAGGGACCTTCAATGCCAAAGTCAGTAAAGAGAGCAATCATGTATATGTCTGTGGCGAGATCATCAATATATAAGGGAGCCGGAAACACATTACCATATCAGGAACGTTGTGCTTCCAGCCGTGACCTGGCCGCAGACAGAAGCACCACCGAGTAAACCCTGTGAAATCCGAGCAGAGCCCGAAAAACAAACCCAAGTGTAACCTTGCCCGTCCTGGAATTCCTCACCGGAACGACTGCTGATCCAAAGTACAAACGTGTGCGCGTACCGCCGGTGCTTTCCATGGGGACAACCATTAGCCAGGATCGGGTACGGCTGCGAAAATCACACATCAACAACTGGTTTTCACTTCGTGCCTCCACGTCCCAGGCAGCAAATGTGTCAATTGATCCGGCTGCCAATTGTTTTGCCTGGGCATCCGTAGAGGGTCTCGATACTGCCAGTTTCAGGATCAACCGCTCCAGCTTGAACACACGGGTTGTGTAGAAGGCCATGACATACTGTGCGTGAGACACTGACCCGCGGATATCCGTCACGTAGCAATCAGTGTAGGCTCCTTCCCCGAGATAGTTATTTAACAGTGCACCGTCAGGAATCGGGCAAGACTCAACAGAAAACACGATTCAGGTTCTGTTCTGCAATGTGACAGGGCGCATAACCGGGTTAATGCATCACTTCTTTTGCTTCTTTGCCGCAGCTCTCAGCGCCACACTGTAAGCCCTGTTTGCCCAGGCGTTCATTTCTTCTCCGTCCTCCAGTGTCTCCTCGGGCGCCTGAAAATAAGACATTTTGAACTCTTTTCCTTTCTTGTTATACGTAAAAGGTTCCAGCCCCCGAGCCTTGAATTCTCCCTCTGTATCAGCATCTGCCTTCAGGTAAAGAACGCTGTCAGCAACCAACCCGAACATCAGTCCTTCGAGAAATATTCCATGCCCTCCGAACATGCTTTTCGCCTGGACTGGCCCAACGGATTGCATGAGCTCCACTACATAAGAAACAAATTCCTTTTCTTTCTTTGATGTTGGCATGGCGCTATCCGGTATCTCTTCGCAACAACAATAGAGTAAAGGGTGCCAGACTTCCAGGCGCAATCGCCCGGAGCAGGTCCAGGAGATACAGGTACACATCAATTCATCTTCATTCCGTTATTGTTCCGTCAGCGAGACATCGCGGTGAATTGACCCCTTCCCGAGTATACGTACATGGTGTGTTACAGGCGTGTCCCGCTATGGGTTGTATGGCGAAGAGTCCTGAAATGACCATTCCAGTGGATGGGCGTTTTCAATCTGTAACCATCGGTCTATATGGAGCTCCCAAAAGCGCTCCGTACCACCGGTTTCGTCGTCCGGATCTCCCGCGTCCCATAGGATCTCCGCGTGCCCGGTCAACTGAAGAATGGCACCAGTCTGGAAGTCAATAAAAACAACGCCCGCGCGAGGATTCACGGCAAAGTTACCCAGCGTATTGAACAGACAGTTACCCGTGTAATCAGGGATGCGTAGCGTGCGGTCGTCTACCCCGCGGACAAAGCCCGGCTTGCCACCCCGGTGAGAAGCGTCCACACCGCGCTCGGGGTGGGTGCTCGCGACGAACAGCGTGTCGGCCTTGTTGATAATGGCTTGTTGCGGGGCACCGAGCGCAGCTCCTTCCAGTACCTGCGACGCTGCTGCAGGATTCTCGGGAGGATTATTGGCGACCTGACGTCTTTGGATATATTTGGGACAGTTCGGGTAGGACTCCCGCACTTCAAGCACCAGTTGCTGCTCACTGCTGCGCTGGATACGTCCGTTAATACGTAACCGCCGACGTGTCGCAAGCTCGATGACGAGCATTCCGGCCTGGGGGTGGCTGTCAATATTCTTCCAGAACGGGTCGTGCCCGTTGTTGGCTGTTTTCGATAGATCGAAGGTAACCAGTTGCTCCGTTGTAGCTTGCATGAATCCTTCTTCACCCACCAGCACCGAAGCCCAGACATTGTCATCCTGATCAATACTGCCAAGAACAACCATGCGCTGTTGTTCGATGAACCGGAAGGCGCCTTTTGTGATCGAGTCTGTGATAACACCTGAATTCTGTTTGGCTTCGGTGCGCAGACCCAGGCGATGCTGTACCTCTAATTCACCTTCATGAAAGGGATCCTGGATCTTCATCGCTTGCCTCCGGTATCAATGGAAACCTGAATACCGGAGACGCTTGTGAGCGCCTCCGGTCTTTTGTACCTGGACCGTTCAAAATGTCAGCACGGTATAACCCTCTTTAACCAGGCCGTGCAGGCTTGCAAGCCCGGATGTATCAGGTACAGGATTGTCTTTAATCAGATCGAACCCTGCATTTTCAACCTCCTCACTCGCACCAAAGACATCGGCACAACCACAGGACACACCCCTGACATTATCCTTGACGGCATCGAACAACCCCTGCGCCGGATGGTCCGGCTTGGTGAGCTCGGCAATCCAGCGCGTGCCCGCACCATGAAACTGGATAGTGACGTCAGCTCCGTTTTGCTGATAGTCGTAGGCGGTTGCCAGGGCGTTAAATACCCTGCCGAGGGCTTCTTCTGAACCGGTTTTCGGGTCGGACAAAATAATGATAGCTGCTTTCATAATCGTTACCTCGCATTAAGTATCTTGTGCCGGACTGGCTTCAGGGCACGCTGTGCCCTGTGATGAAGAGACTAGTTAATTTGTATTTCGTAATAAATACCGTAATTTCTATTTTACTACTCCATATTTCGGAGTAATCTGTGACTATGGACAAGTTTCAGGCCATGACGGTGTTTGTGAAGATTGCCGAGGAAGGCAGTCTGACTGCGGCAGCCAACCGGATCGGAAAGTCCCTGCCCTCGGTCGTGCGTCTGCTGGCCGCCCTCGAGGAATCACTACAGGTCAGACTGTTTAATCGCACGACACGGCGCATTGCACTGACAGAGGAAGGACGCTTTTATCTGGAGCGCTGCCGCAAGATCCTCGCAGAGCTTGACGAGTCCGAGCAGGCGCTCAGCCAGGATCAGGTAGAACCACACGGCACGATCACATTGACCGCACCGGTGCGCTTTGGCGAAATGCACGTCACGCCTTCGCTAACGCGTTTTCTCGAACAGTACCAACGGGTGACGGTCAATCTGATGCTGCTTGACCGTGTCGTTAACCTGCTGGACGAAGGCATCGACATGGCAGTACGTATCGCACATCTTGAAGATTCTTCGCTGATTGCCAAACCGGTGGGCGAAATCCACCAGGTGGTCTGTGCCA
The DNA here is from genome assembly GCA_039714975.1 of Pseudomonadota bacterium. GTDB lineage: Bacteria > Pseudomonadota > Gammaproteobacteria > UBA9214 > UBA9214 > UBA9214. The sequence continues at coordinate 16,265 of JBDLIH010000018.1, forward strand.
GCCCTGCCCTGTTGGACAAGTCCGGCGGCACACCCTCGCACCCGGAGCAACTTTCGGACTTACCCTGTGTACATTTCACCGGTATATCGGCAAACCCTGTCTGGCATTTTCAGGATAATGGCAAGCGCCTGGACGTTCCGATAAACGGTTCCTTTATATGTAACCAGGTCAGTGTTTCTGTCGATGCGTGCGTTGCCGGTCTGGGTTTCGGTTTGTTCCTCAACTATCAAGTGCGACCCTGGGTTGAACGCGGCGAACTGCAAGTTATTCTTGGCGACTACGAACCAATCCCCCTACCCCTGAACCTCGTCTACCCGCACACACGGCTGATGGCAACACGGGTTCGTACACTGGTCAACTGGCTGGCACGCGACCTGCGAGCATGTCAGGTGTCAGAGCACAGTTAGTTCTAATATTAGAAAGAAATGTGCTCTGACACCCTTTATTCCAATGCGTTACTGGATTCCCGCCTCCGCGGGAATGACGTGAAATGAATCAGCGTTCCCCTTACCAGCACCAACAGCCGGACCCGGTCCGCAGGGATGGTTACCCTTCTGTCTCGGTCGACAACCAACCGCCTGTGGCCTGCAACGGCGTTGGTTTACCCCGCTCGCTAACCCAGATAGCGACACCGTAGCGACCGGCTTCGACCTGTGCCTTTGGTAAAGGCACCTCCCAACGCCCGTTGTTTGATGTGCGCATGTCGTGCGCCAGCACCACGAACTCCTGCGCCAGGGTACTGTTGCGGTTTTCGCCGCTCTTGACCTTGGTCTTGATATCAAAACCCAGCACGGCAATGTGTAATTCGTAGGGCGCCGCTTTTGCTGCGTCAAAGCGGGCGGTCACCCGATCACCCTCGATGGTGGCGGACAGGTTACCCGGTTCCTTGCTGCTGGCTCTGGGGTGCATGCGCAGTGTCCAGCCGCGCCACTCGCGTCCATTGGTGAACAGGCCGGGTGTGTACACGGTGCGCGCCTTGCCGTTTCGCGCGTAATCGCGCTGACGCTCGCCGTGTTCTGGCGTGGCGTAGGCGTCCTTCCAACCGATGTAGTCCCAGTAATCGACATGAAACGCAACCGGTACGATGCGTGTCCACAGGTCTTCTTCGTCGATGTAATCATTCATCCAGCGCTCGGCTGGCGGACAACTGCTGCAACCCTGCGAGGTGTACAGTTCCAGCAGGGTGACCTGGCGGGTACCGCTATTAAGGCTGAGTTTGTCGGCGATGGCCGTCGTCGCATGGAGCAGTGTCAGCGCCAGCATCAGTGAACCCGGGACGCGTCTTGCAGTGCCTCTACCCTGCGGCCTGTCGCAGTCGGCTGCCCTTGAATTAACCGCCTTGTGCTGAAATGACATATCACGTTCCCTTGTAATATGAGACACTTTTAAGACCGCATTCCGGCCCAATGAGTTCAATCAGGTGAGTTCCATTATGAAAGCAACCGCTGAGTTACAGGTCGTCCCGATAGGCGAAGGCGTTTCCGTTCGCCAGCAAGTCAAACACGTCGTCGAGCTGTTACAGGGACATGACTTTATTCTGGAAACACATGCCTCCGGCACCAATATCGAAGGTGAGCTGGAGGTCATTCTCGCGGTCGTTGCGCGAATTCACGAGGATCTGCATGCCAGCGGCACGGTGCGCATCGTCAGTTATCTGAAGCTGGAAACCCGTACCGATAAAGAACCGACCCTGGCCGGCAAGCGTCTGTAGCTACACCTCCGGCCCGTCAGGCCGGCCCGCCCTGCCGGTCACCGCCTCCATGTCCTGCAAGCGGGTGCGCACGGCGCTGTAGGAGGCGACACAGTAAGGTACGAAATAGTTGAGCATCAGGTGCCCCACCTGCAGGTCGTCGCCATGCAACCAGGCGCCGCTCTGATTGATCAGGTTCAGTACAGTCCCGACAAGCAGCGCAATACGCAGGGAACTGCGTGTGATATCGCGCATGCAGAGCAACCGCGCAATCTTTCGCAAACGGGTTGCATCAATCACGGTCGTAGCCTCTCATTCGGCAACGTAGACCCCGGTATCCGGATGAAAGGCATACCAGGCAAACCAGTAGGCCGTCACGGCAGGTAACAACTTACCCTGCTCATCCACGGCAGTGGCCGCATTGTGGCGTTGGTCATATTTAACCACGATGATCTGCCCGGCCAATGAGTCAGTCACGGCCGCGCCGGACTGTTTCAGCTCCTTGAACGGGTAGGCCTTGTACTGTCCCGCCAGCTCGACACCAAGCACCGGCTCCTTCGGGTGATAACGCTGATCCTGCTGCGCGACCGGGAAGTACAGCTTGCGACTCACACCATAGCCGGCATAGGGATTGCGGGTGTAATCGCGTTTATAACCTGTTTCGGTCGACAACACCTGCGTCCCGGGGTGGCGCTGTTTCCAGTCGGCCCATTGCGTGTGCTCGGCAGGAATGACCTGCAGTTTCACACCCTTCATGGGGCCACTGACTGACTGCCGACTGATCTGCGACCACAATGACTCAGTCTGGCGGTCGTACAACAGCATGTCACTGTTGTATAACAAACCGGACACACCGAATTCCAGCACCTGGTCGTCTACCGTTGCCCGGTACGCCATGCCCGTCCCGCACAAGGGGCAGAAACTGACCACCACGGGCTCACCCGCAAAATCATCGTTAACAATTTCATGCCAGTTCAGAATTGCAATGGGGTATGCCTTGCTCACACCGTTGCGCGTGATACCCAGCACACGGTCATCTGCCTGCAGAAACTGCGCAGCAGCCGGTTTCACGAAACCCGGCTTGTCGATAGAGGGGATGCCATCTCGCAGCGGGCCACCGGAATGAATTTCGTCTTCGGGAATCAGGGCATCTGCGAGGTTGAAGCCATTCTTCTCTGCCCCCTGGGCAAGCAGGGTGATTGCGGTCAGTAATACAGCCAATGCTGTTCTCATTATCTGGTGACAACTTTCACAACCGTTTGTTCAGGGTAAATTTTCCAGCGATAACAGAACCAGGGCTCGTGGGCATACTCCAACAGGATATGCACTGATTAATAAGGCAACACCATGAACTGGATTGGTGAAAAAACAGGCAAACTGCTGGCGGATTATCTGAATGAGCCGTCGGGTAAATATGAAACCTGGTCCACGGCACACCCCGATGTATTACGCCGTTGCCTGCAAAAGGGAGATGTGCTGCTGGTCGATGGACACCGGAGAGTCAGTGTTGCCATCAAGTACATCACCCAGTCCACCTGGTCGCATGCCGCGCTGTATGTGGGTGACGCGCTGCCCGCGCCGCAACCGGGCTGCGAAGCGAACGTGCTGATAGAGGCCGATCTGAATAACGGTGTGACTGCAGTACCGCTGTCAAAATATGCGGGACTCAATACCCGCATCTGCCGGCCTGTACGGTTAACCCCGGAGGATTGTGAGAAGGTCGTGCAGTTTGCCGTAGACAGTCTCGGCGCACAGTATGACCTGAAGAACGTGATCGACCTGATGCGCTACCTGCTCCCCACCCCGCCGGTACCGGTCCGTTTCCGGCGACGCCTGCTGGCACTTGGCAGTGGCGACCCCACCCGGGCGATCTGCTCAACACTGATTGCGCAAGCCTTCCAGTTAGTCGCTTATCCCATTTTGCCGGTCATCAAGTCTGAAACCGTGGCGGGCAGCCACTACACCCGCGAGTGTCTGCATATCCGGCACCACAGCCTGTTCGCACCCCGGGACTTTGATGTCTCTCCCTATTTCGAGATCATCAAACCGACCCTCGCCGAGGGATTTGACTATAAAGCGTTGAACTGGGTAAGCGACAGACCAGAGCACAGGCCGCTCAACCCGACACCGGTCGCGCAATAATTACAACGCGCCGGATTTCACCACCAGCAGGTCAGATGTTTTCATGAGCGTCTTTCTCCCGGTGTAGAGGGTTATCTCACTTTTTTATAGCCATTTCATACCCGCTGGAAGTTACTGTTCAGTATGAAATTGTTTTGCCATGTAGGCAATGATATCCCTGGATGAGACAATCCCAGCAGGCCGGTCGCGGTTGTCTACAATGGGCAGGTAGCGGATATCGCTGATGACCATGCGCTGCAGCGCGTAGCCCAGGGGATGGTCAGGCTTGCTGCTTTCCGGGGCCGGTGACATGAAGTCCCCGACATAGGATTGAGCAAGATCAAGCCCCTTGCCTGCCACTTTCTGCAGCAGATCCCGCTCCGTCAGAATACCGGTCAGCTTGCCGCTATCTGCGATGACCAGAACACAGCCAATGCCGTGGTCGCGCATCATTTGGATCGCCTCCTCCAGTGGAGTCTGCAGATCAACTCTCAATGGACTGATTGGTTGCAAACACTCGACCGGGTCTTCCATCAGGCTGCGCTCGACTTCGGTGTCAGCCTGTGGCACATCCTCCCGGGTTAGGCTGGTTCCGCAGTTCTCGCAAGCGTCAGCCCCGGGCAGATTTTCGTAACTACAACTTGGGCATTTCATCGATCTTCTCCGTTTATCGGCTCAGGTGACATCCCACGTCTCCCCCTGGCGAAACAGGGCATCCAGATCAGCCGCTTTTTCAGTCTGTGCACGGTGCACCTGCTCCGAGAGGAGCTGGCTGTATACCGGCTTGTCAATCGCACGAAACACACCCAGCGGTGTCGGGAAATCCGGCGGTCCCATGCGCGACAGTAAATACGCCAGAGTGGGCTCGCTGGCGCGCTCATCATGGACCAGCAGGTTCTCCTCGCCCACATCGGCCACCCTGACCACCTCGGGCCTGAGTCCATTCAGGCGGATACCCTTCTCACCCTGTTTTCCAAAACGCATGGGCTTGCCGTGCTCCAGATACAGGACATGATCATGACGATTATCCGGATCGGTAATGTCTCCCCAGGTTGCATCGTTGAAGATGATGCAATTTTGCGCTATCTCGACCAGGGCCGCCCCGCGGTGGTCTGCTGAACGTCTCAGTACCTGTGACATGTGCTTCTGGAAAATATCCACGGTGCGCGCGATAAAACTGGCCTCGGAGCCGATGGCGATACCCACGGGATTCACCGGATTTTCAATCGAGCCATCCGGACTGGAGCTGGTTCTTGCCCCGATCCTGGAGGTCGGTGAATACTGTCCCTTGGTGAGTCCGTAGATGCGGTTATTGAACAGCAGTATGTTGATATCGACATTGCGGCGCAGCGCATGGGTTAAATGGTTGCCGCCGATAGCCAGCGCGTCACCATCTCCGGTCACCACCCAGACCTGCAGTTCGGGACGTGCCGCCTTGAGCCCCATGGCCAGGGTCGGTGCACGACCATGAATGGAATGGATGCCATAGGTATTCATGTAGTACGGGAAGCGACTTGAGCAACCGATCCCCGAGATAATCACAATGTTCTCGCGCGGGACCCCCAGTTCAGGCAGCGTCTTCTGCATCTGGGCAAGAATGGCATTGTTACCGCAACCCGGGCACCAGCGCACATCCTGACTGGAGGTGAAATCCTTGCGGGTGAGTTTGACGGGGCTTTGCTCGGAATTCATGCCAACAGCTCCTCGATGCGTGCCTCGATTTCCCTGACAGTAAAAGGCTGGCCCCTTAATTTCGGGAACGAAACGGCATCCACAAGGAACCTGCCGCGGATCAGCAGAGCCAGCTGACCCGCGTTCAGTTCGGGGATCAGCACCTTTTCATAGCGGCCAAGCAGCGCCTCCAGGTTTCGCGGAAAGGGGTTCAGATAGCGGAGATGGGCATGGGCCACGGAACGGCCACGTTCACCGGCACGCTGCACCGCGGTTAGCGCCGCGCCACAGGTTCCACCCCAGGTGAGCACCAGCAGTGTCGCTTCATTCGGGCCCGTCACTTCGAGTTCCGGAATAAAATCAGCAACACGTGCCACTTTATCTGCGCGCAGTTGGCACATCGCTTCATGGTCTTCCGGTGCATAACTGACGGCCCCGGTTGGCGGATGTTTTTCCAGCCCGCCAATGCAGTGCTCCATCCCGGGGGTTCCCGGAAGTATCCAGTGGCGTGCCAGGGTCGCCGCATCACGCGCGTAAGGCTGAAACCCGTCAGGATCAGCGGGATGCCGTACCACAATGGGTTCCATATCCTGCAACGAAGGAATACGCCAGGGTTCGCTGCCATTTGCCAGGTAGCCCTCACTCAGAACAAACACCGGCGTGTTATGCCGCACTGCAATCCGAAAGGCCTCGATGGCGGTGTCGAAGCAGTCGCCCGGACTTGCAGCTGCAAGAATGGGCAACGGACTTTCACCATTGCGCCCAAACATGGCCTGCAACAAGTCGGCCTGCTCGGTCTTGGTCGGCAGCCCCGTGGAGGGTCCGCCGCGCTGTACATTCAGTATGACCAGCGGTAATTCCAGCATCACGGCAAGACCGATGGCCTCACTCTTGAGGCAGATCCCGGGTCCACTGGTGCCTGTCACCGAGAAAGCACCACCGTAGGCTGCACCGATAGCCGAGCCCATGGCTGCAATCTCGTCCTCGGTCTGGATGGTGCGTACATCCATATGCTTCCAGCGCGACAGATGATTGAGGACATCAGTGGCTGGCGTGATCGGATAACTGCTATAGACAAGCGGTTTATCGGCCAGCTGTGCGGCCGTCACAAACCCCAGGGCTGCGGCCTCATTGCCATTGATGATGCGCCAGGTACCCGCCTCACCTCTGGCACCCGGAACCGTCCATTGAACAGCAAAGGCCTCGGAGGTTTCGCCATAATGATAGCCGGCCTGCAAGGCCAGGCGATTGGCTTCTGCCACCAGCGGCATGCGCGAAAACTTCTTGTCGATCCATTCCAGGCTCTGCTCCAGTGGACGCTCATAGAGCCAGTACACCAGTCCGAGGGTGAAGAAGTTCTTGCAGCGTGCCTTCACGGTGTGCTTGAGGTCCAGGCCTTCCAGAGCATTGAGCGTCAGGGTAGTGGCTGGCACCGGATGCAGTTGATAACGGCTGCCCAGCGCAGGATCATCCAGCGGGTTTTCCTCATAACCGGCCTTGGCCAGGTTGCGCGCCGAGAACGCGTCCTGATCAATAATCAGCACACCATTAGGCAGTAACCGTTGCAGATTGGTCCTGAGCGCCGCCGGATTCATCGCCACCAGCACATCGGGATTGTCACCGGGGGTATGAATTTCCTGATGGGAGAAATGCAGCTGAAACCCTGAGACACCGGCCACGGAACCGGCGGGCGCGCGAATTTCCGAGGGATAATCCGGTAGCGTGCTGACATCATTCCCGAGGACTGCGGACGTTGTAGTTAGCTGACTGCCTGTCAGCTGCATGCCGTCTCCGGAATCGCCGCTGAACAGGATGGTGACCTGTTCAAGTTGCTCTCTTTTTTTGGCGGGAGCACTCATTGATGCAGACATATCACCCACCTTCCGGTGTCTGTGCAATCTGCTCGGGGTCCGGCGGCAGGTTGAGCACATACTCGGCAAAGTGATCGACCAGATATTCAGCGATGTCCTTGTGGCTCACACAGCCTGCGATCTGTCCCGCAGTGTCCACGACCGGAATATGACGATACCCCCCCTGATGCATCAACATCACTACCTTCCGGACCGGGTCCTCTGCACCGATGCAGACCGGATCAAGGGTCATGTGTTCAGAAACCGGCTGCGACAGGACAACATCATGACCGAGCACGGACACAAGTACATCGCGTTCCGTGAAGATCCCGGCAAGACGATTGTTCTTCGTGAGTAGTGCGTAACCCTGGCCACCGTCCTGCATCGCCCGGATTACCTCACCCACACGGCTTGTCCCCTCCAGCACCAGGGGGGGCTGCAGCTCCAGAGCCAGTACTTCAACTTCTCGCAGGCTTCGTTCAATCTTCATGGCAGTCCCTGATTGTTTTGAATCTCTTCTTTCCCCTCGTTTCCACGGTCATCCGTGGGAATGCATACCGAACTATCAAAGCTGACCCAGGGGGGCAACCACTGGTTCGGTTACGCTTTTGTGATACTTTTGTGACAGCTCCGCACTATTATAGTGTAGCCAACGCGAGTCAGTCTGCTTATGCCCTACCGTATCCTTGTCATTGAAGATAACCACGACATCGCCCGCCTGGTGAAGATGCATCTGCAGGACCTGTCCTATCAGGTGGAACTGGCCACGGATGGCGACACCGGTCTGGCGCGCGCGATGCAGGGGCAGTATGCCCTTATCATCCTGGATATCATGCTGCCCGGAATCGATGGACTCGAAATCTGCCGCCGGCTGCGCGGCGCTTCCAACCATACGCCGGTGCTGATGCTGACGGCAAAGACCACCGAACTGGACCGGGTGCTGGGACTGGAACTGGGCGCCGATGATTACCTGACCAAGCCCTTCTCCATCATGGAACTGCTGGCCCGGGTCAAGGCCATCATCCGGCGCAGCGGGCTTTCAAAACAACCGTCGCCTGACAATGCAACAGACACCATCCACATCAATGGACTTGTCATTGACCCGTCGCGTCGCGCAGTCAATGTCGGTGAGTCACCGGTTGAACTGACGGCACGGGAATTTGACCTGTTGCTGTATTTCGCCAGCCACCCGGGCCAGGTGTTCAGCCGCGAGCAATTGCTGAACAGCGTATGGGGCTACGGTCATGATGGTTACGAACACACCGTCAATTCACATATCAACCGCCTGCGCAAGAAGATCGAACAGGACCCGGCAAATGCGCGCCACATCCTGACGGTCTGGGGTGTCGGTTATAAATTTGCCGAAGCCAATGCCCCTGTTTAACCAACTGTTTTCAACGCTGTATGCCAAACTGGCCGTGGTGCTGTTCCTGCTGTTTTGTATCGTCGGCGGCACTTTCCTGTTTGCGGCCCTGTACTCCGCACAGATGTACCAGCAGGAGGTCACCCAGCGACTGAATCGTGACCTCGCCATGTATATCGTGGATGAACACGTCTTGTTCAAGGATGACCAGGTTAACCAGACAGAACTCAAACAGCTGTTCCATAACCTGATGATCATCAACCCGAGCCTGGAGTTGTACCTGCTGGCGGCCGATGGCGAGATCCTCTCCTATTCAGCAGCGCCCGACAGGGTGCATCGCGAACGGGTCGGTCTGGCCCCGGTAGAAAAAATGCTGGGCGGCAACGCCACCCTGCCGGTACTGGGCGATGACCCACGCCATAGTGAACAGCAGAAGGCCTTCTCGACAGCGCCTATTATGGCCAATGGCGAGATACAGGGTTATATCTACGCCATACTCGGCAGCGAGCAGGCCGATCACATTATGGCGCTGTTGAAAGACAGCTTCATCATGCGCTGGAGTGCGCTTGCAGTGGGCACCGCCCTGCTGTTCGCGCTGGGGGCCGGCTTGCTGATCTTCTCGTTGCTGACACGTCGTTTAAAGACCCTCAGTCACAGCATGGAGGAGTTCAAGCAACAAAACTTTTCGGCACCGGTCTCGTATTCGATAAAGAAGGATACGGCCTCGGATGAGATCGATCAGCTCAGTAATACCTTCCTTGAAATGGCCGTGCATATCCGTGCACAGATGGAACGCCTGCGTGAAACCGATTCTCTGCGACGCGAGCTGGTTGCCAATGTCTCTCATGACCTGCGCACACCATTGTCCTCACTGACCGGTTACCTGGAGACACTGCTGCTCAAGGAGAACAGCCTCTCACCCGGCGAACGACGGGAATACCTTGAGATAGCAAGCCGGCACGCAGACCGGCTGAAAAAACTGATCTATGACCTGTTCGAACTCGCCAAGCTGGATGCACATGAGCTGACACCGGAACGTGAACCGTTTCTGCTGACAGAACTCACCCAGGATGTTATCCAGAAGTTCCAGCTGCGGGCACGGCAGGCGAACGTAACCATCGAGACTGATGAAGCAGCGGACATACCGTTCGTGGATGCAGACATCGGACTGATTGAGCGGGTGCTGGACAACCTGATCGACAATGCGCTGCAACACACCCCCTCGGGTGGCAGTATTCATGTCGCACTGGAATCAAGGGACAGAGAAATCACAGTCAGGGTCAAGGATACCGGCAGCGGCATTCCCGAAGAGGCACTTCCGCATATCTTTGATCGCTTTTACCGCAAGACATCCGGCAAAGGCAGCACCAGCGGCGCCGGTCTTGGACTGGCTATTTCGCAACGTATTATTGAATTACACGGTGGGAAGCTTACGGTCAGCAGTCTTATCAATCACGGTTCCGAGTTTAACTTCAGTCTGCCGGCCGTGTAACAAAGAGCCCCCGGTGTTTAAAAACAACCGGGGGCATATCATATTTTCTTTTGTCATTCCCGTGTAAGCGGGAATGACAGGCAAATTACAGGTGGTCACGCCCAGGCCCAAGCAGCGGACACAGAAAGTAATGGTCATTCTTGTCCATTCTCTGGTTGTCATTAATATCCACCCACCAGCGACCACCCAGGTGACCGACTTCGCCCGGTCCGTAGTCCGTGCTTAATCCATTCTCGTCGGGGACCAACTGCTGGAATCTTCCTTTGAAAGGCAAGGGATCGGCGACAACGATCGAATCGTAATACAGACCTTGTGAGGTCACAAAGACAGTGGGACCGGTGCCACGCCCTTTAGTCCGTTCTTGCGCATATCCGGCGCTGCTCATCGCAACAGCTACACCCAACAGGGCCACCATACTGACAGCTTTCAGTGTATTCATGTTCACTCTCCATTATTCCTACAGGGGCGTTCAGTATTGCAGGAGAGTGTCACGCAATCCTCGCGCGTATATCACGAAACAGTCACAATAGTATTGAGCAGAATAATGGACATCGGACTGGTACAAGCTGCGCGCACACCGTTCCTGCTGGATTTTTAACTGCCTGCAGCTGTGGGCTCAATTGGACGAGGGTAATCATTACCTGACACCGGAATCAGATAAATCTGACTGACACCTGGCATTACTCAAATAATGGCGTGCACATTAACAATTACAGTTAACATGCGGGATAATAAGCAAAAATACCAGCAGATCGCCGGTTAGTGGTTGCTCGTTGCGAATTGGAATCATTTTTGTTGCCCAGTCGGGTTATAGATGGGGTTCCGTATTTCGTGTATGTTCGATTGGCGTCTATTACGTGAAAGGTGATAACAATGGCTTTAGTACGAAGCATCAGTGTTGAACCTCAAGTCGTCAATAAAACCCGGTGCGATATGAATTACGCATGTTTATCAGATAAAGACGTGTGTAAGGTGGAACCCTTCGTAGACAGGGATGTGCAGCTTCTCAGGTGCAAGGACGAGCGATCATGCTCATTCAAGAAAAAATATCAAGGACGGTTTATCTGTACCTGCCCGGTCAACAAGGCCTCATTCAACCGCAACTGATCAATCATCAACAGTGAAGCCCCGCCGGGGCTTCACACAAATCAGCTACACAGAAAGAAACACACCATCCCTGCGCGGGTCACCTGCACCACTGAAACCCCGGCCACTGCGGAGGACAGTATGGGTGCCGCCAAAGAACAGGTTTTTCTCCGACCAACGGTGATGCTCGGGATAGCCGGCACAGAGTTCATCCACTTCTGATTCAGGAAACCCAGGCTCGATACTGAGCAGGTCTTTCTCAACATGGAGTCGCGGGCTGTCTACCGCCTCTCGAACATCCATCCCGAAGCAGTACAGGTTGTTCAGAGTCTGCAGAATGGCTGTGCGTAACCGGTTGGAACCACCTGAGCCAATCGCAATGACGCGCTTCCGGTCAATGGCGAGGGTCGGGGCCATCATGGATGAAACCCGCACACCGGTATTCCAGCAGTGAAAACCGCCCGGGTTGAGATCCTCCTCCCCCAGCATGTTATTCAGCATAATCCCCGTACCGGGCAACACATAACCCGAGCCCTCGCCATTGGAAAGGGTGAGTGATGCGGCATTGCCCTGCCCGTCCACCACACTGATGTGAGTAGTACCACGGCTGTTGACAGGGTGCCCGGACAGGGCGGAGCGGAAACGGGAAATCGTGTCCGGGTGCAGCATATCCCCGGCTTCAGTCAGCCCGTTCTCCAGCCGCGCCAGGTTAGTCTGTTTCATCACCTCGGACAGAAGCTTCAGGTGTTGCGCGGAGCCGAATTCACCCTGGTCTTTTGACTCCAGCAAGGCGTGGGCAAAACGGATCAGGCTGCCGCCACTGGAGGGTATCGGATTGGTCAGTATCCTCGCATTCAGGTAGTCATAGCCAAGGGGCTCGCGCTTTATCACCCTGTAGTCATCCAGATCTGCTTGCTGCAGATACCCGCCACCGGAGTCACAGGCGGCAATCAGCTCGGCACCCATCTCTCCCTGGTAAAACAGTCGTTCTCCCTCAGATGCCAGCAACTCCAGTGCATCCGCCAGCCCGGGCTGACAAAAGTTCTCACCTTCTACCGCCAGGCTGTCATCAACCTGGCTACTTGAATAGAGTCGCCGGGCACCACGGGTAGACAGATAGATGGGCGCAACAATACTGAAGATATAGGCCTGCAGCCGGTTAAGCACAATGCCATTGCGTGCAAAGTCCACCGCCGGTTTCACAATCTCCCGCATCGGCAGGGATCCCAGCTCGCCGCGAATCCGGAACAGCCCCTTGATGGTACCGGGCACGGCAATACTGCCCATCCCGATATGAAACTCCTGCTGTGCCGCACCGAAGTCCGCGAGTATGGGGTAAAAATCCAGATCGGACACTGAACGCTTGCGCTGCGGTGTCTGCACGAAGAAGTCGTACAGCGTGTTCCTGCCGCCAGACTGGTGCGCAAGCAGAAAGCCACCACCGCCCAGTGAAGTCAGAACAGGTTCGGCCACACAGGCAGCGCACAGTCCGGCCATGGCTGCATCAAATGCATTCCCGCCTTCCTCAAGCGCCCACGCCGCTGCCTCTGCTGTGGCCGGATGCCCTGCTGCCACTGCACCGTTCATCAGTACCTCTCATATAAAAAAACCGGGCAAGGCCCGGTTTTTTGAGTTCGTTCTTTTGTTGCTACAGGCCTTGGCTACACCGTGAGCTCTTCACCGGCCTCGTCCCGGGGACGATCGACCATTTCAATATAGGCCATGGGCGCCTTGTCACCGGTGCGATAGCCCGCCTTGAGAATACGCAGATAACCACCCGGACGTTCCTTGTAACGCGGACCCAGTTCATTAAACAGCTTGGTCACCATGTCCCGGTCACGCAAGCGACTGAATGCCACCCTGCGCTTGTGCACGGAATCTGTCTTGGCCATGGTGATAAAGGGTTCGGCCATACGCCGCAGTTCCCTGGCTTTTGGCAAGGTCGTCTTGATAATCTCATGGCGCAGCAAGGACACGGTCATATTCTGGAACATGGCCTTGCGATGTGAACTGTTGCGGTTTAGTTGCCGCCCTGTCTTGCGATGACGCATGCTTATATCCCGTTACTTGTTAAGACAACCGGCTCCTGCTCTTTCGCAGCCAGGCTGGCCGGCGGCCAGTTCTCAAGACGCATCCCCAGAGACAGGCCCTTGGTGGCCAGTACATCCTTGATCTCGGTCAGGGACTTCTTGCCCAGGTTCGGGGTCTTGAGTAATTCCACTTCGGTTCGCTGAATCAGGTCACCGATAAAATAGATACTTTCGGCCTTCAGGCAGTTGGCAGAACGAACTGTCAGCTCCAGGTCATCGACCGGGCGCAGCAGGATCGGATCAATTTCCGGATCCTTGGTCGCCGTATCCTCTTCGGTGGTCGCCTGCAGATCAACAAACGCAGACAACTGGTCCTGCAGGATGGTGGCTGCATGGCGGATGGCTTCTTCCGGATCGACCGTGCCGTTGGTTTCAATATCAATAATCAGCTTGTCCAGGTCGGTGCGCTGTTCGACGCGTGCACGGTCAACATTATAGGAGATCCGGCTGACCGGGCTGAACGAGGCATCCAGCTGCAGACTGCCAATTACCCTGCCCTCGCTCTCATCCGTTTCACGACGTGTTGCCGGCTGATAACCGCGTCCCTTTGCTATTTTCAGCGTCATGGATAATTCGCCTGCGGTCAGGTTGGCAATCACATGGTCCGGATTGATGACTTCAACATCATGGTCCAGTTTGATATCACCGGCGGTAACAGGTCCTGTTCCCTTCTTGCTGAGTGTCAGTGTTGCCTCATCGCGCTCATGCATGCGCAGTGCTACTTTTTTCAGGTTCAGCAGGATGTCGATAACATCTTCCTGCACGCCTTCAATGGTGGAGTACTCATGCAACACGCCTTCAATTTCAGCGTTAATGATGGCGCTGCCCGGCATGGATGACAGCAGAATACGGCGCAAGGCATTACCGAGGGTATGACCAAAACCGCGCTCCAGCGGCTCCAGTGTTACCTTGGCGTGCTTGTCATTGACAACCTGGACATCGACGATGCGCGGTTTCAGAAATTCGTTGACTTTACCCAGCATGAAAAAAGTCCCTCAGAAATTACTTGGAATACAATTCGACGATCAGGTGTTCGTTAATGTCGGCAGGCAACTCACTGCGCTCCGGCCGTGTCTTGTACACACCTTCCATCTTCTTGGTGTCGACATCAATCCAGTCTGAAATACCACGTTGCTGCGCCAGATCGATCGCAGACTTGACACGCAACTGGGAACGGCTTTTTTCGTTGATACTGACCACGTCAGCCGGCTGTACCTGATAGGACGGGATGTTCACCCGCGAACCATTGACACTGATGCCATTGTGGCGCAACAACTGACGTGACTCACTGCGCGAGGATGCGAAACCCATGCGGTAGACCACGTTGTCGAGACGTCCCTCGAGCAGCTGCAGCAGGTTTTCACCGGTCGAACCCTTGGTGCCGGCCGCCTTCTTGTAGTAATTGCGAAACTGCTTCTCCAGTACACCGTAGATACGGCGTACCTTCTGCTTCTCACGTAACTGGGTTGCATAATCCGACAGACGTGTGCGGCGCTGGCCGTGCTGCCCTGGCGGAAACGGACGGTTCTCTACCGGACACTTCGAGGTAAAACATTTCTCGCCTTTCAGAAACAGCTTGCCACCTTCGCGGCGGCACTGACGGCATTTGGATCCAGTGTATTTAGCCATGATCTTTCCCTTCCTAAACGCGACGTTTCTTCGGTGGCCGACAGCCGTTGTGCGGTATCGGTGTCACGTCAGTGATATTGGTAATCTGAAAACCGGCATTATTCAGTGCACGCACGGCTGATTCCCGGCCTGGCCCCGGACCCTTGACCTCAACCTCAAGGTTTTTCATGCCGTATTCCTTGACCTTCTCACCGGCCTTTTCAGCAGCAACCTGCGCGGCAAACGGTGTGCTTTTGCGCGAACCACGGAACCCCGAACCACCTGCAGTCGCCCACGCAAGGGCATTACCCTGGCGGTCGGTAATCATGATGATGGTATTGTTAAATGATGCGTGAATGTGAGCGATGCCGTCAGCGACGTCTTTCTTCACTTTCTTGCGAGTGGGTGCCTGTGCCATACCTGGGTTCCGGAGTTATCTGCGATTACTGGTTAATGTAGCTTGCTTGCGTGTTTATTTACGAATAGGGCGACGCGGACCCTTGCGGGTACGTGCATTGGTTTGTGTTTGCTGTCCGCGTAGCGGCAGACCACGACGATGGCGGATACCACGATAGCTGCCCAGATCCATGAGTCGCTTGATGTTCATGGAAATGGTACGACGCAGGTCGCCCTCGATGGTGTACTTGCCAACCTCGCTGCGGATCGACTCGACCTCGGCCTCTGTCAGGTCCTTGATCTTTGTGTCCGGCTTGACACCACTGTCGGCGCAAATCTTGCGCGCCGTGACGCGGCCGATACCATAGATTCCCGTCAGGGCAATCTCCGCATGCTTGTGCGGTGCTATGTTAATTCCTGCAATACGGGCCATCTAGATCATCTCCAAACGCTATTGTTTAAGTGCGGCGCGAAAAGCAGGGTAGGATAGCCTTTGGCTGCCAATAAATCAAACACAAACAACCACCTGCCTGATATCCAGGGCCTGCCCTGGCAGGTTTAAATTTGCTTGTTTTTCAATGCTTTGCATACTATATACAGCTGCTCAACCCTGACGCTGCTTGTGACGACCATCTTTGCAGATGACGCGCACAACACCGTTGCGCCGGATGATCTTGCAGTTGCGGCAGATACGCTTGACTGAAGCACGTACTTTCATGTCACTACACCTCTAAAATGGGCCGCCGCTAGCGCAGCATGCCAGCTCCGCCGTGACCTTTCAGGTTCGCCTTCTTCATCAGGCCGCTGTACTGGTGCGAGACCAGGTGCGTCTGAACCTGCGCCATGAAATCCATGGTCACCACGACAATAATCAACAAGGATGTACCACCAAAATAAAACGGTACATTCCAGTAAAGAATCAGAAATTCCGGCATCAGGCATACCAGGGTAATGTAAACCGCGCCGGCTGTTGTCAGCCGCGTCATGACACCGTCAATATACTTCGCGGTCTGCTCACCCGGACGAATACCCGGGATAAAGGCACCGGACTTCTTCAGGTTGTCCGCTGTTTCCTTGGCATTGAACACCAGTGCCGTATAGAAAAAGCAGAAGAACACAATTGCCAGCGCATAGAAAATCACGTACATCGGCTGCCCCGGTGACAGCATGGCGGATATATCCTTCAGCCAGCCCATGCCCTCGCCCTGACCAACCCAGCTGCCCATGGTCGCCGGAAACAGGATAATACTGGACGCAAAAATCGGTGGAATAACACCGGCCATGTTCAGCTTCAGCGGCAAGTGAGTACTCTGTGCCGCATACACCTTGCGGCCCTGCTGCCGCTTTGCGTAATTCACGGTAATACGGCGCTGGCCACGTTCGACAAATACCACAAAACCGGTCACTGCCAGCGCCAGTGAAAACAGTACCAGAATGGTCAGTGCATTCATTTCACCGGTACGTGCGAGTTCCAGTGTACCGCCAATGGCAGACGGCAGACCGGAAACGATACCGGCAAAGATAATGATCGAGATACCGTTACCCACACCGCGTTCCGTCACCTGCTCACCGAGCCACATCAGGAACACTGTCCCGGTGACCAGCGTTACAATTGCAGTGAGCACAAAGCTTGGGCCAGGATTGATCACCAGTGAACTGCCGGCGATTGACTGGCTTTGCAACGCGGTCGAGATTCCAAAGGCCTGCATGGTGGCCAGGCCCACTGTGCCATAGCGTGTGTACTGCGTAATCTTGTGGCGGCCGGCTTCCCCGCCTTCCTTCTTGAGTGCTTCCAGTGAGGGTACCGTCACAGTCAGCAGGTTCATAATGATCGAGGCCGAGATGTAAGGCATGATCCCGAGCGCAAACAGCGACAGGCGCTCCAGCGCACCACCGGAAAACATGTTAAACATTTCCAGTATCGTGCCCCGTTGCTGGTCAACCAGGGCAGCCAGCACCACCGGATCAATCCCCGGCAACGGAATGAACGAACCGACGCGGAAAACGATGATGGCACCAATGACGAAAAAGAGCCGCTGGCGCAGCTCTTTCATCTGCCCGATTCCTGAAGCAGCACCCGAGAGTGAATTACCGATTGCCATTTATTCCTCGATCTTGCCACCGGCCGCTTCAATTGCAGCACGTGCACCCCTGGTAACCCGAATCCCCTTCAGGGTCACTGCCTTGTCAATGGAGCCGGACGCAAACACCTTGACGCTGCCTGTTTCCCGCGAGATCAGGTTGGCCGCTTTTAATGCTTCCAGATCAATCACAGCTGCATCCACCAGCGCCAGTTCGTTCAGTCGCAGTTCATCGACAAAACGTGACTTGCGCGAGATGAAACCCACTTTTGGCAGGCGGCGTTGCAGCGGCATCTGGCCGCCTTCGAAACCAATCTTGTGGAAGCCGCCGGAACGCGACTTCTGGCCCTTGTGACCACGACCACTCGTCTTGCCCAGCCCGGAACCGATACCACGGCCCACGCGCTTGCGATCTTTTTTACTGCCGTCAGCCGGCGTTAATGTATTCAGGCGCATTATCTAGTCCTCAACCTTTACCATATAAGCAATCTTGTTGATCATGCCGCGAATTTCCGGTGTGTCATTCAGCTCCACACTATGCCGGATGCGGCGCAGACCCAGCCCACGCAGCGTGTCCTTGTGACTCTGCAGGCGGCCATTGGAACTTTTCGTCTGTGAAACCCTGATTTTCTTTGCGCTGGCCATGTCTTACTCCATAATCTCTGCAACTGTCTTGCCACGCTTGCTGGCGACCTCATCAGGCGAAGTCATTTCCTGAAGTCCGCGGATGGTGGCACGCAATACATTGATCGGATTGTTCGAACCGATGCATTTTGCCAGTACATTATGTACACCCACGACTTCAAAGACGGCGCGCATGGCGCCCCCGGCAATAATACCGGTACCTTCAGAAGCGGGCTGCATGTAGACCTTGGCGGCACCGTGTCGACCGGTCAATGCATATTGCAGCGTACCATCCTTGATGTTGACGTCAATCATGTTCTTGCGTGCCGCCTCCATCGCCTTCTGGATAGCAACCGGCACTTCACGTGCCTTGCCGTAGCCGTAACCCACCCGGCCTTCACCGTCACCGACAACAGTCAGCGCGGTAAAGCCGAACTGGCGGCCACCCTTTACAACCTTCGCTACACGGTTAACTGTGACCAGCTTTTCAAGCAGTCCATCACCCTGTGCCTGTGCCTGTGCATCTACTCTTGCCATAATTAACCTTTATCAGAAAACTTTTATAAAAAATTCTGGTATCAAAATTCCAGGCCGTTCTCGCGCGCGGCATCAGCCAGTGCTTTCACGCGGCCATGATATTTAAAACCGGAACGATCAAACGCTACCCGGGTAATTCCTGCTGCCCTGGCGCGCTCGGCAACCACTTTCCCAACGACGGATGCAGCGGCAGCCCCACCGGTTGACTTGACGTCCTTACGCACATCACTGTCCAGCGTTGAAGCACAGGCGACCACAGTGTCGCCTTGCGGCGAGATAATCTGTGCATACATGTGACGCGGCGTCTTGTGTATGCACAGGCGTGTGGCACCCAGCGTCCTGATATGAGCCCGGGTACGGCGGGTGCGGCGTAAACGTGATTGTTTCTTGTCCATAATAATTGCCTATTTCTTCTTGGCTTCTTTGCGAACTACAACTTCATCCGCATAACGAACACCTTTGCCCTTGTAGGGTTCAGGTGGACGAAAGGCGCGTATTTCAGCCGCCACCTGACCGATTCTTTGCTTGTCAGCGCCTTTTAGAACAATTTCTGTCTGGCTCGGCGTTTCAACCGTGATACCTTCAGGCAACTCGTAGTCCACCGGGTGGGAGAAGCCCAGGGTCAGATTAAGCACCTTGCCCTTGGCCTGCGCACGGTATCCGACACCGACCAGCTCCAGTTTCCTTTCAAAGCCGTCGCTGACGCCGGTTACCAGATTGCTGACCAGTGCGCGCGTTGTTCCGGCCAGCGCATTGGCAGCTGTGGATTCATCGCGCGGACTGAAGTTCAGTTCACCATTTTCCCGTTTCATTTCCACGAGCGCGTGAACACTGTGTTGCAGTGTCCCGTTAGGGCCCTTGACAGTAATCTGCTGGCCATTCTCGGTGACTTCCACTGAAGCGGGAACAGTCACCGGTTGTTTTGCAATTCTAGACATGACTCTATCCGGTTAACTTACGACACACAGGATTTCGCCGCCTTCTCCGGCGGCACGGGCCTGACGATCACTCATCACACCCTTGGACGTCGAGACGATGGCAACACCCAGTCCGTTCTGGATGCTTGGAATGTCATCCTTGCCCCTGTAAAGGCGCAGACCCGGACGACTGGAGCGGTTGATCGTTTCAATCACCGGCCTGCCCTCGTGGTACTTCAGGGTGATCGTCAGCACAGCCTTGCCATCTTCGTCAGCGGTGCTGAAATCGTTTATATAGCCCTCGTCCTTCAACACATTTGCGATGGCACACTTCAACTTCGATGAAGGCATGGACACCTCCAGCTTGTTGGCAGACTGACCGTTGCGAATACGGGTCAGCAGATCAGCAATGGGATCGGTCATCATAATAGGTTACCAGCTTGCCTTGACCAGTCCGGGCACATCACCGCGCATGGCAGCTTCACGCAGCTTGTTTCTGGACAGTCCGAATTTTCTGTAATAGCCGTGCGGGCGACCGGTAACACGGCAGCGATTGCGGCCTCGTACCGGGCTTGCATCGCGCGGCAGCTCCTGCAGTTTCAGTTGTGCCTGGTAGCGTTCCTCGTAGGAGCTTTCAGTGCTCTTGATAGTCGCCTTCAGCGCAGCACGCTTTGCAGCGAAGCGTTTCACTGTGCGTGCACGTTTGCTCTCGCGGGCAATCATGGAATTCTTTGCCATGTTTCTACCTCAGTGCCTGAACGGGAAGTTGAAAGCAGCCAGCAAGGCGCGCCCTTCTTCATCCGTATTCGCAGTTGTTGTAAATGTAATGTCCATACCACGCAGGGTATCGATCTTGTCGTAATCAATCTCGGGGAAAATGATCTGCTCTTTCACACCCATGTTGTAGTTGCCGCGTCCGTCAAATGACTTCGGGTTCATACCGCGAAAGTCACGAATACGCGGGATCGCCACATTGATAAGACGGTCAAGAAACTCGTACATCATTTCGCGACGCAGTGTCACCTTGCACCCGACAGGCCAGCCTTCGCGCAGCTTGAAACCGGCTACTGATTTTCGCGCCTTGATAACAATCGGCTTCTGACCCGCTATCTTGGTCATGTCACCGACAGCATGTTCCATCACCTTGCGATCAGCGATTGCCTCACCCACACCCATATTGAGCGTAATCTTGGTGAGTCGCGGAATCTCCATGGGGTTCTTGTAACCAAACTGCTCCTTGAGCTGTTTGGTTACTGTTTCCGAGTAAATATCTTTCAGCCTGGCCATATCTCTACACCATCACCTAAATGTCCACCACTTCATCGGTGGACTTGAAATAACGCACCTTGCGACCATCCTCGAGCATCCTGAAACCAACCCGGTCCCCCTTCCTGGTTTGCGGGTTAAACAGCATGATATTGGACGGATCGATCGACATTTCCTTCTCGACGATGCCACCAGGCACACCCTTGTTCGGGTTCGGCTTGGTGTGCCGCTTCGCCATGTTGACGTCAGACACAATCAGGCGGCCATTCGGCATAACACGCAGCACGCTGCCCTGTTTGCCCTTGTCCTTTCCTGCAATCACGATGACGTCATCACCTTTCTTGATTCTGTTCATGCTCTTGTCCTACAAAACTTCCGGTGCAAGTGAAATAATCTTCATGAATCGTTCACTGCGCAGTTCACGGGTTACCGGTCCGAAAATACGCGTACCGATCGGCTGTAACTGCGCATTCAGCAACACTGCCGCATTGCCGTCAAAACGAATCAGTGAACCGTCGGAACGACGGACACCCTTGCGCGTCCTTACGATAACCGCGTTATAGACCTCGCCCTTCTTGACCTTGCCGCGGGGAATCGCTTCCTTGATGCTGACCTTGATAACGTCACCGATGCCTGCATAACGCCGGTGTGAGCCACCCAGCACCTTGATGCACTGCAAGCGGCGTGCGCCACTGTTGTCTGCAACATCAAGTCTTGTTTGCATCTGAATCATGCTTCTGTACCGTTCACCTTGAATTAATTAAAATATTCGCAAAAAATCAACAACTAGTCGCTTCGTCCGACCACTTCCACCAGTCTCCAGGACTTTGTTTTGGAGATCGGACGGCACTGCTCGATAATGACCATATCGCCTTCCTTGCAAGCGTTCTCTGCATCGTGAATGTGCAGCTTTGTAGAGCGCCGAATATATTTTCCGTACACAGGGTGCTTCACCAGTCGTTCGATCATGACGGTGGCCGACTTGTCCATCTTGTCGCTTGTTACCTTGCCGGTAACGGTACGTGCTGTTGCTGTGGTCTCACTCATGATGCATTACCCGTTCTGGCCTTTTCGTTCAATACCGTATTTACCCTTGCAATGTCCTTGCGAACCTTCCTGACCTGGTCCGGACGGGACAACTGGCCGGTACCGCGCTGCATGCTGAGGTTAAAACGCTCGCGCAGCAGGTTATGCAACTCAAGCTTGAGTTCGCTGACTGATTTGGTTCTTAGTTCTGCGGCATTCATCACATCACCGTCCGTGATACAAAGGCTGTTTTAAAAGGCAGTTTCGCTGCGGCCAGCTTGAAGGCTTCACGCGCAATATCTTCCGATACGCCCTCAATCTCGTAGAGCATCCGGCCGGGTTGAATCTGTGCAATCCAGTATTCGACATTACCCTTGCCCTTGCCCTGGCGAACCTCGATGGGTTTCTTGGTGATTGGCACATCCGGAAACACGCGTATCCAGAGTTTGCCACCACGTTTTACATGGCGCGTGATGGTACGACGTGCAGCTTCGATCTGGCGTGCCGTCATACGGCCACGATCGGTGGATTTCAGTCCGTACTCACCGAAGCTGACCTTGCTGCCACGCTGTGCCAGGCCCCGGTTGCGGCCTTTCTGCTGTTTGCGAAATCTGGTTCGTTTTGGCTGTAACATGAATATTCTCCGCTATCGGGAAGCCGCCTTTCGGGGCGCCTCGGTTTCCGCTTCCTCGACTGCACCAATAATTTCACCCTTGAATATCCAGACCTTTACGCCAATGATTCCATAGGTTGTGTTCGCCTCGGCGGTACCGTAGTCGATATCGGCACGCAGGGTGTGCAGCGGCACGCGGCCTTCGCGATACCACTCGCTACGCGCGATTTCCGCACCATTCAGCCGGCCACCGACCTTGATCTTGATACCCTGTGCACCAATACGCATGCTGTTACTCACCGCACGCTTCATGGCACGACGAAACATGATGCGACGCTCCAGCTGCTGGGCAACACTTTCCGCGACCAGGGTGGCATCCAGTTCCGGTTTGCGGATCTCCTCGATGTTGATGTTGACCGGTATCCCCATGCGCGCTGAAACTTCCTTGCGCAGACGATCGATATCCTCACCCTTCTTGCCAATGACAATACCGGGACGCGCCGTGTGCACGGTTATCACGGCATTATGTGCCGGACGTGATATCTGGATGCGGCTGACTGATGCCTGTGAGAGCCGCTTCCTGATAAATTCACGAATCTCCAGATCCATGTTCAGGTAATCGGCGTAGTTATCCGTGCCGGCATACCATGTGGATGTCCAGTCCTTGACAATACCGAGCCTGATGCCCGTTGGATGTACTTTTTGACCCATTCCGCTCTACTCGCTTCTCGCTGGTTAGCTTAAACGTCACCCACCATTACGGTGATATGACTGTTTCGTTTCAGAATCCGTGTACCACGGCCCTTGGCGCGCGCACGAAAACGTTTCATGGTGCGGGCCTCGTCCACAAAAATGGCCGACACCTTCAATTCATCAATATCCGCACCTTCATTGTGCTCTGCATTCGCAATCGCAGACTCCAGCACCTTGCGAACCATGCCTGCCGCCTTCTTCGGGCTGAACATCAGCAGGTTCAATGCCTTCTCTACCGGCAGTCCACGTACCTGGTCTGCAACCAGACGGGCCTTTTGTGCCGATATGTGTGCCTGTTTCAATGTCGCGCTGACTTCCATCAATCTGTCCTCTTACTTCGCTTTTCTGTCTGCCACGTGACCACGAAATGTACGTGTCAGGGCAAACTCACCCAGCTTGTGACCGACCATATTCTCGTTAATCAGGACCGGCACATGCTGGCGGCCGTTATGTATCGCAATCGTCAGGCCAACCATTTCCGGAATCACCATGGAGCGTCGTGACCAGGTCTTGATCGGGCGCTTGCTGTTCTCGGCCGCAGCCTTTTCCACCTTCTTCTGCAGATGGGTATCAATAAACGGACCTTTTCTAATAGAACGTGCCACTGTCTGTAATCCTCTTGATTATTTCTTGTTACGGCGTCTGACAATCATGCCATCGGTACGCTTGTTACTGCGGGTGCGATAACCCTTTGCCGGCGTACCCCAGGGACTGACCGGGTGACGACCACCCGCGGTACGACCCTCACCACCACCGTGCGGATGGTCAACCGGGTTCATGGCAACACCGCGCACTTTTGGACGCCTGCCTCGCCAGCGGGTGGCACCGGCCTTGCCCAGAGAGCGCAGGCTGTGTTCGGGATTGCCGACTTCACCAATCGTCGCCATACAATCAGCCGGTATCCTGCGCATTTCACCGGAACGCAGTCGCAGGGTTGCGTGTTCACCGGTACGGGCAACGAGTTGCACACTGCTGCCGGCGCTGCGGGCAATCTGTCCACCCTTGCCCGGTTTCATTTCAACATTGTGGACCAGCGTACCCACCGGAATATTACGCATGGGCATGGCATTGCCGGCCTTGATCGGGGCTGAACTGCCATTACGAATCTCGTCACCGGCCCCTATGCCTTTCGGCGCCAGGATATAGCGGCGTTCACCGTCCGTGTACAGCAACAATGCGAGATGCGCGGAACGGTTCGGATCGTATTCAATACGCTCTACCTTCGCCGGCACATCAACCTTGTTGCGCTTGAAGTCAACAATGCGATAACGCTGCTTGTGACCACCGCCGCGATGCCGGGTGGTGATACGGCCGGCATTGTTGCGGCCACCGGATTTCGACTTGCTGGCAAGCAGTGCAGCATGGGGCTTGCCCTTGTGCAGGCCAGGTGTGGTGACCTGGACGACAAAGCGACGGCCCGGTGACGTTGGTTTTGCTTTAACGAGTGGCATGTTCCAGTCCTTTCAGCGCAGTCCGCGAATCAAACGCGACTCACTCCGCTCCCATAAAATCAATATCGTGCCCTTCAGCCAGGGTCACATAGGCTTTTTTCCAGTCAGAGCGTTTGCCGATCGATTGTCCAAAACGCTTGGTCTTGCCGCGCACGTTGGCAATCTGTACACCATCGACCTTGACGTCAAACATCAGCTCAACCGCTTTGCGTACTTCCGGTTTGCTGGCATCCGGCATCACCTTGAAGACAAACTGGCGGTTTGCATCAGCCAGCCGGGTACTCTTTTCAGAGACAATCGGTGCAATCAGGATCTTCATTATGCGTTCCTGGTTCATGCCAGACGCTCCTCAATTTTCTCAATCGCGGCCTTCGTCATCAGCACCTTGTCGAAGCCCATCAGGCTGACAGGGTCGGCACTGGCCACTTCACAGACTGCAACATTCGGCAGGTTGCGTGCCGCCAGGTACAGATTGTCATCTGCATCGTCCGTCACGATCAGCACGTTATCCAGCCCCAGATCACTCAACTTGCCGGCCAGTTGCCTTGTTTTCGGTGCATCGACACCGAAGGTATCAATGGCAAGCAGTCGTTCCTGGCGTACCAGCTCGGACAGGATGGAACGCATCGCTGCACGGTACATCTTGCGATTGATCTTCTGTGAATAGTCACGGGGAGCTGCGGCAAATGCCTTGCCACCGCCGCGCCAGATCGGACTGCGAATGGTGCCGGCACGAGCACGCCCGGTGCCCTTCTGGCGCCACGGTTTGATGCCGCCACCGCGGACCTGTGAACGGGTTTTCTGCTGTGCGGTACCGGCGCGCGCGCCGGACAGGCAGGCCGTCACGACCTGATGCACCAGAGACTCTTTGTATTCCTGGCCAAAGGTACCTTCAGACACCTTGACTGAACCAGAACCCTGCAGTTGCAGCTCCATCATATTACCCCTTTACCGCCGGGCGAATAATGACATCGCCACCCTTTGAACCCGGAACCGCGCCCTTGACCAGCAGCAGGTTGCGCTCCGCATCAACGCGGACAACCGTCAGGTTCTGTGTCGTGCGACGGACATTACCCATATGACCGGCCATCTTCTTGCCCTTGAATACACGCCCGGGGGTCTGGCACTGGCCAATCGAACCCGGTGCACGGTGTGAAATCGAGTTGCCGTGCGTGGCATCCTGCATGCGGAAGTTGTGGCGCTTGATAACTCCGGCATAACCCTTGCCGATCGAGGTGCCGGTCACATCCACGTTCTGGCCCGCCTCGAACATCTCAACCTTGATTTCACTGCCAACTTCAATGTCATCGCCTTCGCCATCGTCAAGACGAAATTCCCAGAGCTTGCGACCCGCCTCGGTATCGGCCTTGGCGTAGTGCCCGGCCATCGGCCTGGTCACACGGGAGGCACGACGTAAACCGGTCGTGACCTGTACCGCACGGTATCCGTCGCTCTCCTGTGTCTTGAGCTGCGTAACCCGGTTCGGCTCAACCGAAAGCACTGTCACAGGTACGGCACCGCCTTCATCATTAAAGATGCGCGTCATGCCTTCTTTGCGTCCTACTATTCCGATAGTCATAGTGCTATTCCAATCAATTCAGCTTGATCTGTACATCTACGCCTGCGGCGAGATCCAGTTTCATGAGCGCATCAACCGTCTTGTCAGTCGGGTCCACAATATCCATGAGACGCTTGTGCGTCCGGATTTCATACTGGTCACGCGCATCCTTGTTGACATGCGGTGAAATCAGCACCGTAAAGCGCTCCTTACGGGTAGGCAGCGGGATCGGGCCCCGTACCTGCGCACCTGTGCGCTTGGCT
>JBDLIH010000019.1:0-42313 GCA_039714975.1 Pseudomonadota bacterium
AATTATTGTATTACTCCTAAATTGTTATGAATATTTCGGTATAAATTGGGAGCCATCCCCATCAAATGGGTGGGGAAGAATAATTGTGTATCCGGAAGTAGCTTTTTCTCATTTTATAATTTCATTATTTATGCTTATCGCAATGCTTCATAAAACTATCTTCACTAAGATGTTGTTGGTTGTTCTGGGGATTTCGGCAGTATCAATAGGTTTATATTCATTTTGGTGGCCAGGGCCAATCGCGACGGCATTTCCATTGTCCATAGGCGGCATGATTCTTACCCTAAATAGTATTAGAACACATAGTACGCATAAGGCTATTTAACACGGACGCCTCGTTGCCGCTCAGCTCCGGTTATTTGCGACGTTATACTCCAAAAAGATATGATGTAGCGAGTAATAGAAAAGAGAATGGACAATGACAGGAAACCAAGAGAAATGATCCCACAAGCTACGCGCCATGGATTATTGATGATTCTATTTAGTGTTATGGGAGTTATCGAATTATGGTTGTGGAAAGTTGGACATGCCAATCAATATGGGCTTTACATTGGATTGGCATTTATTCTCGGGGCAATAGTAAGTGCGTTGCAATATATTAAATATCGAAGAAAGGCATAACAATCTCTTAAGCCAAGACACGCAGAAAACGCGCGCCTGTTAAGCGAGGCATTAGCTGTACCTATGAAATTTGAAGAAAAAATTGAAATATTCAGATCACACATGAAAGCCAAAGGAGCGGCGCTGAGCATTCTAGATCCTATTGGTTTTCGCATGGCTAGGCGTTTCGGTATAGAGATATTACCACCTGTATTCCGGTCGATGTGGTCTAATGCACTTCTCATGTTTGTATGTACGTTTGTACCTATGGCAACTTTGGTATTAGTGTGGCCTCTCTTCTATACAGCAGTATCTGTAGAAGCCCTCTACTTATTGTTTATTCCTATGGTGGCTAAAGTAGCCGGCATTTTTTCGTTAATTATGTCAGTGATCTGGTGGTGGCATAAAAATAGTCTCGGCATACAAAACTGGAAAGAATATAAATTCGATAACAGCTAACAAGTACATCTAGTCGTTCGTTGTCGCTCACTGGGACGCTCCTGTCGTCGCGCCACTTATGTAATAGTTAGGGGTTTAAGAATTGGGTACCGTAAAAACATCCAGGGTTGTGGCCATTATGTTGGCAGCGTCATTCGCCGTCTCTGCTGTAATGGCATATTTGCAACTCTCTGCTTTTTTCTTATCCGCCTTCCTAGTTCCTGCTCTAACTGCTGCGTACTATCAGCGGAAGCACAATGGCCTTGTCTACGCAGCCAACTACACCACCGGCTTACGGGTGCTTGATCACTCGGACATTGCCAACAGCAATCTGACCGAAGTTGCTTATATCGATACCCATCCCAGCAAGGATTCGTTTACCTCGTTCGATGGTGCCTGGAGCAGCTACCCGTTCTTTGCCAGCGGTACCGTGATCATCGGTGACCGCGATGAGGGTCTGATCGTGGTGCGCTTGCTGCAGGCCGACCTAGCCGTTTCCGGCGTGGACGTTCCCGACCCGGTTGTGGAGGGCTCCCAGATTGACCACATCATCGATATCACCAATAATGGGCCGGACCTGGCCTCGAACGTGACACTGACGGATGGGTTACCTGTGGGTGTAGGCTATGTTCAGGCGACACCGTCACAGGGTAGTTGCAGCGAAACCGGCGGCACCGTGACCTGTCTGCTAGGCGTATTGGCCGATGGCGCCAGTGCAACAGTTACCGTGACGGTTACCGCGATCACGTCAGGGAGCTGGAGCAGCGCGTTGAGAGTGAGCGCGGACGAAGTTGACAGCAACATGGCCGACAACGACGTGACACTCGATAGCACTGTGTTGCCGGACCAGGACGGGGATGGTCTTGATGACGACTTCGAGATATCCATCGGTACCAACCCACTACTGCCTGACACCGATGGCGATGGCCTGACCGATGGTGACGAGGTAAATCTATACGCTACCAACCCGACACTGCGCGATAGTGATGGTGACGGCTTCGGGGACAGTGTTGAACTCAGTGTCGGAACGAATGTGAATGACCCGGCGGGTCCGTGGCCGCCGGCGGACGGAGACCTAGCACCGATGGATGTGTACGATGGATTGGTGAATGTGGCAGATTACCTTGTGGCGCAGCGCATGGCGCTCGGTCTGATACCACAGACGGCATTGGATATCGCTCACGGCGACCTGCAGCCGATCGGTACCTCGGCTGATGTCATTGATACTGCCGATGTGCTGCTGATCCTGCAGCAGGTGCTGAACGGGCCTTGATTGCCGCCGGTTCCAGTCTTCGTCGTCCATAACAACATCCAATGAGTGTATTGCCGGGAACGGCAAGTATCCGCTCGTATGCGGTCGTTTAGTAAATAACTATCTGATAATTCACTAAAAGGCCGGAACCGACCCATTCCCGTTCTTTAGCATAATGACGTGAGATGAATCGGGATTTCCCTGGGAATATCCGTTGATGCCGGAATTAGGCAGAAGCCCCTAGTACCTTTGAACAATAGTCTGCCCTGCCAAATTTGGACAAAATTGTAACAAGATAATAGCCTTCGATGCCGGAATGCTGACGTTCCCGCTCGCCGGCATATGCCAGAAAGACACAAAACAGAAAAACGACCTGGTCCGGCATATTTAACGTCAGGATCTCGAAGTCGTGGCACCAGAAATGAACCAGTTTGACCTAACAATAATAAATTTTCTTAATCGCTTCTCGTGTCATTCGTGGACGTTTGACAATACGCTTGAGTTCATTTCAGAGAATCATTTAATAAAGGGTGCTGTCTTGATTTCCATTCTCTGGTGGGGGTGGTTCAGGTTAAACAAGAATCAGCTATGTATTCGTATACATGTCATCTCGACAATACTGGGCTGTTTTCTGGCCATGGCAATTGCAAGAAGCCTGGTAGTGCTACTGCCGTTCAGGCCTCGCCCCTTGCACAACGAGGGTCTGAATATGTTGCTCCCGTATGGAATGAAACCGTCAGATCTTGAGGGTGCATCTTCGCTCCCCAGCGATCATGCGGTTCTATTTTATGCATTATCCGCAGGGATGTTTTTTATCTCCGGTAGAACCGGGGTGCTTGCCATTGTATATACCACCCTGTTCATTGCCTTTCCGCGAGTTTATCTGGGTCTCCATTACCCCACGGATATATTGCTGGGAGCAGCCATCGGGATAGCGATCTGTCTGTTTTGCAACCTGACTGTCATTAACGAGAAGGTATCCCGGCCAATCTTAGGCTGGTCAGACTCAAAGCCTGAATTATTTTACCCGGTTTTTTTCCTGATCAGCTATCAAATAGCAGACTTATTTGAAAACAGCAGAGATTTATTTGGATTCGTATATACAACTCTCAGAACAATCATTACATAGCGTCGATTCGAACAATAGCTAACAACAGGGGATAAACCACGTTTTTACTGCATGCTGGCATTCGCCGGGATGACGGGAGTTGGCCGAACCCGGTAGTTTAAAGCGCACCTTCTCCCGATAGTTCGGATCGCTGACTAACGTCGCTTCGGGTGCTGAGAGATTATTGATTAACCTGGGGCCGGTGTCTGTAGGGCAAGTCTGATTATCTTGTAGAATAAATCCTGTTCAAACAGGCCGGTCCGGTCACCGACACTGCCGGTAAACGCACCACGCGCATGTCCGAAGACCTCGGCCTCGAACAGGGGTTCGGTCAGCACCGTGCAATCCACGGTAAGGAGAGGCTGTTCACGACGCAGGGAATTACTGTGAATGAAGTGGGCCGCCAATTCCTTACCGGTACCGGTTTCTCCCTGCAGCAGGACCGGCGCCTGTGCCGCCGCCACCATTTTTAGCTGATCCATGCAGGCAAGAAATGGTGTGCTCTGTCCAACCATACGTCTGCCACTGACACGGCGGTCCTAGGGCCCCGAGAGTCGCTGAATCAACTCACCCATGTAGAGTTCGCCATTATTGCTAGGCAGTGGAAAGGCGGTTACCCGGACCTGACACATCCGGTGGTCTGAATCAAAGTGGACGTGCAGACAAGAATCCGTCTTGCCTATCTCGAACATATTGTCGTGCGGGCAGTCTTCGCCGTATTCATGACAAGGTGCATCATTATTGTGACTGACCTTATAACAGGGTAGTCCAATAGCCTTGTCACGGTGCATACCGAAGGTCTTTTCGTAGGCAGAGTTGATTGCCGGTATCCGGTAATCCCTGTCAATTACGATAAACGGCTGTTCATGACTGTCAACCAGTGATTGCAGATCAAACGACACCGGTGTTACCAGATCAACCAGATTAACGGAATTTGAAATTGATTCTTTCATGGTGCCCCCATTATCAAGAATCAATCTATATTATAGATCAAGTCCACGGAATTTACACAATAAAGCGCGCTGGGGACGGCACTCTCACGGCTTGCTAAACAAAATATTTTTTATCAACAGTCCTTATCTGTCTCTCAATGACCACTACAATATTAATGGATGTTCACAGGAATTTGGTGGATGGCGTGTGGCCGGTTAGCGAAATACGATTGCAGTACGGGAATGACCGGAGTTGCTGCATTTAGGAAGTTCACCGGAATCTGGGGAATGACCGGCCATGTCCGGAAGTACGCATTCATGAGGAATACGAAACAGGAAAAAACACCTGTCTATCGCAGTACTAATACTACTAGCATATTCATACAGCGTCTCAATGGCAGATAATGATGCAACAACACATGATGTCAAATATGCGCAACCATCTGGTTGCTATAAATGAAATATTAATAAGCATGACAAAAGGTGATTTTGAAAAATCTGCGGAGGTAGCAGAATATCGCTTAGGCATGAGTTCACTGGAGTCTCACGGGGCTAGTCATATGGCTAAGTTCATGCCTGAAGGAATGCGCCAGGCTGGTACCGCAATGCACAAGGCGGCAAGTCGTTTCGCTCTAAAAGCGCAAGAGGAGGAAGCGCGGGCATTTACCAGGATCGATCAGGTAAAGGTGAAACACAAGCCTCGACTCCTCAGTAACAATGGCCCCTGTTATATCACTGGCGAGTTATCGGATTACCTGGCAACCAATGGTATGACGCATACTCGAGGGCGACCTTACCATCCGCAGACACAGGGAAAGATAGAACGCTGGCACCGTTCAATGAAGAACCAGATACTGCTGGAGAACTATTATATGCCCGGTGAGCTAAAGATCGCGCTGCAGCAGTTTTGAGCTACTACAACCATGAGCACTACCACGAATCGCTCAACAACCTGACGCCTGCGGATGTATTTTATGGTCGTGGCCAGAAAATACCGGACCAACGAGAAAAGATAAAGTGGGCCACTTTGGCGATGCGCAAGAAAATGCACTACGATAATCAAACAGGACTAGTAACCCAGATGAGCTGATGTGTCTCTTAACTCAGGCAGCCAACTGTCCAAAAGGGTTCGACGACGTACAGGATTGGACGGGGGGAAACATCACGCTATTGCCCTCGAAAGGACCAGACGGTGTATGCGGACAGTGGAGATTCGCAGACTCGACACAGCACGGTTGGGTGGTCGCAGCCGATACTCGCGCTGTATACTCGGGATTTTGCGACTCCCCACGCAACGTGACGTGTTGCGCCCCCGCCAATCAGATGCCGCTAGCACTGTTATAGGGCGTTATAATCTGCAAATTGGCCACAACGGGTGGACAAGTACCTGAACTGCAAAGTTGTGCACCAGTTCAAAGCAGCCGGTCGCAGGTTCGGTATAACTGGTAGCGCCAAGCTGGCACTACGCGGCGTGAGCCGCAAGGAGGCATGACGTGAAGACATTACTGGCTGCAATACTGGTGGTACTGGTGGCTCAAACCGGGCTATTCTATTATGGGCTGATTATATACCCATACGTGGACGTGGAAAACGAAGATACAGTATACCGTGGTACGGATACCGAATAGACGAAGAGTCCCCGAATACCCGAGGGGAGGAGCGTGAGACGCGCGCCCCTACCCCGCATGCCCTTATGAGAGCCTCTCTGAGTGACTGCACTCAAAGCCCCTCTCGATATGGTCGATGACTATTGACTGTGATCCTGAAGGTAGCCTGTCATGCAATCCATTGAACTCATCCACGGCACAAAGCCTGCGTAACCTGAGGCTTTTTCTTGTGTTTTTAGTCCACGCAAGGTTAACACTGCCCATTGACCAAGTAATTATGCTTGGCCGCTGCTTCTTAGGATCTTTATCAATAGCTCGCCATCCTGCCTGGTTAGTCCATGCCCGCCCTGGGTCACGATTTTGCTTGATCTGCCCCTGAGTGCAGCCACCTGGTTCATGTCCTGGCTCCAGACCGGCACCACCAGATCGCCGAAATTAAGCAGACCATCATCTTCCCGCACGACAGAGATGTAACGGGACGAAGGGTGTTCCTGGCGGTTAAGCCAGAACAGCAGACTGCCTGGCCGTTCACGAACCAGATCGTTGTACAGCCCCTGCGATCGATTCAGCACAGCGCCGCCAATCAGCGGAGCAAACCAGCCAAGCGGGCTATTGCCAGCTTTGGCTCCGATTTCAGCGCTATCGGTACCCAGGTGCGGACTCGCAAACGTGATCAGCGCGCCAATCGGGATATCCGGATGCCCAACCATGTACAGGCGCCCAAGTACACCGCCAGCCGAATGCCCGCTTAATATCAATGATTCGTTAGGATGCAGGTTCTGAACAACATTCAGATACTGTTCCATGTAGCGCAGCTGCACCATCAGGGGCGCTTCACTGGGCAGTGCCAGTGTATAGACACGCCGGTTACCTGCGGGCATCGGACGATCAGTGCGTATCCCGTCAGGGGTGGCACTCAGGGTTCCAGCATCCGTCCAGCCGTTGCGGTCCAGCATGCGAGTAATTCCCGATTCCCGCCAGTAGTCCCCATCGGCGAGATAACCCTGCAGCAATACCAGCGTTTCAGCCAGGGCTGCTGTTGGAAGAACCAGCAGCAGGAGGGTGATGCCAGCTATCTTTCTACTCATATCGCTTACCTCAGAAATGGACCAGTGATGGGTCTGCTGTGATTAACCGATTTCGAAGCTCCGTAACGTCGGGTATAAAGAATTTAAAGGACCCAGGTCGGTATCACCGATGAATAGATAGGCCATGACCTGCCGGCAGCTCGTGACGAAAGGCCGATCGCTTTACTGCCCTCCGAAGGTTTCACAATCGTCTAGCCGGCCGTCTTTAACACCCCTCGCAAACCATTCGACACGTTGCCTGGAGCTACCGTGGGTAAACGTATGCGGTATGGCGAACCCCCGTTCCTGTTTCTGCAATCGGTCATCGCCAATAGAGGCAGCTGCAACCAGCGCTTCCTCAAGATCGCCCTCTTCAAGAATATCGAATTGCTGTTGGGCATGGTTTGCCCATATACCTGCGTAGCAATCAGCCTGTAACTCCAGCTTCACTTGCAGCTGATTTTTCCTGGCATCCCCCAGTACTTGCTGTTTCGCCATTTGTACCTGCTCCAGTGTACCTTCCATATTCTGGATGTGGTGACCTATCTCATGGGCCAGCACATAGGCCTGGGCAAAGTCGCCACCGGCCCCATGTTCGTTCTTCAGGTCATCAAAGAAACCAAGATCTACATACACCTTCTGATCTTCCGGGCAATAAAAAGGGCCCATGCGAGCACTGGCAGCACCACATCCACTGACGGTCGAGCCGCGATAGAGTACAAGCGTCGGTGAAGGATAGCGTCTCCCGGCCTGGGCAAAGACTTCAGACCAGACAGCTTCTGTATCTGCCAGCACAGTTCCGATAAAGGCTGCCTGCTCATTATCTACTTCTTCATCAACGACTCTGTAGTCACCACCACCTAAAAAAGAAGACAGATCAAGAAAGCCGCCAAAATAAGCCACTGCACCTACTCCCAAAATGGCAAGGCCGAGCCTGGAATGAAAGAGATGTTTGATGACGGGCCAAAAGAATAAAATGGTCCCTATGGAAGGTAAGCCACTACCCCCGCCACTACTACTTCTTCTGTCGTCTACATTCGAGCTTTGTTTTCTATTACGCCATTTCATTTTAAGGAAACTCTGATCAATTAGCGTTACCAGCTGCATTCAAGTGATATTGCAACAGGGCAATCATATTTTTCTAAAATGACCTTGATTCGAGGCGATTTGCTCACTTATTTTTGCTATTAATCCCCGTTTTCAGGGTCAACGGCAAATTCAAGACGCACGACTCCTACGTGGGTCGCAACAACTGCCGTCGCGCCAGGTACAGATGACCAATCCGCATGCTACAAACAACCGGTTAGCGTTCTTGTCCAACCCCCGGTAACGCACCTTGTTGAAACCGAAGACACTTTTGAGCACCGGAAACGGATGTTCGACTTTCGCACGGACCTTCGATTTGGTTCTGTTTTTGTCAGAGTCCTCTTCACTCAGTGAGTGATTGCGGCAGCCCTTCTTGTTGGTAAAGTCTTTGGCGTTCGGCGCATGTGATCTTCCTTGACCACGTGGCTTCGTCACGCGGTTTCCTCCCTTGAGGCTTGTCAGACGCCTGCCCGTTGAGTTCACGTGTAGCTTAACAGGCCTGCGGCCGGGGGCAGGCATCTTACAACCCTTAACGAATCCGGTCATTCCCGTCATTCAATCGTACCTTCGTCGACCGCTGTAAGTCGATGAATGTCTGTTAGATGCTTGAAGTTGGCAATTCAGATGTAGATGAAAACAGCTTCTTGCAGTTTATCAGCACTCTTTTCTGATCAGTAGCCTTTGGGTTTCACCTTTCGGTGGGTCAGCGGAAGTGCTGGTAGATTCCGCAGCATCCCCGCCAAGTCCCGGTTCCAGCCCCAAGCCGAGCGGGTCGGCCTCTTCAGCATGCGTGGTGGTATCCTGCAGGTTCATTTCCTGAACCTGTTCGCTGCCCAGGCCGAGCCCCAGGGGGTCGGCCTCCTCAGTATCCGTGTTGACGTTTTGCAGATCCATTTCCTGAACCTGTTCGCTGCCCAGCCCAAGTCCCAGGCCGAGGGGATCGGCCTGCTGTTCAACCAGCATGATCGGCCCTTCTGTCTGCACAGTCCCTTCGGGCTGCAGCCCTGCATCGGCAACATAGTTGCCCGCGAAATAGCAGGAAACTGCCTGATAGCGCTTGCGTTCAGCCGGATCCATCTCCGCGATACCGGCTTTCTCAGGGTCATGCAGCCAGGCCTGCCAGTAGTTGTAACCACCCAGCAGAGCCAGTGCATCGCGCCCTGTCAGGTGCAGCAGTAATGCCGCTTGAGCAGCATGTGCAGTGCCGTTGGAGTACACCACGATGGAGCGTCCGGGAGGGAGGCTTACCAGGGAGTCCTGGTCAATCAGGCGTGCGAGAGGGATGTGGCGGGCGCCCTGAATATGGCCGGAGTAGAAATCCTGTTCATCACGGATATCGATCAGCTCGAAATTCGGCCGGTCCTTCATCAGTCGATCTGCCAACTCCACCACGGTGATATGGTCTTCCCCGGCAGCGATGCGCTGTGCCATGGAGGCTGCGACAATGTTGCTGTCCGGCGAGGTGCCATCACTGCAGCCGTTCAGGAGCAGCGTTGCGAGAATGACCGTCAGGTATGGAATTTTCATCGTGTAGCCTGTTTATATATGAGTGAGTGGCAGTAATGGCTGTGGGTCCAACTGTATAGCATACCCGGTCCAGATGCTGATCGCCCCGCTGTCTGACAGAGGCAGAACCGGGCATCTGCCCGGCAAAGCACGCTCATGAGGAATTCACTCTTTCGTGTACGTGGAAGCCTCCGGCCTAAAGCTTGTAGTTGCCCTGCTTGCCGATGGTAATCGTCTCGTTCAGGAAACGGGCCTTGAGGCCCATCTTGTTGAGCGTCTCATAGGCCATTTCAGCACGGATGCCATTGGCGCAATAAATGATGATTTCCTTGTCCTTTGGCAAGTCTGCGGCGATATTTTCCAGTTTTTCCAATGGAATATGCCGTGCATCCTTGAGCATGCCGGTAGCAGCTTCCTTGTCACCACGCACATCGATGAAATAGACGCCTTCACGGGATTTCTCCAGAGCAGTAAATTCCTCGGGTGCAATGGCTCCCGGGGCAAGCTTTTTCTGGTAGACAATCTCCGTGACCGCAGGGCCCTGCTCGACCGGGAGTCCTGCCTTCTGCCAACCTTCGAAGCCCTGGTAGAGCACGGTGGTACCCGAGTAGCCCCAGTCGCGCAGGTCTTTGTAAGCCAGCAGGGCCTCCCTGGAGGCGTGACTGTCAGCATAGACCACGATCGGAGCTCGCGTGTCGGTTACGCCCGGCAGTTCGGGGACGATTTGCTGTTCAATGAAACGCCGGGTCATGGCCTGAAGGCCTGAGACCGGAAGGGCTACTGCACCCTGGATATGGAACTGGCTGCTGAACTGTGTGTCGCGCACGTCCAGGATTACAGTCTGTTTATTCAGATTCTTCGCAAGCCAGGAGGCATCGGCGTGTACCGGAAGCTTGCTCTTTCCCCAGCCGGGCAGGCCTGTCTGATAGCCCTTGATGTTGGTGTAGCCGGCCTTCAGGGTTTTTTCTACCGCGATCCCGGTGTACGGACAGGTCGGGCCGCCGCAATAGA
Organism: Pseudomonadota bacterium; assembly: GCA_039714975.1. GTDB lineage: Bacteria > Pseudomonadota > Gammaproteobacteria > UBA9214 > UBA9214 > UBA9214. Next base: position 10,608 of record JBDLIH010000019.1, read on the forward strand.
AGATCAGCAGTGCACTCTTGTCCTTGGGAAGCAGGCTGAGAAAATTATCATCCTTGGGGTGTGCCGGGTTGGCCCCCGGGATATGGGCATTGCCAAAGCGTCTCACCGGGCGGGCATCGTAGAGGTGATAGGGCCGCTTTCCTGTCATGATTTTCAGCAATTCCCCAGTGCTGATTTCCACGCCGGGTAGCAGCGCAAACACGATCTTCTTGATCTTCGTGGCGGGTTGTCCGGGTTCGCGCTCGGCCTCGATGAGGTCCGGTGGATTGAGTTGATCGATGCTGGTAAAGCCGTCGAACTTGGTGTTGCCGTCGGTGCGTATCACGACTTTCCTGTCCTTGACACCGATCTGGACGGTCCCGGCCTGCTTGGAAACGGTCTGGATGCGTCCCTTGACCACCTCGGCGCGCAGAATCTGGGTAAATGCGAGTGATACGCACAGAAAAACAAACAACCAGCGTATTTTCATGTTAACTCTCTCTGAGATTATGTTGTTTAAATGTGATGATTAACCGCCCGGTCATGCAGGCCCGGGCCAGGCCAGGCGATACTAAGTTAGCCAGTCCATAATCTAACTTTGCATAAGTATGTTATCAAAATTACACCAGTATTTCAGCAAACACTAAAGCGCCATAGTGTCGCACAGTCAATCAGTGGTAGCCAAAATGAAGCTGTAAACGACATGGGTATGATGCACAAGGGGGAAGGCCAGCAAGGCTGGTGGCCACCATGGTAAAGGACAACATGTAGAGCAAGGTCAGGTGGTTCATCGTCTGGACAAGATCGAAGCCATGCTGGAAATTCTGATGCGGCGCTAGCGGAACCTTTCGGTTTCAGACAGGCAAGTAGCAGCTCGATGCCAGGCGTGCGTAGCAGTGGCAGATGAAATAACGTTCAGCCTCAAACACGAGTGAGTTTTTACGGCTAACCTCCAAATTGAGCAGATGGTTAAAGATCACTATATTAATACCTAAACGTCCGGTGTCAGTTCGTTCCGGTCATCCAGCCTGAGATGCTGTGCTTCCGCTTAGGGTCGGAGGACCCGGCACTTTAGTCGCTGCTAATATTAGAATAAGCTAAAGTCAGACGCCCCACTCGCGCCATTCAGCCAAAAACCCTGAACGGCAACTCCGCAAGCGAAAACCGGACATTTACTTAATGTAATCTGGCCAGTTTTTTCGGTTGCTTGCATTCTCTCAGTAGACAATTAATGAGGGCTGCAAGCTGCCATTGTGTGCCCTGCACCCCTGAACCAAGCGATGGCCGATGCCGTGTTATTTATAATATTTCCTGCGGAGCGACTCAATCAGCGCGGTGGCATCCTCTTCAAAGACACCCATTGTACTGAGTACCGCCGCGCCGATCTGGAGGCTCGCTTCCAGTGTTTCTGAGATGGCAATAGTTGCCCCGGCCTTCAACAGCTGCTCACAGTGTTGCCAGTCACGTCCGCGTGCGTGGATGGCGATGCCCGGGTAATGCTGTCGCAAAATATTGACCAGCCGCACGGCAGGCACGGCCTGGTCAAGCGTGCATACCAGCGCGCCGGCCTGTCCGGCACCCGCTGCCTTCAGCACATCGACCTGACTGGCGTCACCGTAGAAGACCGAGAAGCCTTCCCGCCTGCCGTACAGCACACGGTCTGCATTACTTTCAATGGCGAGATAGGGCACATTCCCGGCCTGCAGGATCCTTGCCACCCGCCGCCCCACGCGGCCGAAACCGGCAATGATGACATGCGGCTGCCCGCTCTCGATATGGTTGGTACTGACATCGTATGTGACTGTCTCTTTGGGCAGGCATTTGCCGACGTATTCGCAGAAATTCGCCATCAACGGCGTGGTGGTCATGGTCAGAGCCACCAACAGTGTCAGGATATGAAAAAGATCTTCCGGCAGGACGCCGCTAATGGCGGCAAGCCCGAACAGCACGAAGCCGAATTCCCCGCTCTGTGACAACAGCATCGATACCCGCACCGCATCCGGCGTACCGACACCCATGAGCCGGCAGAGGACCCAAAGGATGATGGACTTGATCAGCAACAGACCCAGCACCAGTCCGGCGATCAACACACTTTGCCTGCCTAGCAGGCCAAAATCGATGGTCATGCCGACGCCCATAAAAAACAGTCCAAGCAGGATGCCGCGAAACGGCTGGATGTCGGCAATCAACTGGTGCCGGTAGTGGGAATCCGCCATCATTAGTCCGGCAAGGAAGGCACCCAACGCCAACGACAGGCCCACCGCCTCCATCAGCCACGCCGTGCCCAGCACCGCGAACACGGCCGCGGCGGTGAACACCTCCGCCGTCCTGCTGGTCGCCACCAGGTGCAGCACCGGGGATAGCACGAACCGGCCAATGAGGATGACGAAGGCGATAACGAGCACGGCATCAAGTATCGCAAACTCAAGACCTTCCAGCAGTGCAGTTTCAGCGGCAAGCAGTGACACCAGTGCCAGCAGTGGTACCACAGCCAGGTCCTGCAGCAGTAACACGGAAAATGCCGTTTGGCCGTGACTGGTCCCCATTTCTCCACGCTCGGTCAGGATCTGCAGGCCAAACGCCGTCGATGAGAGCGCAAGACCGAAACCGATGATCACGGCTATTCTGAGTGGCTGGCCAAACAGCAGGGCCAAGCCGGCGATGGCCAGCCCGGTCACCATCAGCTGTGCGGTGCCCAGGCCGAATACCATCCGTCGCATGGACCACAGGCGTTCAGGTTCCAGTTCTATGCCGATGATGAACAGCAGGAAGATAACGCCGAACTCGGCGATACGCCTTATTTCCTCGATTTTGTCGATGAAGCCGAGTCCCCACGGGCCGACAACAGCGCCGGCAGCCAAGTACCCCAGCACCGCACCGAGACCCAGTCGCCGAAAGACCGGAACGGCAATAATCGCCGCCGCCAGAAGTACAAGTATGTCAGAGAGATAATGGGTTTCGGTCATAGCACACCAGTATCAGCGCAATGCGATTACTGTCAATCCCCTTCTGTATCTGAATGACGGCTCTCGGCAAGGGTTGTAAGATGCCTGCCCCCAGCCGCAAGCCTGTCAACGCACGCAAGCGCTTAACGGACAGGCGTCCAAGTACAGGCGGGCAGGATAAACAAGCAATTACAGCCCCGCCCATTGTGGCGGGGTTTTTTCTTACTGGTGACCCATTTTTCGACCTATATCAAAACCTGATTCCCAGGAAAGTGTAATGTACGAAAAATCACACATATCCTGAGAGGGTGGGAACAATGAGACACAGAAGATCACTATTCAGGGAACGACGGCATAACAAAGACATGCCTTTAGTTCCATTCAAGGACAGTCACGGGGCAATAATAAAGGAATGTCGCAGGAAAACTCCAGATCGGCGTAGATACGACATAAATACCGAGTGGATTGATGGGATCGTGTTTAGCTGAGACCCGCCCATTGTGGCGGGGTTTTCTTTGTCCGCTTGTACCTGGTTCACAGTTCACATGTTGTCCTTACAATATCATTGGAGTCTACCGGGTGCGGGTGAATACAAGACCTTCGGGAAATAAGCTCACTGTCCACTGTGAGTGGTAGAGCAAACCACCCGGACCATTTTATTCAAGGCCCCGTCCTACGGCCGCCAAATCTGCGGTTGAGGACAACAAATCACTGAGGAAACATGATGATCGAGACAGTGCAACAAGAAGAGATGGACAGAATTGATACCCTGACCAACGTTGAGGCCGTTGCATACGCCAACCGGTTGAGCAGCAGACTGAAACAAAATGACTGTACTGATGAGGAAATAAAGAACGGATTGGCGTTATTGGGACGACTCTCCGAGAGAGTGCGCTTTCTTAAAATCACGCTAGAGCCGGCATTTTCCCGAGTCGGTTGGAGCCATTAAATAGCCTGCACCTGAGCGACACTGTCAGCGATCCGGACTATCGGGAGAGGGTGCGCCTTAACTTCCTATTTCGGTAGAGTAAAGATGTGGCGCAGTGGTCTAAGGTTCAGCCTATCCGTTGCCGCCCCTTTCGTCTGGCGGTGCCTCAATAGCCGTACCATCACTCCGTTTCCACATCCACCGGGTCGCCGGAAGCAGTCACCCGCTTCCGGCTCCCACAGAACGTAGCATGCCGATTTCCGGCACTACACTCTTCAGAGATTGCTTCACAGCACGGCAAGTAACTGATACTCCTGAAAAGGAAACCTCAGCTTTGGTTGCCGTATCGGATACCGCGCTGATATGTCCTGGAAAGCTTCCCGGGTCACATAACCCTTGCGACTTCGACTACTAAGCATCTTGCGCCAGCAATACATCACGAACCGATGCACTTTCTGCAAGGCATGCAGGTTACCGACAGTGCCATAGTAGGCGCATTGGCCATGCAAGACCCGGGGCAGTTTTAGATGCAAATTAACATGCTGATCATTTTGACTGAGGAAATGAAGCTGGATTTGTATGAAGATGAGTTCGATCTGTTGGTAGCGGCAAGGTTGCTAAAGTTTATGCGGGGGCGGCAGATTCCTTCCTGCGTGTCTTTTACATCCTGTTATGAATAAAGATCCTGTTGAGCCTGGTTATCAATCAACCCACAAACCAAATATGGGAACTATACTCAAAATGTAAAGGAATTTTCTGGGGTGGGGAGGGTTAATTAAGGAGGACTCTAATAGATATGCTTCATAAGCAGCAGTAACTAAATAGTGTTAAATAATGCTTGTTTGTGGATGACTGACACGCAAACAAGGAAAAGTGACCTGATGGCCGTTACCTATGGAGGTATCCCGATGAATATTCGTTATAGACTGCCGGTTGTATCGCTATTAATTGTCGTGGGAATAGCGGCCTGTGGCAAAGAAGCACCGTTCAGGAAAGTAACATATGTAACTGATGTGGCACCTATCGTGCAGCAACACTGCTTGGAATGTCATGTAGCCGGGAAGGAGGGCGCAGAGAAAAGCGGCTATCTGATGGATTCCTATGAAGCTGTAATGAAAGGAACCAGGTTTGGACCCGTTATTGTGCCAGACTCATCCGAGTCCAGTTCGCTGTACCTGCTGGTTGCTGGAAAAGCCGACCCCTCAATACATATGCCACACGGCAAAACGCCTCTCAGTGATGAACAAATTACAACAATCAGACTCTGGATTGACAAGGGTGCTGTTAAGGACTGAGGGTGCTAACACGTGAGTTCCCTATAATAATAATCTCACCAGCCGCTGAAAGAAATGGTTCCATAACAGGGGCGTTTGCTGCATGTGCCCGATGTTCTATGGATAGCCTGAATATTATCGAGCAATCGAGAAGGCGCTGGCTATCACTTCTGTTGAGGTGATGTGTCGCTTACCGGACAGGGGGTACCCATGGGATTAATGAAATTTATCAGAAACGTTCTGGCGGTGCTCGGACTGGCCGTGTTAGTGGGCGGAGGATACTTGGCCTTCAAGGCATGGCCGATAGTAGCTGAGTTCGACCCTGACGCCGTGAAGATATATACCGACTTCACTACGAAGCTGCTCGAGACCAAGGATCCTGGCCAGGCCATGATGTGGGTGGTACCTGTGGAGGACGACAGCCTCACCCCGGAGGATGTGAAAGACGCACTGGAGAGCTTGGCTACTGCGCGCAACTTCCTGTTCGTGGGGGAGTCACGCTTCTCAGAGGCTGTAGAGGCGAAAACTGGCAAGTCCTATCGTCACATCTCTTTCATGTCCTTCTGCGACGCACTCGTGGGCAAGATGATGGCGGACTACCGCGATGCGTACACTGGATTCATGCCGTGCCGGATTGCGGTGGTGGAAAACAAGCATGGGAAGCTGTTGCTCTATTCCATGAACCTGGACATGTTAATCCACGGTGGCCGAATGCTACCACCTGAATTGCGCAAGGAGGCGACACGAATTCGCAACGTGGTCCGGGAGATCATGGAAGGTGCGGCCAGGGGTGAATTCTAGTCGGTCGGTGTGGCCGTTCTTCTCCGCTTCCCCCGCTTCCAACTCCTTCCAACAGGCCCGGCGGTGCCCGTGGTTCCTGGACCAGCGCAACGACAGGTTGTGGCTCCTCGTGGCAGGACTCTTTGTTCGTTATTGAATAACCCCATCCTCTCAAGAAATGGAGTCTCCGGTAAAGCCGGGGCTATTCAGGAGACCCCGGCAGCGATGGCCTTGAAATCGGGACTGACCCAGAATCCCCAGGCGAGGATGACAAAGATGGTCGGCAGCAGGATTTTACGCAACATCGTCTGCCCCTCCCTGATGAGCATTGGGTATAGGTAGCAGGATATGGTCTAGGGTGCATAACCCACCCATTTCGCCAAGAATAGCCTCACCTGCGAAAATTTTTGTTATTTCCATAGTCACCACCTTTGACGAATAATGAGCTTATATATCAATATATCGCCAGTTATAACGACTCGCCATGTCGCGCTTCTATTTCCTTTGTCTTGAAACACAGTAGCTCTTGAAAAACACCAGGACGCCCCTATCTAGGAAGTATGTCAAACATGACTTACATTTTTCAGGAGGCAATACCATGTCGTTAGTACACTACAAACCCATTAATCTGTTTGATCAGATTAATAATGAAATGAACCGCTACTTGTCTATGCGTGATACAGCAGCCAACCAGGAACGCGAGTGGATGCCTGCAGTTGATATCCATGAAGAAGACAACGGCTACATACTCACGGCTGACATCCCTGGTGTTAACCGCAAGGATGTAGAGATCACACTTGAAGATGGCGTACTGACAGTGAAGGGTGAACGCAAATCAGAGACCGAGGTGTCTGAGGAAGGCTACCGCCGCAGAGAACGCATTCACGGCACATTTGCACGTCAGTTTAACCTGCCTGACACCGTTGATACGGCAAACATCAGCGCGAAGGCCGAAGACGGAATTCTGAAGATCGCAATACCGAAGCAGGAAAAGCTGGAGCCCAAAAAGATTACTGTGAGTTAAGCACATAATCCATGTGACAGGTCGGCCCTGCCAGGGGGGTTGGCCTGTTTTTTTCCGCAAGGGGATGGCGTCAAACGCAACAGCAGGCAATGAAACAGTATTCACAAGCATGTGATGAAAACAGGGACCCCATACTGGGCATCATCAGGGAAGCCTTTGCGGATGCACATCACATACTCGAAATCGGCAGCGGCACCGGACAACATGCTGTTTACTTTGCACGACAGCTGCCACACCTGACCTGGCAACCCAGTGACCTGCCAGAAAACCTCGCAAGCATCAATGCATGGCGTGATGAAGCCGGACTTGAACATATATTTCCGCCACTAGATCTGAATGTAACTGCTGCCACATGGCCAGATGGTGAATATGACGGCCTGTTCACTGCCAACACCACGCATATTATGAGTTGGGAAGCGGTTCAGTGCATGTTTAGTGGTATCGGAAATCTACTGCAGACAGATGCTCGTTGCTGTGTATATGGACCGTTTAATTATGGCGGAGACTTTAGCAGCGACAGCAACAGACACTTTGATACCTGGTTGAAAGACCGTGATCCTGACAGTGGCATCAGGGACTTTGAAGCCCTTGCCGAACTGGCCACTGTGAATGGCTTCGAGCTGGAGGCCGACAACGAAATGCCGGTCAACAACCACTTACTGGTCTGGAAGAAAACCTGAGATATAAAAAAGCCGATCCTGCTCATTAGAACAGGACCGGCTTGCGGGTAACGTCACAACAGACGGTGTCGGGGCCGTCGAAAGATGAGGTCAGTTATCGATTTGTGACACTACCCAGGGGACCGCTATAAAAGCAAGCGCTGCTGCAACAATCAACTCCCTTGCTTCACTGAATGATGCCAGCATACTCAGGCTCGGATCACCCACCAGATAAACCGCAAATCCGACAGCAAATAACTTGTGCATTTCGTACTCCTTTCTCTCAACACTTGATGCTTATGTTATCGGCTGAGGTCGGAGATCTTCCGTGACGGGAAGCGCTTTTGTGTGTGAGCTACGTCCCAGATACAGCAAAAACAGGTGTTAAACTGCCCTCGAAGGGAGATTGGAGAAGTCTGGACTCGCGCCTGCAATGCGCTCCCAGCGCTAACAGGTGCACTTGCCGGGAAGGTTGTGACACTGGTCACAAGTAAGAAGTTACTCCGGTTCAACAACCTTCACGGAGTCGGATTCATGCATCGTTTTATCCTGACGGTACGCGACATCCCTGATGCTGCTCTCCTCCATCAGGTCTTGCAGGCTGATCTCATGCAGAAAACTGTAGATCTGCTGACTGAGATCATCCCATAGTTCATGCGCCAGGCACTGCTGTCCGTCATGGCAGTTATTGGCACCACTGCATCGTGTTGTATCAACGATTTCATCCACGGCCGACACGACTTCGGCCACGGCAATCTCGTTTGCCGGGCGATTCAGCGAATAACCACCACCCGGCCCACGGGTACTGCGCACCAGTTCCTGTTTACGCAAGCGGGTAAACAATTGCTCAAGGTAGGAGAGCGATATGTCCTGACGTTTCGAGATATCAGACAAGGTAACCGGACCTGATGTGGAATGGAATGCCAGGTCAAGTATTGCGGTGACGGCGTATCGCCCTTTACTTGTTAATTTCAAGATAGATTACCGTGGATTGTCTGATATGAAACGTTTTGCTCACTGAAATTATACCTCAAGAATCCGTATCTGACTCTGCCTGCGAATCCTGTGGCTCAACAGCGGCATCTATTTCCTTGTTTTCTACATGCTTTATGGAGCACGAATCGATATTTGGCAGCTCCAGGTCGCCGATTTCAGCACCCAGATCCTTCAGCCCCTTGCACATGTCTTCAAGGCGTTCGTCCATGGCGTGGATATGATCAAGAATACCGTTCACGGCTGTTGCAACCGGGTCCGGCATATCCCTGGTTGCACCGTAGGCATCAAAGCCCATCTTTTTTGCGATCGCCTGGCGCTTGTCATCCGGTTCGTGAACGGCGCCTACCAGACGACCCGGCACCCCGACGACAGTCATGTCGGCGGACACACCTTTCAACACAACTGCATTGGAACCGATTCGCACTCCGTCCCCGATCTCAATAGGTCCCAGTACTTTTGCACCCGCACCAATAACGACATTATTGCCAAGCGTCGGGTGACGCTTGCCCTTGTCCCAGCTGGTACCACCGAGGGTTACACCGTGATACAGGGTGCAATCATCACCAATCTCCGTGGTCTCACCGATCACGACGCCCATGCCATGGTCGATAAAGAAGCGTCGACCGATAACAGCGCCCGGATGGATTTCGATACCCGTATACCATCTGGCAAGATTTGAAAATACCCGTGCGAGCCACTTCAGCCCTGCCGTCCACAACCTGTGTGTAAACCGGTGCATCAACACTGCATGGATACCCGGATAGGTAGTCAACACGTCAAAGGTATTGCGCGCCGCCGGGTCACGGTCAAATACACAACGCACATCTTCCCGGATTCTGCTAAACATTGTTTATGTGTAAATTCCAAGTATTGCAGTTATACATATGCTGCCAGTTTATGACACTGTGCCACCAGTTGAAAGAAAACCGGCCCGCCCTCATTCAGTCCTGCCCCGCTCTGTCGCTGATAATATACCGCGGAGAATGTTGATCTCATTTTCATCAGGATGTGCGCGGTTATACAAGCGTCTTAAGCGTCGCATCAACCTGCGCGGCTTCTCAGGATCAAGAAAATCAAGCTTCACCAGCACCCTTTCCAGGTGCTCGTAAAAACGTTCCATTTCATCCGCTGCAGCCGGTTCATGCTCCGGCACGGCAGATTCACTGCCTTGCTTCACATATGCCCTGTGCACCACCAGGATTTCATAACAGATTATCTGTACCGCAGCCGCCAGGTTCAATGAGCCATAATCCGGGTTACTCGGGATTTGCACCAGATACTGACAGCGGTCAATTTCAACATTACTCAGCCCCGACCGCTCACAGCCAAAGAGAATGGCAACATCCCCCCGCTCACTTTCTGAAAATACATGCCCGGCACATTCGGCAGGCTCAATGACCGCACACGGAATACTGCGACAGCGTGCACTCGCACCAATGACCAGCTTGCTGCCCGCCAGGGCAGCACCAAGATCCGTGCACACGGTAGCATTAGCCAGCACATCGTCCGCACCGGAGGCGCGTGCCGTGGCCTCGGCTGCTGGAAACTGTTTTGGATTCACCAGGTATAAACGCGTCAGCCCCATGGTCTTCATGGCACGCGCAGCAGCACCGATGTTTCCCGGATGGCTGGTATTCAATAACACCACACGAATGTTTTTGAGCATATTTCTCTGCAACCTGCCTGCTATCGATACTCTACACTACCCCGCGTGTCAGGCAGTATCGAAGGGAAACGCAATCACATCCTGCACACACTTCGAACCGCTGGCCAGCATCAACAATCGGTCCAGCCCCAGCGCAACGCCGGCACAATCCGGCAAGCCGGCAGTTAATGCAGACAGTAATCGCTCATCCAGTGTAACCGCCTCAACACCTGCCTGCCGGCGCCGCTCGAGCTCTTTTTCAAAACGCTGGCGCTGCTCAACTGCATCAGTCAATTCATGAAACCCGTTCGCCAGCTCAATACCGTTCAGATAAACCTCAAAGCGCGCAGCCACTGGCGGGTTACCGGAACGCAGGCGGGCCAGGGCTGCCTGACTGGCAGGGTAATCCCGGACGAATACCAGGCCATTACCCAGCCGGGGTTCAATCACATGCGTCATCGCCAGATCCAGCCAGGCATCCCTGTCATCGTCTGCCAGACCGACTGCAGTCACCTTATGTCCTGATTGCAACAATGTCCTGAGCTCAGCCGGTGTTGCAGCAAAGGGATCGATACCGGCTATCTCAATAAACAAATCCTGATAGCACCAGTGGTGAACTGCATCGATCGGCATGACATCCAGAAGTACAGCAGTGACCAGCTGCTCCACTTCATCCATCAGGTCAAGGTGGTCAAAACCGGTTCGATACCATTCCAGCAGTGTAAATTCAGGATTGTGCTGTGCACCGGATTCACCATCACGAAACACCTTGCATATCTGGTAAATCGAGCCGCTGCCTGCAGCCAGCAAGCGTTTCATGGGAAATTCGGGGGAAGTATGCAGGTAGCGGATGTCTCCTTCCGCCACGCCCGGACCATGATAGTCTGTTTTGAAGCTGGACAGGGCAGGATCCGTACTTGCCGCAGTCGACAGCACCGGGGTGTCAACTTCCAGGACATCAAGCCTGGCAAAAAACGCGCGAATACGGGCCAGTATGCTGGCCCGCAGTCTGAGCATATCGGGTGAGGCTGTCGGCCTCCAGTCAGTCTCCGCTTGCATCGGGATGGTCGTCAGACCTGTGTCACCCGGCTACTCCCTGGCCCGTCCGACGTATTCACCGGTACGAGTATCAATCTTCAATATTTCACCAATATCAATAAACAGGGGCACACGTACCACGGCACCGGTCTCCAGTGTCGCCGGTTTGCCGCCACTGCCCGAGGTATCACCGCGCAGACCCGGATCGGTATCGGTAACAGCCAGCATGACAAAATTCGGTGGAGTGACGGCCAATGGCGTACCATTCCAGAGTGTCACTTCGCACATGTCCTGTTCCTTGAGCCATTTGACCGCATCACCCACGGCTTCAGCAGAGGCTGCCTGCTGCTCAAAGGTATCGGTGTCCATGAAATGCCAGAATTCACCATCATTGTAAAGATACTGCAAGTCGACATCCATGACATCAGCGGCCTCGACCGACTCGCCTGACTTATAGGTCCGTTCGATCACCCGACCGGTCTTGAGATTACGTATCTTGACCCTGTTAAATGCCTGCCCCTTGCCGGGTTTGACGAACTCGTTCTCAATAATGGCGCAGGGATCGCCATCTATCATGATTTTCAGACCGCCCTTGAATTCATTGGTGCTGTAAGATGCCATATGATTATCTAACCTTGTAAATCCTGATCGGTGGAAAGCGCCCGCTATGATACCCCGAATACAGCCGCCGGAACACAGGCCTGCCTGGCAGGAACAACTGGCCAGTGCGGTCAGGTCCGTGGATGAACTGCTGCAACTGCTGCAGATTGACCCCGCCCTGGCGAAAATCCGGCCCTTGCAAAACGACTTCCCGCTACGGGTACCACACGGATTTATACGGCGCATGTCCAGGGGAGACAGCCGTGATCCGTTGCTGTTGCAGGTATTACCGCTTGCCCGGGAGGCAGAAGATATTGCCGGTTTTAAGCGCGATCCACTGGATGAAGTTGACGCCATGCCAACCCCCGGGCTGTTACACAAATACCAGGGCCGCGCCCTGTTGACCATGACCGGTGCCTGCGCAATTCATTGCCGCTACTGCTTCCGGCGACATTTTCCCTACACCGATGCCAACCCCGTGACAGGACACTGGCAACCGGTCATTAAATACCTTGCACAACATCCCGATATAACCGAGCTTATACTTAGCGGCGGTGATCCACTGACATTGACCGATACACGTCTGCACTCCCTGACTGACCGGCTGGCAAACCTGACACAGCTGCGGACGTTGCGAATCCACACGCGGCTGCCCATTGTATTACCGGAGCGAATCGATGGCGGGCTACTCTCATGGATAAACAAACAAACACTGAAAGTCGTTTTCGTTGTACATTGCAACCATCCCAATGAAATTGATCACAGCGTCACCAATGCACTCGAAAAACTGACAGCCGCCGGTATCACCCTGTTGAACCAGTCAGTACTGCTGCGTAATGTCAATGACAGTACGGCTACACTTGTCCGGCTCAGTGAGTGCTTGTTTGCGGCCGGCGTGATGCCCTACTACCTGCACCTGATGGACCGGGTACAGGGCGCAGCCCATTTCGAGGTGAGTGTCGAACGCGCACGTGAAATAATGACCGGGCTTCGTGCCACCCTGCCCGGCTATCTGCTTCCCCGACTGGTGCAGGAACTTCCAGGCATGCCAGGCAAGATGCCGCTCTAGCCCGCATTATTCTGACATTGATACTCCGGTTGCTTATACTTGGGATTCACAGGAAGAGTGACCGGCAGACAAGGGATTATCATTACGCATGGATCTAAAACTCCCCGGCAGAAAAAAACCAACTGACAGCAGCTTTAATACAAAGCCGGATGTCATCAGGGCATGGGTGGATGAATTACCGTTGATAAACACCGGAAAGTCGTGGGCACTTCTGGAAGATGCGTTAAAACAGATTAACTCACTCAGCATTCCAACAAGAAACCGGCACGAGACACTCGAACTGCTGGCAACGTCTGTCGTATGTGTTACCGAAACCATGAAGAAGGTCTTCCTGGCAAAGCCTATTCCCCTCAAGGGCAACAACCTGCTGCTGGCCACACAAACCGTTGAACTCTGCAAACAGATGGCCACCGGCTACCGTATCCTGGTTGATGACCTGGGCCACAATGACAGCCAGGCATCCCACCTGGCACTGGCCATTCATCGCTCTTTACGCTATCTGAGTGAGATATTACTGACCAATTACCAGTTATATATCCAGTACCCGGAAGGCCTGTGGAAGACGATAAACTCACTCTATGCCCTTGCCGAACAACACGACATTACGACACAGGTGGTCACCGACACGACCCTGTCTACCCCTTCAGAGAGCACGATCAGTACGGTCTACAAGCAGATTTTGCTGCTGTCCCTGGCTTGCCCCTACCGATTGAGACAGAAGGAAATCCATTTTTTCTATAATGCCCTTATGGACTGGGCGGATATCAGCCAGTTGCGCTGCATGGAGGGATCACACGTACGCGGCTTGTTCGCAGTCAACCTGAACGCAGACAACTCACCGTCATACCTGACACTTAACGAGAGTACTACACCGGATCATCACTGGCGCATACTGGACACTACGTCAATGTCGGACCGGATACGTGACATACTGGACAAACAACCGGGTAATGCCAACCGTTATACAGGGATCGGTGATACCGATATCCTGCAACGCCTGATGCTGGCATGGGGCGTCATGCCCAGGCGCAGGTTTGCCAGGCACCCCAAAAGCGCGAAGGTCGGCCTGGTAGTCGGGCTCAATGCAATCCACAGACGTGTAATGGGACCTGAGATCGAGGCAAACAGCAGGGAAGAAACCATCGGCGACCAGCATTACCTGCAGGATCCAACGTTTGAGGCAGTTAACACACTCAAAACCAACCGGCTTGCTGATGACGGGCGTCGAATTGTCACGGCTGGGAAAAAACAGCTGCGGGGATCCCGGAATGAAGACCTGATGGATACCTCCCGTATCGAAGCCTGGAAAATGGCCAACATCAGCGCAGGTGGGTACTGCCTGCTATTGGACGGCGTTGACGCATCCACTGCCCAAGTGGGTGAACTGGCCGCCATTACCGAGCAGGACAATCTCAATGGGGACGCATGGCACCTGGGTGTCGTTCGCTGGATAAAGTGTAGCGATGAGTATGGACTGGAACTCGGTACTCAAATGCTGTCACCCAGCGCACAGGCCGTGTGGGCCTGTCTGGATGAAGCAGGCGTCCGTAGCGGGAGCAAGATGCAGGGTATTCTGTTGCCGGAAATCAAGGCACTCAAACAGCAGGCCAGCCTGCTACTGCCCACACTGCCTTTTCGGGCAGGTTGTCTTGCTACCCTTCAGACTGCTGACACACTGGAAAACATCAGACTGACGCGGCAACTGGAAAATACCGGAAGCTTCGCCCAGTACCATTTTTCTGCTGCGGTAAACGCCTGAATAACCCTTTTAATAAAGTGCAACAAATGGCTCCGGGTATTCCACGTGGCCACCCCCTGCCAGGTTCCCTGCCACGATTTCCATTACCGTAAGTGCATCTTCCGGTGCCGGTAAATTACAGCTGACCTGCAAGTCCCTGGCCGGGACAAAACCGAAACGTTTGTAATACTCGGGATGTCCCAGCACCACAATCGCACCATAACCTTTATCCCTTGCAAGATGAATACTGGCGTTTATCAGTTCGGAGCCGATGCCACGGTGACTCTGCGAGGGCACGACTGACATCGGTCCCAGTGCCAGTACATTCTTCTCTGCACCGTCCCTTCGCAAGGGTACCCGGGTAAGCAGCACATGCCCGACGATACGGCCACCCAATTCCGCAACCAGCGACAATTCGCGATTATAAGTGGCTGATTCTCGCAGGGCGCTGACTAATTGTGCCTCAGCTTCGCCACCAAACGCGCTGATGTGGACCACATCAATTGCACGAATATCTTCTGCTGTTTCAGGTCTGACGCTAATAGCATGCATAAGGGGCTCCGTAGTCAATATTTTGCTCTGGCCAACGCCGATCAGGACGGCCAAATATACAGGATTTCAGATACTTGCATGCTAGCAGGAAACAACCCGGCAGGAAATACCCGGCACTTGCGAAACACGGCTGCGTTGCGCAGAGATACCACTATATAAGGAATGCTTCAGAGTTGTTCAATATTGCCGAAAAACCTGTAGTCGGAGCCCGGATCAGTGCAATGCGAGTCACAGGGCGTCATAAGGTCATCCAGAAAGCGAGGTCGGTCGTGAAGCATGGCGATAATTTACACCTCCTCATAATCGAGGAGAGCAGGAATGACGCAGAGTCACTGGCAAATGTGCTGCGTAACGAGGGGCATCAAATACAGTTTAACCACAGCATGACCCCGGATGACATCGAAACCGTCCTCAAGAACCGGCACCCGGATATTGTATTGTGTGGCAGTGGCGCAGCCATCCCCTCACCCGTCGAAGTAACCAACCTGCTTGGCAAGCATGAGCTGACTGTACCGGTCATTGTCATTGCAGTTGAAGCCTCGGAGGCTGATGTCGTCGCTGCACGCAAATCCGGCATAAGCTGCCTGATTTCCTATGACCAACCGGATCACCTGCAACTGGCCTTTAACAGGGAAGTTGATGTACTCCGACTGCAGCAGCAATTAAGCGCACTCAATGACGCCTTACGTGGCAGCGAGACTCGCTGTCACGCCCTGATTGAAAATTCCAGTGACGCGGTTGCGTACATTCATGAGGGTATGCATGTATACGCCAACCGCCCCTATATGGACTTATTCGCAATCGCCAATCGCGAAGAAGTCGAGGGCACGCCCATACTGGACATGATCAGCGATACCCACCGCGACACCTTCAAGGGCTTCCTGAAAGGCTATCTTGAAGAACAGGCAGAAGCCAATACCCTTGATATCGGTTGCCTGAGTCCCGCTGGTAAAGAATTTCACAGCAACATGGAGCTGTCACCGGCTACAATGGAAGGAGAACCCTGCACCCAGATAATCATCCGCACCAGGGCCTCGAACGCCGAACTTGAGAAGAAGATTGAAACACTCTCCCGACTGGACACTCTGACCGGCCTGACGAACCGCCAGCACTTCATGCAGTTACTCGAAAAACGTATCAGCGAACAAAGTACCGCTGGCGATCACCGCGCACTGATTTACATCACACTGGATAATTTCAAGGTCATTCGGGAAGAATGCGGCATTGCAGCCAGCGACACCGTATTGTGTGATATCGCGGGGCTTCTTGAGAAAAATTGCGGCGAGAAGGATTGCCTGTCACGTTTTGGTGATTACAGTTTTGTGATACTGCATTACGACAGCGACAAGGAAAAAACACCGGGACTGGGTGAAACCCTGCTGAACAAGATTGCCGGCCACCTTTCAGAAGTTGATGGGCGTGCCATCACCATGACCGGCAGCATTGGTACCTGCACGATTAGCAGCAATTCAAATGATGCACAAACATTAATCTCCTATGCCGATATGGCCTGCGAGGTTGCCCGCTCATCCGGCGGTAACCAGATACATACCCATAGCGCCGTTGTTAGCGAACATATGGGGCAGGAAAACGAGCAGGAGTGGGATAAGGTTATTCGCACGACTATAGACGAAGAGCGCTTCTACCTCGCCTATCAACCGATCTCCAGCCTGAAAGGCGATACGCGCCAACGCTACGAAGTACTGCTCAGGGTCATCGATGAAGCCGGTCATGTCATCCTGCCCGGCCAGTTTCTGTCAATCGCAGAAAAAACCGGTCTTTGTGACAAGATCGACCGCTGGGTCATATCGACGGCATTCCGGAAACTCGTGGAAACAAGAAAGGATCATAGCGAGACCCTGTTCTATATCAAGCTTTCCGGGACAAGCCTGTCTGATGCCGGGCTGCCGGCATGGATCAATGAACGACTCAAGGAAAACCACCTGCCCAGTGATAGTGTGGTTTTTGAGATACCGGAGCACAGTGCAATTGATGACCTGAAAAGTGCCCTGGCGTTCGTAAACAGTATGCATAGCCTGAATTGCAAGGTCGCATTTGATCATTACGGGCACAGCGACCAACTGCAACTGCTGAAACATGTACCCGTGGATATCCTGAAAATCGATGGCGCCCTGATCAACGGAATGGCCAGCAGCAAGGAGAACCAGTTAAAAGTGAGTGCAATAATCGAGCTGGCGAAGGAACATGGAAAAGAGGCCATCGCAGCATGTGTAGATGATGCCGGCTGTCTGGCGCAGCTATGGCAATACGGCGTGGACTTTATCCAGGGAAATTTTGTTCAGGAACCCTGCAAGGAACTCGAGTATGACTTTGAAGGCGAAATAGCGTAACCGGGTACGGAAACGATGCAAATCAGTCTCACATCCAGTCATCAGACATATTGCACCCCGGAATCAGTCGAGTACCAGGGACACCAGTCCGTCAGCAAGTTTCGGCTCAAACCAGGTCGATTTCGGGGGCATCACTTCACCGGCATCGGCGACTGCCATCAGGTCTTCCATACGGGTCGCATGCATGGAGAAAGCGACCGCCATTTCACCACTGTCAACCCGCTTCACCAGCTCGGCAAGACCGCGAATGCCACCGACGAAGTCAATACGCGTGTCACGCCGCGGGTCCTCGATGCCCAGAACCGGTGCAAGCAGCTGATCGGCAAGCAGGCTGACATCCAGCCGTCCAACCGGGTCGGCAGGAATCTTGTCCGGATGAATCATCAGCTGGTACCACTGTCCGGCAAGATACATCCCGAAGTTTCCGGGCTCTTGCGGGTGCACGGCAACAGCGGACGGCGTCACCTGGAAACGGTCTGCCACATGCGCGAGAAAGGACTCCGTGGAAAGCCCGGCAAGATCGCGAACAACCCGATTGTAGTCAAGAATCTGCATCTGTCGATGCGGGAATATCACGGTCAGGAACCAGGCCGCCGCCTCATCGTCACCACGACCGGCAGCCACCCGGGATGCGGCAGCAGAACGGTGGTGACCATCAGCAATATACAGCGCCTTCATGGCATTGAAGGCACCGCTGATCCGATCAATCAGGGCCTGGTCACGCACCACCCAGAGTGCATGCCCGATACCGTCATCGGCCTTCAGGTCAATGTCCGGTACAGACGTGGTTACTGTCTCGAGCAGGGCATCAACATCTGCCTGCGATTTACAGGCCAGCAACACCGGCCCGGTCTGGGCATTCACAGCCTCTATTTGGCGAACCCGGTCATCTTCCTTGTCCGGCCGGGTAAATTCATGCTTGCGAATCCGGTTACTGTTGTAGGCAGCAACCGACGCAGCTGCAACCAGTCCGGTCTGACGGTGCTCGCCCATCGCCAGTCGGTAGACGTAATAGCAGGGTTCAGGGTCCCGGGCCAGTATCCCCTGCTGCAACATGTTCTGCAGGTTACTCGCCGCCCGCTCATAGACTTCCGGTGCATGCGGATCAGTGGCTTCGGGCAGGTCGATTTCGGGCTTGGAGATGTGCAGAAAACTCCAGGGATGTCCGGCAGCACGCATACGGGCCTCGGCTGTACTGAGAACATCGTAGGGTGGCGCAACAACATCTTCGGCATGACCCGCAGCGGGGCGCAAACCGGCAAAGGGACGAATCAGCGGCATAAGCAATCCAGGCAGTCTACTTGCTCAAAAGAAGATGCATTGTACACAGAGCAGGGCCTTGCTGCGATTGCCAGCATAGCGGGTAGACGACCATGAACGGGACAACATCCAGCAATCAAGACAATAGCGCCTCCGCTACGGCAGCAAGCAGCATCAGCCGTGCGCAGTCGATGACGGTCATCACCCGTCAGACCCGGCTGCAGAAACTGCGCATCTGGACCAAAGCGTACCGGGCACGACTACATGATCGACTGCAAAGCATGCCACTGGCATACAAGTTGTCGTTTTTTATAACGGTACTGGTCGTCAGCTGCATGACCCTGCTGGGAATTATTCTCGTACAGCAACAAACCGGACAGATGCAGGAGCAGATCAGTGAGCAGGGATATACCCTGGCACAACTGATGGCGGAATCCGCAAAGGAACCGCTACTCGCTGGTGACAAACTTGCTCTCGATGCCACTACCAGCGGTTTCTCGAACAGTGGCAGCGTACTGGGAACAGCAATTGCGAGTCTCGACGGCGAAATTATCTCCCGAGCCGGTGTGTTGTTCGAGGAAAAAAACCCGTTAACCCGCTACACCATTCAGCAGATTACTATTAGTTCATCCGATTCCAGCACATGGGAGTGGCAACCGCTTACGGGCAGAAAACGCCAGACAGTCATGTCATTCATTCAACCGGTGATTTTTCAGAATGTCACAGCCGGCTATGCCCTGGTGACTTTCAGTCAATCCGGCATGACACAATCAAAGCGTCGTGCCATACAGGCCATTATCGGTGCAACCCTGCTGATAATCGCCCTGAGTATCGCCATGTCCTTTGCGATGGGCCGCCGCATCACACAACCCATCGACAAACTGGTCAATGCCAGCCGCGTGATTGGAAACGGAGAATATTCATTCCGGTTCAAGGAACAACGCAAGGATGAACTGGGTCTGCTAATGGAAGCATTTAACGAAATGGCCGAAGGCATGCTTGAAAAATCACAGGTCAAGAGTGCCCTGTCCCGCTATGTGTCACCCGGGGTGGCCAAACAGATTCTTTCAAACCTGGACAACGTCGGCCTGAGCGGGAAACGCATCGAAGGCAGTGTCCTGTTTGCCGATATCTCCGGCTTCACCAGTATCTCGGAAAAAACAAAAGCCGAGGAACTGGTGAGCATGCTGAACCGCTATTTCAGTCTCATTACCTGTGCTTGCGCCATGAATCACGGCATCGTCGACAAATACATGGGTGACGGAGTGATGCTGGTTTTCGGCACACCGGAAGCCGACAAGGATCACGCCTTTCATGCCATCAGCTGTGCCCTGCTGATGCAGAAACTGATTACCCATGAAAACAGTCAGCGCGAGGCAATCGGCCAGTTTCCCGTACAGTTCAGGGTCGGCATCAATACCGGCAGTATGCTGGCAGGCAACATGGGGTCACATGAGCGCATGGAATATACCGTTGTCGGTGATACCGTTAACCTTGCCTCGCGCCTTTGCGGGATAACAAACAGCGGACAGATTGTTATCTCCAGGGAGATGTATACACGCGACGATATCTCCGGGCGGGTCCTGGCTGGCGAATATCAGTCGATACGACTCAGGGGCATCAGCCAGCCTGTCAGTACATACCTTGTAGAAAGCCTTACTTCAGGCTACCAGGAAATAATCGAAACCCAATTTGAAGAGATTCTGCGCAATGAAACAGCGGGAGACTGTGATGTCTAGACTGACACAGCTCCTGGCTGTGATTTTATTGGCGCTGCTAACCGGTTGTTCCCAGATGGAAACACTACGTATCGTACAGGACCGGCCGGAAGACCTGGAACCGTTGATCGAACAGCATGAATATGCGCGTGCGCGGCAGCTGACTGGCAAATACCTGTCACTGGACACAGTGGAAACACAGGCATGGATCACCAGCCGGGAATCAGAATACGAGGCTGCCGTCTTTACAGATGCCCGCGCCCTGGAAAATGACAATGACTTGCTCGGAGCTGTGCAACTGCTTTCAGGCACCCTGCAGAAGATCCCGCACAGCTCCCTGCTTCGAAAGCTGCGCAATACCCTTGAACATCAGCGGGTAGAACAGTTAAAAATCAATGAGCGCGAACAGCTAACCTCGAGAGCCACATACATGCTTGAACAGCAGAAGCTCTACCAGGACAAGATCAACCTGGAATCACCGAGCATTGGACAACGCTGGGAAAACAAGCGCAATGCGAAAGAGGCCCGGGAACTCTCCATGAAACTCCTTGAGCATGGCCAGTATGCCATGCAAACCGACAAGCTGGAGATTGCCGAGGATTGTCTGGCACTCTCCAGTTCACTGAACCATTCACCCGAGGCTGATGCCCTGATATCTGAAATCAAGACGATAAAGGATTCCAGGAAACAGGTTGCACAGAAGCAGGCGAGTATTATAGAGAAGAAGAAACAGCAGAAAGTCAAACGGACACAAACGAACAAAACCAGGGTGCTGGTGGAAGAAACACAACAGGCACTTTCCGATGACGACCTGCAGGTCGCACGTGCAGCTTTTGTACAGATACCGCCTTCCGCACAACAGCGCAAGGAAGTCATCGCCATTCAGGATGACCTTGACAAGGCTGTCAATTCACGCGTTGGCGTGCTGATTACCACCGGCGATGCCCAGTACCGTGCAGATAATGTACTGGAAGCCATACGAATCTGGACAAAAGGACTCTCGCTGGACCCCGAGAACCAGGAATTACGGGAACGCGTCGAACGCGCCAACAGGGTGCTGGCACGCCTGGAAGAATTAAGGCGCCAGCAAGGGAAGTAACATCGCCACCGGCATTTCGGCTACTTTATTTCTACGCGAATTCGATCCACTTTCTGGTAGCCACGCGGTAACTTGCGTCCACGCCGGCCACGCTCGCCTTCAAACTCGTCCACTTCCACGGCTTTCATGGTCTTGTGTTTCTTGCCCGCAAACACAGTCAGTTTCTCGCCCTCCTGAATACAGTCAATCGCTGCAACGAATTCTTCCCGGCTCTTGAGTTTCGCCGACGGGATATTAATAATCTTGATGCCTTTGCCACGGCTCATTTGCGGCAACTCGTCCAGTGGTATCACCAGCATATAACCTTCGGATGACACGGCGATAATCCAGTCATCCTGCAGCGACCTTACCGGCACCGGTGCCAGCACGCTTGCCCCTTTGGGTATCGACAGGGTGGCCTTGCCAGCCTTGTTGCGTGTGTACATATCACTCAGCTTGCCGACAAAACCATAACCTGAATCGCTGGCAAGCAAATACATCTGTTCCGGATCACCCGCCATCACACCGATGAAACGTGCTCCGTCCGCCGGCTTCAGCCGGCCACTCAGGGGTTCACCCTGTCCACGGGCCGAAGGCAGTGAATGGGCCGGCAGCGTATAGGTCTTGCCGACTGAATCAATAAACACGGCCAGTTGATTGCTGCGTCCTCGCGCAGCGGCCGCGAATTCATCACCCGACTTGTAATTCAATTCAACCGGATCGATCTCGTGCCCCTTGGCGACACGTACCCAGCCATTCTTTGACAATATGATTGTGACCGGCTCGCTGGGGATCAGTACTGTTGCATCCATGGCCTGGGCCGGTGCACGGTCGACCAGCTGTGAACGCCGCACATCACCGTACTTGTCTGCATCCACCTGGATCTCTTTCTTGATCAGGGTTTTCAACCGCTGTTTGGATGCCAGCGTCTGCTTCAGGGCATCACGCTCCCTGGCGAGTTCTTCCTGCTCACCCCTGATCCTCATCTCTTCAAGACGCGCCAACTGGCGCAGGCGGGTATCGAGAATGTAGTCTGCCTGTAGCTCGGTCAGCTTGAAGCGCTTGATCAATGCCGCTTTGGGTTTGTCCTCCCTGCGGATAATACGGATAACTTCATCCAGGTTGAGGTAGGCAATCAGCAAGCCTTCAAGCAGGTGCAGACGGCGGTTGATCTTATCCAGCCGGTACTCCAGGCGCCGTCGAACCGTTGCCGTCCTGAATTCAAGCCACTCCTTTAAAATGACACGCAAGTCCTTGATTCTTGGTCGACCATCCAGACCGATCAGATTAAGGTTCATGCGTGCAGTGCGTTCCAGGCCGGTGCTGGAAAACAGGTGCGACATCAACGCCTCGGTATCTACCCGGTTGGAACGCGGCACTATAACCAGACGCGTCGGGTTCTCGTGATCGGATTCATCACGCAGGTCCTCAACCATCGGCAACTTCTTCGCCGTCATTTGCGCGGCAATCTGCTCCAGCACCTTGCCGCCGGAGGTTTGATACGGCAAGGCAGTAACCACGATGTCAGCATTTTCTATTTCATAGCAGGCACGCATACGAACACTGCCGTGCCCGGTCTTGTAGGCCTCGATCAATTCTGCCCGCGGGGTAATGATCTCAGCACCGGTCGGGAAGTCCGGACCCTGAATAATCTCGCATAACTCATCGATACCGGTTTTGGGTTTATCCAGTAACAACACTGCCGCCTCTGCCACCTCTACCAGGTTATGTGGCGGAATATCGGTAGCCATACCCACGGCAATGCCGGTTGCCCCATTGAGTAATACATTGGGCAGGCGGGCCGGCAACAGCACCGGCTCTTCCAGAGTGCCGTCAAAGTTCGGTGTCCATTCAACCGTACCCTGCCCCAGTTCGGCGAGTAATACCTCGGCATAGGGTGCCAACCGTGCCTCGGTGTAACGCATGGCTGCAAATGATTTCGGGTCATCCGGTGAACCCCAGTTGCCCTGACCGTCAATCAGGGGATAGCGGTAGGTAAAGGGCTGCGCCATATGCACCATGGCTTCGTAACAGGCGGTGTCACCATGCGGATGGAACTTGCCCAGCACGTCACCCACCGTGCGCGCGGATTTCTTGTGCTTGGCCGCTGCCAGCAGACCAAGTTCCGACATCGCATAGACAATGCGACGTTGCACCGGTTTCAGGCCATCACCGATGTGTGGCAGTGCGCGGTCAAGAATGACATACATGGAGTAATCCAGGTATGCCTTCTCGGTAAAGGTCTTCAGCGGCAGCTGTTCGATGCCTTCGTAGTCAAGTTCAATGGTTTCCATATCAGAATTGTCTGCTAATTATCGATTGTCGTAGGAGCGGCTTGCAGCCGCGATCGCGCATACAATGCGCTCCTACAGATATTTCCAGTTTGCAGAGGCACACTTTACGCCTCTGCCAGGTCACCCTTGGTCTCCAGCCAGTTGCGGCGATCAGTGGCGCGCTTGCGGGCCAGTAACATATCCATCACCTTGTGGGTGTCGTCGTTCGAGTCGATGGTCAGCTGCACCAGTCGCCGGGTCTCCGGTGCAATCGTGGTCTCGCGCAATTGCATCGGGTTCATCTCACCGAGTCCCTTGAAGCGCTGCACCATCACCTTGCCCTTGATTTTCTCTGCCGCAATACGGTCAATCACGCCCTGTTTCTCGCTATCATCCAGCGCATAGAACACCTCCTTGCCGGCATCAATACGGTACAGGGGCGGCATTGCCACATACACATGACCTGCTTCGACCAGGGCGCGAAAATGCCTCAGGAACAGCGCACACAACAAAGTCGCAATATGCGCACCGTCGGAATCGGCATCAGCCAGGATACAAATCTTGCTGTAACGCAACCTGGACAGGTTATTTACCCCGGGTTCGACACCGATAGCGACTGAGATATCGTGCACTTCCTGCGAGGCCAGCACCTCGGCAGGATCCACCTCCCAGGTGTTCAATATCTTGCCGCGTAACGGCATGATGGCCTGGAAAGTCCGATCACGCGCCTGCTTGGCCGAGCCTCCTGCCGAGTCCCCTTCCACCAGAAACAGTTCGGAACGCTCGCTGTCGGTCGAGGTACAGTCAGCCAGTTTGCCCGGCAGTGCCGGACCAGAGGTCACTTTCTTGCGTACGACCTTCTTGCCGGCACGTTGACGGGACTGGGCTCTCTCGATGGCCAACCAGGCGATGCGCTCACCCGTCTCGGTATGATGATTCAGCCACAACCCGAACGCATCCTTGACCACACCGGATATAAACGCTGCACATTCCCGTGATGACAGGCGTTCCTTGGTCTGCCCGCTGAACTGCGGATCCAGCAATTTGACCGACAGGATATAACTGCAGTTATCCCATACATCCTCGGGACTCAGCTTCACGCCGCGTGGCAACAAATTACGGAACTCGCAGAATTCCCGGACTGCTTCTGTCAACCCCATACGCAAACCATTAACATGTGTACCCCCCTGTATGGTGGGGATCAGGTTGACATAACTCTCGGCCACCGGCTCACCGCCCTCGGGTAACCATGCCAGCGCCCATTCAGCGGTTTCATTATTGCCTTCCATACGGCCGACAAACGGTTCTTCCGGCAGTATCAGTGTGCCACCCAGCTCACCCGCCAGGTAATCACGCAGGCCGTCTGCATAGCACCACTCCAGTTTCTCACCACTGCTCTCGTCGTGCACCGTCACCTGCAGGCCCGGACAGAGCACCGCCTTGGCGCGTAACACATGTTTCAGGCGTGGCAGAGAATACTTTGCGGAGTCGAAGTATTGCGGGTCCGGCCAGAAGCGCAACGTAGTGCCGGTATTCTGTTTCCCGACCTTGCCGATGGCCTCCAGCGACGATACTTTTTCGCCGTCTGCAAATGCCATGTTGTATTCCTTGCCGCCACGGCGCACCCACACTTCGAGGTGCTTCGAAAGTGCGTTGACAACCGACACACCGACCCCGTGCAGGCCACCGGAAAACTGGTAGTTTTTGGATGAAAACTTGCCGCCGGCATGCAAGCGCGTAAGAATCACCTCGACGCCCGGGATACCTTCCTCCGGGTGTACATCCACCGGCATTCCCCGGCCGTTATCCCGGACCTCCAGTGAGCCGTCCTTGTATATTTTCACATCCAGGCGCGAGGCATGGCCGGCAACCGCCTCATCGACACTATTATCTATAACTTCCTGCGCAAGGTGATTGGGACGCGTGGTATCGGTGTACATACCCGGGCGCTTGCGAACCGGATCCAGACCACTCAATACCTCGATGGCGGCGGCGTCGTATACGGCACTCATGATAATTGATCGTTTTTTGAGAACACCGAACAGGGTTGTTTACATTTCATGCCAGCTCTCATTAAAGCTGTCGAGCATTTGCTCGGCAGACTGATAGGGTCGCATCGGATTACAAAAATAGTGCTTGTAGAGAATCAGGCGATAGCGATTGGCCCCGCTTCCACGCACATCCCGCCAGGGTGAAGTGTTCAATGGCCGCCAGTTTCCATCGACACCGTAGGCATAGCGGCGGTATTGCTTCTCACCGCAGCGCAGGCCTTCATATGAGACATTCCAAAGACCGGAACCTGGAACCAGTACAACCGTATACCGCACCACGCCGTCTTCGCCCATGACCAGCGAGGGTTTATCCAGGTAAACCGTATATTGCATGCCGTCTGTGGCAATCTTCAGATCCATCAGGTTCTTTCTTTCAGGATAGGCCGGTAACGCCACATCCAGCTCCTGCCAGGCATCCTTTTTCCCGGGTTTCTCGACATAATTCTGCTGCCAGCCAAGTTCCTCGTCGTCGTTTGCCAGCGTGCATGCAGGGACACAGCACAGCAAGGCGACAGACAACACCCTGCTTGCAGACGGGAAAAAGAATTGAGCGGATTTCATTGGATGCGCAGTTTAACGCGCTGCCTGCTGCAATGCGAACCCGCAGCAAACCTGGTCGAAAAGCGGATAATTATCAGGAAATCTGTCACGCCAGGTCGGCGATCAGGGCATCCCGCAAGGAGCCCGCGACGGGTTCAACCTCATGCGAATAGTTTCGATGGTCAATGCCAATACCCAGGGCAGCACCCTGCTTGAGGTCTACAACCATCTTTTCAGACAATTCAATACGCAGAAAATGTACCGAGGAGGTTTTTTCTTCCGTGTCCCGCTCCATGTCTTCATCGGCAATGGCGAACACCTGTTCATTACCATCAACCCGTGCCCAGACCCGCTCTTCAACCCCGATCAGGCTGGCAAGCAAATCATACCGTTTTTCAACATCCGTCTCTTCTATCATGAAGGTTGCCTTCCAGTTACTGCCATCGGGGATCAGCGGATTATAGGCTGCCAGTTCTTCCTCGATACCGTCGACCTCAAAGATACGCTCGACACGCAGCATTTCCTGAATTTGATACTGAATCGTCTGACGATCTTCGAAGTAAATCGTTGCTACCGGGCCGATGTGAATATTGCGGTTCTTCTTGTGCTTCATCACCTGTGCACGAATTTCAGGACGTTTCTCGGCATACTGCTCAAGGCTGTAGAGATCGCTGCGGGTCAGTTTATCCATATTCGTACCTTTGATTCTTCACATATAGCCTGTAGCCCGGATGAAACGCAGTGGAATCCGGGAGTTCTGTTACACATTCCCGGTTTCCGTTCCACTCCATCCGGGCTACGACACTTCATTACAATCCGTAGGCCATGCGCAACAGGGTCAGCGGATGCTCCGGCGCCTTGCCGTTGTCCAGTCCGTTCCCGATCTGGTGTCCGGCCATGGGGCAGTCACTGCTGTAATGGGCCGCGTCTGCCTTTTTTACGCTGTTGACAACCGGTCGGCAGATTTTCATTGAGATCTCATGGAACTCGCTTTTGACCGCGTAGGTACCGTCATGCCCGGAACAACGTTCAATCGGTGCAACGGAAGTATCCGGTATCAGTTGTAACAAATCACGTGTCTTCATACCGATATTCTGTACCCGCAGGTGACAGGCAACATGGTAGGCGATCTTGCCAAGTGATGTCTTGAAATCGGTCTTCAGCAAATCATGCCTGTGCCGCAGCATTAAATATTCAAACGGGTCAAAAATGGCATCACGGACCCTGGCAACATCGGCGTCATCAGGAAACATCAGCGGCAGTTCCTGTTTGAACATCAGCACGCAGGAAGGGACCGGTGCGATAATATCCCAACCCTCATCCACCCGTTTCACCAGTTCGGGAATATTGGCATCACGGGCCGCCTTGACGGCTTCCAGATCACCCAGTTCAAGCTTTGGCATGCCGCAACATTGTTCCTTGCGGGCCAGCGTCACCGGAATGTCATTATGCTGCAGGATGGCCGCCAGATCCTGACCTATGCCGGGCTCATTGTAGTTGCCATAGCAAGTTGCAAACAGGGCCACCTTGCCCCGGGTCGGCCCGGCGGGAACAGCCGAGTCTGCTGCACCGGACCCCTTGCCAATGCGCTTGCGCAGGGTCTTTGAATGGTACTCGGGAAGAATGGCATCGGGATGCACACCCAGCACCTTGTCCAGTGCCTTGCGCCCGAGTCCGGTTTTATTCGTGGAGTTTACAAGTTGCACTACAATCGGGATGCCGGCCAGCTTTCCGACGGTATCGGTCGCTGTCAGGATGCGATCACGTGTTCGTACATTGCCTTTTTTAAACTTGACGGCCTTGGCACGCAACATCAGGTGCGGGAAATCCACATTCCACTCGTGTGGTGGCACATAGGGGCACTTTGTCATGTAACACATATCACACAGGTAACAGTGGTCGACGACATCCCAGTAGACTTCACGCGGTACGCCATCCAGCTCCAGGGTATCGGATTCATCAATGGCATCAAACAATGTGGGAAATGAATTGCACAGGTTAAAACAGCGGCGGCAACCGTGACAGATGTCGAAGACCCGTTCAAGCTCCCTGAAGAGATTCTCTTCCTCATAGAAGGACGGACTGGTCCAGTCAAGTGGATGCCGTGTTGGTGCTTCCAGACTGCCTTCGCGAGTACCTTCAGTCGTTGACGTCATTGCTGCCTTCCTTTTATGAATGCCCAATGCAAAGGGGCCGGAAAAACCGGCCCCCCGTTACAGACCGCCTTTTCGTTGCAAGCCTTAATCGTCCAGAGCATCCAGTGCTTTCTGGAAACGATTGGCATGTGAGCGCTCGGCCTTGGCCAGCGTCTCAAACCAGTCCGCGATTTCGTCAAAACCTTCGTCACGGGCAGACTTGGCCATGCCAGGGTACATATCCGTGTATTCGTGTGTTTCGCCGGCAATCGCGGCTTTCAGGTTGTTCGAGGTGGCACCGATAGGCAGACCCGTTGCAGGATCACCGACCTCTTCCAGGTATTCAAGATGGCCGTGTGCATGGCCGGTTTCACCTTCAGCAGTGGAACGAAAAACGGCAGCAACATCGTTGTAACCCTCGACATCGGCCTTGGCTGCAAAATACAGATAACGACGGTTGGCCTGTGATTCACCGGCAAACGCATCTTTCAAATTCTGTTCTGTTGAGCTGCCTTTTAAATCCATAGTAGTGTCCTCGTACATTTCGTTGTAATAGAGGCGCGATGGCCCCATAAGCTTTTAGACTTGGTCTAATACCGTATACTTTAGTCTGACTTCTTTTCGGCGTCAACCCGAACCTTCATCAGGGATGAACCGGCGTCTCGATTGACCCTTGTTACCGGGGTGGGGTAACGTAGGCTGATTCACAAAAAGATTCAAGTCATGGCAAAAAAAATACCTGAAAAGACCGATTTCGAGGCCTCCCTGAAAGAACTGGAAACCCTCGTGGAGACCATGGAGAAAGGAGACTTGAGTCTGGAGGACTCGCTCAGTCACTTCGAACGTGGTGTGCAATTATCGAGGACCTGCCAGCAGGCATTGAAAAATGCCGAACAAAAAGTCGAAATCCTGATGCAGAAAAGCGGCCAGGACGATATCGCACCCTTCGACAGTGAAGATGCCTGATACTGCACTGGCAGCGTTCATGGCACAGTGCCAGGAACGCCTTGAACGCGCCTTTGATGCCTGGCTGCCACCCGCCAGAACGCACCCCGCCCCACTCCATGAAGCCATTCGCTATACGGTCATGGATGGCGGTAAACGCATCCGCCCGACACTCGTTTATGCCGGAGGCCAGTCGGTGGGGGCCGACAGAAAATCACTCGATCGCCCGGCCTGCGCCATCGAACTCATCCACACCTACTCACTCATCCATGACGACCTGCCCGCGATGGATGATGATGACCTGCGGCGTGGCAAGCCCAGTTGTCACCGTGCCTTCGATGAAGCGACTGCCATCCTCGCCGGTGATGCCTTGCAGTCCCTCGCCTTTCAGGTGTTATCCAATGGCAACGATGACGGCGTCGGTGAACCCACGCGCCTGCGTATGATCAACACACTGGCACAGGCATCCGGCTCCCGTGGCATGGCCGGCGGGCAGGCCATTGACCTGGCCGCCACAGGCCAGCAATTGAATATCGCCGAACTGGAAGACATGCATATCCACAAGACCGGCGCATTGATACGTGCCAGTGTGGTACTCGGCGCATTGTGCGGCAGGACGACAAACCAGTCAGCCATCGACAAACTGGATCACTACGCCAAGTGCATAGGACTGGCCTTCCAGATACGCGACGATATTCTCGATGTCGAGGGTGAAGCCCGGACTCTGGGCAAGAACCCGGGCATGGACCAGGTTCGCGAGAAATCCACCTACCCGGCACTGATGGGCATGGATGCTGCCCGCCAGCGTGCCAGCGAACTTCATCGCGAGGCACTGGACAGCCT
The DNA here is from genome assembly GCA_039714975.1 of Pseudomonadota bacterium. Lineage (GTDB taxonomy): Bacteria > Pseudomonadota > Gammaproteobacteria > UBA9214 > UBA9214 > UBA9214. Next base: position 41,029 of record JBDLIH010000019.1, read on the forward strand.
TTCGGGATTTTCGGACAGCGCCGACCCCCTGCGCTGGATATCAAGCTATATCATTGAAAGAGAAAGGTAATTGAGTCGCATTGGGGTTCAGCGAATTGCACCCGTGACGCTGCTCAGGTAATATCCTGACTAAATCACTCAGGAATTAGAGGACACCAACCCGGCCCCCAGACACAACCCGGAGTACGAACACTACCCCTTTGGGCGGATAGGCACATGACACTGCGGCCGGTAGTCTCTCGTTCCCCGGCTTGTCAGGCACTGTACAGGTAACACCCGGACCACCAAGATGAAAGCCACTGAACTCGTACACGACAACCCAAACAGCATTGCCGATGTGCAAAGCAGCGCCGATAGCCGGCAGATTCCCATCGACAAGGTCGGCATCAAGAACATACGTCACCCGGTACGCGTGAAGGACCGCTCTGTCGGTGAGCAGCACACCATCGCCACCTTCAATATGTACGTCAACCTGCCCCATCACTTCAAGGGCACACACATGTCACGTTTCGTGGAAATCCTGAACACCCACGAACGTGAGATCACCGTTGAATCGTTCCGGGAAATGCTGAAAGAAATGACCGAACGCCTGGAAGCCGATTCAGGTCATATCGAAATGAGTTTCCATTACTTCGTAAACAAAAAGGCGCCTGTTTCCGGTGTCGAAAGCCTGCTGGATTACGATGTCACCCTGATTGGCGAAATCATCAACGGTAATCCGAAAATGAATATCAAGGTCGTCGTGCCGGTTACCAGCCTGTGCCCCTGTTCCAAGAAGATCTCTGATTACGGTGCCCATAACCAGCGTTCGCATGTCACCGTCAATGCCGAGACTAACGGCTTTGTCTGGATCGAAGACCTCATTGACATAATTGAAAATGAAGCTTCATGTGAACTCTATGGACTGCTGAAACGTCCCGACGAGAAATACGTCACCGAGAAGGCTTACGACAATCCAAAGTTTGTTGAAGACATGGTGCGGGATGTTGCCACCCGCCTGAACGAAGACAAACGGATCAATGCCTATACTGTGGAATCTGAAAATTTCGAGTCCATTCATAATCATTCGGCGTATGCCCTGATCGAGCATTCCAAGGAACAGGATTAGGTTCCTTGTTCACCCATTCGGGTTAATTACTTTTTTTATCTACGGGTTTCGCCCTGTCGGCGAGGTACTTTCTCTTGTTTGCCCAAGAGAAAGTACCCAAAGAGAAGGGCACCCGGCGCACTCATCGGCTGACGCCGATGCCCTGCGTTCCTCGCCAATCCGGGGGCGCGCACAACT
>JBDLIH010000020.1:0-42219 GCA_039714975.1 Pseudomonadota bacterium
GTCTCTACGCCCGGGCTGACGGCAGAACATGTGGATGTCTATTACGGCGATACCCAGGCCTTGCGCGATGTCTCGATCGATATCTACAGCAAGCAGATAACTGCGCTGATTGGCCCGTCTGGCTGTGGCAAGACCACCTTCCTGCGTTGCCTGAATCGCATGAACGATGTTGTCGATGGTTGCCGGGTAAGCGGCAATATCACGCTGGACGGTCAGGATATCTATGCAGCGGACGTGGATGTGGTGGAGCTGCGCAGCCGTATCGGTATGGTGTTTCAGAAGCCGAACCCGTTCCCGAAGTCGGTGTTTGAAAATGTTGCCTATGGGCCAAAGATCCACGGTCTGGCCGAGCATCGCACGGACCTTGAAGAATGCGTGGTCACCAGCCTGCAAAAAGCCGGTCTCTTTGAAGAGGTAAAGGACCGTCTGCACCAGCCGGCAACCGGGCTCTCCGGCGGTCAGCAGCAGCGGCTCTGTATTGCGCGAGCTATTGCCATTAATCCGGAAGTGCTGTTGATGGACGAACCCTGCTCGGCGCTCGATCCGATTGCGACCAGCAAGATCGAGGATCTGATGTGGGAGCTGAAGGAGAACTATTCAATCGTCATCGTTACCCACTCAATGCAACAGGCTGCGCGTGTGTCCCAGCGAACCGGCTTTTTCCATCTCGGCGATCTGGTCGAGGTCAATGCAACAGAGAAGATTTTTCAGAATCCGGTGGACTCGCGTACCCGCGACTACATCACCGGCAGGTTCGGCTGAGGGAGGGGGGACAGTGACACTGCATTTTCTCAGGGAAATGGATCGACTGAATACGCATCTCATTGATATCGGTAACAAGATAGAAGCGCAGGTCAGTATGGCATTCAATGCTGTCATACAGCTGGACGAGGCGGCAGCGAGGCGTGTGATCAAGGGCGATATCGAGATCGACAATATCGAGATCCAGATGGAGGAGGAGTGCCTGAAGCTGCTCGCACTCTACCAGCCGGTGGCCAGTGACCTGCGCCTCATCATCTCGGTGCTCAAGATCAACACGGATTTGGAGAGGATCGGTGACCATGCAAAGAATATTGCTGAAACCGCAGTCAAGCTGTCAGCAGATCCTGCCATGGAAATACCGGAAAGCATGCACATCATCTACAGGAAGGCCAGGTTGATGCTGCGCAAGACACTGCTGTCCTTTGTCGAGGCAGACTACGAACTTGCCGCGATGGTCCTGGAAATGGACGATGAAGTGGACAAAATGTGCAGCGCAGAACTTCCCCGTCAGATCGAGCTGATACAAAAACATCCTGAGAATGCTGCTCAACGGCTGATGCTGCTATCGGTGTGCCGCCAGCTGGAAAGGATTGGCGATCATGCCTCCAATATTGCCGAGGATGTGGTCTACCTGTTGTCCGGTGACATCATCCGCCACGGCGAGAACGTGACCATGAAATTCCAGGGTTGAGTGCTTCCAGCAACTCGTTTCTCACATCCTGGACAGATGCCGCAGACAAATGGTGTGTGCCATGGAGCGGTACCAGCAGTGAACTTCCATGTTAATCTGTGCTGCATTGACTGATGGCGCTGTAAATTGCCATCTGCAGGCTGCCGGTGTCGACGTTGCCGGTCCCTGCAAGATCCACGGCCGTACCGTGATCAACTGAAGTCCGGATGATTGGCAGCCCCAGCGTGATGTTGACGGCACGGCCAAAACTGCTGTGTTTCAGTACCGGCAGGCCCTGGTCATGATACATGGCGAGAATGGCATCACAGCCTTTGAGGCTGGACTTGTTGAAAACAGTGTCAGCCGGTAGCGGGCCCTCAAGGCTGATTCCCTCGTCACGCAGCCCCTGCAGTGTCGGTATGATGACATCGATTTCCTCGCGTCCCAAATGGCCGCCTTCGCCGGCATGCGGGTTGAGTCCGCAAACCCTGATGCGTGGCTGGTCTATCCGGAAGCGTGATTGCAGACTGGTATGCAGCACGCGGATTATGCGTTGCAGGCGATCAGATGTAATGTGTGAACTGACCTGTGAAAGCGGTATGTGTGTCGTAACCAGCGCAACACGCAAGCTGTTGGTTGCCAGCAGCATGACGACGTCTTCTGTCCGGGTTGCGGCTGCCAGGTATTCGGTGTGTCCACAGAATGGAATGCCGGCATCGTTGATGTTGCCCTTGTGTAACGGTCCGGTGACAAGGGCATCAAACTGCCCGGACTGACAGCCGTCGATGGCAGCGTCCAGTGTGTCGAGTACGTAGCGTGCGTTACGTGTATCAAGTACGCCGCTCTGTGCCGGTACTTTCATCCTGACAGGCAGGATGCAGAGTTCGCCGGCAGTCATTTGTTGTGCTGTGCGAGCGGGGTCGAACAGGTGGAACCGGAAGGGCAGGCCGAGTTGCAGTGCGCGCTGCTGCAATAACTCCGGGTCACAGATGGTGACGAGTTCGGCTGTTTGTTCCTGTTGTGCCAGCAGCAGACACAGGTCCGGACCGATGCCGGCAGGCTCGCCGGGAGTCAGAGCGATTCGAGGGGTTTTACCGGGCATACAGATTTAAAGAAGAAACAGGTTCCCGGCATCAAGGCGTGTCTATCCGGTATTCCACATAGGATTCATCACGCAGGCGGCGCAGCCAGAGAAATAATTCCTCTTCATATTTCCTGGAGCGAATCAGGTTCCTGACTTTTGAGCGTTCGTACTCTTCTGTGCTGTCGTGAGTGCGGCGTTCCTGCACCTGTATCAGGTGCCAGCCAAATTCGGTTTTGACCGGCTTGCTGATCCCGCCGGGTGCAAGACTGTTCATGGCTTCCTCGAACTCGGGTACGGTATCTCCCTGGCTGATCCAGCCAAGATCACCGCCCTTGGCAGCCGACAGGGTATCCTGCGAGTTTGCAAGCGCCAGGGTGGCGAAGTCTTCACCGCCACGCAGACGAATTTCAAGCTGCTCTATTCGCACTCTTATTTCTTCTTCTGTGTTGACTTCATCGGGTTTGAGCAGAATATGTCGTGCTTTTGTTTGTTCGACAAAATGGCGTTCATCACCACGTTTATCCAGTAGTTTGATAATGTGAAAGCTGCCGGTGCTGCGAATCAGATCCGAGATGCTACCCACTTGCATGGTTTTAACGGTATCAAGGAACATGCTCGGTAATTGCCCAAGATTGCGCCAGCCGATGTCACCGCCCTCAAGGGCTGTCTGGCTGTCAGATTCGACAATGGCGACCTCGGCAAAGTCAGCGCCGCCTCTGAGTCGCCTGAGTGTATTGTTGGCGCGGACTTCGGTTGCCTGGATTTCTGCCGGGCTGGCCGCCTCGGGAATGGCGATCAGGATATGTCCGAGGTGATATTCCACGCTGCCCTTGCCGCTGGACTTGAGGGTTGCCAGCAGGTTGTCTATTTCCTGGTCATTGACCTTGATACGGCTGGTAACCATTTGTCTGCGAACCTGCATGATAGTGAGCTGTTTGCGCATATCATCACGGAACTGCTCATAGCTGTAGCCGTCACGTTCCAGGATATCCCGGAACTCTGTCAGGCTGACGCTGTTCTTTTCGGCCAGATCTTTTATCTCGCTGTTTAACAGGCTGTCATCAACCGTTATGCCGTTGACCGTGGCTATTTGCAGCTGCAGTGACTCCATCACCAGCTTTTCCAGTACTTCCTTGTCAAGCACCGCCTGGTCCGGGATGGGTGTGCCTTTCTCGTTTAACTGTTTTACGATTTCCCGGCTGGCACTCTCCAGTTCGCTGGACATGATGATGTCATCGTTGACGATGGCAACAATACTGTTTAGAGAATATTGCGCCCTGGTCGGAGCGTCATCTTCCGCGAGGGCAGATGAGGCATCAATATCTTCAACAACGATATCTTCTGTATGAGGAGGCGGGATATCTTCAGCCCGGGTAATGGAAAGAGTAAACAGCAGGAAGATGCCGGACAGCGCAGGTAAATACTTCATCAGGAAAGCTCTAATAGTCAAGTGATTCGTAGCCAAGGATACCACGTTCCAGTGCCTTATCGACGGTGTTAACAAGGTTGCCCAGACCTTTAAGTTCTACCTGCAGGAAAACGGCATTCGTTCGTGAGTTACGATTCTTCACGTAGCTGCTGCCAACGAGTTGTACCGACCAGCAGCAGCTTTCATAGCCAAGACCGCCCAGAGCCTCGAGAGTTGTATTATCCAGCAGCGAATAATACCACCGTCCGACCAAGTGCCAGGAGCGGCCAAGGGGCCACAGCATCGAGATATCTGTTTGTTCCTGTATATCCCTGCGGTAGCGGTAGGCAAGGTTGACAAGCTGCCGCGAGCCCTTGCGGTATTGCAGGTGCAGGCTGTTTCGTTCTGCCTGTGATGCATGCGGGTTCCATTGCGTTTCGGCCCTGGCACGCCAGTTATGCGTCAGCGCCAGTGTCATTTCACCAATAATATTGGAGCTGCTGTCGGTCTCCACGGGTTCGCCGGGCAGGGTGACCTCGCGGTCACGGAAGTACAGCAGCGATCCAAGGCTGATGCTGAATTGCTGTACACCGCTGGCGGGGTTCAGGAAACGTGAAGTCAGTGCCAGGGCCAGCTGGTTGGCATCGCCCATCCGGTCCGGGCCACTGAAGCGGTTTTCCCGGAACAGGTTCCAGTAATTGAAATCGTATTCTCCGCTATCGAATACCGGTATGTCATCCTGGTCAACATCAGGGACGTACAGGTAATACAGTCTTGGTTCCAGCGTCTGGACAAAGTCAGTATCGCCCCAGCGACTGTTGCGTTCAAAAAAACTGCCGGCATCCAGGCTCACAACCGGTGTGGTACGTGACGGGCGTTTGCTTTCTCCCGCTGCAGTATTGTCGAGATTGTACGCCGTGTAGCGTACGCTGACTGCCGGGTCAACGTACCAGCCTGGCCGGTTTACGGGAAGGCTGAATCGGGGCTGTATGTCAAAGCGGCTGCCTTCAACCAGCGTGTTCCCGCTGTGCCTGAAATAATTGGCTTCTGCATCGGCTTCGAATTCAAGTCCAAGTAAACGGCTTGCCGGTGCAATGTCGAACACAACTCTCGGAACTTGCTCATAAGGTCGCTTATCTGGCTTGATGGTGGGATCTATAGTCTGGTAGTCCTGTACCATAAGGCCCAGGTTCCAGCCGCGACCATGATAGGCTGCAGCGGCGGTGCGCTCCAGGTTGGTCTGGCTGGTTTGAACCAGATTTTTACCAAAATCCTCAAAATAGAAATCGTCTGAAACTTCGCTGGCCCTGATGGTTGTCTCCAGCCGCGGGAGTGGATTGCCCTTGTGGCGGAACCCTGCCAGGTAGCGGTCCTTGTTGTTGAACTCATTATCCGAGGGCAGGTATTCGCCGCTGAGCGTGCCATGGTTTGTGCGGTTCTTGTAGCGGAATTCACCACCCAGCATGACGCCGCGGTCACTCATGAACCGTGGTACGATGGTGGCGTCCTTGTCCGGTGCAATATTCCAGTAGTACGGTGTGCTGATGTCGACACCGGTTTCTTCGGTAATGCCGAACCTGGGTATCAGCAAGCCCGACTTGCGGCGGTCATCGAGCGGGAAGCTCAGGTAGGGTGTCCACAGTACAGGTACGCCTTTGAGCTCCACTTTGGCATTTCGGGCCACACCCCATCCGTCTTCCTGATTGAGGTCCACCTGTTTGGCAAAAATTTCCCAGTCAGTGCTGCTGACCGGACAGGTTGTATACGATACGTCCTTTAAATGCTGGTAATCACGCCCGTCGAGTTCCATGGAGCTGGCAGTGCCACGTGCATGCTGCTGCGGCAGGACATAACTGGCCCGTTCGATATCGCCAGTATCGGTGTCCGGGTAAAGTGTGCCACGGTCACCGTCAATCAATAGTTCAGGCGAGGTGTAGCTTACACTGCCTTCGGCATCAATTTTGCCTTCATCCTGATGATAGGTAAGGCTGTTTGCTTCCAGTCGTTGCCAGTCCATTTGTGCAACGGCATTACCTTCCAGGGTAAAGATGTTGTTGTCACGGGCCTGTGCGTTATCAGCCTGCAGCTCGATTGCACCGGTCTCGGATGTCGGTTTGTCGACGCTGCGATACTGAACAGGCGGGCACAGTGCCCAGCGGGAGTATCCGGGTTCCTTGTCTGCGGGTTCTTTACTGCTGTCAGCGGCTGCGGCCAGTGTTGATGCAACGGCTGTTTGTTCGGTTGATGTGGTGGCCTCATCATGCGATGCAGACGTATCCGGCTGCGGTTCCTCTGCGGCAGGACTGTCGGGCACAACCACTGGTGGTGTGGTTGTCTCAGGAACTGCCGTCGCCGCCGTTGGCGCTGGTATTTGCGGTGGACTTTTTGCTTCGGCGGGTTCTGTCGTTATTGGTCCGTCCGTCGGGTTGACGGCCGGTTCATCGGCTGTGGTGACCGGTATAGCCTGTTCAACAGCCGCTGCCCTGGATGTGCAATCCCACAGGCCGTCCGGGTTGCTGTCACACTGCCAGGGGCTGGCAGCAAATACGGCAGAAGGTAGTGCCAGCAGTGTCGCGAGGGACAGTAGCCGCATCGGCGAATACGCTACCATTCCGGAAGATTCCGGGAAATACGGTAGAGTTGAGCTGGGTTCGTGCCGCTTATGGTCATCGGGACGTGTGTCAGGTTAATCGGGGCTTGCCACTCCTCTGGCAGGCGCGAGGTAAAATCGCATAGAATGGCCGTAACTTCAAATATTTTATAATCAGTATGTTATCCATTAAATCACGTACTAAAATATATGTTTTGGCGGCCCTTCTCGGGGTTGCCATTCTACTGTTGTTGACGGCACCGGATAAAAATCCCGAGCTGCAACAGGCCGTTGTGCCTGTTGTGCAGATATCAACAGTCGGGCTGCATGATCTGGTGCCAACGGAGACCGTCAGCGGGCGGCTGGAACCGGCCCGCAAGGCGGCATTGCATTTTGAACTGCCCGGCCAGGTCCATGCGCGTCCGGTTGAACCGGGGCAGGTTGTGCAGCAGGGTGAACCCTTGTTGATGCTGTTATCCGGGGACTACGAGGATGCACTGGCCGAGGCCGAGGCACAGCTGGCACAGGAGACTCGCAATATTCAGCGCGATGGCGAATTATTAAAACTTTCGAAGAGTAATTATACCTTGCAGAAGAACGACCTTGACCGGCTGGCGAAGCTGGGCGAGGACTCGCTGGTCTCAAAATCACGGCTCGATGAAACACGTATTAAGCTGATCCAGCTGGAGTCAGAGGTCGCACGGCTTGAATCGAGTGTTGCCTCTGCCGCATCACGTCTGGCACTGAAAGAGGCGGCGCGAAACCGTGCGGCACGCAACCTGGATCGCACTCAGTTACCGGCACCGTTTGCCGGTACCGTGAATGCCGTCAATGTACAGGTCGGTGATTACGTTACTCCGAGCCAGGCCGTTGTTGATCTGGTCGATGCGGCGTCACTGGATTTATATGCAGAGGTGCGTGGCAATGTTGCACAAGCACTAACACAGGGACAGGATGTCGTTGTCGACGTTAATGGTCAGCAAGTCCCGGGCAAGGTCAGTGCCCTGCAGATTGATCCGAACCCGGAGACCTTTACCCATGCGCTGCGTGTGCGGATTGCCGGTGACCAGGCAAGGCCGGGGCTGGTTGCCCGGGTGCAGCTGCCATTAAGTGTGATGCACCGGGTTACAGCCGTTCCCTCGACAGCGCTGTTGCTTGATGAGGGCCGGGCCTACGTTTTTCGTCTCGACGGCTCCACGCTGGAGCAGGTTGAGGTTACACCGGGTGAGCGGGTGAATGGCCTGCAAATTGTGATGCAGGGCCTGGTGGCCAGCGATCGTGTCGTGATGCGGGATGTCTCGGCACTCAGTCACGGACAGCAGGTAAAGGTCGTCGATACGGCCGCTGAATAACTGAAACGATTCTTCTCTGGCCCCGGCATTCATGGCACTGATCCGCTTTTCAATCAACAATCCTCTGATCACCAACCTGTCACTGGTGATCGTGGTTATTCTCGGCGTGCTGTCCTGGAATGCCATGCCCCAGGAGATGTTTCCTGCCCTTGAGCTGGACGCCGTGAGTGTCTCGGTGAAGTTTGAGGGTGCCTCTCCCGAGGAGGTTGAGCGCCAGGTCATTATCCCGATCGAAGAACAGTTCGAGGGGATGCCTGAAATCGATGTCATGAACTCGACCAGCAATGAAGGGCTTGGGGTCGTCACTATCAAGCTGAAATCCGGCACCGATGTCGACCAGTACATGCGCGATGCACAAACCGCACTGGACCAGATTACCGATCTGCCCGATGAGGCCGAAGAGCCGGAACTGACCCGAATCAAGGCACGTTTCCCGGTCATCAGTATGAGTCTGTACGGTGATGTGTCGCGTGGCTATCTCTACGATCAGGCGGACAGTATCAAGCAGCGCATGGCCAAGATACCGGGTGTTGCCAGCGTCGGTGTGGCCGGCAACCGGGAGTGGGAACTGTGGGTCGAGGTCGACCCGTATGAACTGGCAGCACACAAGGTTTCTCTCGGGCAGGTACTGGCGGCCATTCGCGGTAACCTCCGTGATCTGCCCGGCGGGTCATTGAAAGCCAGTGAAGGGGATATCCTGTTGCGTGGCAAGGGTGTGGCGCCGGATCCCGAGGCGATTATCCGAATTGCGGTACGCAGTAACGACAGAGGCGGTCAGTTGCTGCTGGGCGAGATTGCTGAAATCCAGCTGCGTCTGGAGGAGGCGGAAACCATCGGCCGGTTTAATGGCCGCCCGGCAGTTAATCTGACGGTAACAAAAACGGTGGATGCCTCGACGACCACGGTTGCCGATGCGGTGCGGGAATTTGCAGCCCGGCTGAGAACAGAGCTGCCGGCAACCATAAAAGTGGGCATGTACAATGACCTGTCGGTCTATGTCAAAACCCGGTTGAACACGGTGAAGTCCTCGGGACTGGTCGGGCTGTTCCTGGTGTTGTTGTCTCTGTACCTGTTTCTGAACTTTCGTGTGGCTTTTATTACCGCGATGGGGATACCGGTATCTTTTCTGTTTGCTGTAATTGCGATCTTTTATCTGGGTTACACCATTAATATGATATCGCTGTTTTCCTTTCTTATTGCACTCGGCCTGGTTGTTGATGATGCGATTATTGTGACGGAAAACATGTACCGGCACATGGAGATGGGCAAGCCGGCCCCGGAAGCAGCACGCATTGGTGCACGGGAGGTGTTCTGGCCGGTTATGGCAAGCACGGCAACCACGATCGCGGCGTTCATGCCGATGTTTTCTATCAAGGGGATCATGGGTGCATTCATTGCCGTGATTCCTGTTGTCGTCAGTGCGTCGCTGCTGGGGTCCTTGTGGGAAGCCTTCGGGGTGTTGCCTTCGCATGCGGCAGAGCTGCTGCATACAAGACAAGCTACCGAGAAGACGCATGAACGCCGTGTTGACTGGAGTGCCTTGCTGGATCGCTACATTGGCTGGTTGCGCTGGGCATTGATCAATCGCTATTTTGTGTCGCTGCTCACCATTGCCGTGCTGATTGTCACGCTGGTGTACGCGACTACGCGGATTCCATTTCAGCTGTTTGATGATGTTGATATCGGGCAATTCTTCATTAATGCGGAAGCACCACAAACCTACAGTCTTGATGATACGGCCAAACTTGCCACGCAAATGGAGCACATCGTGCTGGAGTCACTCGACGACGACGAGCTCAGTACGCTGTTAACCAATGTGGGCGTGAGCTTTATCGACTTCAATCGCTTTGCGCTTGGCAGTCACTATATCCAGCTGGTGATTGACCTGAAGAAGGCAAAGCCGGAAGGATTTATCGAGCGTTTCATTTCTCCCCTCGTGAGTCTGAAATTCGCATGGGAAGGTACCCGGAGCCGTCCGACCGAGGATATTATCAATGAGTTGCGTGAGAAACTGCAGACAATAACAGGCATCAGTCGCATTGCTATTCAGCGTCCGCAGGGCGGACCGGCGGGTGCGGATATTGAAGTGGGTGTGACGGGGCCGGATGTGATTGTCCTGCGGAATCAGGCGACTCGTATGCTTGAGTACCTGCAGCGATTGCCGGGTGTGCATGATGTCCGGCAGAACCTTGAGAGCGGTAAACTCGAGTACCAGTATTCCCTGAATGCACGCGGGCGGGAACTGGGTATTAAACAGAGTGAACTTGCCGATGCAGTGCGGACCGGTTTTCTCGGTGTTGAAGCCGTACACGTGACGCTGGGTGACAAGCGTACACCCGTGCGTGTGATTTACCCGGACGCCATTCGTCGTAGCAGTGACCTGACCCGTCTGCCCATCGTGCTTGATGATGGCCGGCTGGTCTATCTCGGAGATGTTGCAGAAATCACTACCGGTCGTGCAATGAATACCATCAGCCGACGCGATAACCAGCGCCTGGGGCTGGTGACGGCCGAGGTGGATGACCAGGTGGCCACACCGCTCGAAATTACCGAAATGCTGCGTGCCGAATTTGCTGATATAGAATCAGCGCTGCCCGGGTATACGCTGGTATTCCTGGGGGAGAAAAAAGATGCCTCCGAGTCTTTTAGCGGTATGCGCGATGCCCTGTTGATTTCCGCTGCCATTATCTTCTTTATCCTGGCGGCACTGTTCCGTTCCATGCTGGACCCGCTGGTGGTCATGTTTGCGATTCCATTCGGGATAATCGGCGTGGTGTTTGGTCACATGCTGTTTGGCTATAATCTGCAATTCCTGTCAGCCATCGGTTTTCTTGCCCTGACCGGAATCGTGGTCAACGATTCATTGATCCTCGTCAATTTCGCCAAGCGCATGCGATCTGAAGGCATGGACCGGTTTGAAGCCATGATTGAAGCGGGCCGGGTGCGTATTCGTCCCATCCTGCTCACCAGTATTACGACTTTTCTGGGCATTTCCCCATTAATATTTTTTGCCACCGGCCAGACAGCCTTTTTGTCCCCGATGGCTGTCAGCCTTGGTTTTGGGCTGATGTTTGCAACCGGTATTATCCTGATATCGATACCGTGCTTTTACATGATTGCTGATGATATGCGTGAATATACGTGCGCAAAACTGCATAAAATATTCCCATCATCGAGTGATGATTCCATCTGATCCATTTTATTTATGAATATTAAAAGGACTCCGCTACGTGCCCGAACGACTCGAACAACTAAAAACCTGGCTGGATGACGAACTCAACTTCGGCGAATATACCCTGAGGCCGGCATCTGCCGATGCCAGTTTTCGCCGCTACTTTCGTGTAACCCACACAGGTGTCAGCTATGTGGTGATGGATGCGCCGCCGGACAAGGAAGATTCCCGGCCGTTTATAAAAATATCAAAATTGTTTTTCGATCTTGGTCTGAATGTCCCGGAAGTCATTGATGAAAATCTGGAGCAGGGCTTTCTGCTGCTCTCCGATCTTGGCAGTGCCCCCTATCTGGATGCGCTCAACGAGGAAACGGTTGAGCGTCTTTACGGTGATGCCCTCGGGGCGCTGGCCACTCTGCAGGCCTGTACGCCGGGCAATGCTTCATTGCCGGCCTACGACCGTACGCTGTTACTGAACGAAATGGCCTTGTGTCATGAGTGGCTGATTGGCAAGCACCTTGGTCTGGCGCCGGACAAAACACAAACAGGTGTGATCGAAGCCGCGTCCAAACTGCTTGCCGATAATGCACTGGCACAGCCACAGGTGTGTGTACACCGGGACTACCATTCACGTAACCTCATGCTGACTGGCCGGAATAACCCCGGGATACTCGACTTTCAGGATGCCGTCATCGGGCCGGTCACCTACGACCTGGTTTCGCTGCTGCGTGATTGCTACATCGCCTGGCCACGCGCACGTGTCGAAGACTGGGCGCTCGGTTACCAGGAACTTGCCCTGCAATCCGGCATTTTGCGCGAAGACCAGGAAGATCCGCAGCAATTTCTGCGCTGGTTTGACCTGATGGGCATGCAGCGGCACCTGAAAGCGGCCGGTATTTTTGCCCGCCTCAATCATCGCGATGGCAAGCCCGGGTATCTGCAGGACATTCCCCGCACCCTGGGTTACGTGGTTGAAGTGGCGGGGCGCTATGATGAACTGGCGGCGTTCGGGGCCTTCATCGATGCCGAGGTGCTGGCGCTCCTGAAGAGGCTCTGATTAACCAGTTACTCGTCATTCCCGCGAAGGCGGGAATCCAGAACGTATTGAATGTAAAGCACTGGATTCCGGCTCTCCGCTACGCTCCGGCCGGAATGACGGAATTATCAAAGCTTTCCTAAAATAGGTGAGAGAGAAATGAACAGACTGTGGCTGGTCATTTTTATGCTGGTGTTTGTCTGGTCTGCATATCGGCCGGCAGATACCCTGACCTGGATTCTTGAAGTGTCGCCGGCCGTCATCGGACTGGGGGTATTGCTGGCCACGCGCAAGACATTCCCCCTGACCGGGCTGGTATACAGCCTGGTCCTGGTACATTGTATTATTCTGATGGTGGGCGGGCATTATACCTATGCAGAAGTGCCTTTGTTTGACTGGATACAGGACACATTCGGGCAGGCTCGTAACAACTATGACAAACTGGGTCATTTTGCACAGGGTGCCATTCCAGCAATGGTTGCGCGTGAGATCCTGTTGCGCAACGATGTGATTGCGGGCCGGGCATGGCTGAATTTCCTGGTGGTGTGTTTTTGCCTGGCACTCAGTGCCTTTTACGAACTGGTAGAATGGGCCGTTGCGATAATTACGGGTGGCCCTGCCGAGGCATTTCTTGGTACACAGGGTTATATCTGGGATACGCAGTCAGACATGGCTTTTGCACTGACTGGTGCTGTTGTCGCATTGGTGTTGCTGGGCAGGCTGCATGACCGGCAACTGGAAGAAAACGGCTTTCTGCCGTGAGTTTGACCTGGCTGGGGTGCATGATGGGTAACTTGAGTTTTCCATGGCTGGCATTGGGTATGGGGCTGCTGGTTGCTGTCGGCCTGCTGTCATCGGGTGTTTTGTCACCGGATGGCAACTATTCGCTACCGTTGCTGACCATGTTGATCGTGAATGAGTTCGGCTTTTTTGTTACCGCAATCGGGGCAGGAGTTGGCATCAATATGCTGCTGAAAGACGGTGTGCAAACCCCGTTGCTGACGGTGGTTGCTGGCTGTGCGATTATGGCGCTCGGTTTTTTGTATCTGGCTATCAGGCTGTGGCCCGGTATGGCGGCGGTGCAGTAGCCGGTTGCCGAAATTGTGTGCGGATTATATTAAACTGTACAGCCAGTGGACTGGCCCATGTCAGAGAAAAACCTGTTTTCGATTGTTGAATCGCCATTGCATCCGGACTTCTCCGGTTTGTACAGGCGACTGGGACTGCATGAAGTCAGGCTGGGTTCAATGCGCAAGGCCATCAGTGCATTGAAGTCCCGGACACCGGATATCGTCGTCGCGGAATTTATTTACGGTTACGGCAATAACTATGCCGGTGTCAATGTCAGCAATCTGGATGTGTTTCTGTACAGCCTGCAGAAGTACTCCAGGGATAGCGTCATTATTGTAATGGCAGACAAGCAGGAAGTTCAGTACGTTGACAGGTTAAGTGCACTGTTTCCATTGCATGGCGTATTGCAACACCCGGTACGGGAGCTGGATATGGAGGCCTGTCTGCGTGACAGGGATATAATCGATTGATGAACAGCCAGACAAGTAAACAGTCGGATAGTCATGACGCTCCCCTGGGTGTGCTGCTGGTAAACCTGGGGACGCCGGATTCACCGTCTGTTGCCGACGTACGCCGCTACCTCAGGGAGTTCCTGTGGGATCCGAGGGTGGTGGAACTGGCGCGCCCCCTCTGGTGGCTGGTGCTTAACCTGGTTATTTTGACGACCCGCCCAAAACGTTCTGCAAAGGCCTATGCAAAGGTGTGGACAGATGCAGGATCACCCCTGATGGTGATTTCAGTTAAGCAGCATGCCGCCCTGCAGGTCCGGTTGCAGTCACAGACCGGGTTGCCCGGAACAGTGGCGCTGGCCATGCGCTATGGACAACCTTCAATCGCAGCGGGTTTGCAGGAATTGCGTAATGCGGGTGTGAAACGGGTGCTGGTATTGCCGCTCTATCCGCAGTACTCGGCAACGACAACGGCCTCCATCGTTGATGCCGTTGCCGATGAATTGCGCCACTGGCGTGAGTTGCCCGAGCTGCGATTTATAAACGACTACCACCGGCATCCCGCCTATATCAGCGCACTGGCTGACAGTGTACGCCGTTACTGGTCGGAGCACGGCGAACCGGACAAGCTGCTGCTGTCATTCCATGGTATCCCGCAGGCCTATGTTGATGCCGGTGACCCCTATGCAACCCAGTGTTATAAAACGGCCGGGTTGCTGGTGGCGGCGCTCGAATTGCCCGCGGATCGCTGGCAGCTGAGTTTCCAGTCACGCCTGGGTCCGAAGCAGTGGCTGCAACCCTATACCGATCACACCCTCAGGGCCCTCGCGGCAGAGGGCGTCCGCAACGTTCACGTACTGTGTCCCGGCTTCAGTGTTGATTGCCTGGAAACCCTGGAAGAAGTCGCGATGGAGAATCGTGACATTTTCCTTGCCGCCGGTGGCAAGCAGTACGGATATATAGAGTGCCTGAATGACCACGCCTCTCATATCGATCTGTTCTCCGAACTGGTGGCACAACATACCCGTGGCTGGGATAATGGGTAATGCGGCTAACCATGAATGTCGGCGTATTGATTCCATGAAGGCCATGCTTCTCGCAGCCGGTCGTGGTGAGCGTATGCGGCCCCTGACCGATACCACGCCCAAGTCCCTGTTGCGCATTGGAGGACAGGCACTGATTGAGCGGCATGTGCATGCCCTGGCGCGGGCGGGGATTACGGCGCTGGTCATCAATCATGATCACCTCGGTGAGCAGATTGTAAAAGCGCTGGACGATGGTCATGCGTATGGTGTTGATATTGCGTATTCAGCCGAAACGGGGAGGGCGCTGGAAACGGGGGGGGGGATAGTCAATGCGCTGCCCTTGCTGGGTGATGATCCATTCCTGGTAGTGAACAGTGATATCTGGACTGACTTCGCATTTGAGCGGCTGCCGACGCAGCCTGAAGGGCTGGCGCACCTGGTCATGGTTGATAATCCCGATCATCATCCGGAAGGCGACTTCTCGCTGTCGTCCGGACAGCTTTCTCAAAGTGGCCCTGCGATGCTGACATTCAGTGGTATCGGTGTCTATCGACCCGGGCTGTTTGCAGATTGTGCAGCGGGCGCCTTTCCCCTGGCACCGCTTTTAAGGCGGGCAATGGATGCCGGGCAGGTGAGCGGGGAGCACTACGCCGGCAGCTGGTTCGATATCGGTACGCCGGAGCGACTGGATGCGATCAACCGGGTGGTGATTAATCTACAGTAATGTTCATCACAATGGATGGAAGCTGACTCACTATGGGCCAGGAAATCGAAGCGGCACAATTTACTCCCGATGATTTTGTCGAGTATGCAGCACATTTGCGCGAAGAAACGGCATTGCTGGGTGAATGGTTTGCATCCGATGTGTTTTCGCCCCGCGATCGCATGGGTGGCTACGAACTGGAAGCCTGGCTGGTTGACAGCCAGTCACGTCCGCTCCCCATCAATGACATTTTCCTGAAGAACCTGAACAACCCGATGGTAGTGCCGGAGCTGGCACGTTTTAATGTTGAACTGAACGACCATCCGCAGCACTTGTGGGGCGCTGCGTTCAGTCGCTTTGAGGCCAGTCTGGGTGCAACCTGGCAACAGTGTGCGCGGTGTGCGGCTGATTTGCATGCCCATCTGATGATGATCGGTATTCTGCCGACCTTGAAAGAGGGCGAGCTTACACAGGCAAACATGTCGGACCAGAAACGCTACCGTGCGCTGAATGAACAGGTATTGCGGTTGCGGGAAGGGCGGCCGCTGGAGCTGGATATCAGTGGGCGGGAACATCTAAAGATCGCACATAACAGCGTGATGCTTGAGGCGGCGACCACCTCCTTCCAGTTGCATCTCAAGGTGCATCCGCAGAATGCCAGTCGTGCCTACAATGCCTCGATCATTGCCGCTGCACCGATAGTCGCGGCGGCGTCGAATTCACCCTACCTGTTTGGCCATGATCTGTGGGAAGAAACCCGCATCCCGTTGTTCGAGCAATCGGTTGCTGTGGGTGGTTTTGCCGGTGCCAGGCAGGGGCCGCTACGCAGGGTAACCTTTGGTTCCGGTTATGTGCGGGATTCTGTCCTCGAGTGCTTTACCGAAAACGAGCAGCACTATCCCATCCTGTTACCGATGCAATTCCATGACGGGCTGGAGCAGATGTCACATGTACGCCTCCACAACGGCACGATCTGGCGCTGGAACCGGCCGCTCATCGGGTTTGATTATGACGGTATCCCGCATTTGCGTATCGAGCACCGCGTTGTGCCCGGTGGCCCAACGATCGTGGACATGATTGCAAACGCGGCATTGTTCTATGGGCTGATGCAGGCGCTGATGACGGCAGAAACGCCGCCGGAACAACAGCTGGAGTTTTCGCTTGCGCGTGATAATTTTTATGCGGCGGCACATCAGGGCCTGGGTGCACATATCACGTGGCTGGATGGTTCCCGCGGTACACTGCAAAGCCTGCTGCAGGAGCAATTATTGCCACTGGCACGGCGTGGGCTGGAGCAGTTGGAAATCGAGGCCGGGGATGTCGATCGCTATCTCGGGATAATCGAAGCCCGGGTTCGCAGCGGACAGACCGGGGCAGCGTGGCAGAGAGCTTATATGGCCCGGCATGGCGGCGATCTCCTGGAAATGACACAAACCTACCGACAGAATCAGGACAGCAAGGTACCGGTTCATGAGTGGGAACTGCCGTAATCCGTTTTGGGCACTTGGCGACAATATGGAACAATAGAAGGCTAATATAATAGTTAGTTGGTAATTAACGTATTTCTGTGGCATTTGTATGATATTGAATGAGACCGAAAACCTGCCCGAGGGGTTGCTTGATACACCGCTCGAGGGGCTGGAGACCCTGCTGGGTGCGCCAACCCTGATGCATCTGCCGGGTCGGCGGCCGGAACCGCTGTTTGTCACCGTGCTGGCCCATGGCAATGAAGGAACCGGCTTTTATGCTGTGCAGGCGATGTTGCAACACTACCGGGACCAGGAGCTGCCACGGGCGCTATCCATCTTTTTCGGTAACGTGAAAGCCGCCACCCGGGGACTGCGATTCCTGGATGGGCAGGCAGACTATAACCGTGTATGGCCGGGGACAGACAAGCCGGATGTGGCAGAAGCCGGCATGATGCAACAAGTGGTGGATAGCATGCGGCAACGCAGCGCCTTTGCCAGTATTGATATTCACAACAACACGGGTATTAACCCGCATTACGCCTGTATAAACCGGGTGGACAATCAGTTCCTGCACCTCGCATCACTATTCAGCCGCACCGTGGTGTATTTCATACGCCCGCTCGGTGTGCAATCCATGGCGATGTCCTATGTGTGTCCAGCCGTGACCATAGAATGCGGCAAGCCGGACCAGGAATATGGACTGGCGCATGCACGCGATTACATCGATGCCTGTTTGCATATGAATGAACTGCCCGAGCATCCCGTGCCCTCGCATGACGTTGATTTGTTTCACACGGTTGCGACAGTGAAGGTGCCGGCAGGGGTCAGCTTCGGCTTTGGTGAAGAGTCTGTGGATCTGCGATTCATCGGGAATATTGATCACCTGAATTTCAGGGAGTTGCCCGCAGGTACGCAGCTCGGCCAGTTGAAGCCGGGTGTAGCCGTTACACTGGATGTGCGTGACGATAACGATCAGTCGATTGTCGATCACTATTTTACTATCGAAGCTGATTCATTGATAACCACGAGGCCACTCATGCCGTCGATGTTTACCCTCGATGAAAGAATCATTCGCCAGGACTGCCTGGGTTATCTGATGGAGAGACTGCTGCCGGAGAGTCGCTAGTGCCGTCGCCGCATGTATTACTGGCTCTTTCCGGACATGGTTACGGGCACCTGGCGCAGTGTGCGCCGGTTATTAATACCTTGTGGGCAGAACACCCTGATGTAAAGCTGACTGTCTGTGGTGCGCTACCGCGAGATGTTGTGGCGGAGAGACTCGACCGGTCATTCAATTACCGGTGTGTCGAACTGGATCCCGTGCTGCAAATGTTCAGTGCCTGGGAAGTGGATACACCGGCATCGCAACAGGTATACCGTGCATTTCATGAGAACTGGGAGGCCGGTCTGCAGCAGGATATGGGTTTGTTGCGGCAGTTAAGTCCGGATCTGGTACTGGCAGATATTCCCTATCGTATTCTGGCGGCAGCCGCGCAACTCGGCATAGCGGCGATCGGGTTATGTTCATTAAACTGGGTGGAGGTCTACGCGGCCTATTGCCAGGGCGATAGTAAAGACAGGCGAATTCTAGATCAGATGATGTCGGCTTATCGTGCGGCACAGGCCTTTCTAACTCCGCAACCCTCCATACCGATGCCGCAACTGGGCAACACGTACGCCATTGGCCCCATTGCGCGCCGGGGTAACCGGCAAAAGACATCAATATGCACACAATGGGGTATTCCGCATAATACTAACATTGTGCTGGTCGCACTTGGCGGGATTACAACCGAGTTGCCACTCGAAAGCTGGCCACGCATGGACAATATTATCTGGTTGTTTACCAGCGCGGGAACCAGGGAACGTGATGATTTCCTGGTGGTCAGTGCGCTGGATCTCCCGTTTATTGATGTGCTGGCATCAGCGGACGTGGTCCTCACCAAGCCGGGTTACGGTACGTATACTGAGGCAGTGTGTAATGGTGTGCCGATACTCAGTATTGAACGGCCGGACTGGCCGGAAACAGCCGAGCTGACCCGCTGGGTGCGGCAATATGGTCATATTGAGATCATGACACGAAAGCAATTCTACAGTGGTGCTTTCGCGTCGCAGCTGCAGGCGCTGCTTGCTGCAGACATCAGTCCGGGGATTGAGCCGACCGGGGCCAGGCAGGCCGTTGAGCATATCCAGTCCCTGTTGCCCGAATCAGCTGTTCTCCAGGAGGGAGGCCGGGAATAGCGGTTGATTAACCTGAGGGTGATGTTTCCTCTGTATTGGATTCCATTCAGGAATCCTGGCTCAATGGCAAGAGTAGGTCGGGCACGGTCATTTAGTGTTTTCTTATATTTGGCGGATAGCTGCACATCGGGATGGTTTTTGCTTTAAAAACGCTCTCTTGCGGCTGAATATTCAGAGACTGGTCTCAGCAGAGATTTATTACTAAATACTGATAAATGCGTATTTATACGTATTGGCTAACGCCGGAAGCAGTCTTACCCTTAAAAACAACCGACTTTGCCAATGTAAAAGAAAAAAGGTACTTCTGCAATGACTACACAGTTGGAACAATCCTGCGCAGAAAGACAGACGTGTTCGTTTGGCTGCAGGGAATTAACGTTGCTGACAATATTATCGAAGCTGGTGATGGCGCTGGTGATGGGCATTGTTCTCATCATTATTTTATTGGCGAACTGATAACAGGGCACGCCACATCAGGGCAGGAGCCGGGCTTTCAGGTAGCCCGCGGACCGCATATCCACTCTTCGAAACAGTATTGATTTTGTGGAGGGTATTTTTTTGCTTCTTTGTGCTTAAGGACAATAGTTATAAGGTAATGACAAGATATCGTATCTGTCAGTGGTAATGATTCTCCGTAAATCCGGCTAAAGCAGGAGACTGGAATGGATGATTTTATGATGGCTTTTATAACTGTAGGTGTGTTGCTTGTTTTTTTTATTCTGTTGCTGATATCGATTCCTCAGCGCGTAAAAAAAGGTGGCCCAAAAGTCGCCGAGAGGAAAGTAAGTTTGTACTGAACACCGCCCCTTGCAGAATGCAGTAGAAAGATCCCGGATCGGCGCACACAGGCGCCATACAAGCCGGGTAGATTGATGAGTCGTGATTAGCTGAATCTGTCAGTGAGACGAACTATTGGGGGCAGGGCCACCTGAAAGGGTGGCTTTGTTTTATGTGATGCCTGACAGTGATACTGTCCCTGCATCTGAGCAAAATTATCAACGATCCGAACTACCAGCGGCTGCACGCCGATGTGCAACCGCTGGATTCGGGTAAAGCGTTATTACTGTGCCGTGGCCGGTGCGGCGGGTGCTGCCGGCGCGACCGGCGCACCATAGGGTGCATAGCCATAGCCCGGGCCGCCATAGCCATAACCGGGATAACCACCATAACCATAACCCGGATAACCACCATAGCCATAACCACGGCCATAGTAATCGCCATAACCACGGCCATAACCACGACCGTAACCACGTCCGCGGCCGCTACCACTGCCATGCATGTTGAAGCCGAAATCGCCGTCACCGAAGAAATCGCCGAGACCATCGCCCCAGCCATCACCCAGCCAGTCATTACCACCATAGCCACGATTGCCGCCCCATGGACCCCAGTTGCCCCAGGCATGGGCGGACGTAACCGGAAGGGCGACCAGTGCACCAAGTGCAGCGGCTGCCAATGTCAGTTTTAATGTTTTCATTGAGAATTCCTCTTCTATTGATTATTACACTTGAAAGTATAGGCAGAGCCTATGATGAAGGTAAAGCGCCCGATTAAGCAGGCACCACCAGTAAAGTATAGTAAACATTCTGGTATTTTGGACTGGGGCTATGACTTTTTTTCATTTTCCAGCGCTTTTTCTGCGACCTCTTCATAGAGATGAATTACCCTGGAACAAAACTTGTGCCACTCCGGGTGTCGATCTATCAACCGTTTACTCCGTTGGGCATCATGCATAACCTGGTACAAAAATTGAATATCCAGTTCGCTAAGTACGTTGCCCTTATCAACCCTTTTTTTAAGCTCAAGTAATCGAGGAAGCCTCTGCTTCTCAAATCGTTCTATAAGAGCATAAATGACAGCGAGTTCATCCGCTGAGTCATTCACACTTTCTTCCCGAAACCGGCATGTCAATAACCTTGCATGCCCTCGGCTAATGACGGCCTCATTGTCCCGCTCGCCTTTATGTTGTCATTGCGCCGATCCGGTATCTTCCTGCGACACACCCATATTGTTGCTCCATTACTGTCCTTGAATGGAACCATGGGCATGTCACTGGTCTGTCGTCTGTTGCCAAACCGGGGGTTCTTATGTCTCACAATTCTCCTCCTACCAAATGTGTGATTATTCTGGACGCAGCATCTTTTCCGGGAATCAGGTGCTGATATGTCAACTGAGGCACCCTCTCCCTGCATGGTCAGATCGCTGACAGGTTTCGCTTATGCAGCAATTGCGGGCGGCATCACATGCAGAGTCGCAAGTGAATAAAGGATAAATATTTTGGTGGCATCAGCCAATACGTATTAATACGTATATGTCAGGATATTTTCCGAGAGTGTTCTTTGAGCTATCTAGGTAGATTAAATGCTTATCAATCGTGTCGTTATGAGAAACCCAGACGCAACACCGCAGAAAACAAACATGGACGAATTGATTGATGGCATACAAATCCTGTTTGGGGCCGATGCACTTTCATCGGAAGGTCGGAAAGCGGCGGTTTGTCTGATTGATGAGCTTGCCGAGTTCAGGAGTGAGAAAGGTTTAAATATACTGCGAGCTTTAGCCAGGGGCGAGATTGCTGCTGCTAATATCTAATATTGGTGTGGTGATATCTTCATCTTACTCACACCTTGCTCTTTGCCCCCATGGCCCATGCAACCCGAGTACGCAAAAATCAGGCATCAATCCAGGGCACTGCGTCAACAGGTAAGTTATCTGCCAGTATGATTCACGCCCGGTGTAGCCGTTTTCATGGCTCCACTCGCGCAGTTGCAGCACATCACCGACCTGATAGTCACGGTCATTACGGCGCACCTCAAAGGGCTTCAGGCCGTTGATGACAAGTTCGTAGAACTCTGGCCAGATTTTCAGGTTATGCATTTTCATAACATGGCGGAGGTGCACTGGGCAGTGAAAGCAGTTAAGGAGCGTATGAATGAGTCATTATTATCGGTCTGTTAAAGTTTGTCTGTAACTTTGCATTATTCAAAATACCCGTGAGTTGCTGAATGCCCATATCTTGTACAGGAAATAAAGGCATCTATGCCCATCTTGAGGTGCCGGGCAATTTGCCGGGTGGTCTGTTGGCGAACAAGGCGCGTTGACTTTCTTGACATTTACCGAATGTCTCCTATAGTTTGTAGGTGTACGGCACTGATCGTGAAGTGTCGTGCTGTTCTTTAACAAATTGGACTTGTATCGCGAATATACGGGGGAGCGCTTGACGGCTCTTGCAGTGTAGCTGCAAATGTGATTTGCGCATGGACAGAGACCGCGGTCTTGTGTATGCCAAAACTCTAAGTGTAGCGTCTAGGTCTTGGCGGCAGCGGTCTTGGCGGCAGCGTCTTGGCGGCGCGGTATCGGCGTCTCGATCTTGGCGGCGCGGTATCGGCGTCTCGATCTTGGCGGCGCGGTATCGGCGTCTCGGTCTTGGCGGCGCGGTATCGGCGTCTCGGTCTTGGCGGCGCGGTATCGGCGTCTCGGTCTTGGCGGCGGGTATCGTGCAGCTCAGGCTTGTGCGGCGCGTGATTGGCGTCTCGTCTTGGCGGCGTACCCAGTTAGAAATTGTGTTATTACACGTCAAGCACTCCCCGCGTATGTTCGTGCAAGCAGATGGCAACGTATAATCAGTAAATTCACGCATTCGATGAATGCTGGCGAACCGGCGGTCGCTTGGTGCGGCTAACAACAAACAATCACCTGGCAACCGATACCATACCTGAGCTCGTTCAGACCTTGTAATGACGTTACGCAATTTTCTGGCCGACCCGAGAGGGTACCGCGACCAAATCGACCGACTGCATGTCAAGTTCGCCCACCGGGGTCTCCTCTACGAGTTGACCCAGGACGGTGTGCCCTTCGCTTCCATCGTCTTCAACCGGGAAAAAGTTGCGCGCATCCTGGCTAAAGAGGTGAGCTCGGGAAAGTATGAACTGCAACCGGCGGAAACCCGACTGATCGAGGTCAACGGCAAGTCCCGTCAGCTCTACGTATTCTGTCTCACCGATCGCATCGTGCACGGTGTGGTTGCTTCGATCGTGTGTAATCGCATGGAAGCAGGAATTTCCCGGCATCTCTATTCCTACCGGCGAGGACTGACCTGGTTAAGTGGTATCACCAACTTTGCCCGATACGTTCGGGGGCATCGGCGCTGCATTCCAGACCCGAGGTCGCGCGGGCTCTATGTGTTGCGAAGAGACATTCGCAAGTACACGGACTCTATTCCAGTAGATAAGGGATCTCCGATCTGGCCAATGCTATGGGACGCTTTGGCGCTTGATGGTGAGAGAAAACATATTCGGCGCCGTTACTGCGGACTCATTCAGGAGATTGTCAGACCGGATATTGTCTCGCAGGAGGGACTCCTCTACAAGAATATTTGCGGCGTGCCGACCGGATCGGCAATATCGACAGTATTGTTCAATATGTATCTTGGCACACTGGATGACGAGCTCGGCAACCTGCACGGAGGGTTCTATGCACGGTACTCCGACGACATCCTGTTTGCTCATCCCGATCCTGATATCGCCCGCCTGGCTGACGAGCGCATATCAGCAGTATTGAGGACTCATCGCCTTGGCACGAATGAGGATAAAGACGAAAATCTTTATTTCAACGGCGCCGGTCGTCCTTCACCGGCGTGGCATACCAGCCAGGGCACAACAAGTGTCTCGTTCCTGGGATGCAATATCAGCTTCGACGGAACCATAACGCTCAAGGGCAGCAAGGTTCAACGTCTGTTAGCAGATCTCGGCGTACGGATTCATCGTACACTGAAAGCAATTCCTGATCGCTCCCCGGCGGTGGCAGGACCGATTCTTTGCGGTGTGATCAATGAGGCACTGAATCCGAGGTCCCCGCTAAGCCAGAAATCCGCGCCACTGCTACGAAGCACTGTTACCTGCCGCAGCCAGCTCCGTCAACTCGACTACGAGATCGCACGCCTGGTCGCCGGGGCCTTGACTGGCCAGCGCGGGCCACGCGCTTTCCGTAAAGTACCGTACCGCAGGATTCGCGGGGACTGGCGTCTGACGTCGCTTGTTCACACGCGAAATGTCGGTCCGATTCGGGCATCGCGTGATGTAAGGCGTCGCTGAACTCTGTAGGCTGCGGAGATCTCGATGCGCTCCCTGAATCGCTGGTTTGCCCGCGAAGCGACCCGGATGCAAAGGGTGGTCTCGCTGGAGGATGCCCTGTTCGGCGGTCGCTTCGCCGCCTACGGTTTCTACCGGCTTAGATATTTCTTCGGGCGCACGCTCGTTGAGGCGATGTTGCACATCATCGAGTTTACTATCCTGGTAGTAATATTTTCGGGACACCTGCTCATATCAGCATTGATTATTCGCACTCTGGCTAACCTTGTGAGTTCTTTTTGGTGGGGCGCGCTGGAGACGATGCGAGGTGAATTCCGGCGCTTGCATCGTGAACGGAAACTCTACGTGTTGCCCAGGATGCTTCCTCAATGGCTCAGTCTGGCAATTGTATGCTCTTCAATAATCATGCTCATTACTGTGGTATGGATCCTGCTTGATATTCATCGGCCTACAAGGCGATTCGAGATCTTCCACCTGTACGTGTTTGCTACTTCATTGCGCCTGTCACTGGGGCTCATGACACGAACCTATCATTCTGCAGTCTACGCAATCCGACGTATTTATAGACCCTTTTTGCTCATCATCGGTATTCCGTTACTTGGTTTTCTCGGAACGGTGCTGGCCTGGCCAACTCTTGGTGGATGGGGTTACCCCCTGATCATGGTCGTCATGGCGATTCTCACAAATGTTATTACGTTCGTCTATGTCAATCGTGCATACCGGGCACTGAGCCTGCAGCCAGCAGCAGTTCAGTTTCAGAAGAACCTGTTCCCCGGACTGCGCCGGGCACTCAGTCGCAACTTTATTTTTGCCGGCGCCGGTTACACATGCGTTCGTCTCGATGATCTGATCGTCATGTCCCTGTCCTACGGTGCCTACAGCAACTCCAGCGGGTTAGACCTGTTTCTCATATTCTACGTGCTGAGTCCGTTTGTCAGGGCTGCGGCAGAGTGGGCACAACTCCTGTATTTCGATCTGAAGAGGCTGGAGTTGGGCCGGTTTCTCAGATTAAGGAAGCGTTTCGAGAAATTTACTCACCAGACTGCATCTGTTGTTGGTGTGTGTTTCTGGTTATTGTCATGTATTGCTGCTACCGCTGTCGCTCAACGTAACCTGGGATTTCTGTACGGCCTGCTGCTGATATTTTTCGTTGTCCGTTCCCATGTCGCCAATTATCAGATTCGCGCCTTTGCCGAGAGGAGATACGGGGTGCTGATCATTTCTGGAATTCTTCTACTGGTGAGCCTGGAGCGGGCTGGTGCGGCATCGGCCGACACAGTGGAGCGAATATCGATGATGGTGCTCGTGTTGGTGGTCACGTTGCTATTACTTGTGCCGGCCTGCATGCGGCTGCTCTCCAGTGACGGACATGCAAAAATGCTGTGCCTTCCCGATTGGCTGGTGAGCTTAAGGCAGGTCCGGGAGCCGGTACGGATTCGATCCGTCCGCCTGGATCAGCGTACTGACAGCTGGTTGATTGATAACATTGCTTTGCAGATAGGACGCAGCACGCCAAGGACAACGAAGACAGCAATCATCGGGGACAAGCGTATCGTCTGGTACGAGACCCTGTTGAAAGGCCGGGTTACCACAGACGCCCAATTGCTAAAGCTTGGTGCCGGTATAATCAAACAACTGAAGTCTTCGGCCTTTAAAAATGGGGGGCTGGAATCTCTGTGCTGTGCACAGGAGGGAGATGTTCTGGGCGAGTTTGTTCACCGCGGATGGACTGCGCGCAATGCTCGATACTCGGTGAGTGATATCAAGCGTCAGTTTCGGGAGATGTTTCCGAAAGGTCTGCTGTTTGACCCAAGTGACAAGGAAGGCTCGAGGAAAGTGGCTGCTCTGCCTCCGAGCGGGCGCCGCGAACTCATGCATGGCGCAATTGCTTACTCCAATGATCCGTTCACAAAGGTGCGAAATGGCCGGTTGGATGTTACGACACTCTACCCCAATGGTGAGATCCGCCTTATCTTCGGTATTGCGACCAATGAATCCCGCTCCACCAAGTCCCGGTGGAGGTCATTTATCAATGATGTCAATGTCTCATGTGCTTGCGGAGCGCAAATAGCAGAGGAGGAGAAGTCCATGCCTGGTATGTATTTCAAAAAGGCTAGCCTCATAAAGGCCGCCATTATTGGATCCATAGCGGTACTACTCGTGGTGCCAATGGAGGATACGATTACAGGAACGTTTCAGCTTCGTCCGGTGATGCGCTCGGAGCTGCGTGCCCCCGTGGCGGGTTTCCTGGATGCAGTGCTTTATGAGGAAGGCGAACGTGTCGAAGCAGGAACTGTTGTAGCGCGGCTTCGAATTCCGGATTTGCTGACCGCTATGGCAGCCAAACGCGCGGAAATCGAGGAGGTCGACGCCAGACTCCGGCTTCTCGAATCCGGTACTCGTCCGGAACGCCTGGTAGAGCAGAGAAAAGGTCTTCAACTTGCAGAGACGATGCGAGACAAGACGAAACACGAACTTTCGCGTGCGCTTGAAGAAGAGGGCCAGCGACAGACGAACAATATAAAAGAGTACCGTGAGCTGTTGAAATTCGCACGTGAAGACCTTGATCGGCGCAAAGAGCTGTTCGAAAAGCAACTGGTCAGTAAGGTGGATTTACTTCGTGCAAGGAAAGACTATGAGGTACTGAGAGCACAGTACAATGAAGCCATTGCGGAACAGAACGCCCGTGAGGCCATGGTTGTTCATCAAGCCCAGTCGGAACTCGTCGAGCGCGAGCAGGATGTGCTGGAAGCGCAGTCCACTCTGGTACTGATGGAGGCAGGGACGCGACCCGAGGAAATCGAGGCAGAACGGGCGCACCGTTCCAGATTGGTAGAGGAGATGCACTTCCTGGAGGTGCAGGAAAGTCAGCTCGAGATTCGTAGCCCTGTCAACGGTATCATCATGACATCGCTGTCTGCTGAAATGGTGGGGCAGTACTTTGATGAAGGTTTCCTCATCTTTGAGGTTGCTGATTCCTCCGTGCTGAAGGCTGAAATTTCGCTACCAGAACGTGATCTTGCACGAGTCGCAGTCGGCCAGGCCGCTGAACTCAAGGCTTATGCTCTGCCGTATGAGATATTCCCGATCACCATAGAGCGAATATCTCCTGTTGTCGAAGTCATTGATGTTATCTCTATCGGGAAAGCTTACGGTAAACTGGAAGAAACACAGAATATTGACCTTCGTTCAGGCATGGGAGGTTACGCACGTATCCAGGTTGATAATAGCATCGCCAGTGTCGTTCTCGGGGGGCGAGTGATACGCTTTTTCCGTACCGAGTTCTGGTGGTAGGGCGACTTCCGGCCGGAGTAGTTACCAGGGAGGAACTTTCATCCACTGGGAAACGCTGCCTTGGCACGGTGTACACCCAAAGCGGACATTGCCAATTACTCGAACATGGCACATTTATGCCATACCATTCCCGGGCTGCTTCGGAATACTTGCTACACTTCATTGATAAGCCTGCGATCAAGAACAGAAAAATTGGAGATCCGCAATGCGTCTGACTGCAATAGCCTTACTCGGTCTGTTCTCGGCGTTGTCTATCGCGCAAGAACCTGTTCCCGGATCTAAAGAACCGTTTCCGCACCTGGGAATACGGGCATTAAGCGAAGAGCTAACGAAGCTCGGGGACGCCCACCTGATCCCTGAACAGCACGTGTCCCAACTGCAGCAACCCCTGACACAATCCGTGGAGGCTCTTCAGGCTGCGGATTCGTCGCAAGCGATCCAGCGGCTCAACGTATTCAAAAACAAGGTGTCCGACCAGTTGGCGCCTGCGTTAGGGAACAGAATCGTGGCGCAAGCGAGTGAAATCCAGGATCAGATCACTGCGATCGCCAGCCGTGACCTGCTGGCCTCCATTGGACCCTGTGTGATACCTGCGCCAGACGAGTTTCAGTCACTCACAGTCGGGCCGGGAGAGGCACTGGCTACAATATCGGACGCCTTGGCATTTGCGTCCGCAGAAGGCTTCGATGCTGTGGAAATCGTACTGGCGCCTGCAGCCTACAGGGAAGGCCTGATTACTATTCACCGCCACACACGATTTGTAGCACCGGCAGGAGCAGCAAACATTGTTGGCGGGATTCTGAACAACGGACCCTACTTGCTCGAATTGCAGGATGTCATTGTCACCGGAGCAGCGGGTACAGGCATACTCGCCAACAATCAGTGTGCCGTGACAATCCTGAACAATGTTGAAGTTCAATACACGGAAGGCACCGGTATCTGGCAGCAGGGAGGGTCTTTAACGGCTGATAGACTGACCGTCGTGTTGTCCAACGCACCAGACATTCCATCGACGGCCGACCGGGATATTGGCCGCGGGCTCCATTTGTCAGGCGGTGTTAGTGCCTGCATGACAAATGTCTTTCTTGATCGGAATGATGCCGGGGCCCTGATCGCCGAGGGGTTTCTGACCCGGGTGTTTGTGTCTGATATGTTAGCTCGCAATAATTCGGTTAGCCCCGTTGTACGCGAGGAAATCGTTACGACGGGAAAGACGACGTCGGGGTTTGGGAGCATTGAAATCAGGGATGAAGCGCTTTTATTGGGAGAGTGGATGGATGTGTCGTCCAGCGAGATCGCAGGTCTTGTTGTTGACAATAACGCCCATGCCCATATTCGCTACTCTGCAATTTCCCGAACAGAGGACATACAGATTGCACCCTTCCGGTTTGTGGGGGGGGTAAACTACCTGGTGTCTAGCGGTACCCTGGAGCTGACGTCAGTTCTTTCGAGTCTGAGTGGAGCAGGGTTGGTGGTAAATAATGTGAACGGGGGGTTCCTGAAAACCTCGACTGTTTTAGTAACGCAAAACGATTTGGGGTACGCGGTTATCACAAGTTCAAGTGAAGAATCGACTTGTGCAGTACAGTGTCTCGATGGTCGCTTCGAGCGAAACGACAGAACAGCGGACTTCAACTTTCTGCCGATTCCGGATAACGGCGACCCGCCCCCTGCCTGTCCTGCCTGCCCCGCAATAGATTTTTCGCCTTCATGGTGTAACGAATAATACTTGTTTGGCGCATCCATGGTGAATATAAGATGGATTACTCGTTCCACTCGGCTTGTTTGTCGGCGTGGTAGGATGACCGCACCATCGGTCCGCTGGCAACGTGACTGAAGCCCAGTTCATAACCCAGTTCACCCAGTCGTTCGAATTCATCCGGATGAACATAGCGGTTGAGTGGCAGGTGATGGATGCTGGGTTGCAGGTATTGCCCGAGTGTCAGCATGTCGCAGTTATGCTCACGCAGGTCATGCATCACCTGTTCGACTTCGGAGATCTCCTCGCCCACGCCCAGCATCAGCCCTGACTTGGTCGGTATCTCCGGGTGTAATGCCTTGAAACGTTTCAGCAGATTCAGTGACCAGGCGTAGTCAGATCCCGGACGTACTTTTTTGTACAGGCCTGGCACTGTTTCCAGGTTATGGTTGAAGACATCAGGTGGTGATTGGGTAAGGATATCCAGTGCGCGATCCATGCGGCCACGAAAGTCCGGTACAAGCACCTCGATCCTGATATCGGGGCTGTGTCGCCGAATAGCCTCAATGCATTGCGTAAAGTGTTCGGCGCCACCGTCGCGAAGGTCATCACGATCCACCGAGGTGACTACGACATAGCGCAGTCCCATGGCGTGGATGGTATGTCCCAGATTCTCCGGCTCGTCTGCATTCAGAGGATCGGGTCGTCCATGCGCCACATCGCAGAAAGGGCAGCGGCGCGTACAAATGTCACCCATGATCATGAAGGTCGCGGTTCCGCCAGCGAAACATTCACCGATGTTTGGGCACGAGGCTTCTTCACATACGGTATGCAGGTGGTTTTTGCGAAGCACTTCCTTGAGACGTGACACCGACGGATCGGCTGGTGATTTTGCACGGATCCACTGTGGCTTGCGTAACGGACGTGTTGTCGTTTCGATCTTGACGGGAATGCGGGCCGTCTTGGCTGCCCCGCGCTGTTTCCTTTCGCTGTTACTCATGAGTCATGCATATTTAACAAGTTTTCAAGGTGGGTCTGGAATTGCCCGGTAATGGTTTTCATTGATGACTCAACACCGAGGTCACGCAGTTGAGTCACTTCCATGTCTGCGTAGCCGCAGGGATCTATCATCGAAAATGGTGTCAGGTCCATATCAATATTGAGGCTGAGTCCGTGAAACGAACAACCCTTGCGGATACGCAAGCCGAGTGCAGCAAGCTTGTGGCCATCAACGTAGACGCCGGGTGCTTTATCACGGCGATGTGCCTCAATGCTGTAGTTCGCACACAGGCCAATCACAGCCTGTTCCAGTATCCGCACAAGTGATTGTACACCGAGCTGACGTCGATTGATGTTCAGCAGGGGATAGACAAGCAGTTGACCGGGCCCGTGATAGGTGACCTGCCCGCCACGGTCCGTGCTTATTACCGGTATCACACCGGTGTTGTGCAGGTGTTCCTGTTTGCCGTTACGCCCCAGCGTGAATACCGGGGGGTGTTCAAGAAACCAGAGTTCGTCAGGGGTATTGTGGTCGCGGCTGTTCGTAAAGGTCTGCATATCGTGCCAGGCGGTTTCGTAATCCACCTGTCCAAGTTGACGGATGACCAGGGCAGCAGTGACAGACATGACGGGAAGTGTGGCTGACTTCAGAGCGCCATGATGACTGCTTCGCAGTCGACCAGGTCCTGATAGATGGCATCCAGTTGTTCGCGGCTGGTGGCGTTGACTACCACCGTGACCGAAGTGTAGTTCCCCCTGGTGCTGTCACGATTGTAGACGGCACCTTCACCCAGGTCGGGAGCATGTTTACGTATGATTTCGACCACGATCAAGTCCAGTTTGCAATCTGATTTTCCCATGGCCTTGATAGGGAATTTGCAGGGAAACTTCAGCGGGCTTTCGTCATCTTTACTCATGTCGACAGTGTAACAATCTGGCGTGCCGGACTCACGGCCCTGATAACTTTTTATTTGCTTACCGCCATGGTCCGGCTTGCCCGGGCATGCCCGGTGTTTTGCCGAGAGAGGTCCTGGGGTTTCTGGGGCGCGCCTGTCCCGGGTACACGGGATGGACCGGTTTATGCCCATGGCCGGGTCGCCCGGGGTGGTGCCCGTAGCCTGGATAGTACGGATATGCCGGATAGTAACGGGTATTGTCATTGCTGCTGCGGTATGAACGCTGTTGTGCCGCAGCGGCTTCCGCGCGTGCCTTGCTGGCCTCGGCATCGGCCTGTCTTTTCTCTGCAATCAGTTTTTCATTTGCCAGGCGACTTCTTTCCATTCTTTCAGCCTGGTTGACGACGGAATAAAAATCATCGTCGGGGGCGTTGGTGGGTGCTGGAGGCGGCTGGATGTTGACCAGTTGTATGTCCGTTGCTGGGCCCGGTGGCGGTACTTCGCTGAAATGGGTAACACCCGCGTCATCGACCCATGTGTAGACCCTGGCCGCGCTGGTGAATGAGACGGGCAGTGAGAGCAGGATCGACAGGCAAATGCCAGTGGTTTGTTTCATATATTTAACCTTGGGAATGCCGCTGGGTTGTGCACATTGGTAACTGTTACCTCCAGTTTAGCCGATGATCATGGACGGTGTGGTCCAGGCGGGCTCAGGAGGCAGGGGGTATGCAATAAGTTGCTTTGGGTATCTTGCTTATAGTAAGTAAAAACATATAGATACATTGATATTGCCAGTGTGCGCGCAGGTCCGCGTTCGTATCAAAAGGCAGCCGGATTTTTGTCTCTAAAGGCATTTTCCAGGGTGGCCGATAGGCTTTTCAGGCCCCGATAAGCGTTGTAAGTGGGGATGCAACTGCCAGGAGGCAATACCATGAGTGCCGTAACACATGACGTAATTGTTAAGCGCAAGCCGGGTAAGAAACGCCGCAAGGGTATGGCCGCATTACGTAAACTTCGCAATGCGATGGCCCGGCGGAAGCTCGAGGAAATGCACGAAGAAGAGCTCCTGCAAGAACAGATATATGATGTATTTGCAGACACGGAAGAACCCAAATAACGGTTAACCGTGTCCTTATTTCCCGCCCCGCAGTATTGGCTTGATGTTTGACCGCCTTGTTGCGGTTAACAACGGTCGTTTGCAAGATATGCTCCCGATTCCGGATTGGCATAGAATTCGGGCATGGCTGTCCGAAAAATCACCCTCCACTGTGATGTCATCGTTAAGGACATAGTATGTGCTGCTATTCGTGACTACGCCCATGCCGCCTATCCTGAAGATGGTTCTGAGTGTGCACAGGTCGCGCGCTATACCTTG
Source organism: Pseudomonadota bacterium (assembly GCA_039714975.1). Lineage (GTDB taxonomy): Bacteria > Pseudomonadota > Gammaproteobacteria > UBA9214 > UBA9214 > UBA9214. The sequence goes on from JBDLIH010000020.1 coordinate 32,380, forward strand.
CTGGAGCTGGCTGCAGATATTGATGCCGGCATTACCGAAAACAGTGAAACCGTGCAGATAAGCAAGCGACCCAAGGCCATGGTCAAGGCCGCCTTTGAATACTATTTCAACCGCATTGATGGTGTGCAGGGGGGAACATCAACATATCAACGCAAGCTGTTTGTCGAGCTCCTGGAAGATAAGACAGTGACCTCATCCGACCTGCAGGCTGCTGCCGCTGAGGATAATTCCGGATAACGGGTAGTCAGGTGCGCCGCCAGGGAATTACTTGATCCAGCCCTGCAGGGCTTCGATAATTTTCTCGGCCTGGTCCTTGCTGGAAATATTGAATTTTGATTTGGGCTGGTACTCGCCATTGCGTTTCTGGTAACGGCGGATGGAATACTTGTCAGGACCGTATTCACCCTTCGAACGGTTCCAGTCCTGGTAACGGTATATGATGGTTGACCAGGCGCCCTTTGTGAGTACCTTTTTATCCAGTTCCCTGACGGTCTCGATGCCGTCTTCCTCATACTTGATTGTCAATTCGTCTACTGTTTCGGCCATGCCACCCTCCTGGGTATTCAGTCCGGTTGTTGGTTGTTGCCGGGAGCAGTACCGGTCATGCCGGTCATCATACTGATTTATACCTGCGGCGGAAGACCCGGCAACAAAGAACTGATTATTCAGGGTATCATCGCCGGTTTCAGGCATTACAGGCTTCTTCACGTGTCAAAATACCTTACTGCTCCCGTTGCCCGCAGCGATATGCCCGGTGGCATACCCTACATCATCGGCAACGAGGCTGCCGAGCGTTTCAGCTTCTATGGCATGCGCGCCATTCTGGTGGTGTTCATGACGCAGTACCTGATGGATTCCAGCGGTGCGCTGGATGTCATGCCTGAGGCCGAGGCCAAGGGCTGGTACCACCTGTTTGTGTCTGCCGTGTACCTTACACCGTTGCTGGGTGCACTGTTGTCAGACGGGCTGCTGGGAAAATACCGGACCATTATCCTGTTATCACTGCTTTACTGTGCCGGGCATGCCGCACTGGCGCTTGATGATACGCGGTGGGGGCTGGTAGCTGGCCTGGGTATGATTGCACTTGGTGCCGGGGGTATAAAACCCTGTGTATCATCACACCTCGGTGACCAGTTCGGTCAAAGCAATCAAGGCCTGTTATCACGTGCCTTTGCCTGGTTCTATTTCTCTATCAATCTGGGTGCGTTTTTTTCAAGTCTGGCAACACCATGGATGCTGGCACGCTTTGGATCTACCGTGGCTTTCGCTGTACCCGGCTTCCTGATGCTGATTGCAACCCTGACGTTCTGGGCAGGTCGCCACAGGTTTGTACATATACCACCCGGCGGTCGAAAGTTTCTGAAGGAGGCCTTCAGCAAAAGAGGTCTGGGTGCGCTGGGCAGATTGAGCATTGTGTATGTATTTGTTGCCGTGTTCTGGTCCTTGTTTGACCAGACGGGCTCTTCCTGGGTGTTGCAGGCACAGCATATGAATACCGTGATTCTCGGTGTCGAACTGTTGCCTGCGCAGATACAGGCCGCAAACCCGTTACTGGTCATGCTGTTGATACCGGTGTTTTCATACGGAATCTACCCGGCGATCGATAAAGTATTTCCATTGACGGCATTGCGCAAGATAGCGATCGGACTGTTTGTTGCGGCCGCCGCCTTTGCTATTCCTACAGCAATACAACTGTCGATTGACCAGGGTGGCACTCCCTCCATTGCCTGGCAGTTGCTGGCTTATGTTGTGTTGACTGCGGCTGAAGTCATGGTGTCGATTACCTGTCTGGAGTTTTCCTATACCCAGGCACCGAAGACGATGAAGTCATTTGTTATGGCCTTTTTTATGCTGTCAATTTCACTCGGTAACCTGTTTACCAGTGCGGTCAATTTTATTATTCAGAAACCCGATGGCAGCACTGCGCTGGAGGGTGCGGACTATTTCCTGTTTTTTACCCTGCTAATGCTGCTGACAGCCGGTCTGTTTGTCGTGGTGGCGCGCTACTATCGCGGGCAATCCTATATCCATGCCGAACAACGGGCGATGGTATAGAACAACATGCGGGTCCTGTTACTGTCTGCCTATGATGCGCACAGTCATCGCCGCTGGCGACAGGGGCTGGTGGCCGCATTTCCCGAATGGCAATGGACGGTATTGACTCTGCCACCCCGGTTTTTCTCCTGGCGGGTGCGTGGCAACAGCCTGAGCTGGGCCTGTTCCGAACGCAAGACACTGGAACAACCCTATGATGTTGTGATTGCGACATCCATGACCGACTTGTCTGCACTGAAAGGCCTGGTGCCTGCACTGGCTTCGAAACCCAGCCTGGTGTATTGCCATGAAAACCAGTTTGTCTATCCCGATCACCGCGAAGGGCAGCGCATAGAGCCAAAAATTACCAGCCTGTACACCTTGTTGTCAGCCGACCGAGTGGTCTTTAATTCGGGGTACAACCGTGAGTCATTTCTCGCGGGTGCGCAGGCACTGTTACAGCAAATGCCGGATGCCGTACCGCCCGGTGTGGTTGAGTCGATTGCCGGCAAGAGTTGCATTCTGCCGGTACCGCTTGAGCATCACTGGTTTGAAACCCGGGCGAGTATTATTGAAGGCGAACAGCATTTTACTATCGTATGGAATCACCGCTGGGAGTACGATAAGGCGCCGGAACGCATGTTTGGCGCATTGCTGAAGCTGCACGAGGCCGGTGAGGATTTCAGGGTACATGTCATTGGTCAGCAGTTCCGCAAACAGCCACCGGTATTTGATGAAATGCATCCACGATTGCAGCAGCATGTTGGCGAGTGGGGCATGATTGAATCCGGGCATGATTACCAGAGGTTGCTGCAGCGTTCACACGTGGTGTTGACGACGGCGCTGCATGAGTTTCAGGGACTGGCGGTGCTGGAGGCCGTTGCATCAGGTTGTGTACCGCTTGCACCTGACCGGCTGGCCTACCGGGACTTTATACCGGATGATTGTCGTTATGCATCTTTCCCGGATGACCCGGATGCCGAGAGCAGTGCGATCGCGTATCAATTACAATCATTGTGTAAGCGCTTCGGACAGGGTGAACTGCCTGCAGCACCGCTGGTAGAAAACCTGTCCTGGAGACGACTGGTGTCGGCATACAGGGAAGAGATCAATGGCCTTGCATAAGAAGACGCATCTTCACGGCGGTCGTGCCGGGGATCGACCGGTGCCACTGTCACTGCGCGGCTTGCGCTTGTTGTTCGCAACACTGGGCCGGCTTTCCCCCCGACTGATGGGGCGCTGGGCCTACTCACTGTGGTTCCGTACCCGGCGATTCCCGGAATCGGCCGCGGGAAGACGTATGGCCAGCAAGGCGCAGCGTACTATGCTGATGGTAGACGATATTCCGGTAGCTGTTTATTCATGGGGTACGGGTCCGGTTGTGCTGTTCATGCACGGCTGGTCAGGTCGTGGCAGCCAGGTGGCGGCATTTGCCGGTCCGTTGATCGCTGCCGGATACAGGGTGATGTCTGTTGATGCCCCCGGACATGGCGAGACACCGGGGGATAGAACCAATATTCTTGAATGTGCCGCAGTTGTGCAGGCATTTGATCGCCACTACGGCCCGGTTTATGCCGCCATTACCCATTCATTCGGTGGTATGGTGCTGGCCTATGCCATGAACAATGGCATGTCGGTTGCACGGGTTGTCTGTATCAGTGCTCCGGCACATGTTGATTATCTGCTTGATAGTTTTGCGCAAACACTGAGTATTCCTGATGCGGTGATTGCGGATATGCGGCGGCGCATGGAAGCGCGTTTTCCGGGCGGATACTGGGAGAATATATCAACGGTCGTTAATGCGCGTGAACTTGATGTGCCGGCACTGATTATCCACGATGAATATGACCACAATGTGCCGTGGGAGCAGGGGAAAATCATTGCCAATGCCTGGCCGGGTGCACAGTTCCTGAAAACCTCCGGCCTTGGACATGGCCGTATCCTGCGTGATAAGACGGTTATTAATGCTACAGTGGATTTTATTAATTCATAATATAGAGTGAATCCTTCACGGAAATTACTGATCAATAAAACATGAAACTCTATCTGGTCCAGCATGGTAAGGCGTTAGCCAAAGAGGAAGATCCCGAACGCCCGCTCAATGATCAGGGCGAGTTGGATGTGCGTAAGATGGCATCACAACTCGGGGATGCCGGTGTTCAGGTTGCCCGAATCTGGCACAGCGGCAAACAGCGTGCTGCCCGGACGGCTGAGGTGCTGGCCGGGAAGGTCCTGTCAGGTCGGACTATCGAGACTATCAAGGGTATCAGCCCGAATGACCCGGTCACCGAGTTTGCATCCGATGCGGATGTCTGGGATGAAGATACACTGGTCGTGGGCCATTTACCGTTCATGTCACGGCTGGTATCACTGTTAACGATCGGTGATGCAGCACACGAACTGGTGCACTTTACTCCCGGAAGTGTTGTTTGCCTGGAGCGGCAGGATGACCATCACTGGGTGATCGCCTGGATGCTCCGACCTGACCTTCTTCCTGATAAATAACCGCTTAGGGGTGTTATGAGTTTACGTGGTATTGTGCCCCCGGATCCCCAGACCGGTGTTTCACAGGAGCGTTTTGCCGTGATATTTACACCACGCACAGATCGCAAACGTTTTCCTGCGGGTTGTGTGGAAATATTTGGCACTGCAGAGGCCGCGCTGGCAGCCGCTGATCCTGAAAACAAGCGCCATGCCGCACACGTCGTGGGGCCGTCGAAGTCATCCGAGGGGCAATACATATACTACCTGCTGGCCTGGATAGAGTAGGTCAGTATTAAGGGGCCAGGTCATTTAATTCAGGTTTCGCAGGAACTCAACATAGGCCGGTTTGTCCCAGTCACGACCACCCAGTGTCTGGTACTGTATCTTTCCGGATGGATCGACGAGGAAAGTTGAGGGTAGCCCCCGTGGTTGCCATACCTGTGTCACCAGTCCATCGTTATCCATTAAGGGCACAAGGTCGGGTGCCACGATGCCAAGAAAACTGAACACTGCATCTTCTGTTTCCGCAGTATTAACAATGACGAACTCCAGGTCGCTGTCTTCCAGCAAGGGGATCATGCGTTCAATACTGGGCATTTCACGGCGGCAGGGGCCGCACCAGCTTGCCCAGAAATGCACAAAACGCCAGTGCCCGTCCGTTGCCGCGAGGTCATAGGGCTCGCCATCGATATTGTCCAGCTGCAGGTCGGGTGCAGCGATGCCGTCGACTCGCATCACCCCCTGTGGCAGCTTCTCCGTAGCTGTGCAGGTGGCCGTGTAAACCAGCAGCAGTATGGACAGTGTCTTTGTTATGTTTACCATCATAGAAGGGGGGCATGCTTCGGGCATTCCACATGCTCGAAGTTGATTTGAATCTTCCTGCCCTGCTTGTCCTGGTCCGTCATAAAGATTGCCTTGATATCGAAATGCTTCACTGTACCCGGGAGGACGATATTGCCACCGACGGGTTCATCTGCTTGCAGATCGACGACCGCTGGTAACTGGGTCCAGAAAAAAGTGGAGCGGTTCGCCTGGGGCAGTTCGATCTCGTCCCATTGCTGGTCCCAGTAGTCAGTGCCCATGATTGTCAATGCCTGGCCATTATGGGTGAGTCGCCAGTTGCCGGTTTCCAGCCAGGTCACCTGCTGACTTTTGTTTTCAATGTGTACAGTGACAAAGCAGGTGTCAGTGATGATGTCGATCGCGTTCTGTGGAAATCCGCGTGCCTCATAGAACGCCGCCATTTGTTCCGGTGCGCGGGTTACCAGTACCATTAATATCTGATCACTCTCAAAGAACGGGCCGGGGTAGGGTTTATCAAAACCATAACAGCCTGCAGTCAGCAGCATGCCGACTACCAGCAGGGCCAGTCGTCTGGCAGTCATTCGATATTGCCGGGTGATTCGCATACCATGACTACTTATAGCATAAAGGGGTGCTGATTAATTTGTCATTCCGGGCAGAGTGTAGCGGAGACCCGGAATCCAGAGGTTTATTTTCAATGTGTTACTGGATTCCCGCTTTCGCGGGAATGACGAGAAAAGGTTTAACTAAAGCTTCTGGAATAGTTCACGTTTTTTACGTGCGCACGGTTTCCGGCAGGAGGACAAGATATGCGCAGGATTCTGACAGGTCTTTTATTTTTTGTGCTGGCCATGCCCGCCGTGCGGGCGGCAGATATCGTTAATGTAAAGCTGATGACGCTTGATCTTGCGGTCGATATTGCACAGGGTGCGATTGATACCTGCCGTGAAGACGGTTACCGGATTTCAGTTGTCGTGGTTGACCGCAGTGGCAGGGTGCAGGTCGTCATGCGTGATGTGTTTGCCAATCAGTACATGACGCAACTGGCGCAGGCCAAGGCCAATGCGGTCGTACTTTCAAATACCAGTTCCAGTGCCTTGCGCAAGAACCGAGCAGATATTGCTGCTGAACTGAACTTGCTGGATGACTTGCTGGTACTGGATGGCGGTTTGCCGGTGACGTTGGCCGGTTCGATGATCGGTGCGGTAGGGGTGAGTGGTGCGCCGGGCGGTGACAAGGATGAAGCCTGCGCGCAGCGGGGTATTGATAGCGTGCAGGAGCGTCTGGATTTTGCTGACTAGTACTCCGACAAGGTTGTATTGATGGATTCAGTTTGCCTGTACTTGATACAGATTACGTGCGTGGTTTGTGTTCAAACAAACCACGCATAAGTCGTCGCTGCTGCTTGTTTTGTCTGCGGGCAGGTGAAACGGTGCGCCGCAAGCGCGACACTGATGCGCTGTCAAGGGAAGCATAAACTGGACTTGCGGTCTCCAGTGATCGATGCTGACCGCTTTCTGGTTGCAAATGTCCAGACAAATACCGCAGCCTGTGCAGCATTCGGCGTCAAGGCGGTATTGGAGATTATCTCCACTGCTGCACAGTGCGATAGCATCTTGCGGGCAAAGTCTTGCACAGGCATCGCAACCGTTGCATTTTGTGGGATCGATCCGCGGTGCCAATGGGACGACGTCGTTCTGCTTTGTCCGCGGTAATATTTTCCCCGGTGGAATAAACGCCCGTTCTTCGGTAAGCCCTGCGAGGTCCATTCCGACCGTCATGGAGGACGCCGCCGCTTTGCGGAAAAAGTCTCTGCGACTCAATACCGGTTTGCTGAACGTCTGCATTTGCCGGTTCCATTGTTCCCGATCTGCTAGCTGGAGTGTTATCGTTGCCAGACCCCGGTTTTCCAGCAAGCCGTTCAACTGTGCAAGCAGATTCGGAAGATTTAATACACCGTTCCTGATGCAGGACTCACAGTTGCCCGTTGCGACGCTGAAACGGCGCGTGCCGCTGCGGTACAGTCGCAGCAGCTCCTGAAGTCCAAGCGTGTGCAGGCAAGGAATGATTCCGTCTTTGCCATTGACACCTGCCTTTTCACAAGCGAACAGGGCAGATGTGCGGTTTTCCGATAGCACCGGCAAAGCCTGGTGTGAAATGATAGCGCCTTGTGGACAGGCGGATGCGCAATGTCCACAACCATCGCAGGCCCCGGTGTCGATACCCAGGGATTCATCATCCAGCACCCACGCTTGCACAGGGCAGGCATCGACGCAGGCACGGCAGCTGGCTTGCGTCAGTTGCGTGTACACGCAACGTTCGGCGACGACTGTTGGCAGGGTTTTCAGTTCACAATCATCGGAGATGGCTTTGCGCAACAGGAGATCACCTCTGCAAGGGCTCATCAAGCATGAAAGCCACAACATTCACGGATAGCACCGTTCACCAGGAAGGGCCGCCGGCTCCAGGAATAAATGGCATCGGTACATCGACGGAAACCGGTTTATCCTGCTGCATGTGCGCCTCGATTTCATCCGCTGTCGGACGCCGTTCACCCAGAATGACCGCTAAAATGTCGCGCAATTCCTCGCAATAGATGCCGGTGAGCAAGTTGATGCCCGCGTAGAATGGTGTCGCACAACGGCCGGCTACGCGGTTGGCAAACGGCATCAGCCAACGCAGCAGGTGTTCATCCATGAAACGGGCCGCCGTGGTGAATGCTTCATCCCGCTGTTCCTCGCCAATCAGGTGGGCCAGGAACTGGAGCTGGAGAACCAGGTGATCATCGGCGCGCTTGCGCCAGTTCGCTGCTCCCAGTCCGTAGCGGGTGTAATACTCGCGGACCTCAAACATGGACTGTTGTCGTTCGAGGTGTTCTTCGTCAACCCACACCGATTCGTTGGGGGAGGCCCGGTAAACATGGGTGAGGTAAATGCCTGCGTAGTCGACTGCGAGTTCGTCGGTATGTTGCTCATCCAGTGTGTCCGACAGCCCTGCAAGCGCCTTTTCGACCAGCACCAGTGCCTCGTGCGCTGCCTTTGATTCCAGTTTCATTCCGAGTGAGGCCGGGAAACCGGTCTGCTGCAGTGATTGAATCAGTGGTTTGTCCGCTTCGGTGTCGTGCAGGACCGCGAGTTGCGTCAGATCCTGGGCAACTGCTGCGCAGAAATCATCCAGCAGCTGTGTATAAGCGATTCCCGTATCGGTGAGCATCAGCTGATTTTGCCCTTGCTGTGTGCTACGAAGCCGATGGAGGGCCTGGTGAGTTCCGGATCAGCCATATTCTTGACCTGACGGACAACTGTGTCATTGGGGCCAATGGCCCTGGTCTTCAATTCCTTTTCCCAGATCCAGTCAATGGGACCAATATCCAGCACCCGCATCATGCAGGCCATCACGCAATAGGGTCTGCGCCCGGCGTCAATTTCGTCCACACACATATTGCATTTCTTTACCAGGTTGTCTGCGGGATCGTACTGCGGTGCGCCATAGGGGCAGGCGGCTTCGCAACGCCGGCAGCCGATGCACAGGGTCGAGTCGATGTCGACGATGCCGTCCTTCTTGCGCTTGAAGATTGCACCGGTCGGACAGGCTGGCAGACAGGCCGGTTCCGCGCAATGATTGCAGGACATGTTGATCTTGTAGGCATAGACCTCCGGATATGTCCCGCCTTCGATATACTGAACCCGCCTGAATCGGGGGCCAGGCGCCAGACCGTTCTTGTCCTTGCAGGCAATCTCACAGGCGCGACAGCCAAGACAGTCCACATTGTTGTGGATAAATCCCAGCTGCATATCCGGGACCACGGGCGTGTAGACTTCTTTCCTGTGACGCCTGATCGCGGCCTTGATCTTTGCCTTGTCTTTCGCTGTGTCCATTGTGCTGTTCCTTTAGCCCCGTTTCACTGGTCGCGCCGGAATACGTGCGCACGCGAGGTGGCGAGCTTGTCCCACCCTGGTCGGTGGGCCAGTTTTGTCTTCCGGATGTTTGCCAATACGGTATTGTAGGCGAAGGCTCCAGCCGGGCTCGGTTCGTCGAGGGTCAGGAAGTCCGGGTTGCCCGAGCGGTCCACGCCGTTTTCATCGAGGTCCATCCAGGCCCCTTCATAAATTATGAGCACACCCGGCATGCAACGTTCGGTGACATAGGCGGGTACCACGACCTTGCCCCGGTCATTCCAGACTTCAACGACATCCCCGGTCTTGATGCCCAGTGTTTTTGCATCCGCCGCGTTTACGGTGACCTCCTGCTCGTAGGTTTCCCGCAGCCAGCTGCAATTGTTGAAGATTGAATGTGTCCGCTGGCGCGGATGTGGCGAGATCAGGTGGAACGGGTGTTTGGATGTTTTCGAACTATTCAGGGATTCCCATGGCTCGATCCACTTCGGGATAGCCGGGATATGATAGCCGTACATGGTCTTGGTCCAGTCCGTTATCTGTGCGAGCTGGGTTGAGAGGATCTCGATCTTGCCGGATGAAGTCTTGAAGGGTAAGCCTTTCTCAATCTGGTCCTGAAACG
>JBDLIH010000021.1:0-42009 GCA_039714975.1 Pseudomonadota bacterium
GCCCAAGAGAAAGTACCCAAAGAGAAGGGCACCCGGCGCACTCATCGGCTGACGCCGATGCCCTGCGTTCCTCGCCAATCCGGGGGCGCGCACAACTCGGCAGGCAAGCCTGCCTCAAACAGGGCGCGCGCCTGATCCCGGATTGTCTGCGGTACTCGGTGAGTGCAGACGGGCCTGGAGTGGTGGTTTTGAATTCCACCCACCGTCTGGCGCAGCCGAGCATCGCAGTGAAGCCCGGATGACGCTCGCGCCCTGTTTGAGCGCAGCGAGTTGCGCGAGCGCCGGGCTTTGCGAGAAGCACAGGGAACCCGCGTAGCGGGCCAGCCTCCGGGTTCGCCTTTCTTTTGGTACTTTTCTTTGGCGACGCAAAGAAAAGTACATGAACGCTTGGGCAAGCAAGAGAAAGTACCTCGACCGACAGGGCGAAACCCCTCCTTCAATACTTCTTCCTCAACGTCATCAAGCGCCCGTCATTGGTAATTTCCATCCGCCCCAGATAAGACATCCCCAGCAAGGTCACCTTCGGCAGCGCTCCATCCAGCACCACCGCAGACACATTACGAACTTCCAGATCACCCACCTTGACAGAATCCAGTGTGACCGACCAGGCACGCTCAACACCGGAAGCCGTCGTCACCTCGGCAGGCCTGCCGGTGACATGATAATCGATACCCAGCCGCCGCGCCTGACTTCCACTCATCGCTACCTGGGTAGCACCGGTATCCACCAGAAATGACACCGGCAAACCGTTAATACTGCCGACCGTGGTGTACATACCCGTGGTATTGCGCCAGACCTGCACCTCCTGGACTGCGACTGTGCGTTTCCTTGCACTCACCCGGCCATCCAGCCGGGCAGTGACTTCCTCACCATCGATCAGCAACACGGCCGACTCGCTACTGGCTGACACCAGCTTGACCCCTTCCGGACTGGTCTGCCCCACTCTCAGGAGCAGTTGCCGACCCTCAACCAGCAACACGGCACGGTCAGTGAACAGACCGACGACACGCACATCCATGCCGGCAAGGACAGGGGCCTGTTGCAGTGAAACACAGAGCACTGCAATGAGTACTGGGAGCAACAGCAGAAATCTGGATAATGACATGCTTGTATCCTGCAGGAATTTGAAGGCCGATTATGAGACCTCTGACTGTATTTCGCCACATTAGCTGCGAAGGTCCCGGTTACCTGGCCGAGGTACTCGACCGGCAGGCTATCCCCTGGCGGGTCATCAGGATCGACGCAAACGAGCCTGTACCCGACACCATTGAAGACAGTGCCGGTCTGGTCTTCATGGGTGGCCCCATGAGCGTCAATGACCCCCTGCCCTGGATCGAGCAGGAACTGTCATTGATCCGGATGGCACAGGACAAGGGGCTACCGGTACTGGGTCATTGTCTGGGTGGACAACTCATTGCCAAGGCGCTGGGCGGAACAATTAGCGCCAACCCGGTCAAGGAAATCGGCTGGCACCCGGTACGCTCTGCCGGCACGTCTGCCGCCGCCGACTGGCTGCGGGACATCCCCGCTGAACCCACCCTGTTTCACTGGCACGGAGAAACCTTTTCGATACCCGAAGGCGCCGAGTGTATCCTTGAAAACAACAACTGCGCACAGCAGGCATTCGCCATAGGCAATACCCTTGCCTTGCAATGTCATGTTGAAATGACAGCTCCCATGGTCAGCGAATGGGCGGCACTTTATAAAGATGAACTGCAGGACGTGACTGCAACCGTGCAATCGGAAGAGCAAATGACGACTCGACTTGCAGAAAGGGTCAGCGCTGCACAACAGGTCGCTGACACGTTATATCAGCGCTGGCTAGCGCCCATTCTTAGTCTGTAGGAGACGAACAAATCAGGTCCTCGTTCTTTGGGCGAGGTATCTTTCAGTTTCTTCTTTCGCCCTGCGGGGCGAGACACTTTTCCAACTGCTTATTTCGCCTTGTAGGGCGAGATACTTTTCTTTGCTCCGCCAAAGAAAAGTACCCAAAAGAAAGGCGGGCCCGACGGCTTGCCCGCTGACGCGGGTTCCCTGCGCCAACGGGATCAAAGTCAAAACAATAAACCCAAATCCCAAATCCACCACCCCGGACCCGTCTGCACTCACCGAGTACCGCAGACAATCAGGGATCAGGGGCGCAGCTGTCTGAGCGTAGCGAGTTCTGCGCACCCCCTGATTGTCGAGGAACGCAGGGCATCGGCGTCAGCCGATGAGGGCTCCGGGTGCCCTTCTCTTTGGGTACTTTCTCTTGGGCAAGCAAGAGAAAGTATCTCGCCCCGCAGGGCAAAACCCTGTAAATAAAAAAAGCGCATAACCCGAAAGGGCAAAACCCTCAGCTGCAATCCGCGCCTGCAATTGATCGCGTTATAAATGAGGCAACAACGGCACCAGATAGACCACCATCAACTGCAACACCGCTGCTGCAAAGATTGCTGCCAGCAGATCGTCCACCATGATGCCGAATCCACCACCGACGTTCCGGTCAAGCAGGCGTATGGGCCAGGGCTTGGCAATATCAAACAGGCGAAACAGTACAAAACCGGCCGCAATCCAGAACCAGCCGGTCGGTGCAAACGTCATGGTAACCAGATAGCCAACAATCTCGTCCCAGACAATACCGGGGTGATCATGTACCCCCATGCGCCGTGCTGTATGTGCACATACGGGTATGCCCACAAGAAACAGTGCCGCCACCAGCGCAATATAAACATTCACCTGCAGTGGCTGCAGCAGCAGGTAAACCGGTATTGCAATCACTGTGCCCGCCGTACCCGGCCCTTTCGGCACCAGGCCACTGCCAAAACCCAGTGCCAGAAAATCGACCGGGTGTATCAGCAGGCGCAGTGACAGTTTCTCAGCCATTGCCCGTGCCCCCGAAATGCAGATACCCTTCCGTGGCAGGTTGATAGGACTCACCGTTCGCCCTGTAACAACGGATTCCGGGTTCCGGTTCTATGGCACCGATGGCGGTGACAGTGATCGATTGACTGGAGAGTTTCGCTACCATTGCCGCACAGTCTCGTTCCGGCACGGTAAAACACAGCTCATAGTCATCGCCTGCCGACAACGGCAGTTCATGGAACGCTGCCTGCTGCCGGGTTGCTGCTGTAAATGCGGCCGACCTTGGCAACGCATCAATATTGAGTGAAGCACCCGGATTATCCGCAGCCAGCATATGCCCGAGATCGGCCAGCAAACCGTCAGAGATATCGATGGCCGCACTGGCATAATCACGCAGCAGCTGTCCTGCCGTTATACGGGGCTCCGGGTAATCAAGCCGCTGTTGTAAAACATTCTCAGCCTGACCACCCAACCGCAGGGCAAGACCGGCATCACCCAGAGTTCCGGTGACATAGATACGGTCACCGGCTTGTGCACCCTGCCGCCGCAGTGCACTTCCCCCGGGCACCAGTCCATGGGCCTGTACAGTGACAGACAACGGCCCGCGCGTGGTATCACCGCCTACGAGCTGTATGTCATAGCGGTCAGCCAACTCAAAAAAGGCCTGTGAAAAGTTCTCCAGCCAGGCGGGATCATTGTCAGGCAGGGTTACAGACAGAGTGGCCCATGCCGGGGTTGCGCCCATCGCAGCCAGGTCACTCAGATTCACGGCCAGCGCCTTGTACCCGATGGCAGCTGCCGTGGTGGATACAGGAAAGTGAACACCCGCGACCAGGGTGTCCATACACACGACCAGTTCCCTGTCAGCCGGCACCCGCAGCAGCGCCGCATCATCACCAATGCCGGCGATTACATCCTCACGCTGTGGTGTTTGCCGTGTGAAATAACGGCGGATGATTTCGAATTCGGTATCGGACATAGCTGCCCTATCGGCCAGCAGACTGTTTACCCGCCTTGCTGCATTCGGCGGAACGCAACGTGTGCGCGGCCTTGTCCAGCACCCCGTTTACGTAGGCATAGCCCTGTTCTGCGCCGAATTTTTTGGTGAGTTGCACAGCTTCATTGATCGTGACCCGGTACGGGATATCGGGTCGGTAGAGCAGTTCGTAGGTGGCGATCCGCAGGATGGCGCGTTCTACCGGGTCCAGTTGTTCGATCGGGCGGTCGATGTAACGGGTAATATTTTCATCAATATTATCAATCTGTTTTGGTGCTTCGCTCAGCAATTCCATGAAGTAGGGCTTGTCTGCTCTCGAGAAGTCCTCCTCCACCAGGAACTGGCTACGGATGTCACGCAGGTCGGTCCCGGACAGGTCCCACTGGTACAGCGCCTGCAGGGCAAAGCGTCGTGCACGGGCGCGTGCATGTGCAGAAAAATTCATGGATTCCGGAGGTGCCGTCAGCCTTCAAGACCGCGCAACAGGTTAATCATCTCGATGGTCGACATGGCCGCTTCGGCACCCTTGTTGCCGGCCTTGGTACCCGCACGCTCAATCGCCTGCTCGATGCTGTCAACGGTCAACACACCGAAGGCAATCGGGATATCGTATTTCAATGAGACGGAAGAAAGCCCCTTGGTGCACTCACCGGCAACGTATTCGAAATGCGGGGTTCCACCACGAATCACCGCACCCAGCGCAATGATGGCATCGTAACGTTTCGACGCCGCCAGTCGTTGTGCCGCAATCGGCATCTCGTAGGCACCCGGCACGCGGATAATCTGCAGATCGCGTTCATCGGCACCGTGGCGCTTCAGGGTATCCAGCGCACCCTCAAGCAAACTCTCCACGACAAAACTGTTGAAGCGTGAAACCAGCAAGCCAATGCGTGCGTCACGCACCACCAGATCACCTTCCAATACTGATACGTCACTCATTTGTCCATTCCCGTGTCAATCAATTACGACACATACTCAATCACTTCAAGACCAAACCCGGCAATACCGTGCACGATCATGGGCGCACTCAATACCCGCATTTTTTGCACACCCAGATCGGCAATGATTTGCGCGCCAACACCGTAGGTTCGCAGCTCGACCGGCTTGCCTGCCTTTGTACTGTGCGCTGTCTGCTCCGGCATATGATACGCCTTAATCTGTTCCAGCAGTGCATCGGCTGATTCAGTCGGTCGCAGGATCACCACAACGCCCTGACCTTCCTGGGCCACTCGCTGCAGTGCCTGGCGCAGGGGCCAGTGTTCACCTTCCAGCTCGATGTCCACGAGATCACTCAGCGTATTTTGCAGTTGTACACGAACCAGTGTCGGCTCATCCGGACGGATCTCGCCCTTCACCAGCGCCAGGTGAACGGCACCGTCGATGGTATCAAGGTAGGCATGCAACCTGAAATTGCCATGTTCAGTTGCGAGTTCTGTGTCGGCGATATGTTCAACAGTCTTTTCGTTTTCAATACGATAACGAATCAGGTCCTCGATTGTCCCGATCTTGAGATCGTGTTCCTTTGCATAAATCTCGAGGTCCGGGCGACGCGCCATGCTGCCGTCTTCCTTCAGGATTTCGACTATGACAGATGCCGGTTCCAGCCCCGCAAGACGGGCCAGGTCACAACCGGCCTCGGTATGCCCGGCACGTGTCAACACCCCGCCCGGTTGCGCCATCAGCGGGAAAATATGCCCCGGCTGGACGATGTCACCCGGTTGTGCATTTTCTGCCGTTGCGGCCAGTATTGTCTGTGCACGATCCTGTGCCGAAATACCGGTAGTGACACCTTCTGCTGCTTCGATGGACAGGGTGAAATTGGTTGAGTGCAGGGACGTATTGCTCTGGACCATCAGCGGCAACGCCAGTTTTTCACAACGGTCGCGTGTCAATGTCAGACATATCAGTCCACGGCCATGACTGGCCATGAAGTTGATGTCTTCGGGACGCACATGACTGGCGGCCATCACCAGGTCACCCTCGTTCTCACGGTCTTCATCATCCATCAGGATGACCATGCGACCGGCACGAATATCCTCGATTATTTCTTCTGCACTGTTAAATGACATAATAAATAACTACGCTGGTCCAGGCTGCATTATATTCGTTCAATCCCGTGCAAAACCACAGGATTCAAGTAGCTCACGGGTAATCTGTCCGTTACTACCGGGCTGTGCCGCCGCATCACCCTGTAACAAACGCTCCAGGTAACGCGCAACAAGGTCCACTTCCAGGTTGACCTGCCGCCCTGCCCGGTACTCGTGCAAGGTTGTTTCCGACAGCGTATGCGGCACAATATTCAGTTCAAATGCAGCACCATTGACTGCATTCACCGTCAGGCTGACACCATCAACACAAATTGAACCTTTCACGGCAATGTAGCGGGCCAGTTCATCCGGCGCCTGAATTGTGAACTGTACAGAGCGACTGTCTTCCTTGCGACCCGTCACGGTACCGATACCATCAACATGGCCACTGACGAGGTGACCGCCGAGGCGGGTTTCCAGTGTCAGCGCCTTTTCCAGGTTGACGGCATCAGCCACTGCAAGTGAGCCAATCATGGTGCGTCGCAGTGTTTCACCGGAGACATCGGCACAAAAACCGCTGACCGACTTTTCAATCACGGTCAGGCACACACCACTCACGGCAATACTGTCACCAGGACAGACATCCGTCATGGGCAGTTTTCCGCTATTGATAGCAAGCCGCACGTCACCACCACGCGGCTCCAGTGAAGCAATACTGCCGACCGCCTGTATGATTCCTGTAAACATAAACGTTGACCAATATCCTGTAATTTACTGTAGGAGCGCCTTGCAGGCGCGAATGATGTAAAAAACAATCGCGGCTGCAAGCCGCTCCTGCAGGTTAATTAGTTTTCTATCGTAGCCGTGATCCGCCAGTCCTCACCGACCGCACGGATATCGCTGATCGACAATGGCACCCGTTGCTCCATCGCATCCAGCCCCGGCAAGGCAAACAAACCGCGCGCTGCATTACCCATCAGGTGTGGCGCCATGTAGATAACCAGTTCATCGATCAGGCGGGCTTGCAACAGTGCACCACACAGGGTCGCGCCGGCTTCAAGATGCACCTCATTCATTTCCAGTGTGCCCAGGTACTGCAGCACTGCCGGCAAATCCAGCCGCCCGTTCTTCAGGGGTAACGTAACCACTTCAACACCCTTGCGTGTCAGCCGTGTCGTTTTTTCTTCATCCACTACACCGGTCACAAGCAGTGTCTTACCCGGCATTTGCAGCAGCCCCGCGGCAAGCGGGGTGCGCAAGCGGCTGTCCAGAATAATGCGCAGCGGCTGCCGGATATCATCCTCAGCATCACCCCCGGGCCGGGCCGTCAGGGATGGATCATCGGCCAGTACTGTTTCAATGCCCGTCATAATGGCTGAACTGCGTGCCCGCAGTCGATGCACATCCCGGCGCGCCGCCTCGCCTGTTATCCACTGACTTTCACCGCTGGCCATGGCCGTACGGCCATCGACACTCATGGCCAGTTTGCATCGTACCCGGGGGCGGCCTGCACGCATACGCATGACGAATCCGGCGTTTAACTGTTCCGCCTCCCTGGCCAGCACACCGCTGCGGGTGTCGATACCCGCCTGTCGCAAGACCGACAGTCCCTTCCCGGCGACTTGCGGGTTCGGGTCTTCCATCGCAGTGACCACGCACGCCACACCGGCAGTGATCAACGCCTCCGTACAGGGCGGTGTTCGGCCCTGGTGGCAACAGGGTTCCAGTGTCACATAGACCGTGGCCCCGCTTGCCTGCTCACCGGCCTGCTGCAAGGCATGTATCTCGGCATGTGGTTCACCGGTGCGTTCATGCCAACCCTCACCGACAATTCTGCCCTCCTTCACCAGCACGCAACCGACGCGTGGATTCGGATCGGTCGTAAACAGGCCACGCTCTGCCAAACGCAGCGCACGTGCCATATAAATGTGATCGGTTGCAGGGTTCATTAGGTAAAAGAAAGGCTACAGGTGCAGGCAGAGGTCAGGTAGAAGCCGCTATGTGTTCACCAGCGAAACTGCGGACTAGTCGTCCGGCAATAACGAAATCTGGTCCTTGGTATCTTCCGCCGTCGGCTCCTTTTCAAGCCGTTCGATTTCTTCACGAAACTCGTTCACATCCTCAAAGCTGCGGTACACCGATGCAAAGCGGACAAAGGCCACCTGGTCAAGCTGGCGCAGTTCATTCACCACCCACTCACCCAGTTGCCGGGAAGGCATTTCGCGTTCACCGCTGGCGCGCAGGCGTTGCTGGATACGAATAATCGCCGCGTCCACCTTTTCGGACTCCACCGGGCGTTTCTCCAGTGCGCGCATCATGCCTGCAACGAGCTTTTCTTCATCAAATGGCTCACGTGCACCACTGCCCTTGATAATACGCGGCATCACCAGCTCGGGTGTTTCAAAGGTCGTAAACCGTTCCCCACAGTCCAGACATTCACGCCGACGTCGCACCTGTGCACCCTCACTGGCCAGCCGCGAGTCGATCACCTTGGTGTCCTGCTTTCCGCAAAAGGGACAATACATAGCGTTATCTTGAGTCTGTATTAACTGGACGCGTACACGGGAAAACGCTTGCACAGGTCAAGCACCCTGCCACGCACACTCGAAATAGTGTCCTGGTTCTCGACATCATCCATCACATCGCACATCCAGCCGGCAAGCTCTCGCGCCTCGTCCTCACCACAACCACGCGTGGTAATCGCAGGGGTTCCGACGCGGATGCCACTGGTGACAAACGGTGATTGTGGATCATTCGGCACGGCGTTCTTGTTGACGGTAATGTTGGCCGCGTCCAGTGCCGCATCCGCCTGCTTGCCGGTGATGCCTTTATCGATCAGGTCAACCAGGAACAGGTGGTCATCGGTACCGCCGGAAACCACCTTGTAACCCCGTGACAGCATCACCTCCACCATGGCACGTGCATTGTTCAGCACTTGCTGTTGATACTCCTTGAAGGACGGGTCCATTGCCTCTTTCAGGGCAACGGCCTTGGCGGCGATCACATGCATCAGGGGACCGCCCTGGATGCCGGGAAAGATCATCGAGTTGAGCTTCTTTTCGACCTCCGCATTGGCACGCGCCAGGATCAGTCCGCCGCGCGGACCACGCAGGGTTTTATGGGTCGTGGTGGTGGTGACATCGGCAATGTTCACCGGGCTTGGATAGATACCGGCGGCGATCAGGCCCGCCACATGCGCCATATCGACCAGCAGCCAGGCACCGACACTGTCGGCAATATCACGGAAGCGTTGCCAGTCGACCTGTAGTGAATAGGCGGAAAACCCGGCGACCACCATTTTTGGCTGATGTTCTTCTGCCAGCGCCTCGACCTGGTCGTAATCGATAGCGCCGGTATCGTTATCCAGGCCATACTGCACGGCATTGAAAATCTTGCCGGAAAAGTTCACTTTTGAGCCATGGGTCAAATGGCCGCCCGCATCCAGGCTCATACCGAGGATGGTGTCACCCGGCTGCAGCAACGCCAGGTAGACTGCGGCATTGGCCTGCGACCCGGAGTGCGGTTGCACATTGGCATAATCCGCATTGAAAAGTGCCCTGGCACGATCGATGGCCAGTTGCTCGGCAACATCCACGTACTCACAGCCACCGTAATAGCGCTTGCCCGGATAACCCTCGGCATATTTATTCGTCAACACCGAGCCCTGCGCCTGCATCACCCGCGGGCTGGCATAGTTTTCGGAGGCAATCAGTTCGATGTGATCTTCCTGCCGCTGACGCTCGCCCTGCAGCGCAGCCCAGAGTTCATCGTCGTAGCCGGCAATCTGCATATCTTTATCAAACATTTACTATAACCTTATGATGCGGGGGTAGAAATACCCTGCTTCCTGAACGGCGTAGATAATAGCCGATCTCTCAGGGGCATGCGAACAGAATCCCGCCGTATTTCATGCCAGCAAGGCCTGGACAACCGCCGTCCATGCCAGTGCCAGATTACTCCGGTTATAGCCGCCGCCACCCATGGCCAGCAGACGCCCCTGGCAGTGCCGCCTGGCCAGGTACAGCAGTCGTTGCGCCGCATGGCCATGTGCCGCCGGGCTGTAACGCAGGTGAGTAATCGGGTCACCTGCAATGCTGTCAGCGCCACACTGAAACAGGATAAACTCCGGCCGCCGTTCATCAATAAAGGCTTCAACACGCGCCCAGGCCTCGTAAAAAAGGTCATCACCGGCCTCCGGTGGCATGGGGATATTCAGCTTGGTACCTGTTGCTGCACCCCTGCCTGTCTCCGTTTCCCTGCCGCTACCGGGGTATAAATAGCGGCCGTCTTCATGCAGGTCGGCAAAGATCAGGTCAGGGTCCTCTTCAAAGCTGTAGAACACACCGTCGCCATGGTGGGCATCAATATCGACATAGGCGATACGCTGCACACCATGCTGCGCACGCAGTGTCTCAATGGCAACGCCGCAATCGTTGAAGACACAAAATCCGGCGGCACCGTCGCGACGCGCATGATGCAATCCCGCAATCGGCACAAACGCCTGCTGGCATTCATCTCCCAGTATGCGCTCTATTGCATCCAGCACACTGCCGACCACATAGCAGGCCGATTCATAAATCCCCTGAAACGCCGGAGTATCACCGCCGTCCAGGTAACCGTCTCCTGTGGCCGATAGCCGGATGACGCGCTCGACATACGCCTCGGTATGAAAACGCTCGATCACCGCCCGCCCGGCCGGGACTGGCGTACATTGCTGTACCCGCTGTTCCAGTCCGGCAGCACAGGCATGCTGCCAGAAGGCGCCCAGCCGGTCCGGACCAAAGGGGTGCCCTTCGCCGAAACCGTAACGGGCGAGATCATCCCCGATATAGATACAGAGTGGTGCTGGCATAGGTGTAAAGAACCTTTATTTATTTTGTCATTCCCGCAAAGGCGGGTATGACGGGATAGTATATGATTGCATAATTAACAAAAAGTTATATGATCTTCCTAATGTTATATCTTCAATCTGCCCTATTCTTATCCATTGTAGCTTGCCCGCCTGATAGCAGCGCCTATAATGTGCGCCGACTGTCACACGTTCCAGGATACGCAATGGCACAGTACGTATACACCATGAACCAGGTGGGCAAGATTGTCCCGCCCAAACGCAGGATTCTTGAAGACATCTCCCTGTCTTTCTTCCCTGGTGCCAAGATTGGCGTACTTGGCCTGAATGGTTCCGGTAAATCCACCCTGCTGCGCATCATGGCAGGCGAAGACAAGGACATTGAGGGTGAAGCCCGCGCACAGGCCGGCATTAATGTCGGCTACCTGTCACAGGAACCGGCCCTGGACCCTGACAAGGATGTGCGCGGTAATGTTGAGGAAGGCCTGGGCGAGGTCAAGACCCTGCTGGACCGCTTCAATGAAATCAGCGACCGCTTTGCAGAACCCATGAGCGATGACGAAATGACTGCGCTGCTGGAAGAGCAGGGCAAGCTGCAGGACGCAATTGATGCCCAGGGGGGCTGGGAACTGGATCGCAAACTGGAAATCGCGGCCGATGCCCTGCGCCTGCCGCCCTGGGATGCTGACGTCAGCACACTCTCGGGCGGTGAACGCCGTCGCGTGGCACTGTGCAAATTGCTGCTCACCAATCCCGACATGCTGCTGCTGGACGAGCCGACCAATCACCTGGATGCCGAGAGTGTCGCCTGGCTGGAACGCTTCCTGGTCGAGTATCCCGGCACGGTGGTGGCCGTCACCCACGACCGTTACTTTCTTGATAATGCCGCCGGCTGGATCCTGGAACTGGACCGTGGCCACGGCATTCCCTGGGAAGGCAATTACTCCTCCTGGCTGGAACAGAAGGAACAGCGTCTGGAAACCGAGGAAAAACAGGCCTCTGCCCGTCAAAAGGCAATGAAGGCCGAACTGGAATGGGTACGCTCCGGGGCCAAGGGCCGGCATGCCAAGAGCAAGGCACGGCTGGCACGATTCGAGGAACTGGCCTCGCAGGAATCGCAACAACGCAACGAAACCAAGCAACTGTTCATACCCCCGGGACCGCGACTGGGTGACCTGGTCATCGAGGCCAACCACATCAGCAAGCGCTTTGGCGACACCCTGCTCTATGAAGACCTCAATTTCAACCTGCCACGCGGCGGCATCGTCGGCATTATCGGCCCGAACGGTGCCGGCAAGACGACCCTGTTTCGCATGCTGACCGGCGCAGAGCAGCCGGATTCCGGTGAATTGCGTATTGGCGAAACGGTCTCCATCGCCTGCGTCGACCAGAGCCGTGACAGCCTGGATGGCGCTAAAACCGTATGGGAAGAAATTTCCGACGGCCAGGACATCATCACCGTCGGTAACCATGAACTGAATTCACGTACCTACGTATCACGGTTTAATTTCTCCGGCACCGACCAGCAGAAACATGTCGGCAACCTGTCGGGTGGTGAACGCAACCGTGTTCACCTGGCGAAACTGTTGAAGAGCGGGGGCAATGTGCTGTTACTCGACGAACCCACCAATGACCTGGATGTAGAAACCCTGCGAGCACTGGAAGAAGCCTTGCTGGATTTCCCCGGCTGTGCCGTGGTGATTTCGCACGATCGCTGGTTCCTTGACCGGATTGCAACCCATATACTGGCGTTCGAGGGAGACAGCCAGGTTGTCTGGTTTGAAGGCAACTATGCCGATTATGAAGCAGACAGAAAACGCCGACTGGGTGCAGATGCAGACCAGCCGCACCGGATAAAGTACAAACGACTGGAAAACTGATCAATGTCACAGGAAAGTAACGATAAACTACGCAGATTCGCGCAGAAAATGCGTGACCAGGGTGCTGACGGTTTTGCAGACGGTCCGCGTCCCTGGGAAACCTGGGATGAATCCGGCAACCAGGCCAACAACCGGGTATGGGAAGGCAGTGCCAGACGTGTTAACGGAAAGTACAATAAACACAGCCTTGGTCATCGAATATTATCCGTACTGGCCTTTATGATGCTGGCGACCCTGCTGGTCGGTATTGGCGGCGTTTATTACACACACACACAGACTCAACAGATCGCAGACAGCGGGATTCAGCCGCTGCCGGTCATCGCACCACCCGACAGTAAAGTCACTGTCGCTGCAGTGACAGTGACGGAGAACCTGAACATACTGACGCCCCCTTCCGCAGGTAGCGAAGCAATGCAACCTGACGCAGAGGCGGCTGTTGAGACAGCGGTTTCAGACAACGGGCACACTCCGGCAACAGACGAACCCGTGCCTGATACAACAATTGACGTGACACCGGCAACAGCACCCGAAACTGTTCCGCCAAAGACAAACGGCAGTATTGATTCTGTCGCCATTGAAACCGTCGTCACTGAACAATCCATCACGACCACGGTATACACCCGTCATCCCAGTCAGGATGAACCGGAAATTGTATCCGCAATTGAAACGACACCACCCCCCTTCGCACAACAGATTGCTGCCACACAGCAGGATGTGACAGATGCTCCGCCGGCTGCACACACCGACACCCTCGTTCTTGCAGAGGTCGAAACAATCGATACCCCCGAGGTAACGCCACTGCATGAAGAGCAATACGATATCGTTCCCGATGAACAGCCCGCTGATCTTGCCGGTACTGCCACGACAGCCGCATTGGCTGAAGAAAGCAGTGAAAGTGTCGCTACCGCAAGACTTGCGAACACTGTAACCGAAGCAATTGAAGGTCTACCTGACACGGCAGCCGGTAAGCGTCTCACTGAAGAGACCATCGATGTCACAACAGTCGCCCTGGCGGAAGAAAGCAACGATAGTGATGTCACTGAACCACTCGTGGAAGCCGCACCCGAAGTAACTGATGATCAGCCTGACGCGATAGCCGATGCGCCGTCCATCGAAAAGACCGATGCAGTCACGACAGTCGCCCTGGCAGAGGAAAACCGCGAGACAGCCATCGATGAATCACCCGCAGAAACGGCACAAGAAGTCATCGAAGAACAGCAGAGCAATATAGTGGAGCCGGTCATCCCGGTTACAAAAACAGGTAACTGGGTCGTCAACGTCGCATCCTACACCTGGAAGTCAACGGCCAGCAGAAAGCTGGCACTGTTTCAGCAACAGGGTGTCAATGCGGAAATCTTTAAAGTCATGATTAACGACAAACCCATGTATCGAGTCCGGGTCACCGGCTATGAAAGCAGCCGCCAGGCAAAAGCCGAGATCCCGGAAATTGAACAGAAGCTGAACCTGGAAGGTGCGTGGATATCGAGACGCTAATCGCAGATGTGAAGCGCGATCAGATCGAGTGATCGACTAATCCACCCACACCCGTGCATTGCGAAACATACGCATCCACGGGCCATCTACACCCCACTCATCCGGGTACCATGAATTTGTAACTGCACGGAACACCCGTTCCGGGTGCGGCATCATGATGGTGACCCGACCATCGGTCGTTGTCAGCCCGGTGATGCCCAGCGGTGAGCCGTTTGGATTCTGCGGGTAGCTTGATGCCACGGCACCAAAGCCGTCGACATAACGGGCGGCAACCAGACCGCTATTCAGCACATCTACCGCAGCGCCGTCATCAGGAAATTCTGCGCGACCCTCTCCATGTGCCACGGCAATCGGCAGCACCGATCCCTGCATACCGGCAAAAAACAATGCCGGTGACTCCAGTATCTGCAACTGTGAAAAGCGCGCCTCAAACTGTTCGGACTGATTGCGTACAAAGCGCGGCCAGTGATCCGCACCCGGGATCAGCTCTTTCAGCGTGGACAGCATCTGGCAGCCATTGCATACACCCAGTGAAAAACTGTCCTGGCGTGCAAAGAAGGCAGTGAACATATCACGCAGCTTGCCATGAAACAGTACCGACTTGGCCCAGCCCTGCCCGGCACCCAGCACGTCACCGTAGGAGAATCCGCCACAGGCCACCAGCCCCTTGAACCCGTCCAGTGTCTGCCGGCCTGACAGCAGATCACTCATGTGGACATCAATCGCCTCAAATCCGGCACGATGAAACGCGGCCGCCATTTCAACCTGTCCATTCACGCCCTGCTCCCTGAGGATCGCCATCCTGGGTCGCTCGCCGGTCGCAATCAGCGGAGCAGCCACATCCTCATCGATATCGAAGCCGGGCACGGGCCGGATACCGGGATCGTTCGTGTCCAGCAAACCGTCATATTCCTGCTGCGCACACACCGGGTTATCACGCAGTGCCTGCATTCGGAAGGTCGTCTCTGACCAGGCGCGCTGCAAGTCAAGGCGACTCTCGGACAGAACTTCCTCACCGCCTGCTGCAAATACCACACGGTCATCCGTCGTCACGCTACCAATGACCTGTGCCGCATCTTCCAGTCCGCTCTCTTTCAATTTTGCGAGTACGGCATCGGTATCTGTGCTGCGCACCTGGATCACCGCGCCCAGTTCCTCGGCAAACAGGGCAGCTGCCGCATCAGGGGCATCCAGCTGAATGGAGACGCCGCTATGCCCGGCAAAACACATCTCGCAAACACAGGCGAACAGGCCACCATCAGAACGGTCATGATAGGCCAGCAACTGCCCGGCCTTGTTCAGTGACTGGATCACGGTAAAGAAGGCCTTCAGCAGGGCCGGTTCATCCAGGTCCGGCGGTATCGAGCCCAGCTGTTTATACACCTGCGCCAGGGCAGAACCGCCCAGGCGGTTGCTACCCAGGCCGAGGTCAATCAGGATCAGATCGGTCTCACCCTTGTCGGTACGCAATTGCGGCGTCAGCGTGTGTCTTACATCGCGAACCGCTGCAAAGGCGGAAATAATCAGGGACAGCGGCGCAGTCACCGCCCGGTCTTCACCCTGCTCGTTCCAGACGGATTTCATGGACATGGAATCCTTGCCCACCGGAATGGCAATACCCAGCGCCGGGCACAATTGTTCGCCGACGGCCCTGACGGTTGCATACAGCTTTGCATCTTCGCCGGGATGACCGGCCGGTGCCATCCAGTTTGCTGACAATACGATGTCGCCGATCTCATCTATCCGGCTGGCGGCAATATTGGTAAGCGCCTCGCCGACGGCCATGCGGCCCGATGCCGGCCCGTGCAGCAGCGCCACCGGGGTGCGTTCACCCATGGCCAGCGCTTCACCGGTATAACCGTCGTAATCCGAGGCCGTCACGGCAACATCGGCAACCGGCACCTGCCATGGCCCTACCATCTGGTCGCGCGTCACCATGCCCGTCACCGAGCGGTCACCAATGGTAATAAGGAAGGTCTTGTCTGCCACCGAAGGCAAGTGCAACACACGATAAGCGGCTTCCCTGATATCCAGGGTGGCAGTCGAAAATTCTGTATACGTCGTTGACAGCTGCTGTACATCACGCACCATCCTGGGCGGCTTGCCCAGCAGCAGGCTCATGGGCAGGTCGATCGGGGTATTGTCGAAGTGACTGTCACCCAGCACCAGTTGTTGCTGCGCCGTTGCTTCACCCAGCACGGCATAAGGACAGCGCTCACGCTGGCACAGCGACTCAAAATCCGTCAGGTGCGCCCTGTCGATCGCCAGCACATAACGTTCCTGCGATTCGTTACACCACACCTGCATCGGCGACATGCCGGGGTCATCGTTGGGTATGGTGCGCAACTCAAAACGCCCGCCACGACCACTGTCATTGACCAGTTCGGGAACGGCATTTGACAGGCCGCCGGCACCGACATCATGGATCGACACAATCGGATTGGCCTCTCCCTGTGCCCAGCAGGCATCGATGACCTCCTGCACACGCCGTTCCATTTCAGGATTACCCCGTTGTACCGAGGCAAAGTCGAGGTCTTCGGCACTGGCGCCACTGGACATGGACGATGCCGCGCCCCCACCCAGCCCGATCAACATCGCAGGACCACCCAGCACGACAATGGGTGTGCCTGCAGGTATTTCATTCTTGTGTACGTGTTCAGTCCGAATCAGGCCGCAGCCACCGGCCAGCATGATGGGCTTGTGATAGCCACGCACTTCATCAGCGGCACCCGCGGGCACCCGTTCTTCAAAGGTACGAAAATAACCGCACAGGTTGGGCCGGCCGAATTCATTGTTAAAGGCCGCGGCACCCAGCGGCCCGTCGATCATGATATCGAGGGCCGATACAATCCGTGCCGGCTTGCCGTGGTCGGTTTCCCATGGCTGCTCATAGCCGGGAATACGCAGATTGGAAACAGAAAAACCGCATAATCCCGCCTTGGGTTTGGCACCGCGCCCGGTTGCACCCTCATCGCGTATTTCGCCACCGGAACCCGTGGCCGCACCGGGAAAGGGTGAAATGGCGGTCGGGTGATTATGCGTTTCCACCTTCACCACCAGGTGGGCAGCCTCTGCATGCGGGGTGTAACAGTGTGTGTCCGTATCCGCAAAGAAACGCTCAACCTGGAACCCTTCTGCCACAGCCGCATTATCACTGTAGGCCGACAGTATTCTTTCCGGACTGGCCCTGTAGGAGGCGCGGATCATTTCGAACAGACTGCTGTCCTGTTCCACGCCATCAATCATCCAGCCGGCATTAAATATTTTGTGGCGGCAATGTTCCGAATTGGCCTGGGCAAACATCATCAGTTCGATGTCCACGGGATTGCGTTCGAGCGCAATGAAATTTTCCACCAGGTAGTCAATTTCATCATCCGACAATGCCAGCCCGAGGTCGCCATTGGCCGTTACCAGCGCCTCGCGTCCACCGGCCAGCACATCAACCACTTCATACGGTGCGGGCACGGCATGCCGGAACAGGATATCGGTGTCGTTGACATCAAACAGCACGGCCTCTGTCATACGGTCATGAATCAGCGGTAACACACGCCGGCGTTGCTCACCGGACAATACAGTCTCGCCTGCGACCGAGAGTGTATACACGATTCCCCGTTCGACCCGCCGTACCTGCTCGAGACCGCAGTTATGCACAATGTCCGTGGCCTTGCTGGACCAGGGTGAGATGGTTCCGGGACGTGGCACTGCGATCAGGCTTATCCCGGCAGGTACATCACCCGGGCGTGCCGGACCGTAGCTCAATAATCTTTCGAGGACTGATCGTTGTTCGCCATTCAGTGCTTCATTGAGCTCGGCGACATGCAGGTATTCCGCCTGAATCGCCGTCAGCGACGGTACATGTGTGGCAATCTGTTCGCGCAGCTTCTGCACGCGAAAATCAGACAGTGCGGGACAACCGCGCAAGTGCAGCATCAGGACTCCGGAATGGCTATAAATTCAGAGCGGGGAATGATACTGGATGGGCCGGCGCGGGACAAAAGGTTGGTGCGAAGTAGTGACGTTTCCTGTCCTCAGACTATCGTCCGCCAGTCCAGGCCATCATTCTGGTCTGCGACGCCAATCCAGTCTGTCTCGCAGTCGAGTACGCTCGCCAGTGCGGCCTGCGCCAGTTCCGGGCGGTTATTCCTGTCGCTGAGATGGGCAGCAACCAGGTGCTGCAGACGGGAGCAATCCAGCCGGGATAACAGGCTACCCGCCTGCGCATTACTGAGATGCCCCAGCGGCCCGCCAACGCGCTGCTTGAGTGCCGCCGAATAGGGACCGCTGGCCAGCATGTCAGCGTCGTGATTGCATTCCAGCAACAGGGCGTCACACGCATCCAGGCACTCGACAATGTGCGGCGTCATACGGCCGGTGTCTGTCAGCACACCAAGACGCTGCGTCTTGTATTCCAATAGGAACTGGCAAGGTTCCTGCGCATCGTGCGGCACGGTAAATGGAGACACCTGCAACTCACCAATACTGAAATCCGCATGGCCGTCAAAATACTGCACACACGGCATGTCGCTGTCGCGCAGTACCCGTTGCGTGCCGCGTGTCATCCAGACCGGCAGGTCGTATTTTCGCGCCAGCAGGGGAATACCGCGCACATGATCACCGTGCTCGTGAGTAACCAGCAAGGCGCTTAAATCAGCCACGGTATGCCCCAATCGTGACAGGCGCCGCTCGGTTTCACGGCAGGAAAAGCCGCTGTCAATCATGATCAGCGTGGCACCCGCTTCAACCAGAGTGGCATTACCGCGACTGCCACTGCCAAGGGATGCGAAACGCACTGCTGCTAACGCAGTTGCTCTTCCAGCAAGGTGAGTATCCGTTTCGCCGTTGATGTGGTATCCCGCTCACCCTGCGAATCGTTAACAATCACGCTGGTCGAGGGTCCATTAGCCTGCAGCACAATCTGATACTGTGTCCCGTCGGCCTCATCATCCGAGGACCACAGACCAATCCTGGTAAAGAAACCTTCCTTGTTCTGCTCGGCCAGCGGGTCGTTGTATTGTACATAGTAGATACCGTCACTGCGGGCGCGATCCTCGACCGCAAAACCGACGCGGTCGAGCGCGACACCGGTACGGCGCCAGGCACGCGAGAAGTCCTCGTTAATAATCAGCATGTCACCCGAACTGTCAGACACCAGCTGCGCACGCACACTCTGTTCCGGTTGTTTCTCAACCATGACCGCGGCTTTTTGCTCTTCCACACCGAGAAACACCATCAGGCGCTTGAGCATTTCCGCTTCCAGTTCCGGGTCGGACGGACGCGGCGTCCAGGTCGTGGTGGAATCAACGGCCGTGCCGGTCACGACCTCTTCCACGCCCCGATGGGTTACGTAGATTTCAGTAAAACCGGGTTCAGCACCGCGCTCCAGCCGGGTGCGGTACTGGTCGCGTGTCGCTGCCGTATAGGCCGAATCAATCACCTTGCCCAGGACGTTCCTGATCAACCCCGTGGGTATGTCCGCCCGGTTCTCAAGCCAACCGGTCTCCAGGATGCCAACGCGCGGGTCCTCCCTGTTGATCAGGAAACCCTCCTGCAACCAGAATTCCTTGGCCTGCGGCCACACCTGATCCGGCACGCCCTGCACCACCAGCCACTGCTGGTCGCCATCGCGCTCGACGCGCATGCTGGCCTGATCCGGTAACACGCTGGAACCGCCACCTGCCGGCAATTCAGCACCCATTTCGGAATAGGTAGTCCCGGCAATATCGATCGAGGCCGGTGCCTCATTGATGGTGTGAGATGACAAGTCCGGGGGTACTTCCAGCGTGTCGGTCGGCTTGCTCTTCTTGTAATCGACCTTCCTGGCGCCCGGCGCCATTTTGTCATACAGACTGCAGGCAGACACCAACAACAGGCAGGCAAGTGCAGCCATGAAGGTCCGATTTAGTTTGGATCGTTGCATACGGGTGTCCTTGTACTCCTTTAAGGTGATATTGCCATGTTCAGCAAGCCGGCTTGCCTGAGTGCCTGCCTGACTGTGTCATGGTATTCATGGTTCAAGGGTGTCAACGGTAAACGTATCCCTGCCGGAATCAGTCCCATTTCATGTAGCGCCCACTTGACCGGTATCGGATTCGACTCGACAAACAGTGTGCTGTGCAACACTTCCATGCGCGCATTAATGGCAGTGGCCGACTCACGGTCACCCGCCAGTGCGGCCGCACACAGTTCATGCATGGCCGCCGGCGCCACATTGGCGGTCACGGATATATTACCCCGCCCGCCCAGCAGTATCAGTTCCATCGCAGTGGCATCATCGCCACTGTAAAGTTCGATGCGATCACCGCAGCGGTCAAGGATCTCTTGCGCCCGGTTCATGTCACCGGTGGCCTCCTTGATGCCCACGATGTTGTCGATGGCCGCAAGGCGTTCCACGGTATCAGGCAACATGTCAACCGCAGTGCGCCCGGGCACATTGTACAGAATCTGGGCGACGGGTACGGCGTCGGCGACGGTCTTGTGATGCTGGTACAGACCTTCCTGGGTTGGCTTGTTGTAATACGGGGTCACCAGCAGACAGGCATCAACCCCGGCCTCATGGGCACAGCGTGTGAGATCAATCGCCTCACGGGTAGAGTTGGCGCCAGTGCCGGCAATAACCGGTATGCGGCCAGCCGCTATTTCCACGTTGCGCCGAATCAAATGACAGTGTTCTGACTCGTTCAGGGTGGCGGATTCACCGGTGGTACCGACGGCAATCAAGGCATCGCTGCGATTCTCGACATGGAAGTCGATCAACCGCTGCAGGCTGTCTTCGTCGATATCGCCGCCCTCCCGCATCGGGGTGACCAGCGCTACCATACTGCCTTGAAACATCACCACTGTCTCCGTAGCCGGTAAAGGTCGACATGGTACTGGCGCCACCCCGGACTGACAAGACATACCGCGGTGAAACAGGCCTTTTAACCCACAGTCACAACATTGATGTTAGACTTGCGAGCAACAATAGCCCACAGGCGTAACCAACCGTTGGTACCCGTATACAATGAGCGAATTACCCGCCACAAAAAACAACCAGTTGGTGCTCTCGGCACTCGGAGAGGACAAGCCCGGCCTCATTGACGAACTGTCACGCTGCGTACTGAACAGTGGCTGCTCCATACTTGACAGCCGCATGGCCGTACTCGGCGGTAATTTTGCCCTGCTGCTGCAGGTGGGTGGCAACTGGAATAACATCGCCAAACTGGAAAACCAGATAGGCGGCCTGGAATCAGGCCTTGGCCTGACCATTACCTCGCGGCGCACCGCCATACTGCAACCCGGCAAGGACCTGCTGCCCTATGGCGTTGACGTAGTCGCACTGGACCAGCCGGGAATCGTGCATAACCTGGCAAAGTTCTTCTCGGAACGCCAGATCAACATCCAGGAGATGGTGACTTCAAGCCACCCGGCCGCGCACTCGGGCACGCCCATGTTCTCGGTGCACATGAATGTCGATATCCCGGCCAGTGTACAAATCGCTTCACTGCGTGAGGAATTCATGGAATTCTGTGACCAGTTGAACCTGGATGCCGTTATCGAGCCGGTGAAGGTGTAACATGGGAAAAACACGACTATGAGCAAGATCACCGTTGGCAAAAAAGTACCCGATTTCACACTGCCGGCCACCGGCGAACAGGACATAACCCTGTCTGATTTCATGGGGAAAAATGTGGTGGTCTACTTTTACCCGAAAGACAGCACGCCCGGCTGCACCACGGAGGGACAGAATTTCCGTGACAAGATCAATACCTTCAGGCGCCGCAAGACCGTCGTCCTCGGCATTTCACGAGACAGCGTGAAGTCTCACGAAAACTTCAGGGAAAAGCAGCAATTCCCCTTCGACCTGCTCTCCGACAGGGAAGAAACAGTCTGCAAATTATTTGATGTCATCAAGGAAAAGAACATGTATGGCCGCAAGGTGATGGGCATTGAGCGCAGCACCTTCCTGATCGATGGCAAGGGCGTACTGCGCAGGGAATGGCGCAAGCTGAAAGTACCGGGACATGTGGATGAAGTGCTGGAGGCCGTGAAGGAACTTTAACGCACGCCAATTGGCATACCTGCAGGAGTGGATCGTATCCGCAATATTAAGCAGACGATGGCTGTTTGGATGCAGCCCCGCCATCATCCTTCATATCATCTTTCTTCGGCCAGGCATTCAGCACGGCCTGCACCAGCGTCGCCAGCGGTATGGCAAAGAACACCCCCCAGAAACCCCAGAGGCCACCGAATATGAGGATGGCGATAATGATCGCCACCGGATGCAGGTCCACGACTTCGGAAAATAACAGTGGTACCAGCAGGTAACCATCCAGCGCCTGCAGCACACCGTAGGCAAACAGCAGCCAGCCAAGTTCAGGGCTCCAGCCCCACTGGAACCAGCCAATCACCGCAATCGGTATCGTCACAACAGCCGCGCCCACGTAGGGAATAATGACCGACAGACCCACCATGGTCGCCAGCAGCAGCGCATAATGCAATTCCAGCAAGGTAAAGGTGGCAAAAGCGACGACACCAACAATAAAAATCTCCCACACCTTGCCACGCACATAATTCGCGACCTGCACGTTGACATCCTTTGCCACTTCATCAACCAGCCGACGTTGTTTTGGCAGGCTCTGGCTGAACCACGCAAGTATCCGGTACTTGTCCTTGAGGAAGAAAAACACCAGCACCGGCACCAGGATGCTGTACACCATCAGGCTGATTAATCCAAAAACCGCCGGCAGTGACAGGCTCAGGACATGCTGACTCATGGTCGCGATCTCCGATCTGATTGCCTCGATCAGATCGCTGACCTGCGCCGCTGTAAACAGGTTGGGATACTTTTGCGGCAACTGCAGCAGACCCTCCTGCCCAAGCGCAATGATGTTCGGCAACTCCCGGACCAGCTGTGTTACCTGGTATGACAAACGCGGCACCAGCCAGAACAACGCAAAAACCAGGAACGACATGAACAGTATAAACACCAGTGTCACGGCAGACAGTCGCGGTGCGCCCAGCTGGTGGGTTTTTTCGACAGCACCATCCAGCAGGTAGGCAATGACAATGCTGGCCAGCACCGGCGCCAGCATCTTGCCAAAGGTCAGGATGACGACGAAGCCGACAACCAGTGATACCCCGAGTATGACCACCTGTGGGTCAGAGATGTGACGTTCATACCATTCGCGCAGGATATTCATCCACTCAGCCCTTGTTAGCCGACACGAGTTGTGCGTAGTGTGTGCGGAATATATTTTCCAGTTCGTCAATGGCCCCGACGGGATCCGAACCCTGCATGATGGTCGTGGCAACCAGGTCGGAGGTGGCACTCAGCATCTCGGTCTTGTCGAGCATGGGGTAGCTTTTCGACAGGCGCTTTAACGCTCCAACAACCGACTCCTCATCCGGACGCTCGATGATTTCCGGCTCGGGAATGTTCACCGGCTCAGTCTTCACAGCGGCAGTACCGGCCGTGCTGCGACTGGCAAGGAATGCTGCAAAGGCGAGTAAAGTCGCCTGATCACCCGCACCAAGTTGCTGAAAGTATTCTGTTAACTGCTGTTCTGCCGAGGCCATATAAAGACTGCTTAAACGTTAGAGAGTTTCTTTTATTGTCACCCCCACGAAAGCGGGAATGACCGTGTATTCAACTATCGTCCTTGTGCGACAAACAATAGGCACGCGCAAACTCCAGCAGCTCATCCATGGCACGCTGGCGAAACTTCTGTTTCTGGTGCACGAAGGAGAACGGCCTTTCCAGCGGAGGCTCCAGTTCCAGCGCCACCAGCGTTCCCAGCTGCAACTCTTTATGGATGGTCACCTCGGACACTATCGACACACCCATACCCGCCTCGACCGCACCCTTGATCGCTTCCGGGCTGCCCAGTTCCATGGCAACGTGAATGTCCACCGGCTTCAGCCCGGCATTGGAAAGATACTCCTGGATCACCTCGCGGGTACCGGAGCCTTCCTCGCGCGCAATATAGGCATGATCGAGCAATTGCTTGAGCTTGATCTGCTTGCTGTCTGCAAGTGCGTGCTGTGGCGGGACAATTGCCACCAGCCGGTCATTGCGACAGTTCTCAACCACCAGGTTCTTGTTCATTACCGGTGCTTCAACCACACCCAGGTCAATATCATTATTCTCAACCATCGACACGATACCGTCCGAATTCGACACTTTCAGGTGCACATTGACATCCGGGTACTTGCTTTTGAAGTCCCCGAGCAGGGACGGCAACATGTATTCGGCAATGGTGGTACTGGCACCGATGATCAGCACGCCGCTGATCTCACCCGTCATGTCGCGCACGGCATTATCCATCCTGGCGTACAACTCGAAGATCTGGTCCGCATACTCGTAGACGCGTTTGCCAGCCTCGGTCAGGCTGATGCGATTGTGGGTGCGGTCAAACAGGCGGGTGTTGAAATATTCCTCCAGCTGGCGCACCTGAAAGGTCACCGCCGGCTGGGTCATGTGCAGGCTTTCCGCCGCCTTGGTAAAACTCAGCAGGCGGGCAACGGTGTGAAATACTTGTAATCTGCGATCAGCCATATCTGTCTTCAAGCAGGACCCGGACGGTTTCTACGCCCTTGGTGGTCAATCACGAGACTATAAAATAATTTTGGGCAAGACTCCATTCATGCCGAAATTTTTTTATGGCGTCGGTCTGCGACGCCTGCCCCTTGTGTAAGAAATATCGGCGAATTACAACATGTATTCCAATGGGTTAGGTATCCATGAATAGTTCAACCGAACCAATACGCCAGAAAAACTGCCAATTTGTCATGTCATCCTGTCTCGTATATCCTGTCAGGCAACAGTTCCCGGGCAACCCGGAAGGTGAGCACTATGTACAGGCTGGCCACTCCACTTGATAACGACATCATTCCGGAGCAATATCGTGACGAAAGATAAAAAACCGGCACTGCAACTGCAGTCCATGATTGATTCCCATTCCAACCCGTTCGTCCTGGTCGACGAGGAATACAATATCGTGGCCGCCAACAAGGCCTACTGCGATTCCTATGGGACGACAGATGACAAGGTAGTGGGTTGCAAGTGCCACATGGTCTCCCACCATTTCGATACCCCCTGTTTCATGAACAATGAGGACTGCCCGCTGACCATGGCACTGGAAACCAACAAGGTTTTCGAGGTCCTGCACATCCACTTCGACCAGTACAACCAGCCGGAACATGTCCGCATCAAGGGGCACCCGATTATGGGTGCCGACGGTAAGCGCTATGTCGGTGAAGAAGTCATCTGGCTGGCCAAGGCCTCTGAGCTGGACTGCGAGGAACAGAAACTGATCGGCAAGTCCCCCGCATTCCGGGACTGTATCGAGGGAGTCACCCGGTCAGCCGAATCCGATGCCAACGT
Source organism: Pseudomonadota bacterium (assembly GCA_039714975.1). GTDB lineage: Bacteria > Pseudomonadota > Gammaproteobacteria > UBA9214 > UBA9214 > UBA9214. Next base: position 25,454 of record JBDLIH010000021.1, read on the forward strand.
GCTGCTCTCCGGTGAGAGTGGAGTCGGCAAGAGCCTCGCTGCACGCTACATTCACAATCGCTCGATGCGCAAAGGCCGGCCGATGGTGACCGTGGACTGCAGCAGTATCAGCGAAACACTGTTTGAGAGTGAACTGTTCGGCCATGAGCGCGGGGCCTTCGCCGGCTGTGTCGGGCGTCGGCGAGGCCTGCTGGATGAGGCCGATGGCGGCACACTGTTCCTGGATGAAGTCGGTGATCTTCCACTTTCCATGCAGGGCCGCCTGCTGAATGCCATTGAAACCGGGAAATACCGCCGTGTCGGCGGGCGTGAGTTCCTGACTTCGAACGTCCGCCTGATCGCCTCCACGCACAATGACCTGCCGGCAATGATCGCGGACAATACCTTTCGTTCCGACTTTTACTACCGCATCGCGGGTATCAGCCACCGTATCCCGGCACTGCGGGAACGCCGTGAAGACATTCCCGCACTCGCGGATGCCCTGCTGGTGCGAATGCGCGACCCCAAAGCCTATCGCTGTCATATTGACGAAGATGCCACGGCGTTGCTGACAGACCATGATTACCCGGGCAATATCCGTGAGCTCAAGAACATCCTGCAACGTGCGGTGACCCTGAGCACCGACGGGCACATCAAGGCCGAACATATCGAATTTGATAAAACACCTGCCATGGAAAGGTCGACTGCAGGAAATCAGGGGCAGTCAATCAAACAGATGGAAGCCGAGCGGATTTCCGAACTGCTGATAATACACAAGGGGCATCGCCGCACGGTGGCCGATGAACTGGGCATCAGCGAGCGCACGCTGTATCGCAAGCTGGAAAAATACAAGCTGACGGATAGGGGCAAGGCGGGCTAGAATCAGCATTGTCCCCACCTTCCTGCATTATCGGCAAGGGATTGCCGACTGCAATTCACCACGCAATTGCACTATCATCTGCCCTGTCCCGCCCCCTTGTTGATTCGGATTACAGGAGAACAATGATGCACCCAGTTAAAATTCTGCCAGCTATCCTGCTGTGCCTGCTGCCTGTTGGTGTGCAGGCGGAAACAGCGGAAGAAAAAGGCCTGGCCATTGCCGTGGAGGCTGACCAACGGGATACCGGGTTCGTCGACTACACCAATAACGTGCAAATGATCCTGCGCAACAAACAGGGGCAGGAAAGTACGCGTGTTATTCGCTCGAAAACACTGGAGGTAGACGGTGATGGTGACAAGAGCCAGACGATTTTCGATGAACCGCGTGACGTAAAGGGCACCGCCCTGCTGAGCTTCACTCACAAGGAAGGCCCGGATGATCAGTGGCTGTATCTGCCAGCACTGAAACGCGTCAAGCGCATTGCCTCCGATAACAAGTCCGGTCCGTTCATGGGCAGTGAATTCGCCTATGAAGACATCTCTTCACAGGAAATTGAGAAATACACCTACAAGTTCCTGCGTGACGACACCTTCGATGGCCTGGACGTGTTTGTGTTCGAGCGCTATCCGGTTGACAAGAAATCCGGTTATACCCGCCAGATCATCTGGATGGACAAGGAACACTACAATGAACGAAAAATTGAATTTTATGACCGCAAAAACACCCTGTTAAAGACCCTGCTGTTTAATGATTATCACCAGTACCTGGACAAATTCTGGCGCGCACATGATATGTACATGGAAAATCACCTGACCGGGAAGAGCACCAAACTGATTCAGTCCGGCTATGAATTCAACACCGGCCTTACCGACCGTGACTTCGACAAAAATTCTCTGAAACGTGCCCGCTAGGAAGCAGGCGTTTTGAAGATACTGCTCATAGCCGCCATCGGCATACTGCCACTGGCCAGCATCCAGGCAGGCGACTGGCGTGGTTATGTCGAGTTCGAGGGAACGGCCTTTTTCGAGGATGCAGCCTTTCCGGGACAGAGCAACAGCGACCTGTCGATCGCCATGGAACCTGAATACATAAAGGAATGGAACCGCGGCAACGACATCTTCACCTTCAAGCCCTTCTACCGGATTGACCAGCGCGATAATAACCGCACCCATGGTGACCTGCGCGAACTGTCGTGGATACATGCGGCAAACGACTGGGAAGTCCTGGCCGGTGTTGGCAAGGTCTTCTGGGGTGTGACCGAGTCCGTACACCTGGTTGACATCATCAATCAAACCGACCTGGTTGAAAGTTTTGATGGCGAGGAAAAGCTTGGCCAGCCAATGATCGATCTCAGTCTCATCCGCGACTGGGGCGTGGTGGACCTGTTTGTTCTGCCCGGGTTTCGGGAACGCACCTTTCCATCCAAAGACGGGCGCCCGCGTTTCGCGATCCCCATCGACACAGATAACCCGATTTACGAGTCTGCCGCGGAACAGCACCATATTGACCTTGCGGCACGCTGGTCCCACAGCATCGGTGAATGGGATATCGGGCTGTCGTACTTCTACGGCACCACCCGGGAGCCGCGCTTTGTCATTCTGCCGTCTGCCATCGACCCCGTTACCGGCGCGGTCAGCGAGACCAACCCGCTTTATGAAATCATCAACCAGACCAGTATCGACCTGCAGGCGATCTACGGCAGCTGGCTGTGGAAACTGGAGGCCTTTACCCGTGGTGGACAGGGCGACCGCTTTACATCGGCTGCCGGTGGGTTCGAGTACACCTTTGTGGGTGTGCGTGAATCTGCCATTGATATCGGGGTGATTGCCGAATACCTGTATGACGGACGCGATGATGAAATCGGTTCAATCGAAATCAGGCCGGGCACTGCCTTCTCGACCAGTCCGTTTCAGAACGACCTCGTGCTGGGAACACGCATTACATTGAATGATTCGCAGAGCACGGAATTACTTTTAGTTGCCGTTCTTGATCTCGAGGGTAACGGACAGACCTATACACTGGAAGCCAGCCGACGCATCGGCAACAACTGGATTCTTGCACTTGAGGGCAATGGCTTCAGTAATATTTCCGAGAATACATCACTGGTCAGTTTCAGGAAGGACAGTAATATTCGGTTGAAACTGACGCGATACTTCTAGTACCCCTTCAAGGTGATGAAAAACAGATCTTATGGCCACGAAATCCACGGAAGAACACGAAAACAATTCTTGCAATGTATTTATTTTTCCGTGTTCTTCCGTGGATTCCGTGGCTATCATGTTTTCTGTTTGATGAGAAATAACATGCTGCCAAGTCAATATTCATTATGGCACGACGAAATTTTGAACAATTGATTTATCTGACGCACCCGCAGTCCGAACAACGACTGCCAACAAATGCTCTGTCGTTGGCCTGACAAGTGCGAACTGCCAGTGAGCACGCTCTTCATCTGACGGTGCATCAAACCTGATCCCCCATCGATCACCGCCATCTTCCATAAAACAGTAGTCGCTTTTTGACCAGGCAATCCCGACCCCGAGGGCCTTGCAGTAGGCTTCGCGTAACGTCCAGTAAGTAAAAAACCTGTCCAGGAAGGACTGATCGTCAAGATTCATCAAGTCCTGCTGTTCACTGGCTGCAAACATCTTTTCTGCAATCGCCATCAGGTTGCCACGTGCAGACAACTGCTCAACGTCAATGCCACAGTCCAGCTCCAGGGTGACCACGCAGGCCACCAGTCCGTTCGTGTGCGTCAGGTTAAAGCGTAGTAACGGCGCGATATCGGGAGCGGATATTTCCGGCCGCCCGTGTTGATTATTGGAAAATTGCCAGGCTGATGGATTAATATCAACGTAAGCAGACAGTGTCTTGCGCAACAGGACATGGGCAATCAGGTAGTGGTGCCGGTCCCTGTCGAAATGAAAGCGCCGGTAACGTTCCTGTTCATCGGGTGAAAGCAGCGACTGGTATTCCTGCAACTGACCTGGATCCGTCACATCATCCGGCCTGGTCAGCCAAACGTGCACTTCATTCTCCAGTCGCGGCAGTAACTGCGGATCGTCAATCGGAAGGGTATCCATCGGCTGATCATTGTCGCACAGTTCCGGCAGACCGTAATATCTGGACTCGTAAATATCACCTTGAAGGAGTACCAGCGTCAAGCAGTGCTTCAATGGTCTCCCTGCCACCGGGTTCATCCCATGAACGCGTTCCAATAGCGCGCCCGGATATTTTCCCGTCACGCCCGACCAGGTAGGTCGTTGGCAAGGCGACAACCTCGTACTGCTTGCGTACACGGCCATCAGCGTCATGCACCACAGGAAAACTGACGCCTGTTTTTTCTGCAAATTCACGGACTATGTCTGTATTGCCCCGGTCTCCTGCAATACCCAGTATCACCAGCCCTTCCCCGCCATACTCCTGCCACAGCGACTCAAGGACCGGCATTTCCTCGAGACAGGGAACGCAAAAGGTAGCCCAGAAATGGACCAGAACGACCCTGCCCTGGTATGCCTCAAGGGAAACAATCTTCCCGTTCAGGTCCGGCAACCGGAAAGCCGGTGCCTTGAGGCGCTGCCTCGGGTAAGTGAAATCAAACGACTCGGCTTCCCCGGCTATTACACCGGCTGGCACTGCAATGGAAAGGTCAAACACCAGGACCAGTAGTCCGGCAAGCAGCCACTTCTGAATGCTGCCCTGTGATGAGTCAGGTATCACCGCGCATTTTCCTGCAAATACGCGAGAATAAGCTGCCTGTCCTCTGCGGTCAGCGGCGCCAAACCACGTTCAGCCATGCGTCGTTCCATCAGCGGAACCAGGTAAGTCCATCCCTGATAGGTATGACGACCGGGATGAGGTATAGCGTGACAGGCACTGCAGCGGTTGACAAACGTCTGCGCCGCAACTGAATCCATACCGGGGAGAGTAGTCCCACCTGGTCTGCCGGCAGTGCTGCATCCTGCCAGCATCGCGACCAGGCAGAAAAAATATTTCAGTCGTTCTGACACCTGTGATTACCCGATTTGCATGGATGCCAATGACCTAGAAACCAAGCGTACTCTCTCCAAAGGGTTTCTTGACCCCGTAGCGCACACTCTTCTTTGTCGGCAATTCAATAAACCAGGTCAGCATTACCCGGTAGTCGCTCTCCAGTTGCGGACCGTTCAGGTTCTGGTATACCGGCAACCCGATATTAAAGTCGATAACATGCAAGGGTGCCGGTTGCCACTGAACACCGAAGGTGGCAAACAGTTTGGTCCCGCCATAGGCGTCTGTTTCCCACAAGGGCGTAGCCGCCGGAGAATTAGGATTTCCCTGCATGACATGACCTGAACGTCCATCAGAAAACTGGTCCATCTCGCCATCAATCTCACCCTGGTACTGGCCGTTCAACTGCGCCTGCACCAGCCAGTTCGGTTTAAACTGGTACATGGCATAACCATCCACGCGGAATTCATCACCGAGATGATAGTCGCGCTTGTTATCGTACAGTCTTGCGGTATAGACACTGTTCACGCCCCACCACCAGGGAGAGGATGACCCCTGATACAAAAGACCGATACTCGGATCAAAGGTACCGGAGCCCGGTTGCATACCGTAGGGCAATAACTCATCCTGACGAAACGCGAGTGGATGATTACTGTTTTTTTCATCGATCGAACCGGTCGGCAGACTCAGGCCGAAGAACAGCGACATCTGACTTGTGGGAATCAGCGGGTCATCGGCAAACAGGCGGTATTTACCCATCAGCATGGTATCACCCAGCCCGTCACTCTCCATGGTGAAACCCTTCTCACCGGTCATCATCTGCATCATCGGGCTGAACTGCATGTCCATGTCGTTATTTTTGTACATCACCATGGCGCCGGCAAAGAACCTGTCTGAGAAACTGTATCCCGCCGACAGGTTCAGCATGGTCATATCCATCTCGGTCGGGGCGGCCATGTACTTGCCGGCAGGGTTACCCATCATGTCCAGGGGCATACCGAGGATGTCATCCACATCCACATTGCTGGTACCGTCACGCAGTCCGTCCATATGCATGAACATCGGACTGATCTTGAAACGCCACTCGTATGTTTCGGGAATACCGCCACCCAGGATGTTCATGGGCATATTGCCGCCGCACTTGGCACAACACAGCCCTACATAGGCGGAAGCAGGCAAGGTAACAATCAGCAACAGGCCAGCCAGGCCAGTCCGTAGCAGGAAGTGGTTCTTCATTGGTGTTTTCTCCCCAATGGGTGCGTTTACCGCTGATTCTTCGGAATCTTTTATTTCGTATTGGCACAACCCTACCGAAACAGCTCCCGGAATTGAATGCGACAAAATGACGCACCCCTGACCGGACCATGGTTGCTGTCATGCTGCCGCCATAGCATTATTAACACATGGGAAACGTACATATTGAGTCACAGGATGAAGTGGCCCGCAGGATTCTGCGGCGACTGTTCCTGTTACGCAATATCACGATACTGGGTGCCGGTGCCGGCATTGTTGCTGCAAATACCTACTTTGGGCTCAGCCTGCCGCTGCAACCCCTGATAATCACTCTGACGCTGCTGGCCGCCCTTAACCTGCTGACGTGGCTGCGGCTAAAATCCGGATTTGCCATCAGCAACACGGAGATTTTCGTGCAGATGTTGCTGGATATCGCCGGCATCACCAGCCTGTTTTATTTCACCGGCGGCGCCACCAACCCGTTCATCTGGTTCTATCTGCTACCATTGCTCATTGCCGCCACCATCCTGCCGCGTGGTTATACCTGGTTTATGGCCGCCCTGACGGTTGCCTGTTATTCCGGCCTGTTCTTTTATAACGTGCCCCTGCCCCACAACGGCATGCATCATGATGGCGGCTTCCAGATGCATGTATTCGGGATGTGGCTGGGGTTTGTCATGAGCGCCGGCTTCGTCGCAGTCATCATCGTTGGCCTGGCGCACAATCTGCGTGAACGGGACCGAAGGCTGGCCGAGGCACGCGAACAGGCCTTGCAGAATGAGCGCCTGGTAGCCCTGGGTACGCTGGCCACGGGCGCCGCACACGAACTGGGCACACCGCTGGGCACCATGGCCATCCTGACAGCGGAACTGGAACAGGAATATGTCGATAACGCGCACAGTGACCTGCACAGAAAACTGGGCATCCTGCGTCAACAGACTGAACGCTGCAAGGAGGCCCTGTCAGTCATTTCGGCATCGGCCGGTGCCGGCCGCGCGGAATCCGGTCATTGCATGCCCGTCGGCACCTACCTCGACGAGGTTATTAATGAATGGCAGGCGCAACGCCCGGATGCAATACTTGACTACCGCCCTGTACAGTCGAACGAAACCGGCGAAATCATCGCCGAGCGCACCCTGACCCAGGCACTGATCAATGTGCTGAATAATGCAGCCGATGCCTCCCCCGAATATATAAAGCTTGACGGCAACTGGACAAAGACGACACTGTCCCTTGAAATATCGGACCGTGGCCCTGGCCTGAGTGCCGATGTACATGAGCAGCTTGGCAGGACACCGGTAACGACCAAGACAGAAGGCCTGGGTGTAGGCCTGTTTCTCGCACATGCGACCATACAACGGCTCGGTGGTAATCTGGTGATTGCCAACAGGGACCAGGGCGGCACAACAGTGCGGATTACACTGCCTTTGCTTATGGGTCATACTACGTCATTCCGGCCGGAGCGCAGCGAAGAGCCGGAATCCAGACCAAAGTTTCGCACTGGATTCCCGCATTCGCGGGAATGACGTCAGAGGTTTAATCAAAGCGTATGAACACATCCAATGAAAACCCGGTCTTGTTGCTGGTCGATGACGATGAGGTCTATTGCGACGTCTTGAGTGACGCCCTGACGAAACGCAACTACGCTGTTTCCACTGCATACAACCTCAAGGATGCACTGCAACTTGCCAGGCAGACGGAACCGGAATATGCCGTAGTGGACCTGCGCATTGGGACCGAATCCGGCCTGGAGCTGGTGAAACAACTTGCAGCACTCGATGAAAACACCCGCATTATCATGCTGACCGGGTACGCCAGCGTGGCAACTGCAGTGGAATCAATCAAGCTGGGTGCCATTCATTACCTGACCAAGCCGGCAACCGCTGACGAAATCGTGGCCGCACTGCATCGCAGGGAAGGAGACACCTCAGTCAGCCCTGCGGAGCAGCCCCTGTCCGTCAAACGACTGGAGTGGGAACACTTGCAGAAAGTGCTGACCGAGCACGATGGCAATATTTCTGCGGCTGCCCGCGCACTGAACATGCACCGCCGCACATTGCAGCGCAAACTCGCCAAGCGGCCAGTGAAAGAATAGAAAACAAAAAAGGCCATCAAATGATGGCCTTTTTTGCTGGCATATTGATGCCGCTCAGAACAGGAATGAATAACTGATATCTACAGCATTCTGAAACATCTTGATCTCGCCCGGCATACCAAAAGCAGTCTGTGAGGAACTGACTTTTTCCTCGAAGGCGTGCATGTAGGCAAAGTTCCATTCACTGTTGCTATTGGGCCGGTAGCTAAAACCGACCGTGGCATGCACTTTCGGCGTTGCCGGTGCAAGGATATTAAACAGCAGCTGGTCATCCGGGATCGGTTGATCATTGTAGGAATAGCCGGCGCGGAAGTTCCACTCGTTGTTATATCGATAATCGACTGCCAGGCGGTACACGTTTATATCTTCCCAACCAAATCCGAGACCGTCATCCGTGCCCAACAGCCCGCCACCGGGAGGAATGGTTAACCCGGGACCCGGGCCCGAATTGGAAAGTGAGTTTACACCTTCATAGAGGATGCGCTGAAAATCAAATGACAGGCTCAAGGCAGTCGTTGGCTTAAAGGTCAGACCAACGGTGAAGTTCGCCGGGATGTCGAATTTACCATCTTCGGCAAACAACTCATCGTAGTCATCAAACTCGGTCATGTAGACCTTACTGGCAACCGCAGCACCCAGCGACAACTTGGGGTGCACTTCGCCGATCCACCCCACCCGGACACCGGCACCGTATGCCCAGTCATGGCCGTTGTTGGTCAAGCCATCCGAGGGTGTTCCACTAAATGCACCGCCACTCGCCGCACAAGTGCCCGCAGGGTCAGACTGACCCGTCTGGGTAAAACACTGGAAGTTTCCCAGCCCATAGGCACTGAATCGCTGTATACCGATCAACAACGAGGTACCGATCGTATGTTTCTCATGAACCTTGAATGACAGGGTCGGTGCGATGACGCCCTGGGCAAGATCCACACCCAGCGTACCGACATCGGTAACCGGCAGGCCAAAGTCTTGTGTCGAAGTTCCCTCCGGGACAAAAGCGGCAGCACCCGGACCCGGGGGTATGGGGGCCGGTGCAGGAGGCGAAGGAATACCCTGAGAAAATGCACCCACGACTGCTGCTGTTTCATCGTAGATATTTCGGTCATAAGTGGTGTTCATACCACCGTTACCGTACATGCTGATACCCCAGTACAGTTTGTCATTTATTTTGCTTGTATAACCCAGGCTGGGAACAAAAAACAAATTACGGCGACTCTTGGCTTCTACATCGAAGTTCGCACCCAATGCAGACGTTTCCAAAGAAGCGCTACGATCACCGGGATTGAAGAATGTTATACCCGCATCGACACGTTCTCCAACCAGGGCCATACCGGCAGGATTAGTGGAAGCAGCAATTGAGTCCTGCGGATTGGAAACAGTGGCACCGGCCAGACCCAACGACTTGGCACCATACCCCAGTTGAAAATATCCAGTCGTAGCAGACGCTGTAGTGGTAAACGCCAGTCCGGTGATAATAGACGCTGCTCTCAGCCAGCCGGTTGTTCTCTTCATATCTTTACCCCTCGATTAGATACCAGGACCAGACGACATTAACTGCCCTTGTAGTTGTTTTTTTGCAACACTCATGTCGCCGCTGGATGCAACTGTGACAAAGGGTTAGGTAAAAGTCAACAACAGGTGTTGTTTCCAAGCCGCAGGTGCAGTAGTGTATGCCACACAGTCCGGGGGGATGAATAATGACAAATCGCTTCACAAGAAAAGCCAAATCCGGCGGCAACAGCGCCACCCCACCGAACACTATCCAACCAAACGAGGAGATAACCATGGCCAATGACCGCATTGTTTCACGTCGATTCAGTACCTTTGGAATCGCCGGGCTGCTTGCACTGTCGGGCAGCAGTGTATTTGCCAGCAGCTTTGCACTGATTGAACAAAGTGTGAGCGGTATGGGAAGCGCATACGCAATCGGCTCGGCCGGTATTGATGATGCCAGTACCCTCTATTTTAATCCGGCTACCATGTCACGTCTGGAAGGATCAAACCTCACGGGCGGCCTGCAGGTCCTTAATTCAAGAACCGATTTCAAGGGCAGCGCCGAGTACAATTCGGATAATGCAGGAATCGCATTCGCCGGACTGGGCGGCACACCCATCAGCGGTGATTCTAAAGATAGCCTTGACCTCACGGCCGCAGTACCCATGGGCGCTATTTCCCATCAGCTAAACGACAGGACCTGGCTGGGATTTACCATCAACGCGCCATTCGGGCTGGAAACGGAATATGACGATGACTGGGTCGGTCGTTACCATGCCATCAAGTCTGAACTGCTGACCTTTAATTTCAACCCGACAATCGCCTTTAAAGTTAACGAACATGCGACAGTCGGTTTTGGTGTCAGCGCGCTGTATGCCGACGGTGAGTTGACCAATGCCATTGATGGTGGACTGGTAGGTGCACTGAGAGGAACGCCCGTTTCCGGTTGGATACCAGGATCAGGAACCAATGATGGCACGGCCAAACTGGCAGGTGATGACTGGGGCTTTGGTTATAACTTCGGTTTCATGCTGGAACCCTCGGACAACACCCGGCTCGGCCTGCACTATCGTTCCAAGATTCAACTGACACTTGATGGAGAAACAAAAGTCTCAGGTTTGCCTTCCGAGGTTTCAGACCTAAACGGGAAACAGGACGCCAAGCTGGACCTCACCCTGCCTGACAGTCTCTCAGTCAGCGGCTACCATGCCTTCAACTCGAAATGGGCGGTTATGGCAGACTTTACCTGGACACAATGGAGCAGGGTCAAATCACTGGATATAAAGCTTGCGGACGGGAATCAGAGTATTGCGAAATGGAATTACGATGACAGCAGCCGTTTTGCTATCGGGACTGAATACACACACAGCAACAAGTTTAAGTACCGGGCAGGACTGGCGCTGGACAAGACCCCGATACCCAGCGACAGCCTGCGTTCCCCGCGTGTGCCGGATGGCGACCGCACCTGGCTGACATTCGGTCTGACCTACAGCCATACGCCTGACCTGAGCTTTGACTTCGGCTATGCGCATTTGTTTGTTGATGATCCGGAGCTTGATGGCGTGCCTGACAACCACAATCCGGCGCTGGGCTTTGCAGGTTTTACCGGCTTCCACTCGGCCTCCGGCTCATATGATGCAGCCGTGGATATATTGAGTGCGCAGGTCAACTGGCGTTTTAACTAGACCCGCACTGAATTGCGAACACAAAAAACCCCGGTTAAAAACCGGGGTTTTTTGTGTTCCTTATTTTTGCCGGATGGAAAGATTACGTCAGCCACCCTTCTTCATCAGGAACATAAACTTGCCATCTTCCTCGGTAGATGACATCAGCTCATTACCAGTCTGTTTGGCAAAGGCTTCGAAATCCTTGACTGAACCCGGATCCGTCGCAATGATGCGCAGCACCTTGCCAGCTTCCAAACCATTGAGCGCCTTCTTTGCACGTAGAATCGGCAATGGACAATTCAGGCCCGTTGCATCAAGTTCGTCATCAAATTCTGCCATCACAACTCTCCTTCAAATTATGGTTAGTGGTTATGGGGCCCGACATCGATCAGGCCACCGGTATTCTTAAGATTAGGGTACACCCAAGATAACCATGGGAAAGGCATGATACCACGGTATTGAAGGCGAGACCCCATCAGGGGGTTGAAATATCGACCGGCCGACTAAACCTCAAGGATAATTACTTGTCTGATCCGGCGTCACCAATAAGATATACTTATTTTATATGCCCTCATCTGCACAATTGCTATTCGCCCTGTTGATTGCGCTACGGCCGGCGGCAGCCCTGCCACAGTCAAATTTTGACGATTTGCCAAACCTTGGCGATACATCAGGTCAAATCATCTCCCCACAGCAGGACAAGGCCCTGGGTGCCTTTTTCATGAGGCAGATTCGCCAATCCGGCATCATTCTTGAGGACCAGGAGACGACCGCCTATTTATCTGCTCTGGGCCATAAACTGGCCATTCACAGTGAGAACCCGGGTTTTAACTTCACTTTTTTCATGGTAAATGATTCCAGCATCAACGCATTCGCCGGCCCGGGAGGTTATATCGGCGCAAACGTTGGTCTGTTCCTTGCCTCCGAATCTGAAAGCGAGCTGGCCGGTGTACTGGCACACGAAATTGCACACGTCACCCAACGCCACCTGGCGCGGGCCTTTGATGCCCAGGAAAAGATGAGTGTGCCGACAATGGCCGCCATCCTTGCCTCAATACTCCTGGGCGCCGCCACCGATGGTTCAGTCGGGGCAGCTGCACTAATGGCCACCCAGGCCGCGAGCCTGCAAAGCCAGATCAATTTCACACGGGCCAATGAGAAAGAAGCCGATCGTGTCGGTATCCAGACCCTGGCAGATGCCGACTTTGACCCTTTCGGCATGCCCGTCTTCTTTGAACGACTGCAAAAAAACTCGAAACTCTACGGCACCCGGCCACCGGAATTCCTGAGCACTCACCCGGTCACCCTAAACAGGATAGCGGAAGCCACCACACGGGCCGAGAGTTATCCCAGGGCCAAACAAAACAACAGCATGGGTTTTCTGTTGATACAGGCAAAAATGCGCATCAACAGCTATGAAAATCCCAAGCAGGTACTGGCAGATGTGCAACGCTACAAAGGCAAGTCCGGTGGAGAATCTGCCGTAGAGCAATACGAGTTTGCACTGTTGCTGTCGAAAACAGAAAACCACGCCGTCGCCGAAAAGGTCATGGAAAAACTTCACAAAAGTGACCCGGACCGTATCGCCTACCGCCTGGCACTCGCCAGAATCATGACAGCTGCCAGACAATACCCGCAGGCGCTGCAGGTCTATGCGGACACGCTGGAGTTATATCCGGGTGAAATGACTGTGGTACTACCGTACGCAACAACCTTGCTGTCATCCGGTCAGGCGGACGAGGCCTATACGCTGCTCACCGACATCGCCAACCGCAACCCGACAAATCCGCAATTACACAAACTGCTGGCTCAGGCCGCCGGGGCGACCGGCCACACAGTGCAAACACACACCGCAATGGCACAGTATTATTTCCTCAATGGCTACACCAACCAGGCCATAGAGCAACTAAAACTGGCCGAAAAATCGTCCCAATTAACCAGCTATCAGATTGCGCGTATCCAGGCCCGTATGACCTATCTGGAAGAACTGCTCGATCTGGAAAAATTAGAATAATCACAAATACTTATTCAGGACTTTCCCGGGTTGACCGATCTGATTATCGGTGCTAGCTTCGAGCCTAGCTGGACAATATTAATCAGGTTTCTTCTGCACTTAAATATTCAATCTGGAGTTAATCAATGAAAACACGCTTTCACGTCAAGCTATTGTCAACTGCGTTGCTATCGCTGTGGCTGACAAGTGGTTGCGCAGACCAGTCTGCCAAGAGTGAGGCCGCCGCTTCCAAGGCCAGCCCCGAAACGACTGCGGCCATTGCCAATGCCAATGATGCCATCGCCATCGCGAAGAGCAATGACTGGATCTGGCGGGATACAGAAAAATTTCTGGGTCAGGCAAAGGCAGCAGCTGATGCAGGCGACAATGCCAAGGCCATCAAGCTGGCAGACAAGGCCAGGTTCGAGGCAGAATCTGCTGTAAAACAGTACAACCTTGAAACAACCCATCAGCGCGGATTACGACGCTAGACCTGATTCGACACATATACAGACTTGATGACACGTAAACCTTCAGGAGAAAACACAATGCGGCAAACCGCGAGGAAGTTTTTCACTGCAACCTTATCACTGGCAGCTTTGCTGGGTACAATGGCACTGACGTCATTTCCGGCAGCGGCCGCAGACGACGCCAGCTCCACTTTAGAAAAAGGCAAGGCTGTCGCCTATGACCGAAAGAAAGGCAACTGCCTGGCCTGCCATGCCATGGACGATGGCACATTACCCGGCAATATCGGACCTCCACTGATTGCCATGAAGGCGCGCTTCCCTGACAAGGACAAATTACGCGCACAAATTTGGGATGCAACCGCGGCAAATCCAAACACCATTATGATTCCGTTTGGACGCTACAAGGTGCTTACCGAAGAAGAAATTGACCAGATTGTTGCATACATTTACACACTATAAATTCCCAGGAGAATAACTCGTGACAAGCATGAAACGCAGAATATTTCTGAAGGGCTCACTGGCGACAGGCGCAGTGGGCATGGCTGTCAGCACCGGTTTATTAACGCCACGCATGTCGCTCGCAGCCTGGTCCAAGGCGGCTTTCGAAGCCAAGGACGTTAATAGTGCAGTAGCAGCACTTTATGGCGCTGGCAGCATGACCGACAGTGACAAGATCAAGATCAAGGCACCTGATATTGCGGAAAACGGTGCAGTGGTACCGGTCTCGGTAACCACCAGCATTGATGGCGCATCTTCAATCAGCATTATCGCTGACAAGAATGCCACGCCCTTGACCGCCGAGTTCAATCTGGGCCCCACTACTGAAGGTTATGTTTCTACCCGCATCAAGATGGGTAAAACAGCCAACGTCGTTGCTGTGGTCAAGGCTGGAGACAAACTCTACAGCGCCAAGAAGGAAGTCAAGGTCACGATCGGTGGCTGCGGCGGCTAAACCCCTGATAACCAATTTCAATATTAAAGCGTACCAAGAGGATTAATCATGGCAAGCATTAAAATGCGCGCAAAAGTTTCAGATGGTGTCACAACGCTCAAGGCACTGATCAGCCATCCGATGGACACCGGTCTGCTGAAAGACAAAAAAACGGGCAAGACAATTCCGGCTCATTTCATCCAGGAGGTTGTCTGTCAACACAAGGGAACGACCGTTATAACAGCCAACTGGGGTGCTGCAATTTCCAAAAACCCCTACCTGTCATTCAAGTTCAAGGGCGCGGCCGCAGGAGACACAGTGAGTCTTAGCTGGGTAGACAACAAGGGCGAGAAAGATTCGGCCGACGCGACGATTAAATAACGCAACCAATGACCTGTAGGGGAAACACTCAATGAAAAAACTCCTGACTGCAACGATACTACTGGGTCTGCTGGGCGGCTTTACCCTGCCGGCACAGGCCACACCACAAGACGACCTGGCGGAATTCAGAGCCTATTTCAAGAACCGCTTCCCCAATACCCCCTTCAATGATTACATCAACGGTGTTTACTCCATTGACCCGGCATCGAGGGAACAATGGGAAGAAATCGAGGAATTCCCTCCTTACGAGTTGAACATCTCGAAAGGTGAAGAACTCTTTAACAAGCCCTTTGCTAACGGCAAGTCCTATGCAGACTGCTTCACGAATGGTGGTGTTGGCATTGCCGAGCGCTATCCTTTCTTTGACAGCGCTTCCGGCAAGATCATCACCCTTGAGGCCACGATCAATGCCTGTCGAGAATCAAATGGTGAAGCACCGCTTGGCTGGCAAAAAGGTGCAATTGCCGATATCTCTGCCTATATGCACTACACATCACGGGGTAACATCATCAACGTCCAGGTCCCGAGTGATGATCCTGCCGCCCTGGCTGCCTATGAACGCGGCAAGAATCATTTCTATGCCAAACGCGGACAACTCAACATGGCCTGTGCTGACTGCCACGTGTACTTTTCCGGCAACAAGATCCGTGCCGACTTGCTGGGTCCTGCACTGGGTCAGGTTACGCACTTCCCGGTGTATCGCTCAAAATGGGGGGGTATGGGTACCCTGCACCGCCGTTATGGCGGCTGTAACAAGCAGGTCCGCGCCAAACCTTACAAGCCACAAAGCGACGAGTACAGCGCCCTGGAATACTTCCACACCTATATGAGCAACGGTCTGGAAAGCAACGGACCCGGCGCACGCAAGTAACAGGCGTCAGCCTGAGGCAATACCTGAAGCCCGGCATACGCCGGGCTTTTTCTATGCCGGATCAGTAACCCGCCACCTGCGCGGACGGGACCTCTACCCTTGACCAGATTGAGTAATATTGACTTTCCATCTATGGAGGAAGAGAATTGCCACAGGAAAACAAGCAACAAGATTAGCCTGCTCACCATATAATAATTTCGAGGAGTTACCACCATGTCGAAGCTCAAGGATCTGTTTTTGCTTTTCACCCTGTTTTTTTTCGCCGGGCTGTCATTAAATTCATACGCCGGAATAGTCTGCGGCGATGGTATCCTCTCCGAAGACCAGGTTAATTTCCCTGAAGAGTGCGACGACGGTAACATGGTCGACGATGACGACTGTTCCAATCTGTGTACCATCAACACGACCACTACCACGACAACGGCTGCAACGACCACAACCACCACGACGGCTGCAACAACGACCACGACTGCGGCTCCGGCAACGACTACAACGACGGCAGCCGGCACAACAACCACGACTGCGGCGCCGGCAACGACTACAACGACGGCGGCTGCAACAACCACAACGACGTT
>JBDLIH010000022.1:0-41308 GCA_039714975.1 Pseudomonadota bacterium
CCCTTGGCGGTGGGGGCGTACCCTTTGCCTTGATCGGCGGCGCCTCCCTTGGTGGCGGGGGCGTACCCTTCGCCTTGATCGGCGGCGCCTCCCTTGGTGGCGGGGGAGTCCCGCCTCCGGGTGGAAGTTCGCGTGGCGGTGGGGGCGTACCTCCGCCGGGTGGAGTCTCGCGCGGTGGCGGTGTTCCGCCACGCGGTGGTGGAGGCGTACCGCCACCGGATCGGCCAAACAGCGCTTTCAGCCCCATCCCGACCATAGTGAACATGGCCTTGATAATCAGGAATACCCAGGAAAACAGCGAGAATATGCCGCCCCACAAACGCCCCAACAGCGACGGTCCTGACTTTTTGGTCGCACTGTCCTGGGATATATTCTCTACCTGTTCGAATGCAGCGCTGACCTTTACCCGACCATCATCACTGGTCTCGACGTAGAACTGCCGCTTGGCGCTGATACAACCCAGCGGGATAATCAACAAGGCCATGACGGTCGCAATACCGGCACCAAACAGCAGACTGATCGCCATGCCGTTAAAGATCGGGTCCTGGAGAATGGCGAAGGCACCAGCCATCAGTGTCAGGGACGTAATAAAGATAGGACGCATACGTAACTCCGCGCCTCTTACTGCGGCTTCCTTGACCTCTTTCCCCTTGGCGACTTCCATCTTTACGAATTCAACAATCAGGATGGATTGCCGGACAATAATGCCGCCCAGCGCGATCATGCCAATCATGGAGGTGGCCGTGAATTCGGCACCCATCATCCAGTGCCCGGGAATAATGCCCATCATAGTGATGGGGATCGGTGACATGATCAGCCCGGCCAGCGCGAAGTTCTTGAACTCCCATACGATAAGACCGTAAATCAGGATCAGCGCCGCCATGAAAGCACCACCCATATCACGGAAGGTCTCGTAGGTCACAGTCCATTCACCGGTCCACTCGTAAGCAGACACGGAATCATCAGATGGTGGTCCAAACAGATTCCACGGCATGGTCTCCATTGTTACCCCGTCAGGTGTCGTATATTCCTTGACCATATCCTCGATATTCAGCATGCCGTAAATCGGTGCACCAAGACGGCCCTGCATTTCGGCAGTCACATATTCGATACCACGCAGATCAATGGTATAGATAACGGGGTCTTCGTAGCCCTTCTTGAATTCACCGAGTTCAGACAGCGGAATGGTCTTGCCATCGACGGTTGGAATCGGCAGATCGCCAAGTCGGGAAACCTGCGAGCGAATTGCCAGCGGGATTTTCATGACGATATAGGTGGGCTCAAGGACAGTTCCACGCTTGATATCCCCCAGCTTGAAACTGCCCATTGCCATGGCCAGGCTGCCGTTGATGGTATCTACCGAAATACCGCGACGAACGGCCTTCTCGGTGTCCACATCGAAGCGCCAGTATTCATACGGGTCTGCCATGTAGTTGTCGACATCCACCACGTCCTCAATGGCATCGAACATGGCCGTCAGGTCGGCAGCAACCTGGCGCCGTGTTTTCGCGTCAGGGCCGTGCACCTCTGCAACGATCGTATTCAAAACCGGCGGGCCCGGGGGCATTTCAACAACTGCAATACGTGCGCCCATCCGGTCAGCTATGGGTTTGAGGATTTCACGTGCCGCAACGGCTATTGCGTGACTGCCACGCTCACGTTCGTTTTTATCCTTCAGCATGACGAGCATGTCACCTTCCCAGGTACGCTGACGGAGGTAGTAGTGACGCACCATACCGTTGAAATTAAACGGTTGCGAGGTACCTGAATAGGTCTGCACCGCGGTCACTTCGGGTAGTTGTCGAACGGCCTCGGCCAGCTGCAGGACTACATTGGCCGTATCCGGCATGGCCGTGCCTTCCGGCATATTTACAACGACCGAGAACTCGGGCTTGTTATCAAAGGGCAGCATTTTTACAGCAACATGCTGCGTATAGAATGTTACACACAGTGCCGCAGTGATACCAATAATGCTGACCAGAAAAATCAGGCCCAGCTTGCGGTTGTTGATCAATGGCATGATGATCGGCCGGTAAATGCGGCTTATACGCTCATGCGCACGTTTTTCCTTGACCTCTGCTTTCTTCAGGGCTTCCAGCCTGGGCGCGACTTTCACGGCCATCCAGGGTGTAAAGATAAATGCAGCCACCAGGGAGAAAAACATGGCTGAGGCACCCAGTACCGGGATTGGCCGCATATAGGGTCCCATCAGACCGCTCACCCAACCCATGGGCAACAGTGCCGAGATAATGGTAAACGTTGCAAGAATGGTCGGGTTACCCACCTCGCGAACGGCGTCAATGGCAACCGCTACACTGGTTTTCCCCTTCTCCAGCCAGTGCCTGAAGATGTTTTCCACCACCACGGTCGCGTCATCGACGAGAATACCAATGGAGAAAATCAGCGCAAACAGACTGACACGGTCAATGGTGTAGTCGATCATCATGGCCCACCAGATGGTC
Source organism: Pseudomonadota bacterium (assembly GCA_039714975.1). Lineage (GTDB taxonomy): Bacteria > Pseudomonadota > Gammaproteobacteria > UBA9214 > UBA9214 > UBA9214. The sequence goes on from JBDLIH010000022.1 coordinate 2,463, forward strand.
AGCAGGATGACAACCGGGATAACCGCAATTACCACAAAGGCTGCACGTGCACCAAGGCCGACCAGGCACAACACCGAAACGATAAGCGCTGCCTCCAGCATGGCCTGCAGCAATTCGTTTACCTTGTCATCAGCCGACTTGCCGTAATCACGGGTCACGCTGATATTGACGTTGGAAGGAATCAGGTCACCCTTGAGCGCCTCAACCTTTTTCAGGATCGCATGGGCGACATCGACACCATTACTGCCTTCTTTTTTGGAAACAGCAACCGTAACCGCCGGGTCCCCGTCAGAACGCCCGGTTTCCTCTTCGTATTCGTAGGACGGGCCGGTAAAAAAGGCAACCATCTGGTTAGCCTCCGCAGGCTCCTGTGAAACCCGTGCAACGTCTCGCACGTAAACAGGGGCACCTTGCCGGATGGCAATCACCAGGCGACCAATTTCCTTGGCGCTGGTAAGAAATGAGCCGGTGCGTACAGCGAATGACACGCCACCCGATTCAAGATCACCGGCTGTCTTTTCGGAGTTTGCGGTCTGGATGGTTTGTGCAACCTGCTGCAGGCTGATGCCATAGCCTGACAGTCGTTCCGGCATGACCTCAACCTTGACCTGGTCTTCCCGGCCACCCACAATAAATCCCTTGCCGACATTTTTTACTTCACCGAGACGCTGCAGCAGATCCAGAGAGAGCAGCCGCAGGGCGCCGTCATCCACATCCTTTGACCACAGCGTGAGTGTCACGACCGGTACGTCATCAATCGCGACGGGCTTTACCAGCGGTTGAGAGACATCGGGCGGGATCTTGTCCAGATTGGACTGCAGTTTGTCATGTACCTTGACAATCGAGGCCCCCATTTCCTCGCCCACCTTGAAACGAACAGTAACCATGGCACGGCCACGCTCGGTTGCCGTGTAGGTGTGACGCACACCGGGGATCTCCATCAGGATGCGTTCCAGCGGTTCGGTTACCAGACTGGCTACCTGTTCGGCAGAGGCGCCCGGATACTGGACAAACACGTCAATCATCGGCACCGAGATTTGCGGGTCTTCCTGGCGGGGGGTGAACATCAGGCCGATCAGACCAATAAACAGTGACACGATAAGGATCATGGGTGTCACCGGGGAAGTAATAAACAAGCGTGCCGTTCTACCCGCTATACCCAGCGAATGGGCATCGTAATTCATGGGGGTTGAAAATTTCTTTTCTTGATCAGCCATACTTTATTCCACCTTCTTATCTGCCTTGTTCAGTACAGTTGCTGCCTGTGCATGTTTTTATACCGTACAGATTTTATTTCAGCTTATTCAGGGCCGGGGCACGTCTGTATTCCACCGGCATGTCAGCCGCGCCAGGTTATTGCCATGCACTGTCTGACTTGGCAGAGGGGTTACTCCCCCTGACGATTACCCGCTCGCCAGCACGCAATCCGGATAGTATGGCCACGCCGTCAACACCCACTTCCTCTCCGGTTCGTACCAGTCGCAGCTCACGCTGGTTGTTCTCATTCATGACATAGACACCGGGCAGGCTGCCGCGCCATACCAGTGCATTCCTGGGAACAACCGGCAACTCACGGATCTTGGCATTGACGTCACTGATCATCACTTCGGCATACATGCCTGCACCACCCGGCACACCTTGCGGCAGGTCCAGTTTGACCGTCACGGTATGGCGGTCCGGGTCGGCAATTGGAAAGATCTGTTCAACCCGTGCCTGGATATCGACATCGCCGACATCCAGCCGGGCCGGAAAAACCATGCCTTTCTTGACGCCCGGCATCAGGCGTGCTGGGACCTCGAGCTTGATCTGCAGCTTGGATACATCGGCATATTTCAGCAGTGGCTGGCCGGGTTGTACCGGGTCACCGACTTCGACGAGTTTCTTGGTTATCACACCGTCAAAGGGGGCAACTGACTTGGCATCTCGAATTTTAGTATCGATTGCATCAATCGCTGAACGGGCAGCGACAATCTGGGAACGGGCCTGTTCCAGTTGCGTGCCGGAATGATACCGCTGTGCATAACGATCAAAACCGGGAGAAGATCCGCTGCCCATAAAGCCCTGCATGGGGTTGGTAAATTGCTTCATCATGGAGCCCATGCCGCCCATGGAGTCATTCGCTTCACCGCCATAGGGCGAGATCAATTCCCTGTTGTACTGCACGCCGGCATTCCGTAATGCGGCTTCTGCATTGGCCAGGTTTGCCCACGCGGAGCGCCGTTGTGCCAGCAGGTCATCGTCATTAATGGCAATTAATTCAGCACCGGTTTCGAAGTGGTCTCCCTCCTCGCCGGCAATACTTTCTATACGACCTGGAATCTGTGCGGAAAAGGTAACATCCTTGTAGGGAACGACCGTCCCGCCCAGGGATACTGCTGCTCCGACCGGTACGCTGGGAACGGTAATGACAGATTCCGTTGCGCCCTGGGCCAATACACCGGAACTTGTCATGTATCCGAAAAGAAGACTGATTATTGCTAGCTTTTTGATTAACATTGTTAATCCTCACACACATGACGTGACACAGGCAGGTAAATCATTCCAAAAGAACCGGCGCTGCATAAACAGCGCCTTCCTGACTATCAGCCAATAGTTTCCAAGTTATAAACGAACCCTCACGGGTTTCTTGTGTACTTCAAAAACAGGTAGCGGAAATCAATTACTGTTATTGTTATCCACAAACCCAAAAAAAGCGGGCCAATCAGGCACGCCCCATTACTGTAAAACTCTTTATAAACGGACCAGCCATTCGCGGATCCTTGATCATGGCACCGTAATCACCCACATTGAACTTCATCTTGCGTGAGGTGTAGGCCATACCCAATCCCATCATGCCAGGTGGCTTGACCAGCCACTTGTTCCAGTTGTCAAAGCTGGCCCGGATATCCCAGCTCAACTCCTGGCCATCATAGGTGCCCGCATCTTCAGCCTTGCCATTTACGACATTCAGATAACCACGCGGCGTATCTTCACCATCAAAACCATAGGCAATGACGGAATTAAAATTGATTTTCGCAAGGGCATCTGACAATTCAGGCTCTGCATTCCACTGCTCCATAAAGCTCTTCATCCATTCATCAGAAAACAGGTCTGCCATTTTTTTGTCTCCTCCGGTTTTTTATCCCGAAACTGGTAATAAATAAAAATGTAACGTACGGTTTAAGCTAGATAAAATATTTTCCTTATAGCCAACACTAAAATATCAAAATAAGATGCAGAAATACAGAAGTATTATATTTATACAAGGAAGTCCTTATGTTGGGCGAAAAATAATTAATAAGTGAGTGATTCAGCGTGATATATGCTTGACACAACCGGCCTGAAATGTGCTTAAATAAATTATATAAAACATAGGGTTGATTGGCCTTGAAGCAGAATATGCACACATGGCAGTCATTGGGACACTGGAGCAGCGGATATTACCGGGAGATGGTGCATGAGCCTGCAAACTGAATCGACTGACGAAAAGGTTACCGATCAGCGCCAACTGGACCGGCGTCAGCCCTCTCTAAAAACCCCGCTGGGATCATTAATACACAGTCGACGCCGGGAATCACGGCGTGAGAATGACCATATAGACAGTTACACCGACTGGTATGGACACTGGCCGTTCGCAGCCACTTTCACCATTATCCTGCTCTGTTTCGCAGATGCCTTTCTTACCATCGTCCTGCTCAGCAAGGGGGCCGTTGAACTCAACACCCTGATGAACTGGCTGATTCAGAAAGATACGCACATATTCGCGGTCGTAAAGATGTCAATGACCGGGGCAGCACTTATAGTGCTTGTGATGCACTTCAATTTCCGTATATATAAGTACATCGCTGTGCGTTATCTGATCTATGCCCTCGTGCCGCTCTATTCACTGCTCATCTTCCATGAACTGACGATGCTTGCAAGGCTCTGATACCCGGGGCCGCAGCTAATCCTCAAGTTAGCGAATCGCGCACCCAAGTACGGCAATGTCATCTGAAAGGTCATCACTGCCGCGCCAGCGGGTAATCGATTGAATCAGCCCATCAAGACTCGTCTCAAAGGGATGACCTGATGCTGCACACAATTCATTCTGCATGCGGTCCCGACCGAACTGTTCACGTGTCTCGGAGTTCCGCTCTTCATATATGCCATCTGTATACAGGTAAATACGGTCGCCCTCCTGCAATTCGATGACCTTGTCTTCATATTCCGAATCCGGGAACATACCAATGGGTACGGCAGGAACATCATGCACATCAGCTGATCCATCTTTGTGTACTATCAGTGGCCCGGGGCTGCCGGCACTGACGAAGCAGAATCTCCGGGTCCTTGCATTGAGGACACCGTACAGGAGGGTAAGGTAGTGGCCGCCAACAGATGCCATGGGAAACAGCCTGTTCAAATTACGCGCCAGCCATGCGGGACTGATGATATTGTTTCCGGTGAATTCGCAGCGTTCCGCTGACTGATGGTTTCCGATCAATTGCGACAAATGATGCGTCACCGACACGGAAAGCAATGCAGCGGCTACGCCATGCCCCGATACATCCATCACATACATGGCTATGTGCTCATCATCACGCTTGAACACATTCAGGCCATCACCAGCCAGTTCATCACAGGGTCGATACTGCCAGATAAACTCGGCACCCTCGATATCAATCGGGGCATTGGGCAAGAGTGACGCCTGTACCCTTGCCGCAGCTTCAAGATCACGATTCATGCGCTCATTGACACGGGTCAGTTTACTGACAGCCTGCGCGTAAGCCAGCACACTCTCTACACGTGCACGCACGACCTTGAAATCCAGGGGCTTGGTGACATAGTCATTTGCACCCAGCGACAAGGCCTCTACAAGATCGCTACCTTCATCCCTTGCGGTCGCCATGATGACCGGCAGCTCTGATTTTGAATAGAATTCCCGGGTTCGCTTCAACACCGTCAGGCCATCGATATCCGGCATCATAATATCGAGCATGACCAGATTATAATTTCCGCTCCATATCATCTCCAGCGCCGGGTTACCTCCGTCAGCCGTATCGACCTTGTAACCTGTCCGCGCCAGACGACGGGCCAGCATGTCACGGTTCATTTCATTGTCATCGACAACGAGGATGCGGGCGGTCTGTATATCCAGGCCGGACATTAGTATTCCTTCAGCAAGGCGTTCATTTTTTCCAGCAGGCGTGTCAGGTCCACCGGTTTGGTATCATAATCATCGCAGCCCGCTGCCAGTGCCTTTTCACGGTCACCCGACATGGCATGGGCAGTCAACGCAATAACAGGGATGTTTGCCGTTGCCGGATTGTCTTTAATTGCCTGCGTTGCTGTCCAGCCATCCATGACTGGCAAACTCATATCCATCAGGATGAGATCCGGCCCTTCTTGCTGTGCGAGCTCGACACCCTGCTGGCCATCAACGGCAATGATTACATTAAATGACCTGCGTACTAGTCGGCGTGACAACATGTCACGGTTCATTTCATTATCTTCAACCAGTAGAATCTTTGACATCATTGCGACCCTTTTCGACCTGCCAGCCAGTTTCCCCTGTGGCGTGTCTGATGTGACCAAGGAGCTTTTCGGACGACATTTCTGCCTTCCTGATAACGGTTTCCACGGTTACATTCAGCTCGGCCAGCTCATGCTCGTCAAGATCCATCGCTGTGAGCACGACAACGGGGACCTGCTGCCAGGCTTCAACTTTTCTGAATTCATGTAAAAACTGAAAACCGTCCATGACCGGCATCATCAGGTCCAGCATGATGACATCGGGTAGTGCCTCCGCTACAGATTCAAGCGCACGCTTGCCATTCTCTGCTTCCACTACTGTCCAGCCCTCACCCTCCAGCATTCGGCACAGCATTAAGCGGTCTTCGGGATTATCGTCAACCACGAGTATCCGCCCTGCACTTTCATGTCGGGTATATTTTTCCAGTAGCGGCAGCAGGCGGCTGCGGTCGACCGGTTTTGTCAGGTATTCGGCTGCGCCCAGTGAGTAACCCATGCCCTTGTCATCAACCATGGATAACATAATGACGGGAATATGCATTAGCTCGGCATCGGCCTTCAGCGTGCGCAACAGGCTCCAGCCATCCATGCCTGGCATCATGACATCCAGCGTTATTGCATCCGGTTTGCATGCCCGCGCCTGTTTCAGTCCTTCTTCAGCCCGGGTCGCGACGACAACGTTATAACCCGCTTTTTCGAAAGTTCGCCCAAGCATGTCACAGGTCGATTCATCATCATCGATCACAAGTATTGTCTGGGCATCGGGAGACGACAGACCAGAGGCCGGCGTCATATCGGCTGAACCCCGGGCCGAACCCTGCCTGCTTGCCGCACGGGCAGCCTCCAGTGCATTGACCTCGGCAGGCAAGTTGATCGTAAAGGCAGAGCCCTTACCCGGGTGGCTGTCAACGGTGATATTACCGCCCATCATCTGACAGAAACGCCGTGTAATCGCGAGTCCCAGCCCGGTGCCACCAAAATTGCGTGTGGTCGAATCATCGGCCTGCCTGAATTCTTCAAACAAAATCTGGATCTTGTCGGCGGGTATACCAATACCCGTATCCCTGACGGACAGCGATATCCAGTCCCCCGTGGTTTTATGCTCGCGCCTGGCAGTGAGCGTAATTTCACCGTTACTCGTAAACTTTGCAGCATTACTCAGCAGGTTAAACAAGGCCTGCCTGAGTTTGGTGAGATCAGCACGCATGATGCCCAGGTCCTGTGGCACATCAATCTCAAGCATATTGGCGTTTTTCTCTATCAATGGCGAAACCGTGCTGACGATCTCGTTCAGCGTGACCGACAGATCAAATCGCTCCAGGTAAAGATCCATCCGGCCCGCCTCTATCTTGGAGAGGTCAAGAATGTCATTGATCAGTGACAGCAGGTGCTTGCCTGCGGTGTTTATCTTTTCGAGGTCCGGGATAAATGCATGCTGCCCCAGGTCTTTTGCTTCTTCCTGAAGCATTTCGCTGTAGCCGATAATGGCGTTCATTGGCGTTCTGAGTTCGTGACTCATATTGGCCAGGAAAGCACTCTTTGCACGGTTTGCCTGTTCTGCCATATCCTTGGAGTTTCGCAACTCGACTTCTATGTTTTTGCGTTTGCTGAATTCCTTTAATACAAGCCTGCCAGCCTCGTTGAAACTTCGTCCCAGCACAGCCAGCTCGTCCGTGCCCTTTTCATCAATCGGATGAACATACCGCCCCTCACCAAACTGTTTTGTGGTTCTGACGAGCCGGCTGACTCTGCGAGACATTGAATAGGCAGTTCCACCACCGATTATGCTGGCAAGCAGGGTTGTCACAAGCGCAATAATGAAAAATTTGCGTTGCAGGTTATAGATTGGCTGATAAATCTCGGCTGCGTGATACTCATGCAACAATATCCAGCCCAGTCCCGGCAAGTCGCCGTGAGGTTGTGAAACCGCATAGGCAGATAGCAGGTCTTCCTCCGTCCCCCGCTCTTCACGCTCTGCTGTGACAACAACTGCATCGGACGGGATATCCACGCCCGTAAAATATGCCGACCCGTTATCATGCGCAGGCAAATCATGCCTGTTGCTATGAATAATTCGACGATCGCCGGAGAACAGCAGAAAGTTAAAACGGTTAACCAGCTGCTCGTCCATGCTTCGACGGTCGATGATCGATTGAACCTCGACCAGACTGATAACCACCTTCATTACGCCAAGGTAATCGCCTGCCTCATCGTCAATACGAAATGCAACATCCGTGGTGTACATACCCGCACCTTCGTCGAGCTCGACATTCCCCACATAAATGCCGTTTTTCATCGCCTCCAGCCACCAGGTTTCCTCATTGTGCCGGTAATTCAACGTACGTCCGGTCTGGGCAACATTTGTACCGTAGCGGTTGGTGATAAAGATTTCGGGATAAATCGCCTGTCCAAACCCCTGGTTGAGCCGGTCACGCAGTCCACGTAACAAACGTGACATTCTGTGCTGCAGCAGTTTCTTCATAAAAGGCGTCTTCTTGTCAGCCGCTATTGCGGCACGCCACTTCGTATCCCGGTCTTTTATAATGTCTTCCGGGTCCTCAAGGTCTCCCATAGCCCGGTTTTCATCAACCAGATATTCCTGGATGTCCTGGCCATTGGCATAGGCCTGCCAACCAATAATCCGTGAATGCATTGCACGGTCAATTTCAGCCATGATGGCACTCACATAGGCAGCTGACGTATCGTTGATGACAGTGCGCATGGATGCCTGTCCCAGGTTCAGCATGTACATGCCGACAAGCCCGATAACCAGTGCCGGCATCATCATGCCGAGGATTAGCTTGTGTGCCAGTTTCATTGTTTTAAGCGGCTGTTGTTCGTGCTCACAAATTCAATATACTCGGCCGCTGGCAAAGCCCGAGAAAAATGCCAGCCCTGTGCATAATCAACATCCCTGTTCAACAGGTAGTCTGCCTGCTGACGTGTTTCCACACCTTCTGCAATAGTGCGCAGGTCAAGATGGTGGGCCATATCGATTATAGTGTCGAGCAAACCGGCGTTGAGTGCATCGACTCCAACAGTGTCGACAAATCGCTTGTCGATTTTAAGATAGTCGAGTGGAAATGACTCGACATAGCTCAGACTTGAATAACCGGTTCCAAAATCATCCAGGGCTATTTCCGAGTGACGGTTTTGCAGTTGCTCCATGACAGTCTTTGCCTTGGCATCTTCATCGTCAATCAGGCCGCGCTCTGTTATTTCATAGATAATCTGTTCCGGCAGGATACTGCTGTTGCCGAATATACGACTGGATGACTGCAGTATCCGTTCTGACTCAAAATGAGCGGGGCTTAGATTGATCGCAATATGCAACGAACGATCATGTTGTAACAAATCGCCTATTTCAGCCCGTATTTTCTTCATCAGCCACTCGGTCATTGGTTCAATAAGGCCGGTATCCTCCGCCAGTGGTATAAAGAGATCCGGACGCACCCGCTTGCCACCAGGCTGACGCCAGCATATCAGTGCCTCGGCCCCGACACAGCGTCCGGTCCTGAGTTCGATAACCGGTAGATAATTAATCTCAAACTCGTCTTTTTGCAGGCTGCGTTCCAGTTCGCCTTGCAATGAAAGCCGGTGCCGCGTGATGCTGACAATCAGGAAAACAATCAGCACCGAAGTACCGGCACCAATGGCCCCCAGTAATATGGCCATGCGCACCCAGTCATGCAGAATCCATTCATCGGCAGCAGCGACCACCGAGAAGATCCCGGGATATCCGTCCAGTTCGATAGCAAACAGGGTGCGTTCAATACCGTCCTTGAACAGAGCCCGTAACTGCGTCGAACCATTGCCTCCATCAGACTCGGATTCAAGCATTTCCATTTCAGGTACATTGCCTTCCCAGGCGTACATATGGACATCCTCCTTGCGTACCAGCGCGGCAAATCCCTGTTCGCCAAGGTCGGCTCCCAAACGGCCTATCAGCACGCTGGGGTGAATCAGGGCCGCGAGTTCTGATCGGTCTTCACGCTGTAGCAAGGCAATCAGTCCATAGCGGTTCATCAGGTGGATTTCCTGTGGCCCTACAAGCCGGAAACCGGGTTGTGTTGGCGGCAACTCGGGCCTGGTCGGCGGATTGATCCTTCCCCAGCTGGTACACCCCAGCATTCTGTCCGGCCTGATCAGGCCGACCTCGCTAATGCCGGGAATATCATAGGCGATGGTATTCATTGAGCGGATATCTTTATCGGTACATTGATAACCCAGCTCCGAGAGCGCGGACAGACCCTGGTTGATGTCATTCAGCAACTTCGACGTATCGTCTGCTATAGCCAGTGTAATCGCCCGCAGGTTATCTTCGGCGTTGCCTACGGTCGTTTTGTATGCCAGGTAGAGGGCATAACCCATTGGGGCCAGACCGACCACGACAGCCACGACAATTGCCAGCAATATCGCGAGCCGACGCCGCATGGCAGCAGGCATGTTACCCCTGATATTTGTACTAGCTGTCATCCTGGCGGGAAATTCCGTTGTCTATCCAGAGAACCATATTTCTTGTTGTTTCCATAAGTTACAGCCGTAGACCCTGAATCGGATTATAAGGTATGCTGATCCAATAGCTACACAATCATGCAGGTTTCACCTGGCCATACGAGACATTCAGTAATATCTCTGCCGTCCACTGCAACCTTTGGGAAACGCTTACATTCAACACTGTTACTGGAGACAACATGACTAAAGTAATCATTACCTGCGTATCGATTTTGTTACTTGCCGCTTGCTCAAACCCCAGGCGGGTTGAGCAATTGCCACCGATTAAATCGCCGGATACTTCCTCAAAGGTATTTCTGAAACACACTTTCCCCGCAGGACCTGGTATACATCGACTGACATTCAAACTGGACAATGCACCCATTTACCGCTTCGGTGATACACGGCAGTTTTCATTCTACCTGGACACAGGTGACTATACGTTCGGCTACTCCCATGGCAGCGAAGACTGTGAAACCAGCGTCCACATCGGGCCCAGTGCGAATTATGTGTTTGAACTCGGCCCCGAGTGTCATATTGAATTGATCAGTGAGTAACAGCACGACGCATACCGGCTGAAAGGCAGCAGCAGTCAATTGCGTGGCGCAACACCTTGTGTGAATGGGCCACCCGGGAAACTGTCGCTATACCTGCCAGCTATCAGTCTCTGAACATGCAGGCCAGGCGTCTCCGGAAGGCCGGGATCAGGGTTACAGAGGCGTTGCATGTGAGCCGGTCAGTCAGCTACCCGCGTGTGTATTGACAACACAGTGCCGCCGCCGAACGTCAGTTGATACACAAACAACCCCTGCACGCCACTGTAGGTCCAGCGGTTACCTTCCCTGATTGAAGCACAATGACAGCAGCTTTACCGTATGAGACATGAACACGAATAGTCAGATCCGTCATCCCGGACGGAGCGAAGTGGAGATCCGGGATCCAGGGGTTTCAATGACTTACTAGATACCGGATAACGGCTGCGCCGTTTCCGGCATGACGATGAAATGTTAACGGGACAACAGTGCTATGATTTACAATTGTCATTGTCAGAATATATCGATTATAAACGCAATCGTGCTCCAGTTAAGGAGAATTGTCTGAACTGTCCGGGAATAACCCATGAAGCAAATCATCATTTTATTTGCACTCTGTGCCCTGCCGCTCAGCGGCCTGGCTGAAAAAGGTCAATCCATCATGTTTGGCGACCAGGATCCTGTGTCCACTGAATCGACAGAATCGGATCCTGCAAAGGAAAAAGCCGACTATTGCAGCGACCTGCGCAAGCAAATGGACGCGCTGAAAGGCAGGCCACAAAAGAGGAATATGGTCATACAACGCTATCGACTGGAATGTCAGCAGCACTAGTCAAATAGCATTTCATTAAACTTGGGACTCTGTCTGGCTTCCTTTCCCCTGGTCTTTTCCGCATCGTCGGCAAGCTTTTCAATATTGGTACAACCCTCACCCACCTCGTCACCTGATCAGCAGTTGATTCTGGTTGTTTCATATACACGACCGAAAGATCAATAACTCAGTATAACCACATGAATTCATATAAACATCTCACTCTGATTGCTCTGCTCCTGGAGCTGACGGCTTGCGCATCGACCGGTAAAATCACCAACACCCCCCTCAGTGAACCGCTGCCAACAAACCGGCAGCAGATCACAACCGGGAAAAATGGCCAGCGTTCTGATGACGCCTTTTTCTATATCAGCCTGTCGGGCGGTGGTACACGGGCAGCAGCACTGTCCTACGGTGTTCTGCAGGAATTGAGGGATACTCGCTACGTTAACCAGGGAAAAGAAAGGCGATTACTCGACGAGGTTGATTATATAAGTTCTGTGTCCGGCGGCAGCTTCACTGCTGCCTACTATAGCCTTTATGGTGACCGGATATTTGACGACTACGAGACAGTATTCTTGCGTCAGAATGTCCAGAAAACCCTGATCGGCAGTATTTTCAACCCGTTTAACTGGTTGCGTGCACTGTTTACCGGCTTCAATCGCACCGAAATGGCCATTGACTATTATGACAAGCATATTTTTCATGGTGGCACCTTCAACGACATTTTTGACCGGGATGCACCTTACCTTGCTATTAATGCGACAGATCTCGGCATTGGTGCGCGCTTCACCTTCATACAGGAACGCTTCAACATGCTGTGCTCGGATATGGGCACGTTCAAGGTGGCACGTGCTGTCGCTGCATCATCTGCCGTGCCGGTGGCCTTTGCACCGATTGCACTCAGGAACTACGACACGTGCAATTACCAGGCCTCCACCCGGTTCAGTAACAGCCATGGCTATATTAAAGACAACCCAAGGCTAGCTGCCCTGGTTGAGGCCTACGATTCATACCAGGACAAGAAAGACCGCCCCTATATTCACCTGGTCGACGGGGGTGTTACGGACAATCTCGGCATCCGCTCGCTTTATGATCGGGTAGAATTAATGGGCGGTGCCAGAAATGTGGCAAAGGCCACGGGCAGCATGCCAACACATCTTATCGTTATCGTCGTCAATGCAGAAACCCGTCCCGAGCATCCGATGGATAGCAGCAGTGATGCACCTTCAAGTGTACAAGTGGCCGGTGCAGTCAGCAGCACACAAATCGGGCGCTACAACATTGAATCATTATCGTTGCTTGAAGAGGCCTTTACAGAATGGGCAAACGAACTCTCCACTCCCGGACGCACCGTTATCCCTTACTTCATAAAACTGGACTTCGAGAGTATTGGCAGTAAAAAACAACGCAAGTTCTTTAACAACATGGCGACCAGTTTCTCGCTGCCGGACAATGAAGTTGACAAGCTCATTGAGGCAGGACACAAACTGTTACGTCAGTCCCCTGAATTTCAGAAGTTGCTGAAGACAATCAGGGAAGAAGAACAGCAAATATAACCATTGTTGGGAAAGGGTCAATATTGCTCCTGGCCACTTCCCGTCTGCCGGTTTCATTAATCGGGGAACAAAGTATTCACATCTGTACTCAAAGTCTGCAGGAGCAAGCTGATTCCTATGCGTATTTTTAGATATTATTCATAAGTTATTGATCTATTATTACTATTAAAGTATATTTTTGAGTAGCCGAGCACATAAAATATCTGTATTTTCATACATAGTACGCAACTCGATTCAGAATTTACCGGCAGACACGGGAGCAGCCATGAACAATCTATTCGCCTCAACCAGATCCATTCCACAGCCGACCGGGAAACGGTCACTACTGGCCATAAGCCTTGCCCTGCTTCTGGGCCTCGGTGGCTGTACCACCAACCCTTACACCGGTGAAGAGGAAGTCAGTAAAGCCGGATGGGGAGCCGGTATAGGTGCTGTCACAGGTGGCCTGATCTCCGCCGCTACCGGTGGTGACCGGAATGCCATTCTGCTGGGCATGGGGATCGGGTCAATCGCAGGCGGCGGTGTCGGCTATTACATGGACACGCAGGAAGACAAACTCAGAGCACAGTTGCAAAGCACCGGGGTCAGTGTCACCCGTAATGGTGACAATATCATTCTCAATATGCCGGGCAACATTACCTTTGCCACCAATTCCAGTAATATCTCTGCTGACTTTTACCGGGTACTGAACTCCGTGGCCCTGGTTATCAACGAATTCGAGAAGACCTATGTCGATGTGTATGGTTACACTGACAGCACCGGTTCCGAGGCCTACAACCAGACACTTTCAGAAGCACGCGCCAGCAGTGTGGCAAGCTACCTGATGTCACAGAAAGTGATTCCAGAGCGAGTCGTGACGCGCGGCATGGGTGAGTCGCAACCGATCGCCACGAATGATACACCGGAAGGCCGCTCATTGAACCGGCGTGTTGAGATTGTCCTGACACCCATTACATAACAACCGTTCAAAACTGTTCAAAACCGTTCAAACGACAAGGATAGACTATGAACACCAGAATTATTCTCGCCGTAATGCTAGCTACCGGCTCATTGCCCTGTGTGTCCGAGATTACCCGCTCCGTTGACAAGGACGGTAACGTCACTTTTTCCGATCAGCCGGTCCCAGGCAGCGTTGAAACAACGCCCGTCGTCATTGATACACCCCCTGCTCCCTCAAAGCAGGAAATAAATGAGAGTGAACGGCAGGCCCGGGACATGATCAACAGGGCCAACCTGAGTCAGCAGAAAAGGGATAGTAGCACTGACGACAGGGCGGCAAGAATCCAGGCCGCACAGATGAATCTTGACGCTACAACCGCCCACTTAAGAGAAGTGGAGGTTGTTCGTGCAGAAGACCGCCAGGCACTTGTCGGTGGTGGCACCAAGCTCAGGCCTGAGTATCTGCAGCGCGTGCAGGAGGCAGAACAGCAGGTTATGGGCGCACAAAGGCAGCTCGATGCAGCCAAAATGGCGCACTAGTGTACCCGGGCTATTCCAGGAACTTGTCGCAGCTGCCCTTGGGTTCATCAGGTTTAACTATCAGTCCGATAATATTATCCAGCAATCCCGTTGTTATGGTCAGCGGTAGCAGCAGGTACGAACGGGTGGCTTCCCGAGTCAGGTCCACGAGAGACACTACTTCATATGTCGGGTTAGTAATCGGCCCATAAATCTTCATAGGTTTGGTTTTTTTGAAGAGCCTGACTTTATGTTCAGGAAGAATCGCAATATCCATTGTTTCATTCACCAGATTGATATCCGCATCGATCCTGATCAGGGTACCCGGTGTATCCATGATAAAAAGATCGGTTGCTCCTATACCCTTGTTGAAGCCCATACTGAAGATGGCACATCCAATGTTGGCATCCTTGTTCAGGGAAACTATATTAGAGATAACGAAGCCGAGCACATCCACATTGACAAGGTTCAGGTAGCTTTTCCTGACCTTGGCATTTTCGGTCACAATATAAAGTTGGCCGTCCAGGTTTGCCGCCAGTTCGGCAAATGATTGTCCTCGACTGTGCGTATCGGCCCTGGCTGTCATGAGGCCCCTGATCGGGGACTTTTTCGTGGCAGGATTTTCCAGCAACAGTCCCAGGTCAATACCATCGCCGCTAACAAGCAGGGACACTTCAGGAGGTTTGGCTGATGAATTGATCGTTCCACTGACGTTAATTTCATCTCCAGCAACCAGCAGCTTTACTGATTTAACATCCAGTTTTCCATTGTCCAGGAAAACATGGCCGTCAATTCTATCCAGCGAAGCCGCGGTAGAACTAAACTCGTTAACCTGTATTTCGAGATCCAGATCAATAGCACCCAGCCCGGAAAGGTTGAGCGGTTCCTTGCTGAACAGTGGTTCAGTCCTGACAGTTTTTTCCTTTTTATCCTCATATTTACCCGCATACCATTCATTATCCTCATTGGCAGGTTTGCTCGTTTTTTCAACCTGCCTGTCCGGGTAATAACCGAAATCATGTACATCCAGGTCAGGAATGGTAATTGAGCCTGCCAGATGCGGACGCTTTCCTGTAAATGCCCCGGTTAAGTCAGTATCGATTACCGTATTCCTGAGGTTGGTTTGGCCGGTAAAGCGGGTTTTATCCAGACTACCCTTGATAATCCCGGACAGCCTGACAGCGCCTTCTTCAGGCAGTGACTGATCAAAGAATTGGCCCATGACGTTCATGTCTGTAGCTAACAGGTCAAGCTTCAAATCGAGTCCGTTCATGTTTTCAAGATCAGCAAGCCCCCCATTCAAGGTGACCCGGAAATCACTGCCCTTCTGTACATTGATATCCAGGGCTGTAATTGCAGGTATCCCGCTGGGATCACTGATATGGGCCGAACCTTTTAAGCGACCCATCGCAGGTATCCTGGTACCGGCAATAGCAGTGAGCGATGTGGTGCTGGGGGCCTCAAAAGTTATATCGAGATCCAGGCCGGCGAGTGGTTCATCCCCGTCCAGGGCGGCCAGTTTAATCTCACCCCTGGCCTCGATTTCCAATTGCTCAGGACGACCGGCCTGTACGTGTATATTTCGGACAATGGAATTGGTGATGGATCCTGAATAATGCCCACTCATACTGACAGGACCGAAATCGGGTAACCTGGCATTGATCAGTTCACCGATTCTTCTGGCAGTTGTGCCTGTAATGTCGATATTCAGATCCATCTTTGAGACATCAACGTTCGGGGTAAGTACAATATGCCGAATATTACCCTGTGCCTCGATCAGCACCTTCTGCTTGTTGCCCGCTGTCAGCTTGATATCCTCGATTACAAGCGCATTGGTGTCCGTTGATACACGGGCCGCCCCTGTGACGGGACCAATCACCGGCATGTTGTCGACGAACTGCAGCAGGTACCCGGTATCAGGAGATGAAATCGACAGCGTAGCATCGAGGTCACGCAATGGCAGGGGTGCATCTACAATGCGGGTGCTGCCATTTATTTCCAGCCTCTGACCCCTGGGATCTGAGGCGTCAAGAGTAAATTCACTGAGAGACAGGGTGTCTGCTGACCCGGAGAGTTTTCCTGAGGACTGGATGTTGCTGAAACGGAGACTCTCGTCAGGCAGCAACCATGCCAGCAATTTTGCATCGGATATTGCGGTTGAAAAGTCGAGATTGATATCCTCCGCTGCAAGCAGATTACCCACATGGCCTGATACCTGCACTGCGACCTTGTCTTTTGACACGTTGAATTCAATGTCATCCAGTTGCGGTGCATCGATGGTTCCGGTCAGCCTGCCTGTTAACGCCAGGCGACCGATATCCGGTGCGCTCGCATGCAGCAGTTTCAGTATACCTTGCACATCCGGAGCCTCGACTTGTACTGAGATATCAAGATCGCCAGCTTCGTGCGGGTTGCTTATCTCCCCTTCGGCGTGGATAACAGCCTGCATGACCTCAAAGTGGTAATTGAAAGGGAACGGCAGGTCACTTGTCAGTAGCGTCGAGACTGCTGCGGACTCGCCCTCGAGTTTGAATGCCGCCCCGTCGATCTTGCCGGAACCCTTGATTAGAATTAATTCCGTGCCTGTCTTGTCATCTTTTTTCAGCGAATCCAGATTGATGCGTAATGGTTCTGCTTCAGCCAGCTGCCAGTAATTAAAGTCGAGATTTTCAATATTTAACTTCTCGATAAACGGTACCCGAATGCCTGATGGTGCAAAGAGCCAGTCAGAGTCATCATCAGGCGTTTCCCTGATATTGGCGATGCTATCCTTGATCAGGATTTCGCGCACAATCACAAAGTTCGATCGCAGGGACAGGATATCAACCTGTATGTAGATTTCAGCCGCGCTCAGTTCAAAGTCTTCTGCAGCGGTTTTGAAGTAAATATCAGATACATTGATTGATGGGGACAGCGAAAGGTCCAGCTCCAGTGGCCCGTTGATCTCCAGCTGATGGCCGGTCGTCCGGTCTATGGTATAGACCAGTACGTCACGGAATTGATCCTGGTCAAGCAGGAAGGCGAGCGTAATAATCATCGTCACGCTGACGATGAGCAGACTGGTTAGACTAATAACTATGTATTTAAGCCAGCGCATGCGCCCTATTTTATCAAATCACAGATGCAATTAACTTCTACAACTGCGATTAACGCTCAAAACTGAACTGAATCTCTGCGGACGAGGTTTCCACACTCGTTATGGTGCGCACACTCCAGCGCCGTGAAAATTCATAACGCACCTCAAATTCGTTAATCGCATCATACAGCCCGGTCCGGTAACGTACGTACAGTTGTGGTGACAGGTAGGTGCCCAGCACCATGGCGGCTTCTTCCAGTGTCTCACCGCTCTCCACACCAAATTCTTCCAATCCGACTTTTGTTCCAAGAATACCTGCAAGCTTGTTACCACCGGCAACAAGCCCTGCATCGGTCACACTGCCACCTCCCTGCCCGGCCTCCGCCTGTGGTTTGCCAAAGGCAATGTAGGAAATAATGTCGGAATCGGACATGGATGGATCTGAATACAGGGTCAACTCCGGTTCCCTGAGGCTACCCTTGGCACGAATGCCGGCCGTGACGCGCTCGACCTTGCGGCTGGCTTCAAAATCAAGCCCGGGGTTATCTACCGGCCCGTCGCTGAATAACAACTGCCCACGGTGAATATCCAGCTTCCTGCCATAGACTTC
Source organism: Pseudomonadota bacterium (assembly GCA_039714975.1). Taxonomy (GTDB): domain Bacteria; phylum Pseudomonadota; class Gammaproteobacteria; order UBA9214; family UBA9214; genus UBA9214. The sequence goes on from JBDLIH010000022.1 coordinate 20,491, forward strand.
ATAACTGCCACGTTCAATGGATAACTTTCCCTGTGCCGTTGTCACCCGGCCTGGCTTATCCAGCAGGTCAACAGAACCGAGAATATCGCCCTTTAGCCCATAGCCATCAATAGTGACATCATCGCCCAGGGACAGGCGTATGTTGCTTGATGCCTGCCAGCGCTCCTCGGGTTCTGCCACTTGTTCCGCATCAATGATGACCACGTCACTGGAGACACCGGCACGGGTACTCAGGTCTTTGGGTCGCAGCCGTGCATAGGGTACGTGCACCTCGCCTGACAGATGTAATTCCGGAGGTGCAATCCTTGCCTGTAAATCCGGTGATACCTCGATAACGCCTTCAGGCAGGTGCATAATCTCGAAGTCCTTGCCCTGCAGACGTACATCCACCTGCCAGTGTGCAATATCAATGATGTTTACATCGCCGCTGAGCTGCATACTGCCCTTGCCTGAATCACAGCTACCCGTAATCGCCAAACCATCGGCCTTGCTCTGTACCTGCACGTCAAGATCAGTCAGACGTATACCGAGCTTATCAACTTCCAGGATGCTGTCGGTGACCGTCGCACCACCGGACAGTCGCGGTTGGCCCAGCGTACCCTGCCCCTGGAGGTTCACGACCACACTACCTTCGTATCTGCCAACTTCATCCAGCAGCTGTTCCAGAAACAGCAAGTCATGCAGTTCACTGCGGACGGTCATGGACATGGGTTGCTCTTTCCAGGAGGTGACAGCCGGCTGGTAGCGGGGCAGGTTCAGGTCTGCACGCAAGTAATCGGTGTCGGTCAAGTCCAGTGCAGCATCTGCGCTCAGACCCTCCTCATTCAGCAACGCACGCAGCACCCCCTGCTGGATATGCGAATCGGACGAGAGCGTCGGGTCATCATAGCTGACACTGCCGGCACCGATCTTGATCAGCATGTCGGCCTGGGTGAACTGGCCAGCGTCCAGTGTGGCATGAAAATTTGCATTCATCAGGCTGGTAAATGTCAGCGGCGACCCGCCCAGAGCAGCCAGTGTCTGCACTGGAAATTGGCTGAGCCTTACATTGGGGGTCAAAAGCTTTTCCGGGTTTCCCTGCACATCCACACACAATTGTGCGCTTTCATTCAGCCAGCAGGTTTCCGGGAGCTGGATGTGGTGTATGCCCAGTTCAGTCTTAACGGATTGTTGCAGTGACCAGCGGCCGGTCCCGGGAAACTCCCAGTGTGCCGTGTGAATTTCACCCTGCCAGGTGTTATCAAGCCAGTCACCGGCAAGCTGGAGATTGATTGCTAACTCTGTACCCTCTGCCTCAAGTGTCAGCCGGTGCTGGTGCACTGAGCCGGTAAAATCCAGGATAGCCTCGTCATAGTGTTGCCCGGCCAGTGTCACTGACTGCAGCTTAATTCCCAGTGACTGTTTACCTGCTTCAGACCAGTGTATTTGCGCATCACCCGCAAGCGCATCGATGGCCAGTGATGGCCCTGCCAACTGCTGCCCGCTGACAGTCATACCAATCTGCGGCTGATCACGTTTACCCTGAACACGGCCTGACAGTTCGAACGCTCCTTCCCAGCCGGGCAACAATGCAGCCATGTCGGGGATGTCTGCCTCTGCCGTTAACTCCCAGGTCTTGTCAAGGGTACCGGCTGCAGTCACACTGTTATCGCCGGATTCAATAGCCAGATGCCGGATAGCGAGCTGTTCGTTCTTCAGTTTGATATCGACCTGACCGGCAACCGGGTAGCCACGCAGCTGTCCCTGCAGCTGAAGCAGTTGCAGTGCTACCTGCCTGTCGTTCTCAGCAAGGCTGCCGGTACTGATCAGTTGTGCCGTCAAGTCACCGGGCCACTCGGGCCAGTGTCTGGCCGGATTAAGCTGCTTGATATCCAGCGCAAATTGCCAGTCGAAACCCTGTTGCCAGTCAAGCTGCCCGTTACCGGTGAGGCTGCCATCCAGCGTTTCATCCTCCAGATACTCGATCAACAAGCCATCAAGAGTGCCCTTTGCCGAGAACTGCAAGTGACCAGCCGGTATCTTGTCCCCGGACAGATCCGATTGGCCCTGCAGCCTATAGTCATGCAACAGGCCAGTGATGTTTGCCTGACCGGTTGTCACGAAAGCTGTTTCACCCGGTATTTGAACGTGCCACTCAAGCTGCAGATCACTGTCCTTGTCGGGCTGCAGTCCAACAATACCGGCAAGTCCTGCCTGGTAGCTGTCTGCCGTGAGCTGCAGCGTATGGATGTCCAGCTGTTGATTGGCTGCCCGGGCAGACAGGCCTACCTGCTCTATAATGATCATCTCTTCGGTCAGGCCATCAATGACGAGTGACCGGATAGCCGATTCGGCCAGGGTAATATCGACAGGCAAATCAACATCGAGTGAAAAGTCGTTGTCGGCTGGCTCCGCTGAAGCCGCAATAGAGATTGTCACTGACTCTGCCGTTAGCCGGTTGATCCTGATTTCACCGGAAGTCAGTGCCCGTGGAGACCAGTTCAGTTGCAAATGCCTGACAGTATAAACGTCATCATTGACCTGGACCCGCAGATCCTCAACCTCGAAGTCTGTTGCCAGACGGCCACCCAGTCGACCGATATGCAGTCCTTCACCGAGTTGTGATTCGAGCATCTGTCCGACGACCTGCAGCCCGGACTCGGTGCCAATCACGAAAAACACCAGGCCACCAAGCAGCAATACGAACACCAGCAGCAGGGTGAAGATTCTTTTGACGACTTTCATCACACGTTCTGCCTCAAAAATCCGGACCGAAGGTGATATGCAAGCGCCATGGTTGACCGTCTTCACTGATTGCCGAGGCGGCATCGACACGCACCATACCTACCGGCGAGGCCCAGCGTATGCCGACACCGGCACCACTGGCCGCATCGACGGGAAATTCATTAAAGGTATTGCCGACATCGTAGAATGCCGCCAGGTACCATTTTTCGTAAACGTTATAGTCATACTCGACGCTGCCCACGAGCATGAATTTACCGCCGATCAGTTCGCCGTCTTCGTTCTCTGGACTGAGTGATTTGTATTCATAGCCACGCACACTCTGATCACCACCGGTGAAGAAACGGTTTGATGCCGGCAGGCTTTCGAAATCACTGGTGGCGGTTGCACCGGCATCGGCACGCATGATCAGGCGCCCGTGCTTGCCCAGTGCACGTACCAGTTTGCCGCGCACGATGCCCTGCAAAAACGTCGTATCGGACAACAAGGCCTCTGCAGACCCCGAGGTTTCCAGATCAAGCCGGTAGCCGTCCTTCGAGTGCAACCGGTTGTCGGCCTTGACCAGTGTCCAGGTGGCTTCCGGTATCAGCAGATTGGAAATACCATTACTGTCCGCAAGATCATCCTCTTCGTGCTTGTATCCGACGGACAACACCTCGCGCCAGTCACCGCGTTTAAAATTGCGGCTGACACGCAGTTCGGTGACTTCACTTTTGACATCTACGGTGTCCTCATTTCGAAAAATACTACTGACCTCCAGCACATCGCTGCGTGGTTTGGATAAGGGAATGGCATAGGTAGCACTGACATCCTGCCGCACCTTTGAGACACTAGTCTCGGCACTGAGCCGGTGACCGTAATGATTAATCCTGCGGTGGAGCCAGTTAACGGAGCCCTGCACACCCAGGTTGGTTGAAAAACCCAGGCCAAAACTGTATTTCTGCCGCTTGTGTGGTGTCAGGATAACGTCTATGGGTATCCGGTTCTCTTCAGCCTGGGCGGGCTGTGGCACGATGTTAACGGATGAAAAGTAGCCGCTGTCGACCAGACCGCGCTGCAATACCAGCAGTTCTTTCGTCGACCACACGTCACCGGCCTCGAAAGGGATATAGCGACGCAGCCGTTCATCCGAGATTGTGCCGCCCTCGAATCGTACCGGACCAAAGAATGCCTTGTTGCCGGTATCCAGGTACAGGACGATCTCGGCCTCATTGGCAGCCTGTTGCACCCTGACTTCACTCTTCAGGTAACGTGCCTCCCGGTAACCATTCTCAATTGCGGCTGCACGGAACAGTTTTTTTGCCTTTTCATAATCGGCATGCAGAAAGTGGCTACCGACCTGCACGGGCAACAGGTCGTCTACCATGACAATGGCGGGATCGTCCTTGCCAGCCCCTTCGACCTGTAGATCAATGGCGGTAATGATAACGGGTGGCCCCGGATCGATGTCGTAGTGCGCCACCCACTTGTCACCGTTCTGTTCCAGGCTGGGCTCGATCACTGGCTGATAATAACCATACGGCTGCAGTGCTTCCCTGATCTCGCGCGGGGCACGATTGTGATAACGGCGAATACGCCGCTCGGTCAGGTCGTCGGCCTTTTTTTCCTGTTCGATGGTCAGGTAGGCACGTACATTTTTCTTTTGCTCACGATTCAGCCCGTCCAGTTTGACACTGACAGACATGGCTGCCTGTACAGCCGATATGCCGGCCAATAACAGGATAAAGATCAGGAATCTGGACATGTTCGGCATTATACAAGCCGTGAGAGAACAAGAGCCGCCCAGAAAAAAGCCCGGCGGCCGAATAATGGCCGCCGGGCTTTGATGTGAGAGACTATACTATGATCCGGCTATTTTTCGGCGACAATAAAGCTGACCCAGCTGGGGTCGGCATCACCCACCGTGGTTGGTGAAAAATGACCGTTACCCTCCCCGGTCTCTTCATCGGCCTCCTCCCAGTAGACCGTCACGCGTGAATAGCCAGCCTCGGTCAGCAGTTCCTGCAACTCCGGCAGGGTCCACAGGCGCCAGTCATAGGTAAAGGCCTTCTTCAGCCTGGAACCATCCGGGAAGCTGAAGTGGATATGGCAGAGAATATCGCCGTTTATCGGGTTATAACGGGCATGCTCCCATATATATTTGAAGTGCTTGAACTTTTGTTTTTCCTTTATCTCACGGTAAGCCTCATAACCGCCAAATGCATCCATAAACAGGATGCCGTCGTCTGCCAGTGCTTCATGTGCCTTGCGAAAATAGCTGCGCAGTTTGTCACGTGTCTTGAAAATCTGGTAACTGAAGTTCATTGCAAGGACGGCATCGACAGGTTCGGATTGTTCTACATTACAAACATCCGCCTGCAGCAAGCGCACCCGGGTACGTTTACCCGGTCGCAACGACGCAAGGTTATGTTCACGTCCCCATGCCAGCACGTCCGGATCAATGTCGACACCGATGGCTGTATTTTGCTCGTCACGCCTGACCCACTCGCAGCACATACTGGCCGTGCCGCAGAAGTCCTCCCGGATTGTATGCGCATCCCGCTTGCGCAGCTTGCGAAATGTCTTGCTGACAAAATCGTATTCTTCAGCCACGCCCTGGACCGACTTTTCATAGAGAACATGCCGGTCGGCACTCTCGGCCATGGTTCTCTTTGCCAGTTTACGCTTGTCTTTCATACCCCCCCCGGAATTAATTAAAGCATTACATAGGTCAGTGCGCCGAGAACGGCCATAGCGAGCAGGTACTCTGCGGCATGACTGGCGCGTGGTGCCGGCTTATTGTCTTCAATGTGGGCCGCACACTGCGATATCAGCCCTTCAATCGCGGTATGCCGTTCTGCACTTTGTGATTTTGCGATAGCCCGCTTCTCATCTGCTTCCCGGGTGACGGCATCACATGCCAGATGATATTGCGCTTCACTGGCATCATCATCTTCACCATTCTCAACCACCAGCCACTCCTCTTCCAGCATCAATAGCCGGTCATCTTCCCAGCGTGAAATGTCCGCGAGTTCATTATCATAAACAGTGTTGCACAACTCCTGTACACCCTTGCCACGATCACACCAGTTAATCAGCCTGTCGTGCAGGTAGGTCACGCCGGTCACATCGCCCTGCTGGTTTCTGTTCTCCTTGTAAAGGTGCTCCGGTAGCATTAAATCGAGTGCAGTCATCAATGATGTCTCCCTTGGTTGAGGCCACGAACTGACGCAGTAAATAGTTGGACGCGGGCATTGTAATCCCGCACCCGGTGCAGTTCAAACAAGACTGTGTTTAACCCGCATTTCTCACCACGATGGCGAGCCCTCGCCCTGTAGTGAGAAGTGCGGGCTAACAATGCAGGCTTCAGGGGTTCCAGTCGGGGTACAGGGGGGATAGCCCCCCTCTGGTTGCCGGTTTCTCTTCCACTTGCTGTTGCAATCCCTGATCAAACGCTCGCCACAGGGCTTCCCCACGCCATGAATCTCCGGCGGCGCCATAGTGGGCCTGTTCAAGGAGTTGCAGTTCATTAACGCCGGTAGACATCCGCCGCATCAGTGCACCCAGGTTACGCGGCGGGTCATCTGGCCAGGTGGCAGCCGCCCATAGCAGCATTGCCTTTGCGGCAGCTGCCGGGTTATTGTCCTGGCAGGCCTGTTGCACGGCTGCGCGCGACGCCCTGAGCTGCTGTTTAACGGGTTTGGCAGCGAGGTGAGCGGGTTTATCATCCGGTTTATTCCGGCGCAAGACAAAAAGTCCCGCCATCAACAGCAGCACACCGCCCACTAACCCTGTCCAGTGTGTAGTGGTCAGCCAGTCCGCGGCACTCGTTTTATCTGACTGGATGTCCGACAATTTAACAAGTTGCCCGGGATCGGCCACTTTCGGAGTGATCGGGGCTAATGGTACCGGGTCCGCAATACCCTCGCCCGGCAACACATTGACCTTCCAGGCCGGCAGTTCCACGGTTTTCTGCTTTCCCTCAGTGGCATCCCACCAGTCAAGCTGTATTGCCGGGATGGTCTGCAGACCGGTTGTTGAGGGTACATAGGCAACAGACAGCTGACGGGAACCGATCACCCACTCACCGTCGGTGCGGTTTGTATAGACCGGTTTTTCAGGATACAAACGCATAGCGCTACTGTCAGCCAGACTGATATCCGGCAAATGCGTTGACTCCAGGCCTTTTGCCTCCAGTGTAAATGTACGCGTGACCGGTTCACCGCTACGAAATTCAGGTGGTGATGAGGTCCAGCTGTCGGTCAGGGCCAGTTGTTCAGCGGGCAACCAGTATTTCCCCGTATAGGCGGCAGGACGGGGTTGTACGTCCAGCGTAAAATCCTCGCCGCGCAGGCGAATGCGTTTCCCGGGTGTTGTGAAGGCACTGTTACCGAAAATCCGCTCCATCATGTCATTCATGTTTGTCGATGGCACGCGTTGTTGTGACTTGCCGGCCAGTCGTCCGTTGAAAGTAACCGGCGAGATGGACAACGGGCCACTTTGTTCGGGAAAGATCGCATAGTGTCTCTCGATGACCTGATACTCCTGACCGTTCAGGGTGGTTTGATATTGCAGATCATTACCCAGTCGCTCAACGAGCGCATTCTCGACATGCGGTCCGTCTATACCAGCCTCGACCAGTCGTTCACGATAGAACAGTTGCAGTCTGTAACGTATCTGCTGCTGGACATAGAGCGGCGAATCCAGCGGCTCCAGGTGTATCTCGATAAAGACCGGCTGACCGGCCTCGGCAATAACAGCATCAGGCTGCGCGATCACCGACAGTGTCAAGGCCTGTGTCATTTCGGCACCGACACGGATGGGGGGTACTGTCAGATCGCCCCCCTGCTTCGGTGCAATATCAATATGCCATTGATGACTTTCGGAACGCTGCCCGTTGATGATCTGTGTTTGCTGGCTGCTGCCGCTACCCAGGATGTCGAAATCCTGCTGCAGCACCGAGAGGTCCGGAGCTATGCCCTGCCCGATTGCATTGGTCACGATATTCAGCGTAACGGTGTCACCCTCAACAATCGTTTGTCGGCTCAGGCTGGCGCGTACGTCGGCCCAGAGTGACTGTGAAGTCAGTAGCAGGACAAGAAAGAGGGTTACGCTGGTTTTCACATTCCTCACCACGCCTGCTGCTCACTACCACCCGACCGCCCCGCGCGCTGCTTGTATTGATAAAGAAACTTGCGCCGCAGCAGACCACCGGGGTCATCCGGTATGCGACGTAACCACTGCTCTGCAGCGCGTTTCTCTTCACTGTCCAGAGGTTCAGCCTCGGCTGCAGTCTGCTGCTCGCCCGGGTCTTCAGAGGGTTCTGCAGCCTGCTGTTCGGCGGCTTGTTCGCCTCCTGCCTCTTCCTCTTCTGCTGACTGTTGCGGGTCATCAGTTGATTCTTCACCTTCTCTAACTTGTTGCTCATCTGCAGAGGAAGCGTCTGCCTGTTGCGTGTCATTACCGTCCTGCTCGCCCGGCTCATTTTGGGTTTCCTGTTGCTCACCCCCGGTGCCTTCATCCTGCTGTCCCTGTTGCTTGTCCCCATTTTCACCGGACTTGCCTTGTTGCTCATCCTGCTGTTCTTGTTGTTGCTGCTGCAGAAGTTTTTCTACCTCGGCCCTGTTATGCAGGGCATCCGCCATTTCCGGCTGTTTTTCCAGTGCACGGTCGTAGGCCGCGATCGCATCTTCATAGCGCTGCAGTTGTGCCAGGGCATTGCCCTGGTTGTATTCGGCATCGACATCCGCTTGCGTGGCAAATGCATCCAGCGCAGCGTCAAAATTCCCGGCCTTGTATTCAGCCGTGCCGCGCAAGGCCGGGTCGCGTGCCAGCTGTGCGGCCTGTTCGGGTTCACCGGCCTGCAATGCGCGTGCGGCCTGCTGGTCCGGCCGCAGCCACAGGTCATCCCAGCCGAGGGCCATCGCCGGTTGCGGTACCGAGACGGTGCCACCCACCAGCATCACCAGCACCAGTAGCCAGCCACGCCGGAACGCCAGTGCCGCCAGGGGAAGCAACAATACCGCCAGCCATGGCCCGTTTGATTGCCAGACAGTGGTGTTCATGCCGGTTTCCTGTGACCCTTCGCCAGACTGTGACGACATGCGTGAGAATAAATAATCGATATCATGATCACTGCTGCTGATGGTCGTGTAGCTGCCACCACCCGCGGCCGCCAGTTGCTGTAACACTGCCTGCTTCAGTGCCGGTACCACGATCTCACCCTGCTGATCACGCAGAAAGCCGCCCCGGCCGGCGGGTATGGGCGCACCGGCATCTGTGCCCACGCCAAGCACCGACACACGGTAGCCGTCCCGGGAAACCTGTCGGGCGGCATCGAGGGCGCGTTGTCCGTCAAAGCCATCGGTGATCAGCAGGATATTGCCCTGATGTATACCGGCCTGCTGTATCAAGTCGGCGGCGTGCTGCAGGCCAAGATCCACACGGCTGCCCTGTGCCGGCATCAATGCCGGTTCCAGCGGACTCAGCAAGGCCTGGATGGTGTCGACATCATGCGTCAATGGCGACACCGTAAAGGCATCACCCGCAAATACCACCAGTCCGGTCTGTCCATCCATATTTTGTTTCAGAATATCGGCGACCTTGTAGCGGGCACGGATCAGCCGCGACGGTTTCAGGTCCGGACTGAGCATGGAGTTCGACAGGTCAAGCACAATGACCCGCGCGGCTTCATTGCGGAACACCGGTTGTTCCTGTTGCTCCCAGACCGGATCGGCGAGTGCAATCACCGCCAGCAGGCCACCGGTAGCGAGTAACCACAGGGGCAGGTAAAAGCGGCTGTTACCGGGTTTGTCCAGCAGGTAAGGTAACAGGCGTGCATCGCAGACCTTCTGCCAGGCAGACGATTGTTCGCCCGATTGTCGCAACAGCCACAGCAGCATCAGTACCGGGATCAGTACCCAGAACCACTCCGGCTGCTGGAAGTGAAAAGACTCAGGCATGAATGGCATTTACTTAAGTTCTCCGCCACGGAAGCACACGGAAATGTTTCTTATAATGCATTTATTCTTCCGTGTTTTTCTGTGTGCTTCCGTGGCAAATTGGGTATTTATATAGATGACAGCTTTTAAGTAAGCACCATTCGACTCAGACATGGTCAGCCTCCTCCCTGGCCTTGCTGGCAAGTGCGTTCAATCGACCACGCAGCAAGTCGCTTGCACCCACGGCAATCAGCAGACTTATGAGCAGCGCGGCCGCCATGGGCCACCTGTACAGTTCAATGACCGGCCGGAACACTTCCTCATACTCACTGACCGGTTCCAGTTCATCAAGTAACTGATAGATCCCTTCCAGTGCGGCGATATCGCGCGCCCTGAAATAACGCCCGCCGGTTTTCTCTGCAATTGCAATCAATGCCGGTTCATCCAGTTCACTATTGGCCACGCGACGCCTGCCAAACAAACCGGACACGATGCGTTCATCTGCACCGACACCGATTGTGTAGATGCGCACACCTTCACTTGCAGCAATATCCGCTGCCTTTTGCGGGTCGACCGTGCCGGCTGTGTTTTCACCATCGGTCAACAACACCAGCACCCGGTTTTCCTGTGGTTGATCACGCAGGCGCTTTACCGCAAGGCCGATGGCATCACCAATTGCCGTGCGTTTACCCGCCAGTCCGATGGCTGCCTCATCGAGTTGTATATTGGCCGTTTTGCGATCGAAGGTCAGCGGTGTTTGCAGGTAGGCCTGGTCTCCAAACAGAATCAAGCCAAGCCGGTCACCCTGGCGACGATTTATAAAATCACCGGCGACATATTTTACGGCTGCCAGGCGGGTCGCCACCTGCTTGCCCAGGACCATATCCCCGGTTTCCATGCTGCCGGAAATATCGACGGCAAGCAGCAGATCCCGTCCGCTCACAGGCAACTGCACCGGCTCCCCCGGTATTTGCGGTCGCGCCGCCGCCGTTACCAGCAACGCCCAGGCAAACGTCGCCAGCAGCAGACGCAGCCGCGAGCGTGTGGCCCGTCCCTCGCCCATGGAGGCATGCAGGGCCTGGTAAAAGGGCAAACGCAATGCCCCGCCGGTCGACTCGGGTACGCGTGGCAGCAGCCAGGCCACCAATAACGGTAATGGCAAGGCGGCAAACATCAGTGGCAGGGCAAATTCCAGCTTCATGCGACCACCTCGAGATTTTGCTTCACCCAGCGCCGCGCCAGTGACAGCAACTCCTCCGCTGGCAGGTTGCGGGTGTGCGGGCGATACGGGCCGTCTTCCAGGACCTGGCCAATGCCGTGTTCAAAGTCACCGTCACCACCAGTCTCGTCGAGGAAGCGCAACCAGTCGTTGCCGGTCAGTGAAGCCACCCGCTCGCGTGAATACCGCCGCAGTGCAACGCGACGCAACAGCATGGACAAGCGTGCGGTAAACTCTTCTGTATTATTTGTACAACAGTCACTTAGTGACTCTATTTCATCCATTATCTGGAGTTTAAGGCGGAATAAATGATAGCGGCGCAGCAACCACAGCGTGGACAAAACCACTACTGCGATGAGCAACAGGGCCAGCACCCACCAGCCCGGCGCCGGTGGCCAGATTCCCGGTGCCACGGCCGCATGGATGTCACGCAGATCCAGTGAGGCTGTTGCTGCCGGGTTCACGCCACTGCCCCCTGCAGAGGTCTGGTCTCACTCTTCGGATTCGCCAGCCCGAATCGCAGAACCTGAGCAACATCATCGGTGGTGGCAATGCGCTGCAGTGGTACGGCACTTTGTTGCATCAACTCCCGTACTTCGCTGTGATGGGCGGAAAAATAATCAGCATAGGCGCGCCGGCGAGTGACTGAGCGGGTATCGAGTAAACCGGTCTGCACTCCGTCGGTAATTGCATAACGTCCGGCCGGTGGCGGGGCCAGTTCCAGTGCATCGACAATCTGGCAGGCGACAATGTCATTATGCTGCCGCAGCTGCTGCATGTGACGCCGGGTGTCTGCATTGATGGCATAGAAATCACTGAGAATGAACACCAGGCTTCCCGGTCGTGCAACGCGGTGCAGTCGCAGCAGTGCTTCATTAAGATGACTGGACTGTGCATCGATGGTCTGGTTTACCGGTACAGCTGCCGGATCGGTCGCCGTGACCAGCTGCCGAATCAGTCGCATCACACCGCGTTGTCCACCCAGTGGTCGCAACTCGTGATGACCACCATTGAATAAAAAGGCGCCAATACGGTCACCATTCTGTATGGCGGCCCAGCCGATCAAAGCCGCCGCACGTGCGGTGATCACCGACTTGAAGGCGCCCTGTGTCGCAAAAAACATCCCCGGACCGAGGTCGATCATCACCACAACCGGGCGTTCACGTTCTTCCTGATACAGCTTGACGTGTGCGTGGTTGGTACGGGCTGTGACACGCCAGTCCATGCTGCGAATATCATCACCCGGCTGGTAGGCACGTGATTCCAGGTAGTCCATGCCCCGTCCACGGAAGCGCGAGGCATGACCACCGGTAATGGCACTGCGCGCCGGGCAGCGGCTGTCCAGCCGCAGATCGCGTGCCTGCAGTCGGCACTGCACCAGTTCGTCGCTGCTGACGTGTACGATACCTGGCGTAATGTTTTGACTGCTGTCGAGTGTCCGGACGGTGGGGGTATGCGACTTGAACAGCTTGCTGTACCACATGGTTAATCAGGCAACCGGTACACGCCTGATGAGTTCACGAATAATGTCATCAGAACTGAGACCTTCCGCTTCTGCCTCGAATGACAGAAGAATACGGTGCCGCAGGGTGTCATGCACCACGGCCTGGATATCTTCCGGTGTGACATAGTCGCGCCCTTTCAGCCAGGCCTGTGCGCGCGCACAGCGATCCAGAGCAATCGTGCCACGCGGGCTGGCGCCATAACTGATCCAGCGCGTCAGGTCATCGCCATACGGTGAGGGATCCCGGGAGGCAAGCAATATCTGGATCAGATACTCCTCAACAGCCGGCGCCATGTGCAATGACAGCACTTCCTGTTGCGCAGAGAAGATTTGTTCCTGGGTTAACAATACTGCCGGGCTGTCTTCATGACGTGCCTCGGCCTGTGCCTGTTCACGGTTCAGGTCGAGAATCTGTTTTTCCGCGCCGGCATCGGGGTAACCTACGCGGACATGCATCAGGAAACGATCCAGTTGTGCCTCCGGCAGCGGGTAGGTGCCTTCCTGTTCAATGGGGTTTTGTGTTGCCATGACCAGGAACAGGCGCGGCAGTGTATAGGTCATCTGCCCCACCGAAATCTGTCGCTCGCCCATCGCCTCCAGCAAGGCCGACTGTACCTTGGCAGGGGCGCGGTTGATCTCATCGGCCAGCACCAGGTTATGGAAGATCGGGCCGCGCTGAAATTCGAATTCACCGGTTTGCGGGCGGTACATTTCCGTGCCGGTCAGGTCGCCGGGCAGCAGGTCCGGAGTGAATTGCAAGCGGTGAAAATCGCCTTCTATGCGTCGGGCCAATTCCTTGATGGCGGTGGTCTTTGCGAGGCCTGGTGCGCCTTCGACCAGCAAATGGCCATCGGCAAGCAGTGCAACCAGCAGATGCTCAACCAGCGTCTGCTGACCGATAATGCAGCGCTCCAGTTCCTGCCTGAGCTGATTAAATGCCGCATTAACCGCACTGCCGGCAGTGTTTTCCTTTAGCATTGCCATCTCCGTCATTGTTCTCATACCTCCTGCGCCTGGATTTGAGGACGTCATTATATCAATAAGCGGGCACTGAGCTGAATGGTGCTTACTTAATAAGGGCCATCAATAAAAAACACCCAATTGGCCACGGAAGCACACGGAATTACACGGAAGAATAATTCCTTAATAGCATTATTTCCGTGTACTTCCGTGGCAAGAATTTTATGTAAGTACTATTCGGTACTGAGCTAAAAGACCGGGGATAGTAACAATAGTTCCGGCAGGCATGCCACGTAACAACAAACAGGACTCATACTGCCCGCAAGTAATGCAGGCTGAATAAGGCGTCGTTGTCGGTCCATACTCTGCATGGCATGAACCCGGCCTGCTGAGCCAGTTCCTGAAACTCATCAATGGTGTACTTGTAGGAGTTCTCGGTGTGTATGGAATCACCGGCATTGAATTCAAATGAATGCCCGTCGACCCTGACGGTCTGCTTGTGTTCACTGACCAGATGCATCTCGATCCGCCCCCTGACGCTGTTGTAGAAGGCATGGTGAGCAAAGGCCTTAATGTCAAAATCACCTGCCAGTTCGCAATTTATTCGCTGCAACACATTCAGATTGAATGCGGCGGTGATGCCATTGGCATCGTTGTAGGCGGCATCCAGGATAGTTTGCTCCTTCTTCAGGTCCACGCCTATCAGCAGGCCACCACCCTGGTCGACCATTTTTGCAAGGCATGTCATGAAAGCCACGGCATCCTGCGGGTCGAAATTACCAATACTTGATCCTGGATAAAACAAGACTGACCTGGCCTGCTCGGGGATGAACGGCAGGGACAACTCGGCGGTGATATCCGTACAGACTGCGTGTATATCAAGCCAGGGATAATCTTCTGCCATACATGCGGCTGCCCTTTCGAGGTGGGCGCAGGAAATATCCAGCGGGACGTAGGCCGCCGGACGCAGCTCATCCAGTAAAGGTCTGACTTTCTCGCAACTGCCACTGCCCGGTTCTATTACATAACAACCGTCTCCGGCAAGCGCGGCAATTTCACTGGCGTACTGTTTCAGCAGTGCGTTTTCAGTGCGGGTAAGGTAGTACTCCGGTTGTTCACAAATGGATTCAAACAGACGGGAACCCGCATGATCATAAAAATATTTCGGCGGAATGAAACGTGCCGGCTGACTTAAACCGTCGATGACTTCCTGATAAAAGTCATCGATTTCTGACAATACATGATGGAACGTGTAGTCTGTTTCTGTTCGCATTATTTCACACTGTTCAACCCTACAAAACTGCCGTTATTGGTTTCAGCGAGTTTTCGCATCAGTGCCGCATAGCGAACGGCATTAATGGGCAGGCCATCGCTGAAGTCGAATAATACCGGGAAGCCCACCGTGTGGATACGTACACGCGTGTTACCTGACTTGTCTGCCCGGTTCAGTTTCCTGACCGTGTCAAGCACCGCCTGAATCGATCCCCTGGAAAAATCATCACCAAAGACATACAGGCTGATGCGTTTATCCCTGGCATGGAAGCGACGAATCGCGGCCTGCACACCCTCAACCGGGCTCGAATTGGAAAATGGCTGCCAGCCGGCAAGGCGCTTGATGATCGCCTTGCGTCGTGCCGGCGTATCCGGAATCCATTTTCCCTGATACTGGCTGAACATGTAGTCACCCATGTCATTCATGACCTGGATGCCCTTGACATGCGGATAAATGGAGAGCACTTCGCTTACCTTTTCCAGCACCCCGGACCAGGCATGCTGCTTCATGGAACCGGAGGTATCGATAATAAAAATGATGTATTCACTGTCGACCGGGACACCGCCAATCGTGGCACGCGCCAGGGTGCGCTGGTAATTAGCGCCCAGTACACGGCGCATCTCTGCAGACAGACTTTGTTTGGCCGAGGACAGTTGCCCTTCAATGACGGTCTGGGCGTCGTGCTCATGACGGGTGCTACTGTACTGCCCGCGTATGTCAGACAGATCCCCCTTGAGACGCGCCAGCTTTTCTTTTATCACGGACAGTTGTTGCTGCTTGCTCACCAGCTCCCGGTTCAGCACCGTTGTATCACCATGAATCTCGAACAATTCAGCCTCCAGACGTTGTACCAGACCGGTAAGGTCGACCGCCAGCCGTTCTATGACATGGGGTTCGGATATTTTGACAATAACCAGCAACAGGATGATGGCGCCAAAACCACAGGACACTACGTCGAGAAACGACAGGTTGAAAATATCGATCTGGCGGCGGCTGCGTCTTCTCATGGCCAGTCCCGTGCCGGTGTCAAAAAGGAACCCCGCGTATCGATGGCCAGTTTCCAGAAGGCGGCTGCGGCATAGGCATCACCATCCATGGGCAGCAGGATGGTATTGACCGGGATACCGGCTGGCAAGGTCCGCACGGCTGCTTCAAAGTGCTTCAGGCGCTGTCCTGCAGAAACGGTGGTACTGCCCGGCTTGCTGCGCCCCTGTGTGGGCAGGCCATCGGTGATCAACAGAATATTATCAGGGCGGGGCGACAGTTTGCCGGCATGCGCCAATGCCTTGTACAGACTTGTGCCACCGGACGGAATGGTTTGATGTAAAGCGGTCACGGCTGTCTCTATATCCTTGCGGCTTGATGTCAGTAACCACTGACCGTCCGACCCGGGAACCAGTGGCTGCGCGGCAGTATTAAAGGCAACCATCTGGAAACGCGCCGTTGGCGGAAGGTTGCTGACCAGCCAGTCGGCTGTTGCCAGTGCCCGCCGCCACTTCGCAGCGTTGCGTTTGCTTGCCACACTCATGTGTCGCCGCCGCACCACATTAATGATGGTTTCATCCAGCATGCTGGCCGAGACATCTACCAGTATCAGTATCCGTTTGCCACCAACCTTCAATCCGGTCAGGTACTGGCGGTCGCCCTCCCCCTTGAAGGTGCGCACCTTGTCACCCTGATCCTGAACGGCAGACGCCCGAGCACCCTGGCGTTTCTGTTCGGCATCAAGATTCTGTAAATCAGAGGAAAGTTTATTGATATGCTCGCGACTGGCCAGCGTTTCCTGCTCCAGTGTTGCGATCTGGATCTCCAGCACCCTGATGGTTTCAATGATGCGCTCGGCCTCACCTTCGGTTGCGGCCTGTTCATCATCGACTGCAGCCAGACTGTTACGCGCCATTACCCGGTCATCCTTTCCAACGATAACTTCCTGCTCCAGTCGGATGACATCCGCGCTCAGGTCAGTAAAGGTTTCATTGCGTGCCCTGACGGTATCGGTATTCAGGATCAGCACCAGTAACACGACGGCACCAAAGCCGCAGAACATGATGTCCAGAAACGACAGGGAAAAAGGAGAGACCGGCCGGCGTTTCACGGGTAGCCGTCCGACTCAGGTTTGCAGCCGCCGGATAAACCAGTGGTCAATATAACGTTCACTGTCGAGTACCAGTCGTTCCTGCATCAACTGCAGCTGGTGAATAAAAAACATCAGCACAATACTTATCACCAGTGCTATAAACGTTGAGTTGAATGCCACCCCCAGACTTGAGGTAACGCCGGTGATATCACCCTCCACTGCGCGGTGGGCCTGACCCAGTGCATCACCGATGCCGCGCACGGTACCGATGAAACCAACCGAGGGAATCGCCCAGGCGATGTAACGGATGATGGACAATTCCGACTCCATGCGTTCTCCCTCGGACTCGCAGATATCGCGTGCCGCGGTAGACACATCCTGTACATTACGGGTTGCGCCGAATCGTTCTATCGCGGTTAGCAGTGCACGCGGGAGTAAAAAGTCCTGCATTGTGCCGGGTAATGAGCGCAATCGGGCTGACAGGTCACGGCTATCTTCCGGCCCGATGGGTAAATCGTCCGGCAGCCGCAGCAGGTCCTGTTCGAGCAACCGTTGCTGGCTAAACGCCGCCCTGCCCTTGAAACCGAGGATAGCAAAGGCCCAGAACATGAGGACCAGGCAGCTCTCCTGCTCATAGTCCTTTATCACCACGAAAAATGACCGTTGCTGCACATAGTCCGGATCTGCCTGCATGTTGGCAACTTCCTGCTCCAGGAAGCTGCTGGCCTGTGGCCGGATCACGGTCACATACAGGGCATGCACCAGGATAAAGGCAATCAGCAGGGAAAATACCTGGTAGACCAGTTCAGCGGGAAAGCTCTTTTTCATGGGTATAGAGATCCTTCGTCAGCAGTGAAATGCAGGCTAGATATCGACAGGAAAGGAGACTGCACTGTCAGCACCGACCTTTTCAGACGGTGTAAAAGTCACTGCCGGTGCAGCTGCTGGCGGCTTGCTGTTGTCAACCGGCTCTATCTGTTGCGGGGTTTTTTGTTTCTCCTCCATCTGTTCATCGCTAGCAGGTGTTGCAGCGAACAGATTACCGGCTAGCAGGATACACAGGGACATTGGCAGAAACATTTTATGCATTTTCTCGTGTCCTACTCTGCATAGCGCGCAATTCGGAAACCAAGATCCGGACGTGGCCCCCGGCTGTAGTCCCGGTAACTCAAACGCAATTCGGCAATCCCGCCCTGCCGCCAGCTTGAATCACGGACAGCGTGGTGGTCACCGCTTGCCGGGCCAACAGGGTCTGTTACCAGCGTTTCTGCCATACCGGGATACACAGCATAATAATCACTGGTCCATTCCGCCACATTGCCACCCAGGTCATAAAAACCACCGGACTGTGCAGGAAAACTGCCTGCCGGCGCAGCACCCCGGTAACCGTCATTATACCCGGGTACCGTGTTGGCAAGTGTATCCGCGATACTGATATCCGCAAAGTTACCGACTGTCTGCGATGGCGGGTACACGCCTGTCCATGGATAACGCGCCATTTCCCTGCGCCCCAGCTTGCGCGCAACATAGGCCCATTCGGCTTCTGTTGGCAGTCGATAGCCGCCAGCGATGGGGATCACTGCCAGCATCTTGCCGTTGTCTTCACGATAGGCAGGCTGCAAGCCGTCTTTCCTGCTTAGCCAGTTACAGTAGCGGGCCGCGTCGTTCCAGCTGACGTTCACGACCGGTTGCGCTTCTGCATTAAGGGCTGCACCCTCCGCATGCCCGGAATCATGCCCTGGCTTGAAGCGCCGGTATTGCGCATTCGTAACCTCTTTTTCAGACAGGTAAAACGGTCGTACCAGCTGTATCAGCCGAGGGCTCTCGTTGGCACGCCGGCCGGCCTCCCGGCGTGAGGCGCCCATGCGAAAATTGCCTGCGGGTTTGATTAATTGCAGCAGCTGGCCGGCCGCCGATGTGCGTGTTGGAGGTGTGCTGGCTGCCTTGCTGTCGACACTGGCCTGCGCCTTTGTTTTCAGGGTGACATCAATATTCTTGCTGACTCCCGGGCGTGGCGTCACGGCAAGTTGCCGTGATACGTAACCCGATTTGCTGAATGTCAGAGTATGTGGACGTGTCGTCAAACGCAGCCGCTGTGTTGCCTCACCGGCTGGCTTGCCATCAATCTTCAACACTGCATCTGCCGGTCGCGCAGTCACAAAGACAACGCCGTATTCCGGTGGCAAGGTGACCGCCAGTTCCTTTTTCTCATTCGGTGCCAATGTGACCGGCTCATCGACCTGCCGGTAACCCGGTTTGCCAAGACGCACGCTATGCTGTTCTGTGGAGCTCAACGACAGTATCGCCGGTGTGGTGCCATAAAAGACACCCGCTACACTGATGGTCGCACCGGCCGGTTTACTACTCACCGACAGCTGACCATCAGCGGGAATCAGCACGATCCTGTCCAGCTGCACAGTTGCACCTGCCGTAACCTCATGTTGCATGGACACGGGATTGTAGTTATCCAGTGATATCTCGAAACGATGCTCACCGGCCATCACTTCGCTCGCCAGCGGAGTCACACCGCGCGCCTCAGCGTCGATCAGCACGGTCGCCCCTGCTGGCTCACTACTGATGCGGACATCGGCCCAACCGGGCTGCAGCTCATAAGCAAACTGCTGTGCCTGTCCATGACCGGTAATATCGACCTCTGCAGTTACCGGCAAATAACGATCGGTCTCGATTTTCAGTTGATAAGAACCGCCCGGTATCCCGGTCAGGCCATCATCATCTGTCGGGAGCAGCGCGTCATTAATAAATACCCGGAAATCAACCTTCGGCTGGAGTTGAATACGGACACGTCCGGGCAGTTCATCGAGTGCGAATGTGAATGTATGTAACCCCCCTCGCTCGACCTCGATTTCCGCTTGCAGATCGCGATAACCCTCCCTGCCGGCCTGCACGGTGTAGCGCCCGGGCAGTCCCAGCTGCCGTTCACCCAGCTTTACTACCGGCGGGAAGCCGTGAATGGATTGCCGGGCAGGTTCCGGCATAATATGTACGGCAATGGGTGTTGCCAGCAGGACGAATGCCGAGACCAGCAGTAACAAAACAAACACAGTGATTACGGCCCAATGACGCTTGCGATGGCCGCTCCGTGGCGGCTCCGGCGCCGCCACATCGGGCAGTGTCCTTTCAGGTGGTGTAAGTGGTGGTATTCCTGTGTGCGGTATAACAGGTGCGGACAAAGGTCGGTGCTGTACCCTGATAAAGACCATGTCGCCCTGTACCGTCCAGCTCATGACGGCGTCATCCACCTGGATCTCATCACCTGATTTCAGCCAGCGCGAGCTGCTCAGGTGTTCATGATTATGAAACACCTGCATATGCCTATCCACCACCTGAATATAGGCATGCCCATCCGACACTTCGATATATGCCACACGCCGGTCAGCGGGTATGCCGGGTATGACAATATTTCCGGCCTCATTACCCCCGATACTCAACGGTAAAGCCTGCTCATCCAGCTGACGCTCGCCGCGCGCATCCTGAACGAAATAGGCGCGACTCAAATCGGTTCCTCACAGCGGATAAACAGATCAGTATCCTGTTTCCCCGGCTGTACCGACAGTTGTTTATGAATGTCCCGGTAGCCATAACGGGTACCGACCACGGTGTAGGTGCCTGGTAGCAACTCGAGTTGCTGGTAGGTGAAGGAACCCAGTTGACCGATGTGATAAATCGAAATATCGGTTTCCCCGTCCGATTGCAGGATGACTGTTACCGGCGTACTTGCATCAGCAACCAGTTGCTGCAAGGTGGCAATCTTCCTGGCCAGCTTCGGTTCATCAGCCGGTGCGCTGCCGATACCTGATAACAACTGTTCGGCATTCGCCAGAGGCTCCTCTGCGTACAACCGCTCGGGTTTCTTCAGGTAATGATCGAACTGCCTGTTTAATTCCAGCCGTGCATCTGCCTTTTCCTGGCCTGCAAGTGCAAACCCTGCCGAGGCATCTATCGCCAGCGCGCTCTTGTAAAGGTTGCTGACGCCCTGCCAGTTTTCAGACTTGACCATTGATTCCGCACTGCGTTGAAACCTGCTTAACTGCGACTCCTGACGTGCTCCCGCGATGCGCTGCCGCACGTCGAATACCGCCGCATCTGACGGGCGCAGGATGCTTGCCTCCTTCAGAGCCGCTAA
>JBDLIH010000023.1:0-40874 GCA_039714975.1 Pseudomonadota bacterium
CGCGTAGCGGGCCAGCCTCCGGGTTCGCCTTTCTTTTGGTACTTTTCTTTGGCGACGCAAAGAAAAGTACATGAACGCTTGGGCAAGCAAGAGAAAGTATCTCGACCGACAGGGCGAAACCCTGCGGAGAAAAAAGCACCATCAACTATCGTACAACATCACATCCGCAACAATATTCGCCCATTTGGAAAACTGCGGCACACTGAAAATCTCCTGTCCGATCGCCCGATACATATCGGATACCAGCATGACACCCATTTCCCGTTGCGGAAAAGAACCGGCAAATTCCAGGATATTGCCAAAAGTCTCCTGCGCATTGTCAGTATTCCTGGCACGAATGGCACGCCCCACCAGCGCCGCGGCAACGGCATACTGCAGGTCTGTTTCCTTCGGCACCCTCACCTTCTCGCCACGCACAATGGCATCGATATCCGGCAACTTGTCGAGATTCTCGACAAAGGCAGACAGTTCAATGCCGGCAGCCGGGCCCACACAGGCCTGCAGTGAGCCCGTTAACAGGTCCTGCACATCCCCGAACTTGTGCAGTGCGCGATGTGCAAATTCCCAGGAACGCGGTGACGGAAAGGCCACCGGGTTATGTGCCGGGTCAAATTCGAACAACAATTCCGGTCGGAAGCGTAAAAAGGCAATCAGCCGTTCATCGATATCATGCGCATAGGCCCAGGTAACCCAGTCATCCAGGTTGATGTCGACATCAAAGTGCGAGAAGCGGTTTGCCAGGGGTGCCGGCATGGTATAGGTCACGCCGCGGTCACCCTGGCGATTACCGGCGGCAAAGATCGCCCAGCCATCCGGTACCTCGTAAGCACCGAGTCGACGATCAAGAATCAGCTGGTAGGCCGCCGCTGACACACTCGGTGGCACCGATGTAATCTCATCGAGGAACAGGATCCCCTGGTTACCGTGCCGTTCGGCCTCCGGCAACATGGAGGGCACGGCCCAGTCCACTCGGCCGTCGACCCGAAACGGTATACCGCGCAGGTCACTCGGTTCCATCTGGGACAGCCGTATGTCGATAACGGGCATGCCATGGTGCTCAGCCACCTGCGCGACCATCTGCGATTTACCGACACCCGGCGCACCCCACAACATGACGGGGGTATGCTGACCATGAAATGCCGCCTGAAATTCCCGTTCAAGTACTGTTAACAACTGGGCTGGACGCATTACTTTTCCTTCACACTTATGATGACTTGCTGGCAGCTATGCATATCAATCCGGTTTAATGGCATATCGCCCGCTACCCAGAAATACCAGGGCGAGGCTGCAGAATAGATATAAACCCTGTAACTCCAGTGCCCAACCACCGTGCTCGGTCAGGCTGAAAATATCGTCGGCATGCGCCAGCCAGATGGCAAACAGCATATTCACAGCAACTACCAGCCCGCCAAGCCGGCAATAGATACCCAGGACAATCATCAATGGCGCAATGATCTCGCCCGCATAAACACCGTAGGCAAGAGCACCTGGCAGGTCTGCCCCCTCCAGCAACTTACTGATAAATGAGAGAGAATCAGGATGCAATATTTTGGCCACACCGTGAAATAATAAAAGCACACCCACAGTCAACCTGACAAACAGCTTACCGAATGCATCGTCGTGTATTAGAGTGATCATGACTACCCTCCAGTTGCTATACAGATAAACCACTTAGAGCCGGCACCCTGCCCGAGCCCAGATAATACAGATAGTCTTTCATGATGCGGTCATGGTCAAACGCAAGCGGCGGGATCTCGTGTGGATCGTAAAGCGCAAGGTGCTTTGCATCATCGGCTGCAAATGGCTCACCCTGTGCCTCGGCAACATAGACAGCGCTTGCGGTATGGCCACGAAAGTCCCGTGAGGGATCAGAATAATTGCCCAGCAACAGCTTGAGCGTGATATCCAGCGACGTTTCCTCCTGCGCCTCCCTGACTGCCGCAGCCTCCAGTGACTCACCGACATCGACAAAACCACCGGGCAAGGCCCATCCAGGTGGTGGATATTTACGCTCAATCAGGACAATGGGGCGTCCGGGACGATCAAGCATCTCGATAATAATATCGACGGTAAGCAGTGGTGTGACCGGCTTGTTCATGAAGAATGGTCACCGGTCAGTCTGGTCGGTTTTGAACCGATGAATCTGTCGCCGCGCCCGCTTGTCGGGTCGGCGCTCATGTCCGCCTGCTATCTTGCCCAGCAACCGCTGCTGCTCCTGTAACTGCTGACGTTGCAGCT
Organism: Pseudomonadota bacterium; assembly: GCA_039714975.1. GTDB lineage: Bacteria > Pseudomonadota > Gammaproteobacteria > UBA9214 > UBA9214 > UBA9214. The sequence continues at coordinate 2,239 of JBDLIH010000023.1, forward strand.
GACTCTCCTCTGACTCACAGTACAGCGTACGCGCAACTTCGGCCGGACCCCGCCTTAGTGACAGGCCTGCAACGGTGATTGCAAATGTGTAAATCCCCTTGCGAACAGTCAACTGATCGCCAACAGTCAGTTTATGCGCAGGTTTTACACGCTTGCCATTGAGATTCACCTTGCCACTATTGATAGCCGCGATGGCAAGGGAACGGGTTTTGAACAAGCGCGCAGCCCACAGCCATTTGTCGGCACGCACACCCGCATTTTTCTCCTGTGGATTTAACATACTACCGGGTCTGTTGCGCTATCGTTCCTGCCTGCGCAAGTTTCCTGAAGGTCGACAATGGCAGTGCGCCGTCGATTCTTTGTTTCTCACCAAAAAATATTGTGGGTGTGGCACGTACATCCAGTTCGTGAGCAGCCGCCAGGTATTGTTGCAGGCGTTGTTCGTACCTGTCATCTGCCCAGGCACGCGCAAGCAGTTCGTTCGGCACACCGGCGGCGTTCGCCAGTTCAATCAGGACAGATTCATCTCCAATGTTCCGGCCCTCGGTAAAAAAGGCCTCGAACATGCGACGATGCAGCGCATAAAATACATCAGCACCGGCTTCCCTGGACGCTTCAGCCAGCAACAGGGATTTATGTGAGTTGGTTGTAAAGGTGTGGGGCTGAAAGGTGATCCCCTCTTCCTGTGCCAGCCGGGACAGGTTGTCCATCATCTGTTGCCAGCGCGCATCGGGGTATCCCAGCCGGTCAATATCCATTCCTTCTGATGGTGTATCCGGGTGGATCTCGAGGAAACACCAGTTGATTTTCAGGTCGTAGTCTTCGCGCAGCCGGTCAAGTCGTACGTCACCCACGTAACAGAAAGGACAGATGTAGTCGGTGAAGACGGTGGCGAGTAATTCGGGTTTTTGGGTAGCGGTCATATTCTCATCGAAACACCTGAAAACAATCGCGCTTGCAAAGCGCTCCTACTCAATTAGATACCTACAGGTGGAACTAATTGGGTAGGAGCGGCTTGTAGCCGCGAATATTATTTAGTCATTTCCTGCAGCAGATCGTTCAAGCGATTCACAAAGGCGACCGGGTCTTCCAGTTGTCCACCCTCGCTCAGCATGGCCTGATCCAGCAACACGTTTGACCAGCTGCTGAAACGCGCCTCATCGACTTCATCCTTGAGACGACTGACCAGCGGATGTGCGGGATTGATTTCCAGGTCCGGCTTGCTGACCGGCACTTCATGACCGGCCTGTTTCAGCATTTGCTGCATGTGCACGGCCATATCCTGCTCGCCCATCACCAGACAGGAGGGTGAGTCGGTCAGACGCTGGCTGACACGCACCGTATTAACACGTTCGCCGAGCACCTCCTGCATGCGTTTGACGAGTTCTGAATATTCATCCTCGGTCTCCCTGGCGGCCTTCTTTTCTTCCTCATCCGCCAGCTTGTCGAGATCCAGCTCACCCTTGGCGATGGAGGCCAGTGTCTTGCCATCGTATTCGTTCAGGTGCGAGACCAGCCATTCATCGACGCGGTCAGACAGCAGCAGCACCTCGATACCCTTGCGACGGAATATCTGCAGATGCGGACTGTTTTTCGCCGCAGCAAAACTGTCGGCCGTCACATAGTAAATGGTGTCCTGGCCATCCTTCATTCGTGCAATATAATCATCCAGCGAAACATCCTGCTCCTCGCTGTCGGTCCTGGTCGATGCGAAGCGCAGCAGTTTGGCAATGCGCTCCTTGTTGGCGAAATCTTCGCCGGGACCTTCTTTCAGGACATTACCGAACTGTTTCCAGAAGTCCTTGTAGAGATCCGGTTCATCCTTCACCATGGCCTCCAGCAGACCCAGCACTTTCTTGACAGAACCGGCACGGATGGTATCAATCAGCTTGTTGTGCTGCAGAATTTCACGGGATACGTTCAGCGGCAGATCATCCGAATCAACCAGCCCGCGCACGAAACGCAGGTAGTAAGGCATCAACTGCTCGGCATCATCCATAATGAATACGCGGCGCACATACAGCTTGATACCATGACGACTGTCGCGGTCGTAGAGATCAAACGGCGCCCGCGACGGGATATAGAACAGCGTCTTGTAAGACTGGTTACCTTCCACATGACTGTGCACCCATTTCATCGGGTCCTCGAAGTCATGGGCAACATGTTTGTAGAATTCCTTGTATTCCTCCTCGCTCACTTCATTGCGCGGACGGGTCCACAGCGCCGAGGCCTTGTTCACTGCCTCGTAACCTGCTTCCTTGTCTTCCTCTGCCTCACCCAGCATTTCAATGGGCAGGGGGATATGATCAGAATACTTGTGAATTATGCTTTTCACGCGGAAGCTTTCGAGGAATTCTTCCTCACCTTCACGCAGGTGCAGCACCACTTCCGTACCACGCCGGGGTTTCTCAACGGTTTCCAGGGTAAATTCACCATCACCGGCCGAACTCCAGCGTACACCGTGTTCGGCACCGAGGCCGGCGCGGCGCGTAGTCAGGGTCACCCTGTCAGCCACAATATAGGAGGAATAAAAACCAACCCCGAACTGGCCTATCAACTGGCTGTCCCTGGCCTGGTCACCGGTAAGCGATTCGAAAAACTGGCGCGTACCGGATTTGGCGATGGTACCGATATTTTCGACCACCTCATCCCGCGTCATGCCAATACCGGTGTCCGTAACTGTCACTGTTTTCGCGTCCTTATCCACATTGATGCGGATACGCAGGTCTGTATCGTTCTCATACAGCTTGTCATTGGCCAGCGCTTCAAAACGGAGTTTGTCGCAGGCATCCGAACCGTTGGAGATCAGCTCGCGCAGGAAGATTTCCTTGTTGGAATACAGCGAGTGAATCATCAGCTGTAACAGTTGCTTCACCTCGGTTTGAAATTCGAGGGTTTCTTTCTGGCTATCGACCGTCATGCGTGCAAATTCCTCTGTTGACTGTTATGTAACCCGGTATATGGGGCTTTCTTCCGGGTTTTCAAGACTGATCCGACAATTCCCTCGTGCCTGAGCAACCACTGTTTGCGCTGAATCTCGCGACCACCGGTACTACCGGAATAGCCGCCGATGCCCGTGGCGCTCACCACCCGGTGACAGGGCACAATAACGGATACCGGATTATTGCGGCAGGCGTTCCCCACCGCCCTGGCGCCACTGTCCAGCCGGGCGGCCAGCTCGCCATAGGTCAATGTCTGACCCGCAGGAATTTCTGTTAGTGCCTGCCAGACACGACACTGGAAATCAGTACCCTGCATGTCCAGCGCTAGCCTGAAGTGGTGCCCGGGGTTGACGAAGAACTGCGCAAGCTGTTTCAAAATCCGCTGTTCGAAGGGTGTCGTTGCCGCCTTCAGCGGGGCCGTATTGGCAAGATAATCCAGCCGGGTGATCCGGTCGTCCCGGCACCTTATACCCAGCCTGCCAGGGGGTGAGTCAAAAACAACATCGTAGCCGTTTTCAGATTTTACTTGCTGCATGGTCATCGTCCCCCCAATAAAAAACGGGCATCCTGTGACTGGATACCCGTTATTCTAGCGGCAAACCGACTGTCGCGTATGACCTAGAGTTTTTCCTTGATGCGTGCGGACTTACCGGATAGTTCGCGCAGGTAATACAACTTGGCACGGCGTACATCACCCTTGCGCTTGACCTTGATCGAGCCGATAGCCGGGCTGTGTGTCTGGAATACACGTTCAACACCCTCACCGTGTGAAATCTTGCGCACGGTAAAGGCCGAGTTCATGCCACGATTGCGCTTGGCGATGACAACACCTTCAAACGCCTGCAGCCGTTCGCGGCTGCCTTCCTTGACCTTCACCTGTACAGTGACGGTATCACCCGGCCCGAATTCCGGAATGTCCTGCTTCATCTGCTCCTGTTCAAGCTGACTGATTATGTTACTCATGGCTGATCCTCTGGGTTCTGATAATGGGCTATTGATCACTCAATTACCCGACTCGTACTCACTCATAAATTCGTTTAACAATGCCTGCTGTTCTTCATCCAGCTGCATGGCTTCCAGTAAATCCGGTCGCCGGCGCCAGGTGCGTCCCAGTGCCTGTTGGTGGCGCCAGCGCCTGATGTCCGCATGGTTGCCACTGGTTAATACCGCCGGCACCGGCAAACCATCAATCACTTCCGGCCGCGTGTAGTGCGGATAATCCAGCAGGCCGTCCATAAAGGAATCCTGCTGCGCCGAATCCGCATCACCCAGCGCCCCGGGCAGCAGGCGTGTCACGGCATCTATCACAATCAAGGCCGGTAACTCACCGCCACTGAGGACGTAATCACCGACTGACAATTCTTCATTCACTTCCAACTCAATCAGGCGTTCATCAATGCCTTCGTAACGCCCGGCAACCAGGATTATCCGCTCAAGGCCTGCCAGTGCCCGCGCCTTGTTCTGGTCAAACTTCGCACCCTGCGGTGACAGGTAAATCACCGGCGCCGGTACATCTGCTCCCTTCGCCTGCTGTATGGCCGCACGCAGGGGTTGCACCTGCATAACCATCCCGGGTCCACCACCGTAGGGCCTGTCGTCGACCGCCCTGTGCCTGTCTTCGCTATAGTCCCGCGGGTTCCAGGTCTCCAGTCGCAGCAGACCATTATCAATAGCCCGCCCCTGTATACCGTGACCGCTCTGTTCCCGCATCATCCCGGGAAACAGGGTAACAACATCAATCCGCATCTCTGTTCAGTAATCAGGGTCCCAGTCAACACGGATGATCCGCGTATCGAGATCAACTGATTCGATAACCTGTCCCTTGATATAGGGGACCAGGTATTCATGCTCCCCCTTGACCACTATCACGTCGTTGGCACCGGTCTCCAACAGGTGATCGACTACACCAAGCACCTGATCGTCTTTGGTAATGACCTGCATACCGATCAGGTCATTCCAGTAATACTCATCAGCGTCAACCGGCGGTAACTGACTTCGATAAATACCTATATCAGTCCCCGTCAGCGCAGCAGCGGCATCCCGGTCGTGACATGTCTTCAGCTGTACCACCAGACCCTTGCCGTGATGCCGCCCGGCAAGTGGTTCTACTGCCTGCCACTGTCCCTTTAACCTCAGGTACCAGGGCGAATAGTCCAGCAGGTTGTCTGCTGCGGCCGTGAACGCATTGACGCGCAGCCATCCTCTGACACCAAAGGGAGAGGCAATACGACCCATCACCAGCACATCGTCTTCCGAAATGCTACTGTGCCCGGTGGTCCTTCAGGAGTCTTGCAACACGTGGAGACAACTGGGCACCCTTGGCAGTCCAGTGATCTGCGCGCTCGGCATCCAGACGCAGGCGTTCTTCACCACCGGTTGCAACCGGATTAAAAAAGCCAATACGTTCGATATATCGACCGTCGCGGCGATTACGGCTATCGGTTACCACAATGTGGTAAAAGGGACGCTTCTTGGCGCCGCCGCGTGACATTCTGATAGTCACCATAAGATTTCATATCCTCGTAATACTGAAAAATAATGTGCTGTCAGGCGCAAGCCATTGATCAGCAACCGTTGAAAACCGCGCAATTCTACGTGATTTCCTGAAAAAGTGAAGGGGTGCCGGCCATTGAGTACCCACCACGGGCACGTATTCCAACGGTGTCTGCCCGGCTGAAGTCTGTCGGATTTCATTACAGGAATTCCATCAATCCACACAGACCCCCTAATGCAATCTTATCTATTTGTTTTTATTTTCTTTTTATAAAATCAATCGTCGCACCATTGCGCACAGGATTACCGCCTGCTGTCGAATTCTCTTACACTTCAGGGAAAAATACCGAACCCTAATCAGTCATACCACGCTAAGTTATTTTATTTATTGGAGTTTTAAGGATTGGCACGCCGATTGCTACTTCTTATAGGCGAGCACAGAAGAAAAATCAATTCCGGTGGAGGCTGCAGTTCAACACTACAAAGAATAAGAGCTCATTGCACATGATAATAAAAAATCTTTGCGCAACGGCATTTGGCAATAACAGAAGACTCTAATAAATATTGTAAAACCGGTTTAGCGCAGTACTCGACGGTGGCATATGCCACCGTTTTTTATTGCCTGCAGGAGCGCACCGGATAATTTTCAGAATGGAAACCCCTGCCCGCCCTGTGGCATCTTGCCCTTCATGCCACGCAGCATCTTGCCCATGCCGCCCCTGGACATTTTTTTCATCATTTTTTGCATCTGCAGGTGCTGCTTCAACAGGCGATTGACATCCTGCACCTGGGTACCGGAACCGGCGGCGATGCGACGCCGGCGCGATCCCTTGATGACAGCAGGATAACTGCGTTCATGCCGTGTCATGGAATTGATAATCGCCTTCATGCGGTGCACCTGGCTGTCATCCATCATGGCGTTCTTCGGCATCTGCCCCATCCCGGGCATCTTGTCCATCATCCCGGCCAGACCGCCCATATTGAGCATCTGTTCAAGTTGATCGCGGAAATCATTCATATCAAAACCCTTGCCCCTGGTGATTTTTTTGGCCAGTTTCTCGACCTGTTCCTTGTCGACCTTCTGCTCCGCCTCTTCGACCAGACTGAGAATATCCCCCATACCGAGGATGCGCGAGGCAATACGATCAGGATGAAAGGCTTCCAGTGCCGCGGTCTTTTCCCCGACACCGATAAACTTGATCGGCTTGCCGGTAATCGCACGAATCGACAGGGCCGCACCACCGCGTGCATCACCGTCCGCCTTGGTCAGGATGACACCCGTCAGTGGCAGCACATCATTAAAGGTCCGCGCGGTGTTGGCCGCATCCTGGCCGGTCATGCTGTCAACGACGAACAGGGTTTCTACCGGGTTTACTGCCTCATGTATACGGCGGATCTCGGCCATCATTTCATCATCGATATGCAGACGACCGGCCGTATCGATAATCACCACATCCAGATGCTGCTTGCGCGCATGAGAGATCGCATTCTCTGCAATCCTGACCGGATCCTGGTCTGTACGACTGGGGAAAAACCCGGCCTCAACCTCGCCAGCCAGTGTTTGCAGCTGGTCAATGGCCGCCGGCCGGTAGATATCACAGCTGGCGACCAGCACGGATTTCTTTTCACGTTCTTTCAGCATGCGCGCCAGCTTGGCGGTGCTGGTCGTCTTGCCCGAACCCTGCAGGCCCGCCATCAATATAACTGCCGGTGGTTGCACATTCAGATCCAGCCCGTCATTGGCCTCACCCATGGTGTGGACCAATTCATCATTGACCACCTTGACCAGCATCTGGCCCGGCGACAGGCTTTTTAAAACATCCCTTCCCATCGCCCGTTCGCGCACCCGGCCAATAAAGTCCTTCACTACGGGCAATGCCACGTCGGCCTCCAGCAGGGCCATGCGCACATCACGCAATGCATCGTTGATGTTGTCTTCGCTCAGGCGACCCTGTCCACGCAGGTTCCTGATGGTCCGGGACAGCCGGTCGGTAAGATTGTCAAACATGAGCGTTACAGCCCCCGAAGTTCTCGCAGTGATTAGGTAAGGCGCAATTATAACGGTAATAAACGGCCCCCTGGCAACACAAACGCATTGCTGAGGGAATACTTCAATGCCAACGGCAGTTATGTCATCATGCCGGCATGACAGCTACCCTGCCCGGACTGCTCGCGATTGTTCTGTACCTGCTTGCCAGTGGACTATTACTGGCCAAACTGATGCACGGTGTACCGTGCACCGGTTGCCAGCGTAACCAGCCCCTGATGCTGGGTCTCGCCGCAGTTTTCATTCATGGCAGCATCCTCTATCCCGCCATCATCACGGCAAGCGGGCTTAATCTCGGAATTTTCTATGCCGCCTCCCTGGTGGCCATGACTACGGCCCTGCTACTGGTACTGGCGTCTTTTATCGAGCCGGTCGAAAACCTGGGGATTCCCGTGTTTGTCGTTGCCGCGCTCTGCATCGGCCTGACGATGATCTACCCGGCCCCGCACACCGTTACCAACGCTGCCTCCTGGCAACTGGACAGTCATATTCTCGCTTCATTACTGGCCTACAGCATTCTCGGCCTGGCCGTCCTGCAGGCCCTCCTGCTTGCCATCCAGGACTCTCATTTGCGCAATCGGACCCCCGGCGGTTTTATTCGTGCACTGCCGCCATTACAAACCATGGAATCACTGCTGTTCCAGATGATCGCGACCGGCTTCACCCTGCTGACGCTGGCACTGGTCACCGGCGTACTGTTTCTCGAGGACATTTTTTCCCAGCACCTGGTACACAAAACCACCCTGTCCATCATCGCCTGGATCGTGTTTGCCATCCTGTTATGGGGCCGCTGGCGATTTGGCTGGCGCGGCCGGGTAGCGATTCGCTGGACCATCGGCGGATTTATCTTCCTGATGCTTGCCTATTTTGGCAGCAAATTCGTACTGGAACTGGTCATCAACAGGTAATCAAGGCAATTACACTGACCACACGACTGCATTTTCTGTAAAATACAGACTGGATAATCAACAAAAGGCTGTCCCTTTTTGGACGACACCCCCCTCAGCGTGCTGTTTGCAGCACTCTTGTTTCTGATCCTGCTATCCGCATTTTTCTCCGGCTCCGAAACCGGCCTGATGACGCTCAATCGTTATCGCCTGCGTCACCTGGCCAACAGGCAACACCCCGGTGCCGTGCGCGCACAGAAACTGTTGCAGCGCCAGGACCGGCTTATCGGACTGATCCTGCTGGGCAATAATTTTGTCAATGTGCTCGCGTCAATCCTGATGACGCTGATCACCCTGCGCATCTACAATGACACCGGACTGCTGTTCGCCGCCGGACTGGTACTGACCATCGTGATCCTGCTGTTTGCCGAGGTGACACCGAAAACACTGGCCGCGCTGCATCCCGAGCGCGTTGCCTTCCCGGCTGCTTTTGTCTACACCCCGTTGTTAAAACTGCTATGGCCCGTCGTGTGGGTAGTCAACGGCATCGCCAACGGCCTGCTGAAACTGATCGGTGTTTCGCCAGAAAACGGAACCAGTAATGCCCTCACCACCGAGGAACTGCGTACCGTGGTCACCGAGGCCGGCGCCATGATCCCCAGGCGCCACCAGTCCATGCTGCTCAACCTCATGGACCTGGAAAAGGTCACCGTGGAGGACATCATGGTACCGCGCAACGAGGTGACCGGTATTGATATTGAAGATGACTGGCAAATCTCCCGCAAATTGCTGATGGAAAGCCAGTACACGCGCCTGCCGCTGTATCGCGAAACCATTGACAATGTCATCGGCATTCTGCACATGCGCAAGGTATTGCCGTTACTCTATCGGGAACAGCTCGATCAGGAGACGCTGCAGGGTATTGCACGCGAGCCTTACTTTATACCGGAGAACACCTCGCTGAACCGGCAGCTGCTTAACTTCCAGCGCGAACATAGACGCATCGGTTTCGCCGTTGATGAATACGGTGATATCCAGGGGCTGGTAACGCTCGAGGACATTCTGGAAGAAATTGTCGGAGAATTCACCTCCGACCCGTCAGCCCACATAGAAGACATTCAGCCACAGGATGACGGCACCTGGCTGGTCGACGGCTCCATCAGTATCCGGTCGTTAAACAGTGCCCTGGGTATGTCACTGTCCACCAATGGTCCGAAAACACTCAATGGCCTGATTACCGAATACATGGAAATGATCCCGGAAACCGGCACCAGCCTGCTACTCGATAACCATCCGGTAGACATTGTGCAGATCAGGGAGAACATGGTAAAGACAGTCCGCATACACAAGTTACTGACGAGGAACCCGAAGCATGAAACTCCTGTTCAATCTTGAGGTCATTGAAGGTAATCGCATCAAGGCAAACCCGAGCGACTATCTGAAGTCACTGCCGGTTGATCAACAGATCACGGCCGTAACAGAGTTTCTTGACTGGGCCGAAAACGAGGCCCGCAATAACGAGAACCTGCAAGCGCGCGCAGAAGCAGAAATCGGCATTGCAACCGCCAAAGAATTTCTACAGAAGCTGGAAGATAGCACGGTGCACATCTACACGGGTAGCAGGAACAGCAAGGATTAATGAGCAGGAAGCCCCAAAAAACCGATGCCGAGTGGCGGGCTCAGCTAACGCCGGAACAGTATCGGGTCGCCCGCGGCAAGGGTACGGAGCGGCCTTTCACCGGCACATACCACAATTGCAAGGATGACGGCATTTACACCTGCATCTGTTGCGGCACACCGTTATTCAACTCGGACGATAAATACGACTCCGGTAGCGGCTGGCCCAGCTTCATCCGACCGGGGGTTACTGAAAACATCAGGACTGAAACCGATTCCGGTCACGGCATGATGCGTGTCGAGGTCATGTGCGCCCGTTGCGATGCCCACCTGGGACATGTCTTTGAAGATGGGCCGGCACCGACCGGACTGCGTTATTGCATTAATTCCGCTTCTCTGGATCTGGAAAAGCGTAAAAAGTAGCACCATAGCCCGGATAGAGCGCAGCGGAATCCGGGAAATATCGTTTACACAAACCACCCCGTATTCTGCCTTTTCGGGCATCAATCAGGGCTACACCCCCTCAATACCTAAGCTACTGATTAGGTAGGCTATTTAAGTTATTGATTACATTACTCTATTTACTGTGAAGTTTATGTGAACTTTACCGCTGGCAGATTGACAAAGTTAGTATATTAGGATATTCTCATATTCAAGCTGCACTAGAGAGGTATGAACTATGGATACCAAAATACTATTACGAAATATTCCGGCCATTTTCCTGGCTATTAGCTGGTTACCGCTGTCGCATGCAGCCGATACCGGCGAGACTGAATTATGCTCACCATTTATGGAAGGCAAGGTCGAACCGACGTTGCTGACCAACATGCTGGATGCAGCACGTGATGGTAATCTCTACCGGATCGATAGTGATACCTCTCGGGTCGGTTTTTGTGTTTCGAGCAAGTTCAACGAGGTTAAAGGCGATTTCCGGAAAGTTCGCGGCGGACTTGCGCTCTCACCCGCCACTGCAGAATCAGGTGCAGAACAGGCAATGATTGTGATCAATACCGCCAGCCTCGATACCCAGGGCTCTATGGTCGAGAACCTGATCAAGGGCGAGCGTTTCTTTGATGTCGACAAGTACCCCGATATCCTGTTCGTCAGCCGCGGTTTTGAGTGGAGCGGTCAGAATTCAGCAACCATTGTTGGAGACCTGACCGTGCACGGTGTGACCAGAACAGTTGCATTTGACGTCACGCTTACCCCCGTCAAGGATACATCCGGCAGGGCTGTCATCGAAAGCATATCAGGGCGCAAGGTAAACCGTATGCTCGTCAAGGCAACGACAACCATACATCGTTCGCAATTTGGCATGGACGGTATGTCGAAGCTTGTGAGCGACAGCGTCGACCTCTGCATGAGTGTTGAGGTAGTGCGCCTCTCAGCCTGAGTGCAAAAATGTTTACACGGACGCCACGCAAGTGGCGTCCAGCCCCTGCCATGCAATCATTGCGTTGCTTCTTCTGCTTAATGCACTCAAAGAGAAGATAACCTCAAGCCATCCCGGGTAGTACCTAAGGGCAATATACAAGCATCACTGTTACCGGATAACTTTATAAATAAATAACTGTTCGTAATCAAACAATAACAACCAGGCAGGTTTTGTGATCGGGTGGCAAGCCATGGAAACAACAAAGATACCTATGCTGCCTGGCGCACCTCATCGTATAAACAGTCTTACAAGTGCAAGCAGGTATTTCCTTACTGATGGCATTCATAATCCTGATGCAACAACCACAAGAATCAGAGCATATTTTGTCAACCTGCTGTGCAATTGTGAACCACAGCGTTTTAGGGCAGCGGTGCTTGATGCCATCGAGGAATTGTCGAGAGCAATCCAATCAGGTTCAACCCTGTATGTTGTCATATACGGGACAAAAAGAACTTTATTTGCTGCGAACTTGATAGCATCTGATCGGCTTGCGCATCATATCAAGCTTGTTTTGACTGCAAGAGAATTAACTGCCGGCTTACTGACTATTCCGAGAATCTTCTTGTACCAGGTTGATACAGACCGATACCCCTTCACTGATAAGTTGTGAGGTAGTTCAGTCGGTGTCGTGGAAAACCCCATAGTGGTAGGCACCCTCAATGACACCGCTGGTGTAGAAACCGCTCAGGCCCTTGAAGTCACCTTTCGCAAAATAAACCTTAAGTTCAGGGTGCGTGTCAGTCACCTGTTTGACACTGGCGACGAGCTGGTCGTCCGCGTTTCGTACCAAGACGCCGGAAAAGCCCGCCGTGAGCGGGAAGACGTCGTTGCCACTATCACCACAGAAGACGACATCCGATTTGTTGGCCCCTAGTTCGTCGGCGATGTATTCGAGTGCAGTTTGTTTGGTCGCGCTTTGCGGGAGAAAATCGAGAAGGCCCTTGCCGGACTGGGAGTCGAAGCTGTAAACGATGACCTCATCGAACTTGCCTTTGACCCGTTCGTCGACTGCCTTCAGAATTACCTCGTTCCTGTCATGGTCAACGTAGTAGCTTTGCTTGAACGGGCCGCAATGCTCGCTTTCCTGTTCGGTCAGGCCCTCCACCCCGGCGACAGCACTACGTACCGCATCCGCATCCCACCCGGGGCTGGTCTGCTTCACATGGGTATCCCAGCCACCATGGGGCTTCCAGCTGTCTTGCTCGTACTTTCGGATCGAGGTACCGACGTCGCCAATGAGCACATGGGGATAACGGATGCCGAACTCCCTGATCGCATTCTCGGTCAGGTCAAGATTCCTCCCGGTCACATAGACGACCAGCACATCATGTCTTTGCGTGAGTTCATTGAAGAGGTCGATGGCGCCGGGGTCCGGTGGCCAGCTACCGTTCGGGAGTAATGTCCGGTCCAGATCGGTCGCAAGGATTCTCATATTCGTGCTCCGTAGCAGTGACTGTCGAACTTCAACTGAGGTTGATCGCGGTGGCCTGGTACTCGAAGGCCATCAGGACTTTTTCTTCCGCACCGTCACCCTGGTAAACCGTGAAACTGTGATTGCGCAAATCGGCCTTCAGGGTTGCGGTGGCTTCCGGATGTTGCCAGGAGATGTGTAACAGGTGGGGCTCGGTCTCGAAGACCTTCATCTCGCCAGCGAACGCCGGCGAGACGTTGCGCAGCCGGATCAGGTCGAGCTGGTCCAGCACGATGGGGCGTTTCAGTCCGGCCTCGATGTCGATTATTTTTAAAGTGGTGCGGTTAATCTCCTTGTGTCCCGCAGTTCGTCCCCTTTTCGCCGCTGCGTAGTCGTTTGTGCCGGCAAACAGATCCAGGTACCACACCTGCGGGACACCGGGCATGAACATCTGGATGGCGCGGGCCAGGCGTAGCTTGCGCTCATCCTCCCCCAGGGCGCTGAAGTAGGTCGCATTGACCTGGTAATAGTCGATCTTCTTGCCATCGGCATCGTACAGGTTCTTGGTCAGACCGCCGCGCTCAATAATACGCTCCATGGTGGCCTCGACCTGTTCATCGTCCAGCAGGCCCGGTCTGCGGGAACCATTGACCTGTTTGCCTTTGAGGTCAAGCACCGGGATCCCGTCATGGCTGCCGAGCATGTTGATAGTCTGTAGTCCCTTGTCCTGGATGTCCCCGATCCAGCGCAACAGGGCCTCGTTGTTGCCCCGGTCCAGAGCGTTGATAACGAGTCCGGGGAAAAAGAAATCATAGACGGGATAACCTTCTCGTGAAATCTCTTCGTGGATGCCGGCACCGTATTCGGCATGAATCTCGGGAAAGATGATCAGCTCATACTTCTGCGCAATGCCCCGCAGACGTTCCAGATAATCCCAGGTGCCGGGCCGGTTGAAGAAGTTCGGCTGACCGGGCGCTTTGTGCAGGTACGCAAAGGCATCGAGTCGGACAATTTTGGCGCCGCACTCCCTGAGTTTGCGCAGTGTCTCGTCGTAGAATTCCCAGACCAGCTCGGAACGGGCGTTGAGATCCATCTGGCCCAGGAATTCACGCTTGTGGCAGACAGCGGCGATTATCTCATCCTTGCTCACCTCGTCATTGTATTCGGCGAGGCATTCCATGTCCGCAGATTCCAGCTGCCCCTTGTCCTTGATGACCACCTTGATGTGATGTGCGATATTCGATGCCTCCTGCGGACTCATCCCCTTGATGTGTGCGAAGTCCCGGGCGGTTATCTCATCGAACTCGATTTTTTGATAAAAGGTGTTCCAGTAAGCCTGCAGACTGCCATCCGGAAAACGCATTTTCAGTATCGGCAGACCGGGTTTTCTCATGAAAAGCTTTCCCAAATGCTTTTCGTCCGGTACCACATGGTCATTATCTCCCATGGTGCCATGATCCTTCCAGAATTCGTTCCAGTCAATGAAGAAGTCCCGGTAGGGCGAGTCGTTTCCGTTTTCCAGCAAATCAACAAACTGCGGCGAGCGCACGGACAGATGATTGAGCACCAGGTCGAGCTTGATCTGGATACCAAGCGCGTTGAGCTCATCCAGGTCACCCGGGCTCACGAGTTCCTCGTTGATGTTGTAATCGATAATGGAAAAGCCGCGATCCAGGTCGCTGTTGAAAAAGGTGGGAAGGATGTAGAACAGCGAAAAGGCATCCCTGAATTCGTGCCTTTTGAGTAATTCCACAGTGTCTGTCAGTCGTTTACCAATACTGTCAGGGTAGGCGTTCAGCATTACCCCTCTTGGCAGGGTTTGTGCCTTGAACTCTGGATCTTTATTCATGACAAATCCTTACTTAATTAATAGCGGTGTTCCAGGCGCGTCCGACAGCCCGGTGTGAGAAAGTGGACGCCGCTGAGGGGACATTCGAAATACAGTAGAACCTGAAAGCTTGATAGCCCAGGCTGAATTCGTTGTCAAGCGGAGCGAGCTCAGTAAATTACAGTAATCAATCCGTAGCAACACGATTCAATACTCGATAGTGGAACTGATTATTTAGCACTTCATATTCTCTCCTTGCCCGGGTATCAGAACCACAGTGGTGCCATGCCTCCAGCTCGTTCGAGCACGACATGATTGCTGCTGTTGCGATACAGGGGATTGAACTGGAACAGCACCCCCGCAGAATACCAGTATTATCTATTTTATTGTTTTTAATAGACATTATTGTTAGCATTCCCGCTTCCACATGAATCAGTCATTGACAACAGGGATCGGTACAGACAAGCCGGCCGGTGCACGGCGGTTGTACGTGGTACTGGTCAGCGTGCATGGTTTGATCCGCGGGCAGAGTCTCGAACTGGGACGCGATGCCGATACCGGCGGCCAGACACGCTACGTTGTCGAACTGGCGCGGGCGCTTGCTGAACATCCCGATATTGCCCGGGTGGACCTGTTGACCCGGCGCGTACTCGATTCCGGACTGAGTGCGGATTATGCGCGCCACGAGGAGATTCTGTCGGAGACCGTACGCATCGTACGACTCGACTGCGGTGATGATGCCTATATCCCCAAGGAACAGCTCTGGGGTTGCCTTGATGTGTTTGCTGACAACGCACTGCAGTGGCTGCGCGAGCACGAATTGAATCCCGACGTTATCCACAGCCATTACGCCGACGCCGGTTATGTCGGCACCCGCCTGTCGAGTCAACTGGGTATACCACTGGTGCATACCGGCCACTCCCTTGGACGGGTCAAACGCAGACGCCTGCTGGCGCGTGGCCTGCGGCGCGACCTGATCGAGGAACGTTATAACATGTCGCACCGGATCGAGGTTGAAGAAGACATACTGGCGACCGCCGAACTGGTCATCACCAGCACCAACCAGGAGATTGAGCAGCAGTATGGTCTCTATGACCATTACCAGCGTGAGAATATGCAGGTCATTCCACCCGGCACGGCACTCGATAGTTTTCACCCGGCAGACGGCACTGAACGTGACAGCGAAATCTACCGGACACTGGGTCGCTTCCTGCAGAACCCGGACCGCCCGATCATACTGGCGCTGTCACGCCCCGACACCCGCAAGAACATCATTACGCTGCTGGAGGCCTATGGCGAATCCAGGGAACTGCAGGCGGCTGCCAATCTGGTCATCATTGCCGGCAACCGCGACGACATTCGTGACATGGACAATGAGGCCCAGGAAGTACTGACTGACATCCTGCTGACAATTGACCAGTACGACCTGTACGACAAGGTCGCCTACCCGAAATCCCACCAGCCGGACGAAGTGCCGGTCCTCTACCGGCTGGCCGCCGTGTCGCAAGGTGTGTTCATCAATCCGGCACTCACCGAACCTTTTGGACTGACGCTGATCGAAGCGGCAGCCAGCGGCTTGCCCATTGTGGCGACCGAGGATGGCGGGCCACGCGACATCACCGCGAACTGCCGCAACGGCTACCTGATCGACCCCCTGGACAAACAGGATATCATCAAGACCCTGTTGAAAATACTGAGTGATGCCAATGCCTGGCGTGGGCTTTCGCAGCGCGGTCTGCAGGGCGTTAAGCAGCACTATTCCTGGAAGGCACACACACAGGTCTATGTGTCCGCCCTGCATGCGTTACGGACATCGACCAGGACCACCTCTCCGCGCCAGCCGCGGCGGCGGGCAGGTTTGTACCATGACCGGGCAATCTTCACCGACCTGGACCAGAACCTGCTCGGTGACGCCGAATCACTGCCCGATTTCCTGGATGTGATACAGGTCTACCGCAAGTGCACCACATTCGGTATTGCGACCGGCCGGCGTCTGGATGCGGCCTTGCGCATGATGAAACGCTACGGTATTCCGCAGCCGGATATCCTGATCACCAGCCTGGGCACCGAGATTTGCTATGCACCCCGCCTCACCCGTGACCTTGCCTGGGCCGAACACATCGATCACCTCTGGAAGCCCAGGACGATCATCCGTGCGCTGGAAGACCTGCCAGGCATCAAGCTGCAGCCCAAATCCGAACTCAGCCGTTTCAAGATCAGCTACTACATTGATCCCGAAGCGGCACCCGGTCTCGACGAGATCAACAGCCTGTTGCACCAGCATGATCTCGCTGCCAATACCTTTCTCTCTTTTGGCCAGTTCCTGGATATCGTGCCGGTCAGGGCATCCAAGGGCTTTGCCCTGCGCTGGTGTGCCGACCAGTGGGACATCCCGCTGGAGAATATCCTGGTCGCGGGAGGCTCCGGTGCTGATGAAGACTTGATGCGCGGCAATACCATGGCTGTGGTCGTAGCCAATCGTCACCACGAGGAACTCTCGGGACTGGTGGATTTCGAGAATATCTACTACGCCACCCAGCCCTGTGCAGCCGGCATACTCGAGGCCATCGAACACTACGATTTCCTGGGTAACTGCGAACTGCCCGGCCCGTGAGGATGCAACTGCTCTTGCGTGCAGACCGGAAGTATCATTAAACAGTAACAGGTAAATAAAAATGGTTGATAGCAAACGACCGGTTATTTTCGGTGAGGTTTTGTACGACTGTTTCCCGGATGGTCAGGCCGTACTCGGTGGTGCACCCTTCAACGTGGCCTGGCATCTGCAGGGCTTTGGTCTCGCCCCGTTATTCATCTCCAGGGTTGGCGATGATCCGCTCGGCCATCGTGTCAGGGATGCCATGCACAAACACGGCATGGACGCCTCCGGGTTGCAGCTGGATTCGTCACACCCGACAGGCAAGGTCACGATCACCCTGTCCGGCAACAGTCACAGCTTCGAAATTATTCCTGACCAGGCCTATGATTACATTGGGCGGGAGGCGTTGCCGCCAATGCCGGAAAGCACGCTGTTCTACCATGGAAGCCTGGCCGCCAGATCACCGGTTTCTGCGCAGACGCTGGAATTTCTCCGCACGCGTTATACCGGCAAACGCCTGGTCGATGTCAACCTGCGCAGCCCCTGGTGGCAACAGCAGCAGGTGCTTGAGATGATCGACAAAGCCTGGCTGGCCAAGCTCAACGACGAGGAACTGCTACAGCTGGCACCGGATGCGGAAAATGATACAAGCCGCATGCAGCGATTGATCAAAAATGCAGGGCTGCAGTTGCTGCTGGTCACCCGTGGCGCTGCCGGCGCGGAACTGCTGACAGCCAGTGGCGACATATTCCGGGTGGCGCCGAACCCTGTGACCGACGTGGTCGATACCGTCGGCGCCGGTGACGCATTGACCAGCGTTCTCATACTGGCGCTGTTGCTGGGCTGGCCATATCAGCAGGCACTGGAGCGTTCGCAGACCTTCGCCTCTGCCATCGTCGGTCACCGCGGTGCGATTGTCGAGGAGCCGGGTTTTTATCAGCCATTTATCGATGCATGGGAGTTGTGATGACACTGGAGCAGGAGTTTCTGGAATCACTGCAGCGCTACTTCAAGGAAGAGCGCAACACGGCCCACCTCGTGCTCCAGCAATTGCACGACCTTGGCAAACAATTATTGCTGCGCAGTGAAGTGCAGGATACCTTTGCACGACTGCGCGCATCCGGCAATGGCGACCACCTTGCCGGGACACCCGTAGAGGGGATGCTGCAAGCGACCCAGGAAGCGGTCGTCTACGCCGACTGGTTTTACTTTGCCTTGCGTATAAGGATCGGGCGCTGGGGTTATCTGCGGCTTAACAGCAACATGATGTCGGTCGAGGAAGTGCCAGTCAGTGAATTTCTGCGCGTCAAGGAGCATCTTGTTGACGGCCAGCAGGACGGCTCGGACCACATACTGGAAATTGACCTTGAACCGTTCCTGCGTGGTTTCCCAAAAATGCACGAGACACGCTCGATTGGACGTGGCGTGGAATTTCTCAACCGGCGTCTTTCCAGCCAGCTGTTTGCAGACAGTGGCAAGGGCAACCGCCTGTTACTCGATTTTCTGCGTGTGCATCGTTACCGGCAACAGACGCTGATGCTCAACGAAGCAGTGGATGATGTCGACAAGCTGCGCACGGCATTGCGGCAGGCAGATGATTATCTGTCATCGGTCTCGGCTGACACCCCATGGAAGGAACTGGCACAGCATCTGCGTGCACTGGGCTTCGAGCCTGGCTGGGGCAAGGATGCAATACATGTCAGGGGCTATATGGAGTTGTTGCTGGATATCCTCGAGGCACCCTCGCCCGCCAGCCTGGAGCAGTTCCTGCAAAACATCCCGATGATTTTTTCCATTGCGATTCTGTCGCCGCATGGCTGGTTCGGTCAGAGTGATGTGCTGGGCCGTCCGGATACCGGCGGTCAGGTTGTCTATATCCTCGATCAGGTGCGCGCACTGGAAAGGGCCATGCACAGCAGCCTGCTCGAACAGGGGCTGGATATTGATCCACAAATACTGGTCGTAACCCGCCTGATACCCGAAGCTGAGGGCACGACTTGCGATCAGCGCATTGAAGCCATTGCCGGAACGCGCAATGCCCGGATCCTGCGCATCCCTTTTCTGGATACAACAGGCCGGGTAGTACCGCGCTGGATATCACGGTTTGAAATCTGGCCCTACCTCGAACGCTTCAGCCATGACGTCGAGCGTGAGATGCTGGCAGAACTGGGCGGGCGTCCCGATTTTATTATCGGCAACTATTCCGACGGCAACCTGGTGGCATCGCTGCTGTCGCAGCGACTGGGTGTAACACAGTGCAACATTGCACATGCACTGGAGAAGACCAAGTACCTGTATTCCGACCTGTACTGGCGCGAAAACGAGAAGCACTACCACTTCTCCTGCCAGTTCACCGCCGATCTTATTGCCATGAATACGGCTGATTTCATCATTACGTCCACCCACCAGGAGATTGCAGGTACGAGTGACAGTGTCGGACAGTACGAGGCACATGGCGCCTATACCATGCCCGGCCTGTATCGCGTGGTGCATGGCATCGATGTATTCGACCCCAAATTCAATATTGTCTCGCCCGGCGCAGACGGGGAAATCTATTTTCCGTACAGTGAGTCCGATCGGCGCCTCACGCACTACGATGAAGACATAAAAGACCTGCTGTTCGGGAGTGACGGCGGCGACAAGCGCGGCGTGCTGCTTGATACCGGCAAACCGCTGTTATTCACCATCGCACGCATGGACAAGATCAAGAACATTACCGGCCTGGTTGAATGGTACGGCGCATGTCATAAACTTCGCGAGGAAGCGAACCTGGTGGTGGTTGCCGGATACATCGACCCGGCACGGTCGAGCAACGAAGAGGAATACGAACAGATACGGCACATGCACCGGCTGATGGATGAATACCAGCTGGATGGCCAGGTCCGCTGGTTGGGAATGTACCTCGACAAGTCCTTTGCCGGGGAGTTATACCGGTTCATTGCCGACTCCCGTGGCGCCTTCGTGCAACCGGCCCTGTTCGAGGCCTTCGGACTGACCGTGATCGAGGCGATGAGCACCGGCCTGCCGACCTTCGCCACCCGTTTTGGCGGACCACTGGAAATCATTGAAAATAATATTTCCGGTTTTCATATCAACCCCAACCACGGTGCGGATGCGGCAGTGCACATGGCAGACTTTTTTTCCCGTTGCCGCGAGCACCCGGCTGAATGGCAGCGTATCTCAAAGGGGTCGCTGGCACGGGTCAGTGATTGTTACACCTGGAAAGGCTATGCAGAACGCCTGATGACACTGTCACGGGTGTACGGCTTCTGGCATTACGTGACCGATCTGGAACGAGACGAACTCAGGCGTTACCTCGAAATGTTCTACAGCCTGCAATACCGGCCGCTTGCACATGCCATGCTGGATTAATCCGGCGATTACAGCAGCGGGAGTCAGAACACCCCGGTGATTTTGTCCAACACCTGTGACAGGCGACTCACCGCAGTCACGTCGAGTCCCTTCAACTCCCGTTTCGGCTTGTTTGCACCCGGGATGATCGCTTTATGAAAGCCATGCTTGGCGGCCTCGCTGATGCGCTCCTGGCCGTTCGGTACCGGCCGCAGCTCACCCGACAGGCCGACCTCGCCGAATACAATCAGGTCTGCCGGCAGCGGCCGGTTACGAAAGCTCGACATGACCGCCAGTAATACGGCCAGGTCCGCTGCGGTTTCAGTGACACGCACACCGCCGACAACATTGACAAACACATCCTGGTCACCCAGCGTCAGCCCGCCATGACGATGCAACACGGCCAGCAGCATGGACAGGCGGTTTTGCTCCAGCCCCAGCGTCACCCTGCGCGGATTGCCGAGTTGACTCTGATCGACCAGCGCCTGTACTTCCACCAGCATCGGCCGCGTGCCTTCCCAGGTCACCATGACGACACTGCCCGGTACCGCCTGTTCGTGCCGTGAGAGAAAGATGGCGGAGGGATTGGTGACTTCTTTCAGGCCGGATTCCGTCATGGCAAACACACCCAGTTCATTGACGGCACCGAAACGGTTTTTAATGGCGCGCAGGATACGGTAACGGTCTCCGGGATCACCTTCAAAATACAGCACGGTGTCGACCATGTGTTCCAGCACACGGGGACCGGCCAGTTGCCCTTCCTTGGTAACATGTCCGACCAGGAACATGGCAATGCCGGACTGTTTCGCAAACCGAACCAGCTGCGCAGCGCTCTCGCGCACCTGTGCCACGGAACCGGGTGCGGACTGCAATGCTTCCGTATACAGTGTCTGGATGGAATCCAGCACCATGACCTGTGGCTGTTCCTTGCTGGCAGTGGCAATGATGCGTTCGACCGAGGTCTCGGAGAACAGCCGGATGTCATCGCCCAGGATACCAAGACGGCTGGCACGCAATGAAATCTGTTGCAGTGACTCTTCGCCGGTCACATACAGGGAGTCCAGGTCCCCCGACAGGGCAGCCAGCACCTGCAATAACAGGGTCGATTTTCCGATCCCGGGGTCACCCCCGATCAGTACCACCGAGCCTGCGACGAGCCCCCCGCCCAGCACCCGGTCAAGTTCCAGCATACCGACCGAAGTGCGCAATTGCTGATCCGTCTTGATCGCGGACAGGCGCTGGATAGCGACCGCTTCATCGCCACTGTATCCGGAAAATCGTGAGGATGCCGGTTTTGGCATTGCGACAACTTCAGAGAGCGTGTTCCAGCCACCACAGTCACTGCACTGCCCGGCCCACTGCGGTGACTGTGCGCCACAGGCGCTGCATGTATAGAGAATTCTTGTTTTAGCCATAGGTGCTGCACAGGCTACCGGGCAAGCGGTTATTTGTACACGGGAAAAATATCCTGTGAATTGAGGTTCTGCCTGTCGTACTGCACCAGCATCAGGTGATGTAATCAAACTGTACGCGTGATCCAACACCGCACAGCAATTCGTAAGAGATGGTGCCCGCAGCTGCGGCGATCTCATCAACCGGCAAGTCCTCCCCCCACAGGATAACTTCGTCACCGACCTGCGGATTTGGCACATCACGCAGGTCAATACAGATCATGTCCATGGATACACGACCCGCCAGCGATGCTGCGTGACCGTTTACCCGTAGCGGTGCGCCGCTGGGTGCATGTCGCGGATAGCCGTCACCGTAACCGATTGCCGCCACACCGATGGGCATATCGACCGGGCAGGACCAGTCGGCACCATAGCCGATCGTGTCACCCTGTTTGCGCCTGTTGACGGCAATCAGTCTGGTACTGAGCGTCATGACCGGCTGCAAGTCGAGCGACTGTGCCGTGCGCCCGCCAAGCGGTGAACTGCCATAGAGCATGATACCGGGA
The DNA here is from genome assembly GCA_039714975.1 of Pseudomonadota bacterium. GTDB lineage: Bacteria > Pseudomonadota > Gammaproteobacteria > UBA9214 > UBA9214 > UBA9214. The sequence continues at coordinate 24,803 of JBDLIH010000023.1, forward strand.
CGCACCCAGTCGGCACGTGCTGCCGGCCAACCCAGTATACCGGCCGAATTGGCCAGTGAATGCTCGCCGGCAACGGCCGCAGCCGCATGATTGAATGCGTCGATCTGCTGGCGGGTATCAGGATTGTCCAGGTCATCGGCACAGGGAAAATGTGTCATGTAGCGCACCGTGTCCACCTGCGTGATCTGCTGCAGGCGTGTCGTTATATCGCTGATGCTGTGCGGTGAAAAACCCAGGCGGTGCATCCCGGTATCGATCTTCAGCCAGACATCCAGCGGACGCAGCAGGCGGCCCTGTGCCAGCCACTGCAGCTGGCTGTCGTGGTGAACCACTACATCCAGCCGGTAACCGCTGATGAGGTTGATATCATCCGGGCCAAAGAGACCTTCAAGCAGAACGATACGCCGGTCGAAGCCGGCTTCGCGCAAGGCAATCGCCTCATCCAGACAGGCCACGCCGAACGCTGCCGCCGCGGGCAGTGCCTGTGCAATGCTGACCAGGCCATGACCGTAGGCATTGGCCTTGATGATGGCCATTACCTGGCTGTCGGCTGCTGTTTGCTGTGCGCGAGAGAAGTTGTGTTGCAGGGCCTGCAGGTTAATCCGTGCCCGGGCGGGACGGGTCATCCAAATTCACCACCCGTGTACTGGCTGTCTGCGGCATAGTTTTCAAACCGCGTAAACTGGCCACGGAAGGTGAGCAGCCGCGTGCCGATCGGTCCATTACGCTGCTTGCCAATGATGATCTCGGCCAGTCCCTTGTGCGGACTGTCTTCGTTATAGACTTCATCACGGTAAATGAACATGATCACATCGGCATCCTGCTCGATGGCGCCCGACTCGCGCAGATCAGACATCACCGGACGCCGGTCGGAACGTTGCTCCAGACTGCGATTCAATTGTGACAACGCAATCACAGGCACTTCGAGTTCCTTCGCCAGCGCCTTCAGGTTACGCGAGATCTCGGATATCTCCGTAGTACGGTTTTCGCGCGTATTTCCGATGGTCATCAGCTGCAGGTAATCAATCACAATGAGGCCAATATCATGCTCACGCTTCAGCCGGCGCGCACGGGCACGCATTTCCATCGGTGTCAGCGCCGGCGTGTCATCGATAAAAATCGGTGCCGTATCCAGAAGACTGACAGCCGATGTCAGCCGTGGCCAATCATCATCGTCCAGTTTTCCGGTACGAATCTTGTGTTGATCAATATGACCGAGTGAGGACATCATGCGCAGCGTCAGCGACTCACCGGGCATTTCCATACTGAAGATCGCAACCGGTACCTGATTTTTTATGGCTGCGTTTTCAGCAAAATTCACGGCCAGTGTGGTTTTACCCATGGAGGGTCGCCCGGCGACAATAATTAAATCGGATGGCTGCAGGCCAGCCGTCATTTCGTCAAGATCACTGAATCCGGTCGACACACCGGTCAGTGGATTGTCCTGCTGAAACAGCTGATCAATGCGATCAACCGCAGTCGTCAACAGGGTACGGATGCTCTTGAAACCGCGCTTGCCACGATTACCCTGCTCGGCAATCTCGAATACCAGCTTCTCGGCATCGTTCAGCAACTCGCTGGTTTCCCGGCCTTCGGCTTCAAAGGCACTGCCGGCAATCTGGTTGCCAACGGCTATCAGTTGCCGTGTGACCGATTTTTCCCGCACGATATCGGCGTAGGCCTTGATATTCGCGGCACTGGGCGTGTTTTGTGCCAGCACACCGAGTGCGGACAGTCCACCGACCTCGTCCAGCAGCTTGTTGTGTTCCAGCCACTCGGACAAGGTGACGGCATCGAGAGGATTGTTCTTTTCGGCCAGTTCGGCAATTGCGCGGAAAATCAGACGGTGGTCACGGCGGTAGAAATCTTCTTCATTGACGCGGTCTGCCACCGTGTCCCAGGTCGTGTTATCCAGCATGAGCCCGCCGAGAACGGCCTGCTCTGCTTGCAGTGAATGTGGTGGCACTTTAAGCGCATCCGTACCGGCATGAACTATATCTGCAGTGCGAAGCGATTCGGCCATTGAGTCCCGTTTTGAATAGAGGTGCTAATTACTGCGTTCAGCTGTGGAGACTAAATAGCATAAACGCCGCTGAAAGACATCATTGTATTTGGGCTGACTTTGTGCGTTCCCGTGTCAGCCTCGTAAAAAAACAGACAGCTCCCGGAGCTGTCTGTTTACAGTGCTTTTTTATTACAACAACTTGCAGAATCCTCTGCCAGGTTTTTTTACTAATCCGCTTCAATCAGCAGTTTTATGGTCGCATCCACATCAGTGTGCAGTTGTATCAACACCTCATGTTCGCCAACCACCCGGAATGCCCCCTCCGGCAACCGGACTTCATGCCGCTCGACAGTGACACCACTTTCTGTGAGTGCATGGGCAATATCGGCAGTGCCAACCGAACCAAACAGTTTGCCTTCTTCACCCGCATGGGAGGTAATGGTAATCACCTTCTCAAGCAGTTCCTCACGGCGCGCCTGCGCAGCTGTCAGTGCATCGGTAGACGCCTTTTCAAGTTCGATGCGTCGTGCTTCATACTCGGCGATATTTTCAGCAGTCGCCGCCGCAGCCTTGCCTTGCGGAATCAGGTAATTGCGTCCGTAACCCGGCTTTACATTGACCTTCTCGCCCATGTTGCCCAGGTTGGCAATTTTTTCCAGCAGGATGATTTCCATTGTTACAACCTCACTCTGTCTTTTGTCTCATTGTCCGGTATCGCCACCGTCCCGGCCCAGCCGCCGACGGAAATCGATCCAGGTATCCATTAATCCACCGGCAGCAAGCAGTAACATCACTTGTGGCAACACGGCCAGCAGAATGTAAATCACCACCAGCCAGCCATTACCCCGGCCGGTTTTCCTTAACAGGCTGTGGATGACGGCCAGTCCGACCAGCAGGTACGGTACCAGCAATATCATCGCCAGCTGGGCACTGAAGTCACTGAATGTGCCCTGTGTCAGCCGGGCCATAATCATGACAGCCAGCGTGACCAGTCCGGCCGCGTAACCCAGCCGTAAACTGTAAAACTCTTCCCGGAAGCCACCCGGATGCACCAGTATCGATTGCCACCAGCGCGCCAGTAGCAGACTGGCAATGACACCGACGACCAGTGATGCCAGTACCACACCGGTCAACAGGGCGGCCACATCCTGCTGCAGTTCGGATTCTGTCAGTCCGGGAAATGAAACACCGGCTTCTTCCAGCGTACTTTCAATCAACTGCAACTGCTGCAGCCACCAGGGTGCCGGATCACCATAGAAGCCGTACACCACCAGCAACAGACACACACCGAACAGGGCAGCGGCACGCAAGGCCTGTCCAAGATCCCGCGTCTGCAGCAAGACCGCACTGGTCATCCAGCACGGCAACCACAATAACAGCACCATCACCAGGCCGACCACCGCCTGTACACCCACCAACTGGTAAACCAGCACCGTCACGGTGGTCGCGATAAACAGTACCTGCAAACCGGGCATCATGCCAACGTGCAGGGTAACCAGCGCCACGACCGCCGCCGCCAGGTAATTCAGCATGCCACCCAGCCAGGGCAGTAACAACGAAATAACGCCGCTGGCCGTGGTAATTAATACCGCTTGCCAGCGGCCACTGACAATAAAGGCAGCCAGTGCTTTCATGGCCGTAAAACCGGGTGTCTGGTTCAGCTAGTGTGCGTCACAATAAGGCAACAGCGACAGGTAACGCGCGCGCTTGATCGCAGTGGACAGTTGCCGCTGATATTTTGCCTTGGTGCCGGTAATACGGCTGGGCACAATCTTGCCGGTCTCTGAAACATATTGCTTCAGTACGGCAAGATCCTTGTAATCAATTTCCTTGGTGCCTTCCGCCGTGAAACGGCAGAATTTACGACGACGATAGTAACGAGCCATGGTATATCCTCTTGAATTCAGTTAGCCGGGGTTATTCCGCTGCAACGGAAGGTGCGTCATCAGCTGCGTCTTCTGTCGCCTTGACAGGCTCGTCAGCGGCTACATCGTCAACGGCTGCCTCGACACTGTCACCAGCGGAATCATCAGCTACAGCTTCTTCCGATCCTTCACTGGCAACCGGCGTTTCCCGCTCGCGTCTTTCTTCCGGACGTTTGGCCAGCAGGGAGGGCTCGGTGACGGCCTCCTTGCGGCTGATCACCATGCTTCTGATTACTGCATCGTTGAAACGAAAGGCACTGTTGAGCTCTTCCAGTGCCCCGGTAGTGCACTCGATGTTCATCAGCACATAATGTGCCTTGTGCAGTTTTTGAATCGGGTAGGCAAGCTGGCGTCGACCCCAGTCTTCCAGACGGTGGATGGCGCCGCCGTCGCCTTCGATCGTGCCGCGATAGCGTTCGATCATGGCAGACACCTGTTCACTCTGGTCAGGGTGGACCAGAAACACGACTTCGTAATGTCTCATTCAAGACCCCTTATGGATGAGTAGCCGGCTGACACTGCAACAGGCAAGGAGTTAAAATTCAGCTGTTATTCAGCCTTTTAGGAGCGCGCATTCTACGTGAGGGGTATGGGAGATGCAATAATATAACCCTTTCGCGCCTGCAAGGCGCTCCTACGACAATTGATGCACCTGTAGGAGCGCCTTGCAGGCGCGAATGGGATTGGCAGATCTTGTTGTTTTAATTATGTATTCATCAAGATTCCCGCATACGCTGCCGGCGGGCCTCAAACAACAGCACCCCGGCTGCCACTGACACATTCAGGCTCTCCACCTGCCCCGCCATGGGAATCGCCAGCAAATGGTCACAATGTTCACGGGTCAGGCGGCGCAGGCCCTGGCCCTCTCCGCCCAGCACCAATGCGATCGGTCCCTGCAGGTCACTGCTGAAAAGCTGTTCGTCGGCATCGTCACTGGCCCCGTATATCCAGATACCCGCCTCGCGCAACAGGCGCAAACTCCTCGCCAGATTCGTTACTGCGAAGACAGGCACCGACTCCACCGCACCGCAAGCGACCTTGTGCACCACCGGGGTAATGCCGGTGGCACGGTCACGCGGAAAAATCACGGCGTGCACACCGGCCGCGTCCGCTGTCCGCAAGCAGGCACCGAGGTTGTGCGGGTCCTGTACCCCGTCCAGCACCAGTAACAGAGGCGGTTCCGTCAATGCGGCCAGGAAATCGGGTAATGTCTTCTCACTGCGTTCGTACGACGTGGCTCTCACAACCGCGATGACACCCTGGTGCCGGACAGCGGGCATGAGCACATCAAGTTCTGAACGGGGTACCGCCTGGACGGCGACACCGGCAGCCACGGTGGCTGCGATCAAAGCGTCAAGCTGCGCGTTTTTAGCACCCCTGGCGACCAGCAGCTTTTTGATCGAGCCGGGGCGTTGTGCCAGCAGTGCCGAGACCGCATGCAGGCCGTAGACGTGATCGTCGCTAGCCATCCGCGTTGGCAATGATTAACAACTCGACACGACGATTACGGTAACGACCGCTCGCGTCGGCATTGCTGGCAACCGGGTTACTTTCACCATACCCGCTAACTGAAACCTGCGCTGCATTGTAACCCTGGGCGAACAGGGTATCCGCAACAGCCTGTGCCCGTTGCCGCGACAGGTCGAGATTGTAGGCCACTGCACCCACATTGTCCGTGTAACCCGCCACCCGTACTGACTGCCTGGAATACAGCTTCATGACCTGTGACAGATCTGCTGAAAATGCCGGTCGCAGCACAGTACTGCCATAGTCAAACGCGGCATCCGTGGCAATCGTCACACGGGTACTGCCATCCACAAGCGGCACGATGGTAATACCGCGGGTCGTGTCAGTGCCGACAGCCTGTTCGTTTGTTACCGTGGCACAACCGGTCAACAGCATCAGATGCAACAACAATAACACTGCAACATACTGTCGTCTGTTCATCGTGATTTTCTCCTCAGCGAGGTTTTACGCTTCCGCTTTCCTTTGTCCTTGCGCTTACTCTTGCGCTTGCCCTTCTTGCCAGCCCCGGGTTGCTGTTTCTCACTCAACTCGAAATCGATCTTGCGGTCATCCAGGTTTACCCGCACCACTTTAACCTTCAGCTGGTCCCCGAGGCGGAATGTCCGCTTGCTGTGTTCACCCGTCAGGCAGTGGCGAACAGGATCGAAATGATAATAATCATTGCCCAGCGCCGTGACATGCACCAGTCCCTCGACATAGATGTCCTGCAATTCGACAAACAGGCCAAAGGACGTGGTACTGGTGATAATACCCGCGTAGGTCTCACCCACCTTGTCCAGCATGTATTCACATTTCAGCCAGTCGACCGCGTCACGGGTGGCATCGTCCGCACGGCGTTCTGTGTCCGAGCAATGTTCACCAAAGGCCTGCATGTTTTCCACCGTGTAGGCAAAACTCTTCGGCTTCTTGCCCGCGAGTATATGGCGAAGCGCACGGTGTACCAGCAAATCCGGGTAGCGACGGATGGGCGAGGTAAAGTGGGTATAGTTTTCATGCGCCAGGCCGAAGTGCCCGATATTGTCCGGGTTGTATTCGGCCCGTGGCATGGAGCGCAGCAACACCGTGTTTATCAGGTGCTCATCCGGGCGCCCCTGCGCCATCTTTAACACCGCCGAGTAGTTCCTGGCAGAGGGCTTTCGGCCACCGCGCAGACCCAGCCCCAGTTCATTCAGAAACTCCTGTAGCTCAGTGACCTTGTCTCCGGCGGGAGTCGCGTGTATGCGGTACAACGTCGGCATCTTGTGACGCTCAAGGTATCGGGCAGCGGCCACATTCGCAGCCACCATGCACTCCTCAATCACCTTGTGTGCATCATTACGCAACAGTGGTTCGATACGCTCGATCTTGCGACTGGCACCAAATACAATACGCGTCTCGGTGGTCTCAAAATCGATGGCACCACGCTTGCTGCGCGCCTTGCGCAATGTCTTGTACAGGCGATACAGCTCATTCAGGTGCGGAACCAGCGATTTGCGGCGCTTGCAGGCCTGCTTGTCGCGATCGACCATGATCGCGGCGGCTTCCTCGTAGGTGAGCCGCGCATGCGAGCGCATCAGGCCGTTCAGGAAACGCGAACGGATCATGCGGCCGTCCTTGTTGAAGAGCATTTCACACACCATGCACAGGCGGTCCACCTCCGGGTTCAGTGAACACAGGCCATTGGACAACACCTCCGGCAGCATGGGTATCACGCGTTCCGGGAAGTACACGGAATTGCCGCGTTCATAGGCCTCCCTGTCGAGCGCCGACTCCGGATGAACATAATGTGAGACATCGGCAATGGCCACCAGCAGGCGCCAGCCGCCCGCCGTCGTCTCACAGTAGACGGCATCATCAAAATCACGTGCATCGGCACCATCGATGGTCACCAGCGGCAGCTCACGCAGATCCTCACGGCCGCGCTTGGCCCTGGCCGGCACGTCCTTGCCGAACACTGCGCTTTCTTTCTTTACATCTGCCGGCCATTCCTGCGGAACTTCGTGACTGCGTATGGCGATGTCAATCTCCATCCCGGGTGCCATGTGATCACCGAGGACCTCGATGACATGTCCCACTGGCGGTGAGCGCTTCGCCGGCTGCTGAACGATTTCAACAGACACAATCTGTCCGTGGCGGGCACCGTTCGATTCCCCGGCGGGTACGGCGATGTCATTTGGCAGTCGCTTGTTGTCCGGAGTCACGAATTGCACCCCGTTTTCACTGTAGAAGCGCCCGACCACGGTGTGGGTATTGCGTTTCAGTACCTCGACCACATCGCCCTCGCGCCGCCCGCGCCGGTCCATCCCGGTTATCCTCACCAGCACCCGGTCACCATGAAACAACGCACGCATCTGCCGGGCCGACAGGAACACATCACCACCCTCGTCGTCCGTGACCAGGAACCCGAAGCCGTCCTGGTGACCGATCACCCGGCCCTGCACCAGGTCAAACTGGTCGGCCAGGGCATAGCAATCACGCCGGTTACGGACCAGTTGACCGTCCCGGACCATGGCATTCAAGCGCCGTCGCAGCGCCTCGACGCCGTCGGCATCAGGGATACCCAGCAGCGCTTCAAGATCGGGACGATTAACGGGACGATCAGCCTCGGTGATAACCTCAAGAATCAGTTCGCGGCTGGCGATGGGCTGTTCATAGCGTGTCGCCTCGCGCCGGGCGTGCGGATCACGGCGGCGTGATGACTTGGATTTTCTTTTCTTTTTTCTTTGCATGGGGTTAGCTCCAGGTCAGATAACGACCAGGGTTAAGGTCAACACACCATTCTATCCATAGTGTGTGGTCAGCACAGGTAAATTGACAAGATATATATCAGGCGGTAGAGTTCGCGCCTCCCGGGACAGGCATCAGCCGTCCCGCCAGCCACGCCGAGGTGGTGAAATTGGTAGACACGCTAGCTTCAGGTGCTAGTGGGGGTAACCCCGTGGAGGTTCAAGTCCTCTCCTCGGCACCAATAAAACAACAACTTACGGCGTTTCTGCTTTGTCTCAAACTGCTCTGAAATATGGTACACATCTGGTACACATCTTCTGACAGGAAAATATACGGAAAATTAACATGTCGATCTTCGAAAAAACAAAACACTGCACAAAGAAATTTCCGTGCCGGTACAAGCTGGTGATGATGGTGTGTACCGTTGCGATTGTAGCCTCAATTATTGCGGTTCCATTCATTTCTGATATGGCATAGGGTGCTGCGGACGTCTTTGTCCGCTTAATTCCTTCCTGTTACATATAGATAAAAGCCACCCGAAGGTGGCCAATGCCTGCACCCTCTCCCGCTGGATATAGTGCGGCAGAGAGGCTTAGGGTATCGAGTGTTGGGGAATAAACGACAAATAGCGGGATGTTGTTTTCCGGTGACAGGCAGATTCCTGTTCCCTTAACAACCGGGAATACCGATTGGACCCGGGACATCAGGCAGGACACAACAACCCGCAATAACGGTCAACAGAACAACAATAGTGATCATCTTGACGAACCTTGACATTAATTGCGCTCCTGTAAATACAACTTGATTAATGTCGTATATCGGCTGTTTTAAGACCTTTCTGAAATAAGAAAAACCCCGCCACCAGGAAGAGATTGCACTCTCTCCCAATCGTTCGGATAGCTGACAGTGCCGCCTCGGGTGGAGTGGCAGTATTTAATAACGGGTGGCGGGTATCTGTCAGACAATGCCGATGGTGGGGGTGGGATTATTCTGACAATGCTGCAGTAGAAACACTTCCACGTCGTGCTCGCTGAAAGCAGCGATCGCTACAGAAAGGCCCTACAAAACCAGTGAGCAACAGCAGGGGTCGATTACAGCCCTTGCACGTAGTTATAGGTCTGCGATGGAGTGGCATGCAGTCGATGCACACTAATGCCAGATTCTGGGACCGGCTCCGGCTGGGGTAGCGCTTCATCAGGAGGGTGGCTGGTTCAAGTTCTGGGATAACTCGGCCACATTTGCTACAGGTATCTTGATACTGTTTCATATTCCTTATCACCGCCACCAGTATTCCTTTATTCATTAAAGTAACCCCGCCACAATGGGCGGGGCTTCATTCTTCACGACGTCGTGAAAACTTCGGTTACTCGCAGGTATCAATCCACTCGGCTTGTATTTTGCCTATCCGCCGATCTGGAATCTTCCTGCGATCTTCATTAATTGTTACCCCCATGCTGTCCTTGAATGGAACTCTGGGCATGTCTTCACGCTGCCGCCTTTTGTCAAACTGGGCTCTCTTATTTCTCATCGTCCCCACCTCCTTCAGGATATGAGCAAAAAATAGAACACCACCCCTTTTCTTGGGATTTACATAAGTATAGGCCAACTGAGGCCCCAGCAAGAGAAAACCCCGCCACCAGGACGGGGCTTCATAACCTCAGTTCAGCGTGGCAGGTTTTTCACAGTCAGCGCCTGAATCATCGACTGATAGATCAGTTTCTGGCCATAGTCCCGGTCCGCGTGGATTTCATCGAAAATAATCCCTCCCTTGCTGGGTTCAAGGCTTTCAATGAACATCAACACGCACTTAACGCGATCTGCTGTGTCTCCAAGATCATCTGCAATCAGCGGATTGATGCCTTCCATGTCTTTCTCTGGCTGGATTGGGGTTACTGTGTCATTCATGGGTATTACCTCCGATAGAAAACCAGGGAGGCTGACAGACGCGCAGAATGCGGTATGATTTGGATGGTCACTGGTTGAACCTCCCGAGGCTTGGTTAGTGAAAGTCTGGCCGGGGAGTTACAGCTCTTCGGTCAGGCGTTTTACTCAAAGCCTGTTCGGACAGAGTGTCAAAATCCTTCATGTGCGTAATTCTACGGATACCAGGCTATCCCAGCCGGGTGTATTCTTTAGCCTCTCCGTTAAGGTGGTCCCAAAGCCACCCAACGTTCGGCGGCTTCGGCCGCCGTTTTTTATGCATCGAAGACTCCGCCACATGCCTATCCTGACAAACTGTAAAAAACCCTATAGCCAGCGTCGTATTCCAGGACAATTTGAAGCGGCGTTTTCGACTCTTCATATCCGTATTACTACCCATAGCATTCCCTCGAATATGTCCTACGCTTACCCATCTGAGCACAGCACCACTAACCGGCCATAGAGGGCAAGCGTCATGACTGAAAAAACTTTCAACTTCACCTGGCGGTTGCTGATGGTCCTGTCAGTTACACTTTCCCTGGCGTTGGTAATCTTACTTGAAGTGACTGCATAACAGGAATGACCCTCAGCAGGCCCAGCCTGTTAATCAGGGACATATCGGGCAGACTGTCAAATTCCTGCCAGACAATTTACTTTTTAAACGTAGTAATACTTACTTTATCCGCTCTTGGTGATTAGGTAATAAATACATGCGACTGATTGGAACAATTCGACGCGAATACCTTGACCGCATCTTCTTCTGGATACTCAGGATCTTGAACGAAAACTTGTCACGTTCCTGCAGTATTACAACCATAAACGTGTTCACCACTCTCTGGACGGGGACACGCCTGCTGAAGCTAGCGGTAAACATCAACCGCAAGCCGCAAAACTCAGCAACTATTCATGGATGTCACACTGCAACGGACTTTTTCAGACACCGATTGCTGCATAAATAGGAATTCGCCAAGAACACCATTCCGGTGACGAGTTGAATAGTCAGGGCGAGCAGCCCAATGGAGAGAAACCGGAACCAGATCCTGCGCTGTGTGTTTTCCATAACCACCTTATTATAGTAAACATTTACATAATGAGCCTGCCAAGACCTGTCCGGGCACCCCGGACGATTAAAACCACGCCCGGGCTGCGCCAGAGAGGCTATGTTGTGGATCAAATGTGTAACCATCTTTGCTTATGTCCGTAACATCTATCCTGTAGAGACCACCCGGCCCCGACAGGCTGAACTTGGCCGTGCCCTTGCCACTGGTTGTTGCGGCCTGTTGTTCCGTGGTTCCGTCCGGCAATGTCCAGGTGGCGAGCACCGTCGCCCCTGAAGCAAGCCCCTTGTTCTCATCCATCACGGTGACTGTTCCTGTGAAATTCACTTCATCTCTTTTGGAGCGCACATCCAGGTTTATATCGGTGGAGCGCAGCACCGTCGAAGCACTCGGGATCGATGGATCGGTATCGACAGCGTTCAGATAGGTGTTATTGGTAGTGGCGATGGCCGTCATCACGTAGGCCGTATCACCGTTTGCATTGTAGGCAACACCGCTGCCAATGAACTGATCCAGCCCGGTGTCATCGGCTGGGAATTCCATGCGCCACAGGTTTCCTCCGTTCGCGGCACTCACCGCATTCAACGCCGCCGGGTGGGTCTGCGAACTCTGTGTATCCAGGATCAGGAAGGATTCTGTGGGATCAACATCGGGCAGGCCGACGAATTCTCTCAACTCCGTGCGATACTCCTCGACGCCGAACGGGTCGATCGCATACAGAACGTTACCCGAGTTGATCGTATAGTGGGTACCGTCCGGCGCCAGTGACGGTTCCGTAAACCCGGTCGCCAGCGGAAACTCGAATGACCATATGAGGTCGCCACCCGGTGTGTAGGCGGAATCTCCCCGGTGCCAGGAGCCGTCGAACGAGCTTACCTGCGGCCGTGTGTTGCCGCCACCGAGAGTGAAGATCGAAGCCCCGTCGCTCAGGCGCACTGCCCGCGTGTGACCGTTGGCGTAGAAATACAGCTGCTGGTCCAGGCCATCGACTGTAGGCCCGAATGCGATTTCCGTATAACCAATAAATACCCTGCCGTAGGGTTCGGGATTGGTCCAGCGCAATTGCGGCCCGTCGGGCGTATCGGCAAGGGAGAATACGCCCATGCCGCTAGAGGCTACCCCGTAGATATTGCCGTCCGGCCCCACGGCAACATCAACCAGGACAAAGGCGCGCGGATTCTGTATGAACGTCCACTTGAGACTGCCGTCCGGGTTAAACGCCTTGATCCAGTCCTCGGTGCCAGTATAGATGGTGCCGTCAGACCCCACATCGACGCCCTTGGATCCGGCATCAGCGGCCACCCATAGAACGGTACCATCCGGGGCAACGGCGGTCAGGTTTTTTCTGACGTCGACAGCATAAACCGTACCATCCGCTGCCACCGCCGGCCGTACCAGCGAGTAAGGAGCATCCAGTTTCACCCGCCACTTTAAATGCAACTCCGGCCGTGGTCCGCCATCGGAACCACCGCCTCCGCCTTTCTTACCGCCCTTTTCGTCGGGAGGTGCCGCTTGCACAACGGAAACGAACAATAGGGAGACCACTGCCAACAGGGCAAGAATAACCGGCAGTCCGCAGGATTTTCTTGAGAAATAAGTTTCGGTCAAGTTAGTCATGATGAATACGCTCCTTACAACAGTCCTAGTGTGGGATTTTTTTCCCAATTTTTAATACCTGGATTCTATATATTAGTGGACTGACCGGAAAATAATCTGTGCCAAAGTCACAAAACTGCTTGTCAATTCCGATGCCGGTTTTGATTTTCCCTGGTATGCGACAATCTCGTATCAGAATGCCTGAAAATTCCACGTCAGTATGTGAAAGATTTGGCTCCCTTCACCGGGAAAGTCGGGGCAATTCAATGATGGGAATCTGGCTTAAAAATGTATGGCCACGCCAACACCGGATTCATTTTTGGAATCGGAATTCAAATCTCTAATAGCCATGCCGTAAATCGCCATGGTGCGGAATGAAACTCAAAGGCTGCTCACTACCCTTTGTTAAGCCCTCTTAAGTTTACACTAAATAAAGTTATATTTTTGATAATTGGGACATATGTCCCTTTTTTATATTTGGGATTTTTTTACCAGATTTCATATTGGTTAAGGTACAGCCAGGAATCAACGGAAGGCATCAATCTTATATTCAGGCAATAAGCCTACTTTTTTTATGTTTATATTCGATATGTTACAAAGTTTTTGATTAATCAGAAACATGTACTCAGTGCCGCAACCATTCGCATTCTGCGTGCTTTGGTGCGAGTCCTGCTGCGCTATGGAATGCCTTTTGACAGCTTTGCCGAACTTGCCAAGCGGGTCTACATCGATGTGGCACAAAAAGACTATTCGCTGCCGGGGCGTAAACAGTCCATTTCACGTATTTCAACCTTGACCGGCATTTATCGACGTGAAGTCTCCCGGTTACTGGAATTACCGGAAATCGATGATTCAGAAATTACCAATAGCACAACCGGGTTCGAAGGCGGTGCTGCCGAGGATATCATGGTCGGCGTCAAGCTGGAGGCTGAAGGCGACTTCAATACCGATACCGGCATCCTGACAGCGGACAAGATCCGGTTCCGTGAAACCCGTACGCGCATCGAGGCACAGGTAACAGTACCGGCCGGTGGACTGGGTGGCTCGTTCACGATTATGGATGTCATCACGGTCAACACCACGCCACTGACTGAAGACGATGACGGCCTTATTGATGGCAGTGGTGCCAGCGGTGGTATGCAGGTCGAGGTGCGTGGTTTTGTGGACGGTAACGGCACAGTGATCGCCACCAGGGTACGTGAACGTGGTTCAGCGGACTTTAATGATGTGCGTTTGCGGGGCCCGATTGACAATATCGTTAATCCAACGTTTGAAATCCTGGGTGTGACTGTTGATACTGCCACCGCGACATCGATCTTTGATGACACGGCCAGTCCGGCACAGTCAATCAATGCAACAACGTTCTTCAACCGTGTCAGTGACGGTACCCCTGTTCAGGTTGAGGACGGTACCTTCAACAGTGGACCACCCTTCATTACTGGCGGGGACATAGAGATCGAGGACTAGGCTCGACAGAAGCAGCAGGAGAAATAACACTGCTCAACAGTACGGAGGCCGCGCAGTTGCGCGGCCTCTTTTTTTATAACGATTTTACTTGTGACACCCTCATGACAACGCGAGCACTGACAGCGATACCGCGGACTGATCGGCCAGGACTTCGTCCCTGATTTCACGCACCTGCCGTTTGCATTTGCCACACTGACCAGTGCAGCCGAGCTGTTTACGCAGGCCTCGAACCGTCCTGGTGCCATCCTGCACTGCACAGCGAATCTCGTGATCTGTTACGGCTTTACAAATGCATATATACATTGTGCTTGCTCTCATCCAGTTTTCTACTGTCATATAGTAAATACTTAACGCGAATAATTGTCAATCGCATTTGCGTGATACTGAATTCCGGCTAATTCGATCACCCTGATCCAGGGTACGGATGAACATAGAACAAATTCTTTTTTAACTTTATTTTCATATAGTTAGACAACATTGTCTTATTCATGGGGCTGGTTATACTTTTGGTTAACAGCGACGTGTCCCCACAACAATAAAACCGGCCTGCACACCCAAAACCGGAGGCCAGCCCATGAAAGGTGATACCAAATCAATCGAATATCTGAATGGTGTACTCAGGAACGAGCTCACCGCAATGGATCAGTACTTTATCCATTCGCGCATGTACGAGGACTGGGGGCTCAACGAACTGTATGAACGCCTTCACCACGAGATGCAGGAAGAATCCGAGCATGCGACAAAACTTATTCAGCGTATTTTATTTCTGGAAGGAGCACCGAACCTGAAAGAACGAGATCCCCTGAATGTCGGTACGGATGTACCCGGTATGCTCAAAAACGACCTCGAACTGGAGTACCGGGTTATTGCCACACTCAAGGAAGTGATCGCCCAGTGTGAAGCAGCAAAAGATTTTGAAACCCGGGAAATTCTGGAAGACCTGTTGCAGGATACCGAGGAAGATCATACCTGGTGGCTTGAGCAGCAATTGGGTTTGATCAATAAAATAGGGCTGAATAATTATCTACAGTCGAAGATGTAACACAGGAATGCTTTTATATAATTTACACTGCGGCGGATTCAACCGGCCACTGCAACACGGCCTCAAGCTTATCACGTTATTGAATTTTCAGAAGGGACAGGAAAAATAATAATACCGTACGTGATATATTTTGAATTATTTCCTAGTGAATACAATATTTATCACGTACATGATATTTTTATTGATTCCTGCCAAATTTATTGCTATTTTTTATCGTACGGTATAATTACTGGACTAAAAAGATGGCAAAGAATGATGTCTCTTACGGGCTAATCCAGACGGCTGAAGACCTCGGCCATTTGGTGCGCGCCCACCGCAAAGGCAAAGGATTGACGCTCGAAACGGTCTCCGGACTCGGTAACCTGAGTACACGGTTTCTATCCGAGTTCGAACGCGGCAAGGAGACTGCCGAGATCGGAAAAATCCTGAAGGCCTTGCGGACCCTGGGTCTGGACGTCATCGTTCAGCCAAGGGGAGGTACAACCCCTTCCTCTCACGGTGCACACTCCCCCCAAACCGGGACAGATAAACCATGATCGACCCGGATGCACTCAATGTCTGGTTTGAAGATTGCCTGGTGGGATACTTGTGGCGAAATCCAGTGGGCGCCATTGGATTTCGTTATGAGCCCGATTGGATCAATACCGGTGGCTTCGCCGAGGGGAGCGAGGCGAGGGCCGCGCGCCAGGGATGGCGCGGTTGCGGCTTTGCTGTCTCACGCACACTGCCACTCGCAACAGAAGACTTTTCAGCCGAAGACAGCGTTGCTCATCGTTTTTTTGCCAACCTGCTGCCCGAGGGTGGTGTTCGGGATCACATTGTTCGT
>JBDLIH010000024.1:0-40143 GCA_039714975.1 Pseudomonadota bacterium
CAAGCAATTGAATGCAGTGGAAGACAGCCTTGGCAAGCCAGATGGCTTGCTGGCTGATACGGGTTATTTCAGCGAGGGCAACGTGAAGCGTTGTGAAGCCAATGAGATTGCGCCGTATATATCAGGCAGTCGGGAGCGTCACAATCTTCCCCGGGATGAGCGGTTCAACTCGCTACCACCTTGTCCTGAGGATGCCGACGCTGTCACGGTGATGGCACACCGTTTACGAACATCTGAGGGCAAAGCGATCTACGCCAAGCGCAAGCCTACGGTAGAAACAGTATTTGGCATCATCAAGGAAGTGCTCGGGTTTCGGCAATTTCATCTTCGCGGACTGGATTCGGCGCAAGGTGAATGGAATCTGGTGTGTATGGCGTGGAACCTGAAGCGAATGTACGCACTGGCAGTGCTAACAGGATGAACAAGGAAAAATATACTCTGAGAAAAGGCCTGCATCTCAGTACGTATCGTATTTTGCCTGATCAAGATTTCGTGGGCTGGTCTCGAATCGACACAGAGTATCTCTGCGTCGGACAGTTAAACCCGACAGACTCCTAGTAACATTTGTATGTGATTTTTGTTTCATACGCATCACTGGAGCCAACTCTCGGAATCCAATTTCCAGCGGCTATAGCAATGTCTGTCGCTACATTTATTGCTGTATTAGTATCTTCTTGTAGCTGTCCTTGATAAGAAACTTCTTTGCTAATTATGCTTGGTGCCGCGCCCCAGCGATTGCAAAAAGATTGTGCATTGTTTAATGCAATCTCATAACTGCCTCCTTTTGATGAGTCTTGCCCCAGTGAGATCAATTCCTCCTTAGGTAGTGGCGTCGTAGCTACTGGAGTGCTCGAACAACCGACTAGGTTTGTTGTGAATATAGAAATAGCAAAAATGATATATAAGTTACTTTGCTTCATATGTTCTCCCTTCGTCATTGTCATTCTCCTGCGGTTGATTGCGATGTGTCCTGCCCAAGCTTAGCTATTTGCTTTCTCACCAGCTTATCGACCGCTCGGTACGTAACCTTTGATACCCCCTGAGGTAACTGCCTGAGACTGGTTACACCTGTTCTTCCTTTCGGTGGGCTTCCTGATGAACCGGTGGGATTGTGTGAGGGGTTGATGACTGGAGGCAGGGAACAGAGGTTGGCATCGTTAGCCAGTCACATTCCGTGTGCCGCGACACTTCGGGAACCGTGAGCAACCCCAGAAATGACTCCCTGTTTTCCTTGCTGTCCGCATGACCATTGGGCTGCTGCAAGTAGGGCATGAAGGTTGAGCAGAAAGTACAGGTTCTGTGGATACTGTCTCGACCTTTTGCTGTGTCTGAACTTCTCCAATCAACCGTACAAGCTCAGTACCTTCAACAAGCTCGATTGGCTTACCACGGGAAAACGCAATGGCATCCCGTGTGAAGCTGCCAGAGCACACTATGATTCCACCTGATGCATTCTCAGCAGTGACAACACCATAGAGTTCCCTGACAATCGGCACACCGACGGACTTCGTCTTCCAGTTCTTGCACTGTACAAGGTGCTTCTCGCCATCTTTCGTGAGTGTCAGGTCAATACCGCCATCGGGTCCAATCCCTGTGTTCTCTTCGACGTGGAACCCCTTGCATCGGTATGCTTCGCCTACGAGATACTCGAAGTCTTTCCATGGGAGTTCCTTGACGGAACGGATGCCTGTCTGTTTGTTCAGCAGCTCGCCTTTACTCCATGCGCGGATAGCAGAGACGGCAGAAATGAGAACAAGCATGGCCGTTAGGACGGTTGCGAAGATTGGAACTGCGAGAGCAACACCTCTGAAGACAGGACTATGAAACTCGACGGTTGGCACCCAGACTTTGAGAAGTACATAGGCAGCGGCTGCCAAGAGAAGATTGAACCACCACGGTAAGGTGATTAGGTCATCGAAGATTGAGTGGCGTCTGGGCATGCGTAACGCATCCTTGTGTATGAGTTCCTTGTCGATACGTTATCGACCGCGTTCAGCGAGACCTTCGGTACATGCCTTTATCGATTGCAGGATGGTCAAGAATCGAATGAGTGGGATGGGTCATAAACAAAAACACCTGCGCGAGGCAGGTGGATTGTGATACAAGAGTGTGATATAAATGTCAGTATGTTATTGTTTTTATTGACCTATACGTAGTTGGTGGAGGCGGCGGGAATCGAACCCGCGTCCGTAAGTCCTCTGCCATCGGCTCTACATGCTTATCCCGGTCTATTAATTTAACTGATCACTACCCGACGGGCAGGGAAGATAACCAGCGATTTCGGTTAAGTTTTAACGAATCCACCCCGAACGTGCTTCATCGCGATCATGTGAGAGTCGACGCCTGAATGTCACTTGTCCGAAGACCGGTGACTCTGGACGCACATGCACGGCTCCAGTCAGACGGCACCCTACAGGGGTTTAAGCTGCGAGTGCGTAGTTGTCGTCGTTGGCAACTAATAGTTTGCAGATGGTTTTACGAGGTATCCTGCACCTCGGCATGCACCTCAGGTTTCGCGACCCGCGTCGAAGCCATGTCGCCCCCGTGAAGTAGTGGTTAAGATAGCACAGATGGAGAAAAGTTTCGTTTCGGACTTGATTTTCGATGGTCAGCTACCATCTTAATCAGGTGTAAATCAGATTGATTTATACTTCAGGCACGGATAACTAACCCCTGGAAGGAAACCCGCTATGATGAGAATTGCCCTTTTTCTGGCTACCAACGCGGCCATTCTGGTGTTGATCAGCGTTGTTTTTCAAGTGTTCGGCTTTGAGAGTATCCTGGCCGAGAATGGCGTGGATCTGAATCTGCAGGCCTTGCTGGTGATGTCGGCCGTCATTGGTTTTGGCGGCTCGTTTATCTCACTGGCCATGTCCAAGTTTCTGGCCAAGCGCTCTATGGGCGTAAAAATCATTGAACAACCGGCCAACAGTACCGAACAGTGGCTGGTCAGTACCGTGCAGCGACAGGCACAACAGGCAGGTATTGGAATGCCGGAAGTGGGTATTTTTGATGCAGCTGAGCCAAACGCCTTTGCCACCGGCATGCGTCGTAATAGTGCACTGGTTGCCGTGAGTACCGGACTGTTGCGGAACATGTCTTCAGACGAGGTTGAGGCGGTTCTCGGTCACGAAATAACCCATGTCAGTAACGGTGATATGGTGACCATGGGCCTCATACAGGGTGTGATAAACACCTTCGTGATTTTCCTGTCCCGTGTGCTTGGTCATGTCGTTGACCGGGTGGTGTTTAAAACCGAGCGTGGCTATGGCCCTGCATATTACATTGTGTCCATTGTTGCGCAGATATTTCTGTCCATCCTGGCCTCGATGATCGTGATGTGGTTTTCACGCCGGCGTGAATTCAGGGCCGATACGGGCGGAGCCTCGCTGGCAGGACGTGGCAAGATGATTGGCGCCTTGCAGGCATTGCAGCGGCAGCATGAACCACATGACCTGCCGGGTGAGTTTGCGGCCTTTGGTATCTCCGGTGGTCTGGGGAGCGGGTTCAAAAAACTGTTTATGAGCCATCCGCCACTGGAAGAACGGATTGCTGCGCTGCAATCAACCGCACGGTAGCAGTTGTAGCCCGGATGGAGTGAAACGCAATCCGGGAAGTGCAAGGCGGCACCCCGGATTACACTGTGTTTCATCCGGGCTACAGGCTAGACTGTGCGAGGCTTCAGGGTGGGTTCGTCAGGGAACAGTTCGCGCAGGTCAGCGTGTGACAGGGCCTCGCCTTTCTCCTCGAAGCGTTGCCAGATCCTGTCCCAGCGCTCGTCATTAAAATAAAATCCGGTCGGCAGGATGCAGACCGGTTCCCGGTGATGGTCGGTAATGACGCGTGGTTCTTTTAGTTTGCCTGACATGACTGTTTGGTGTTTGTGTTCTCTTGACACCACGTGGGTGAGCGGACATATTCTAATCCAGTTCGGTGTGCCGTTTTGGTAATCTCTATTCTATAATATAAATGCAAATCAAGTACCTGAATATGCTAGAGAATGTACATTTATTTTCCGGGTTGTCTAGTGCGGCGCTGGCTGAGATTGAACAGCACAGCACGGTCAAGTCCTTCAGGAAGAACACCATTGTTATCAATCAGGACGATGAGACCTACTCCCTGTATGTCATCTTGTCCGGCAGTGTGAAGGTTTTTATCAGCGGAGAAGACGGTCGTGAGGCCGTTCTGAACCACCAGAGTGCCGGGGATTATTTTGGTGATCTTGCGCTGATTGATAAACAACCGCGGGTCGCTTCGGTGATGACGACCGAGGTCTCCCGGTTCATGATTATTTCCCGCGAAGATTTCATGGCGTGCCTGTCAAAAAACCCCGAGATCGCCATCAACCTCATTAAACCCATGACCAGCCGTATGCGTATGCTTGCCAAAAACGTCAGCAACCTGGCATTGCTGGATGTGTATGGTCGGGTTGCACGGGTGTTGCTGGAGCAGGCAGAAGAGCAGGAAGATGGAGAGATGATCACAGAGAAGCTGATCCAGCAGGAAATTGCCGATATGGTCGGTGCTTCACGTGCAATGGTGAGCCGGATCCTGAAGGACCTGAAGGCCGGCGGTTATATATCGGTGGATAAAAAGCGCATTACCATTCACCAGAAGCTGCCTTCGCACTGGTAGTCACCGTGTTATGTCAGCTGCCGCTTACAGGCTGGTGTCGATGGAAAAAGTCACCGGCTTGCTGAGAGAGCCGCTGTTGAAATCACCCAGTTTGATGTCTTCATTAATATCACGCGCATGGATAAGCCACGAGTAAAGGCCGCCATCCTCGATCAGGTCAGGCGGCAAGGGCAGGGCTGGTTCGGTCAACAGTCTGGAGGTGTAGATCAGCTTGTTATCCTCCCACTGGTCGCGGATAAATACCTGATAATAGCCAGCCCCGGGTACGGGATCCCAGGTGAGTTTCTGTGGGGGAGAAGCAACTGTCTGTTCATGGCCGGGGTACTGTCCATCTGCACGGCCCAGCTTTGAGAGTACGACGTAGTCACTGGCGGTGTGCGCCTCGCCGTTTTTCAGGGTGATGCGTGCTGAATACCAGCCATCAACGGCATCGTCCGGCAAGTGAATCTGGTTAATGAATACTTTTTTTTTCGGCGCATCCTTTGATTCGAGCGTGCGGAAACGTGACAGGTCCAGCTCGACCAGTTGCCTGCCATCCGGGTAGAAAACATCAACTTTTTCGATGTCATCGTAGTGCGTGGTTGATACCAGTGGCATCAGAAAAAGCGGTTGATTCGGCCAGTTGCAGACATGTACATCAAAGAATCCGATTTTATTGTAATGCTTGTCTTCAGGGTTCGGTGCTGAAGTTGCCATCGCCGGCCACAGGCAGACGGCTGACAATGCTGCCAGCAACAGGATCTTGAGAAACAGGCGGTTACGCATGTGAATTGTCTTCCATCAGTTTCCGGTTGGCATCCCGGAGCCGCAACGACAGGCTGCGCAGCATGCCGACACTCATATCCGGGTAACTCTGGATCAGTCCTCGCAGGCGGGTCTTCTCAAGTGACAGCAGGGTAGTATCTTCGATGACCTCGGCCGTTGCCGAGCGTGGCAGATCATCCAGCAGGTTCATTTCACCAAAACAGTCACCTGAAGACAAGGTGGCCAGGCAGGATGTGCCGGATGATTTTGATTCAAGCGAGATGCCCACTTTTCCCGATATGATTATGTAGAGGTGGTCACCCTGGTCACCGGTTTCAAATATGCGGTCGCCGGCAAAATACTGCTGCTTTTCCATGGCCTGCGCAACCACTCGAAGATCATCTGTCATGACCATCGAAAATATGGGTGACTGTTTCAGCAGGATCAGGCGGTCAAATAAATCAGGCATGGTATTGTTATGCATTTATTGGCGGTAAGGCCCGGTTTCCACAAAGGTTCAGCCAGCTGTTGCGGTGGTTCGCGCACCATTTTAGTACATCCTCGAGCGACTGGAAGAAGCTCTCGTCACGGCTGAAATCATTGTTGACCGAATTCTGCAGAATGATGCTCAGGCCGGCCGTTATCTTCTGCTTGTCCAGATTTTCCAGTGCCTCACAGGCATTTGCAATATGACGGGCATCACCGCTTGCGAACCCGGCGCGAATAATGCCTATCAAACCCGGTTCATACAGGGGCTCCAGAGCCAGCAGGGCAAGATCAATGGTCTGGTCGAGTTGTTCTTTTAGCGTTATTCGTAACAGCTCATGACAATTAACTCCGTCGGCATTTAAGTCCATTATCGACAACGCCTCTCCCAGTAACTGTGCTTCTTCTGATTTGTTGCGCGCAATGTCAGCAAAGACAGTCTTTGGCAGCCTGGAGTCGAGGAGCGACTTGAGCAGGGCCTGCTGGGCCCTTAAGGACCCCTGATTATCTGCTATCCAGTCCAGCGCAAGCGCCTCATGCTGTTTCGTTGTGGCTCTCAGTGTGTCGATACCAGCCTGTCTTACCCGGGGGTTGGCATCGCCGATAGCCTGTAATAACAGGGCGGCGCGTTGTTCATCTCTGGCAAGGTGCAGGCACCGTGCAGCGGCTTCACGTACCCCGGGGTGCTCGCTCGCCAGTGAGTGTAGCAACGAGTCGTGAATATTTCCCGGGCTGTCAGTAACCCATGTATGCAAACCCTGCAGGGCACGAATTCTTGTGTCTTCCGAGCTGTCATCCAGCAATCTCGAAAATGCGTTCTGGTAGGCGGGTTCCAGTAACTGTCTGTCCCTCGCAGGCAGGCATTCCAGATCGGGTATGAGGTCGAGTGCAGCCAGTTGCGAGCTCAGGTTATCCTGAAGCAGTGTATGCCATGCTATTACGATATCGTCTGTCCCCGGAACGGCATCGGGGTAACGCAAGGCGGCATGGATGGCCGTTGCGCACAGGCGGGGGTTGTCACTGGACAGCAGGTGAATGGCCTGTGTGATTGAACGCGGGTCACCGTAGTCCAGTAACAGGCGCAGTATACTGGCCTGCAGGTGAGCATCGCCGCTTTCTGCCAGTCTGTATAACGCCTCGGTATGGCTGGAAGTGTCCAGTGAGACAAGCAGTTTCAGATAGCGGTCAGCGGCAGCATTATCTTCTCCTCTCAGGCGTTCCAGGATAATGCTGGCGGCCTTGTCGGGGAAGGATTCCACAAGGGCTCTTGCGAAGGCGATGGATACATCCGTGTCGGTATGCGTGACGCCGCGCATGACCTCTTCCATATCTTCATCACTGCAGCCGTTCAGGTCGGCATACATGTGCTTGTTGGGCAGGAACAGGCGTTCTTTCAGGGTGGTAATCAGGGTGCTGACATAGGCATTGTTCATCCGCTTGCTGGAGTACAGGTACAGAACAGCAGCCAGCATGCCCGGTAGCAGAAAGTAGACCGGGTTATCAAGCTGTTGCATCAACAGCAGCAGGAAACCGCCTGTCAGCAATGCCAGGGGCAGCACCACGGCCACCGAGATGGCGCGAATCCGTCCCTGCATATAATCCGGCAAAACATTGAAAAACATGCTGTGCACCGGATTCCTGAATGCCGGCATAAGGGCGTCCTTGTTGAGACTGCCTGCCAGTGCCGCTGGCAGGGTGAAGCTGAAGGTGAGTGCGGCCAGGCTTGCCAGCGTTGTCCACGGAAATAACAGGTTGATGGCACGTACCCCGAAATGTCTGATTGTGCGGTTGGTGACGAACAGCTGCATGAACAGGGCAACTGTGCTGGTGACGGCTGTCAGCAGTCCAAAGAACCGGGTCAGACTTTCTTCCGTCTCGAATGTCTGCGTATACACCCGGTTGACACTGTAGCTGAGGACATAGAAGGCTATCACCAGGAAGAACAGCGTCAGTGACGAGGCACGCAGCAGGCTGGAAGACCAGGTGTATTTAAGCCCCTGTTCAATCTGCGTCATGCAGTCATACAGCAGTCGTTGTGTCTTGCGTGGTGCCCGGAAATGTGTCGAGGCTCCGTGTCGCTTGTGCCGGATATAAAGCACAACGGATCCGGCAATCAGCAGGCCGCACCAGACCAGCAGCAGGTTCTGGGTACCAACAACTGGCGCAGCGAACACCAGCGTCAGACCGCCGATAATGGTGCCGATTTGTGCGCCGGCGTAGACCAGTGGCGCCAGCCGCTTTGCCTGCAACGTGGTCATGTTCTGGTTCATGTACAGGGCGGCATGCACCAGCAGTAATTCCGAGGAAACCTCGTAGATCAGGTAATAGACCGGGTAAACCAGCGTACTGCCGGTCGTATGAATAACAAGCCAGCTGCCCAGGATAAGGACGATCAGCACGCTGAACAGATTGCGGAAAAACCGCTCTGCCGGGATACGGTCCGCGAACCCGGTATAGACCAGGCTGACAGCGGCCAGCAGCATGCTCTGTATCATGTACATGACTGGCAGGTACTCGATACCCAGCCGTTTCAGGAACAGGGCATCGGCGCTGCTGCGCCCGATAGCCATGCCGGCACTGACCAGCATAAAGAAGAACAGGAAGTACAGGACACTACCGCGTTCACCCGCATGGATCAGCAGCCTTTTCTCTATACTTCCCTTCATGCCTGCATGATCCAGGGGGGGGTTACTGGAAAGGAAATGCCTTCATGGGTTTTGCCATCTGGTGCATATTACCGGACATGCTGCCGACGGTGCGGTTCATGTCGGTGAACTGATTGTTCAGTATCTGCATGTTGCCGGCCATGCTGGACACATTGCCATTCATGAATTGAACCTGCTCAACCATGGCGTGCAGGTCGGTGCTCAGGGTACCAAGATTGTTGTCCATGTTGCCAACCGAGCTGTTCAACGCCGGCATCACCGTGATGCTGTCATTAATTACCAGCAGCGTTTCATGTACCCGGGCAATGGTGCCGGCCACGGTGGTAAAGTTCTTTTCCATATTGTGCATGTAACCGGACATTTCGGTCATGTGGGTTGTGATGTTCGAGAAGTCCTTGGTCAGGATGAAAATCAGGTAGAACAGCGCCAGGCCGAGTATAGCCATGCCAGTCATGCCAAAGCGGATAATCTGCGTGGTACGTCGCCCGATGCGGATGCTGAGCTTCTCCCGGGAGTCCATACCCCTGCGGAAGTCATCCAGTGCACGTTCCACCATTGCCATTATTTCTTTCTGATAATTATTATCCATATTGTTTCTCCCGGCCTTTCGGTTATCAGGCCATTATTATGTAAGTCTGTGGGTGGTGGTAAACAGACGTGTTGCCAGAATCTTGTTCAGGTTCCTGAAAACCTTGGTTGCAATATAGGGGTAGCGCCTGCTGAGTCGGTCGAGGTTCTCCTGGGTCAGGCACAGCAAGCGGCTGTCTTCATCGACATCAACATCGGCGGTGCGTTTTTCAAAGAACAGGCCGGCCTCGCCAACCACATCACCGCGCTCGTGTGTTGCCAGTTCGATACGTCCATCATCACCCTTGATAGACGTTTTCAGCTTGCCTTCGATGACAACGTACATTTCATCTGCTTCATCACCGTCATTGATGATGCGCTTGCCCTGCGGTACCCTGATGACCCTGGCCATCAACGCAACAATACGGGCCTGCGAGGTCTTCAGCCCCTTTAACAGCGGAATGGACTCTTGCGGATTGTCGCCAAGGTCCAGTGTCAGTGCGTCCCACAGGGTAGTAAAGCGGACACTTGCACACAGGGCGGGCGTCAGAAAGAAATCACTGAGCCAGGCTATCGCCAGTGCGTAGGAGGCCATCATGCCCACGTGTGCCTGCATGCGCAGGTCGCTGCTCATCAGCACCAGGAAACCGAGACATAACCCAATGGAGGTAAACGTGACCGGTCTGCCGACAGCTTTCATGGCCAGCAGGGTTGCCTTCCGGTCGTCTGCGTGACGGCGTACTTCGCGGTTAAAACGCGAAAAATAGTGAATGGTGTCATCGATCGCAATACCCAGCACCATGGGTGCAATCAGGCTGGTGCTGGGGTTCAGGCTGATGCCGAAGAAACCCAGTGAACCAAAATAGACCGCGACCGGCACGATGTTCGGCAGCAGGGCAATAAAGCCGATGCGCTGCGACATGAACATTACCGTCAGGATGGCGTAGACAAAGATGAGCGCCAGCCCGACGCTCCTGGCCTGGCCGACGATTATATCGGTCAGTGTCTCGCTGATAAGTACCGGGTTGCCGGTCACGACCGGCGTCAGGTGTTCAGGTAATTTTTCAAGCTGTGGGTTGATGCGTTCCAGTAATGCCGACATCCTGTCCGAGTTGATGACCCTGGATCGCACCACGATGTTGGTCGTTTTGAACCGGGAATCAACGATCCTGTCGAGTTCATCGCTGGAACTCAGAAACAGCAGTTGCGTGATCAGGCGTTTGCTTTCCGGGATGGTATGGAATGCCGGGTCATTATCATTGAATGCCTGATTGATCAGCATCAGGTAATCTGCAACGGATACGGTGCCGCCAACCTCGGGTTGCTGTTCCAGCCAGTCCTGCAGTTCCCGCAGCGCCTCCAGATTATCCGGATTCTTGAAGGCGTCAGGATGGTCGCCTTCAACGACAATATAAAAGTGATTGGCGCCGCCAAGCTTTTCGTTGACGACGTCAAAACCCTTGCGGACATCCGAGTCATTCCTGAAGTTGGTAATGGACTCGGTGCTGACATGAATATTGTAAATGCCGACAAGGGCAAGCAGGAAGAGTATCCCGAAGGCAACGAAAATCTTGCGCCGGTGGTTCAGGTCGAACAGGGCGATCCGGTCAACAAACTTGTCAAAGCCGATGCCGTAACGTTTTGGCCGGGTAGCGGTCCATGCGCTCGCATTGCGGTCCAGCGCCTTTAACAGGGCCGGAGTGAAGGTGATTGATAACACCGTTATGTAGACCACACCGATCGCTGCGAATACGCCGAATTCCTTGACGGCAGTGATAGGGTTCGCCATCAGGGCAACAAAGCCTGCAATAGTCGTCAGTCCGGTCAGGAGCACCGGCAGTGTCATGTGTTTCAGTGTTTGCAGAATGACAGTATCTTTTGAATCCGGTTTGGTTCTTTGCTGGTGATATTCAGAGGTGACGTGAACCGAATAGGAAAAGCCCAGGATCATCAGCAGGGGGGGCACCAGCACCGAGATCATGCTGAGTGAGTAGCCCAGCGCTGCGATGCTCCCGAGCGTCAGGATGACGCCGATGCCGACCGTGAGCAGCGGGGTGATGACGCCCAGTACCGTACGGAATGAAAACGCCAGCACAATAACCAGAATGATGGTGATCAGCGGCGGTGTCCAGATCAGGTCATCGACCAGCAGATCAACCATGGCGTACTTGAAGTAGGGCGATCCTGTCATGAAAATTTCAGTATCGCCCTGTTCCTCTTTGACAATAGCGGTGATGTTTTTATGGATGCCGCCACGGATGTAGTCCCGGTCGGAAATATCGTTGAAATACACCACCAGGGCCGTGACGTCGCCGGCTTTCGATACCAGGTTGCCCGCATAGAGCGGATTGCCCATCATGCGTTTCTTTATGTCATCAAGACCTGCAGTGCCCTCGTCAAAATCGGTCAGGAAGGGAGCGATATCAAGGTCATCATCGATGCTGCGGATATCGACGGCACTCGATAGTGATAACACGTTGCGGACGCTATCAATGTCACTGATCCGGTCTGTAATTCTGCGGATGACATTGACGCATGCGGGGGTGAAAACATCATCGCTGGCGACTGTAATAATGAGTGTTTCATCGCTGCCAAACAGCTGCCTGGTCTTGTCATAGAATTGCTTGGCGGCCATGTTTTCCGAAAACAGGCGGTTTGCCGACGGGTCGATGTTCAGCCGCATCTGACCGGTTAACGGGTCAATGATTGCAGTCAGTGCGAGCGCGGCAAGTGCAAGGACCGTGGCCAGGGTAAGCCCTGTATGCCGTGATACCAGTCCGGATATTTTTGTGATGAAGCCCATTAGTCAGTCTGTTTGACCGGGGCCTTTTTTTGTTTCAATTGTTTCGGGTCAAACAGGGCGTCTTCGAGTGAAACACCGGTTTTGATTTCCTGTACCAGCAGGCGCGTTTCAGTTTTGTCCCGCAGGTCCCGCATCAGGAGTTTGTGCGGGACATGGATGTCACCCTCCTTTTTGATGTCAGCCGGATCAACGGTCAGGGTCTTGCGTAATTGATGGCCGCGTTCAAACAGTTCTGTTTTCAGGGAGACACAGGTTTCGATGTCGATATAGGTCTTTATCTTTTCATATCCGGAATCGCCTTCCGGGTAGCTGTTGATGACATGGACGGGGCGGCCGTCCAGGACCTCATCAGGGTATTGCTCGGCTCTAAGGTCGGTGAAAACGCCATGCAGTCGTTCGTAGTCCTCGTATGAAAAATCCGTCCCGAGAATGGAGCTGGAAATTCGCCTGGAAGTAATCTTGCGCACCTTGAACAGACCCGGCATGTACATGTACATATCATTTTCCGGGGTGTTCTCGATGATCAGGAAGCGGGCACCGCGAATATCGGCGGGTTCCTGGAATTGCATCAGTATTTTCGACTGTCCGCCCGGGGTGCGTTTCCAGTAGGTGTCTGCCTGAAGTACCTGTTCATAGCCGCTGCGGTCGCGGGCACGCAGTTCGATGGTCTGCACCGAGCTGTTTGCCGGCGTGTTCTTATCCATACAGGCCTTGACGACCTCGGGCACCTCTGCAGCGAGCGACAGTGCTGCAAACAATGACAGGACGGGAACTAAAACGAGTTTTTTCATGTCGATAATTCAGGTTCTTGTCTTTTAAAGTCAATATGTTATATGGATGTATTGAGGATGGCAATTAAATGACGTTTGACACTGCAGTATAGACTGTCTTCGGGTGCCGCCATATAGGCAGTATCCTTAATATCAACAGGCACAGGGCAGTCTTGAAATTAAAACGGGTTGCGCTGTAATTAATGATCAGGGCCGGTTATCCCGGTGAATGGAGAGGGTCACGAGTATGGAGACTGAGGAATATACCGTTAAACGGCTGGCGGGCTGGTTGTTGCTCGCCTCTCTGCTGCTGAGCCTGTCACGCCCGGGCATGGCAGGGCAGGGCCCGGTCGAAGTGCTGCAGACAATGACGGACACCCTGATCAATATTGTCGAGCAGGACCCGGGTGTGGTTCACGATATGGCGCGGCTGCGCGCCATTGCCCATGAGGTGGTGCTTTCACGGGTTGATTTTGACGCAATGTCCCGCTGGGTACTTGGCAAATACTGGCGTACTGCCACGCCGCCGCAGCGTGCGGCCTTCATTGTTGAATTCCGCGAAATGTTACTGGGAACCTACCTGCGTTCGGTCTCGTCCCACAGGGGCCAGGGTGCGCGCTACCTGCCGCTACGAGGCGACCTGCAAAAGGGGCGTACGATTGTCCATGTCGAGGTCGATCAACCCGATGGTCCGGTTGTGCATGTGATGTTCCGCATGCGCAGGGCCGGGGACACATGGCTGATTTATGATGTGGCCGTTGAGGGTATCAGTCTGGTAGCCACCCACCGTGCCGGGTTTTCCCGGGAGATACACAAAAGCGGTATGGATAGTCTGATTGCGCGGTTGCATGCAAAGAATGTGAGCAGGGTCGAAGAGGAAAGAGTTGCCGGACTGGAGCCTGCCGGGGAATAACGGCTGCAGATAATCTATGGTTTCATGTTCTGGTAGAGCATCTTTACAAACGCCTCGTTGTTGATGAAGCCGCCACCGTACTTTTCATCGAACGCCCTGGTGGGCATGCTGGCCTGTATCTGTTCCAGTGACGCATTCTCGCTGACCATCTCCCGAATATGACCAATAATGGTTTTCAGCATGTCGCGCCAGGCAGTCAGCTCCTGTTTGTTACTGAGTGTGCCGTGTCCGGGAATAATAACGGTGTTGTCATCGGCCAGGGCAAGCACCCGGTCGACAGCCTTGATGTAGCCGTCGTTTGAACCGCCACTGCCCGCGTCTATGAACGGGTACATTCCGGAAAAATACGTATCCCCGGCATGGATCACGTTGGCGCGTTTGAAATGGACAATGGCATCACCATCCGTGTGGGCAGCCATGACATGGGTAACAAGGATTTCGTCACCGTTGAGATGAAAGGTAACCGCGTCATCGAACGTGATAACGGGAAGGCCGGCCGGTGCCATTGCCGCTGATTCCATATTGAACAGCTCGATAAAGTTATCGACGGAAAGACGTTTGCGCACATTCTTGTGTGCAACGATGACCGTACCACTCGTACCCAGGTTTTCATTGCCCCCGGTATGGTCCGGATGCCAGTGGGTGTTGAGCACGAACCTGACCGGTTTGTCCGATACCTGTGTAACAGCGGCCTGTATCTTTTCAGTGAGCGGAGCAAACTGGTCGTCAATCAGGAACACCCCGTCGGCCCCGGCAGAAAGGCCGATATTGCCACCTTTACCTGTCAGCATGTAGATGCCGTCAGCGGCCTTTATGGTCTGGATTTCAATATTATCGAATGACTCATCCGCCATGCTTGCTGATGCAAGCAGAGTTACGAACAGGAAGATGGATAATCTTTGTATCAGGTAATGGCTTTGCATGCTGTTTTCACGCCTGTTGTCAGTACATTTAGCGGCCGCGTAACAGTCGCTGTTTGCTACGTGCCCATTCCCGGTCCTTGTCCGCCGTTCGCTTGTCATGGCTCTGCTTGCCACGTGCGAGGGCGACTTCCAGCTTGGCCCGGCCCTTTTTCCAGTAGAGTGCCAGCGGTACGAGAGTGTAACCCTTGCGTTCGACGGCGCCAATCAGCTTGTCGAGTTCTCGCCGGTGCAACAGCAGCTTGCGGGTGCGCGTCGGATCCGGTGTGACATGTGTTGATGCGCTGAGCAGGGGAGATATGTGAAAACCAAACAGCCAGGCCTCACTGTTCTTGATTACGATGTAACTTTCGGTCAGCTGTGCACGGCCCTCGCGCAGACTCTTTACCTCCCAGCCCTGCAGCGCGAGACCGGCTTCAAAGCGGTCTTCTATGAAATAGTCATGGCGGGCCTTTTTATTCAGCGCAATAGTGCTGGAACTGCTTTTGGCTGTTGTTTTCTTTTTTCCCATCCGCGCAGTATATCAACCTCACGGGGTGTGCATAGCGGTGCGTTTCCCGGTTGTGATCACCTGTCATTTCACGGACAATGCCCGTGCCGTCAATCGGGAGAGAGAGCATGGCAAGCGAACGGGAATCAATTCACGGCCAGTGGTCCAGCCGACTGGCATTTATACTGGCGGCAACCGGTTCGGCCGTCGGGCTGGGTAATATCTGGAAGTTTCCCTACATTGCCGGTGAAAACGGCGGTGGTGCCTTTGTGCTGGTTTACCTGGTGTGTATTGCCGTGATCGGTATACCGATCATGATGGCCGAAGTGCTGATCGGTCGGCGTGGACGCCAGAGTCCGATCAATACCATGCACGCGCTGGCAAGGGAGGAAAAGGCAAGTCGTGCCTGGGTCCTGCTGGGGTGGGCGGGGGTGCTCGCAGGTTTTCTGATTCTTTCCTATTACAGTGTCATTGCCGGCTGGGCGCTGTCCTATGTATTTCGCACCGGCAGCGGATTGTTTGAAGGCCTGACTGCTGACGGAGTGCAGGCTATTTTTACCAACCTGGTCACGGACCCGGAGCGGCTGCTGGCCTGGCACACGATTTTCATGCTTATGACCATGGTGATCGTTGCCCGGGGTGTCAGTGGCGGACTGGAAAAAGCCGTCAAGCTGCTAATGCCGGCATTATTCGTGCTGCTGTTCATACTGGTCGGTTATGCCTGGAACAGCGGTGGATTCGGTCAGGGTGTGAGCTTCCTGTTTCAGCCGGACTTCAGCAAGATTACGGCCAATGGCATACTGATCGCCATGGGGCATGCCTTCTTTACCCTGAGCCTGGGGATGGGAGCAATCATGGTCTATGGCTCTTACCTGCCGGGTGATGCCTCGATTGCGAAGACTTCCATAGCGGTATCGCTGATGGATACGCTGGTGGCTCTGTTGGCGGGGCTGGCGATCTTTCCGATTGTATTTGCCAACGGCCTGGAGCCGGGTGCCGGTCCCGGCCTGATCTTTCAGACTTTGCCGATTGCCTTCGGACATATGCAATACGGTGCATTTTTCGGCATGTTGTTCTTCGTGTTGCTGGTGTTTGCGGCATGGAGTTCGTCGATATCACTGATTGAACCGGCTGTTGCATGGCTGGTGGAAAACAGGGGCATGACACGTATATTTGCGTCCGTCGTCGCCGGTCTGGTGACCTGGTTGTTTGGCTTGCTGACGGTGCTTTCATTTAATCTGTGGTCAGAGGTGAAGCTGTTGTCAAATATCGAGGTCTTCAAGGACAGTACGATCTTTGATTTACTGGATTACCTGACGGCCAATATTATGCTGCCACTGGGCGGATTGTTGATTGCGATCTTCGCGGCCTGGAAAATGTCACGCGAATCGACAGTTGATGAACTGGGAATGGGTGATCGGATCTTTTACCCCCTGTGGCGGTTCCTGGTGCGTTACATTACACCGATTGCCGTTATCATTGTCTTTCTCAAGGCCGTCAGTGTTATTTAACCGGCCTATGAATCCCGGCAGGCGACTACCTTGGAATTAATTGATCGCTCGGCACTGGTGCCCTATACCGTCGATGAAATGTATGCACTGGTCAGTGATATTATTACGTATCCGCAGTTTTTGCCCTGGTGCAGCGGTACACAGATCCTGTCGCAGGAGGGCGAGGAACTCTGTGCCCGGATCGACTTTTCCGTCAGCGGTGTGAGCCAGTCATTTACTACCCGTAACCAGCTTCGACCCGGTGATGAAATCGCCATGCAGCTCGTTGATGGTCCTTTCAGTAATCTGGAAGGCCGCTGGTGGTTTGAACCGCTGGGTGATGCAGGCTGCAAGATTTCACTGTTTCTTGAGTACGATTTCTCCAGCAAGATGGTGAGCCTGGTTGTGGGTCCCGTGTTTAACAAGATTGCAAACACCCTGGTGGATGCTTTCCAGAAGCGTGCGGTGGAGGTGTATGGGAAACGCTGAAACAATTTCCGTTGAAGTGGTCTATGCATTATCTGACAGGCAGGTTGTTCTGGCCCTGGATGTAGTGACCGATGCAAGCGTTGCCGATGTGATAACGCAGTCCGGCATACTGGAGCAGTTTCCCGAGATCGAGTTGGGAAAGAACAAGGTGGGTGTCTTTGGCAAGTTGGGCAAGTTGACAGATACCCTGCATGCCGGTGACCGGGTTGAAATCTACCGTCCGCTGATCGCTGATCCCAAACAGGTCAGGAAACAGCGTGCCGCACAGGGCAAGGTGATGAAGAAGGGGGTCGGCAGCTGATCAAGCGGGCAGATTCCATTAGTACTTTTTTAATTCTAAAAGAATTCGCCACGGAAGCACACGGAATTAAACAGAAGAATAAATGCCTTACAAGAAATATTTCCGTGTGCTTCCGTGGCAATAATAGCTGTCAGCTAGAACCACTACTATTTGTCTTTTGAGCTGACGTAACTGTCTTCGCCCACTTTACGGAATGTCATCCAGTGCCACAGCTTGTTGAATATACCGGGGTCCACGCGTACTTCCGGAGGTACCACGAGGGTCACTTGCTTGGGTCGTGAGGGAGCAGTGCTGCCGGCCTCATCCGGGTGCAGGGTGCCGGTAATGCGTGACAGCTGGTCATTATCGAAAAACAGGGTGACACGTTCTTCCGTCTTCTCGCCATAACCCGGCTGCAGCAGGTAGACGTAATCCCAGCGGTCCTGGTGAAAGACATCGGCAACCATCGGAGAGCCCATAATGAACTGTACCTGCCGGCGGCTCATGCCGGGTTCAAGTAAATTAACCTCATCCTGGGTAATGACATTGCCCTGCTGAACGTCAATTTTATGGACCAGGTGATACCTTGAGCAGGCCGTCATCGACAGGCTTGCAATACAGGTCATAATAATGAGAAGCTTTTTCATTCGCAGGCCGGTTGTGTTGTCGGAAAATTCGGTCGCATAATACCGCAAGTTTGCATTCAGTGGCATCAATTAGGGAGAGGACACATTGGAATCCAGTGAGTTACGCAAGGCCGGTCTGAAAGTTACCCTGCCCAGAATGAAAATTCTGGATATCATGGAACATACCAGGAGTCGGCATCAGAGTGCTGAAGATGTCTACAAGGCCTTGCTGGAAACCGGTGAAGATATCGGGCTGGCCACAGTCTACCGGGTGCTTACGCAGTTTGAAGCGGCCGGCCTGGTCAAGCGGCATCATTTCGAAGGCGGGCATTCCGTCTTCGAACTCAACGAGGGCAGTCACCACGACCATATACTGTGCGTGAAATGCGGCAAAGTGGACGAGTTTATCGATGACACCATTGAGAAGCGGCAAAAGGTGATTGCGGCGGACCTGGGTTATGAATTAACCGACCACTGTCTGTACATGTATGGCATTTGCAAAAAGTGCCAGGCGCTTTAAGGGCTCTCATCTGTTAAATCCGTCATTCCCGCTTTCGCGGGAATGACGAAGGTGAATTAAATTAGCTGTTTTTGTATCTAGCCTGTTCGTTTGGTCTTTTTCTGTTTACTGGCAGTGCGCTTCGGAGCTTGTCCCTGTTGCAGCATTTCCCGTGCATGCTCTCTCGTCTGAGACGTGATCCTGACGCCGCCCAGCATACGCGCCAGTTCGTCAATGCGTTCGTCTTCGTTTAAACGTCGTATGCGGGTACGGGTGGTGTCTTTGCCGGAAAGCTTGCTGACCTGCATTTGCTGATGTGCGAGTGCCGCGACCTGGGGCAGGTGCGTGACACACAAGACCTGCCGGTCCCTGCCCAGTGCGCGCAGTTTCTGACCGACGATTTCAGCGACACCGCCACCTATGCCGCTGTCGACTT
The DNA here is from genome assembly GCA_039714975.1 of Pseudomonadota bacterium. Classification (GTDB taxonomy): domain Bacteria; phylum Pseudomonadota; class Gammaproteobacteria; order UBA9214; family UBA9214; genus UBA9214. The sequence goes on from JBDLIH010000024.1 coordinate 18,815, forward strand.
CATCGAAGATCAATGTAGGGATGGTTTCACTGCTGGCCGAGATGACCTGGATGGATAAACTGATGCGCGACAGTTCACCGCCCGAGGCAACCTTGCCTAGAGGCTGCACCGGTTGACCGGGATTAGCGCTCACCAGGAATTCAATGTCATCCATTCCGTGCAAGCTGAAGGTCTTCTCTGTGCGGGGTTTGATGTGAGCGGTAAAAATACCGCCGGCCATGCCCAGTGTTTGCATGGCATCGGTAATTTGCTTGCTGAATGCCTGTGCGGCCCGGCTGCGTTTGGTGGTTAACTGTCTGGCTGTATCAAGGTAATCCTGTTCCAGCAGAACAAGCCTGGCCTGCAGGGCTTCGCGATGTTCATCGGCATGTTCGATGCTGTCCAGTTCATTACCAATGCTTTTCTCGATCGCCGGCAGGTCTTCCGGGCTGCAGCGGTGTTTGCGTGCCAGGTCGTGCAGGATGCCGATACGTTGTTCCAGCCATTGCAGTCGTTCCGGGTCAATGTCGAGTCGTTCGGCATAGTGGCGTAGCGACTCCGCGCTTTCCTTTATTAATACAGCGGCTTCACTCAACAATTGCGTCGTTTCTTCAAGCCCGCTGTCCAGTCCGGCCAGTTCGCCGAGTTCATCCAGTGTCTGGTTTACCAGGGAGCTGGCGGAGTGGCCTTCATCTGCATCAAGACGCTCAAGCCCCTGCTGTGATGACTCGAGCAGTCGTCCGGCATTTGCCTGGCGGGCATGTTCTTCGTCAATGTTCCCGATGTCTTCCTTGCTCAGTCCCAGTGACTCCAGTTCATGGCGCTGGTATCGCAGCAGGTCCAGTCGAGCGTCACGATCGGCATCGTCCCCGAACATCCCGTGCAGTTCATCACGCACCGCTTTCACTTCCTTGTAACGCACAGTCAGTATGTCCAGCAGTGGCTGATGTCCGCCGAAGGCATCGAGCAACTGTCGCTGCACGTGACTGCGCAGTAGTGACTGGTGTTCATGCTGCCCATGGATATCGACCAGTTGCTCACCCAGTTCACGCAGTGACTGCATGGGTACAGCCTGGCCATTGATGTAACCACGCGTACGGCCTTCGCGGTTAATGATGCGACGTAACTGGCATTCGCCGTCTCCATCCAGGGCCTGCTCCGCCAGCCAGCCATTGGCGGCAGGATGCTCCCGGATGTCAAAACCGGCTGAAATTTCTGCACGCTCGCAGCCATGCCGTATTACCGAGCTGTCAGCACGATCACCGAGAACGAGACCCAGCGCATCCACCAGGATGGATTTGCCGGCACCGGTTTCACCGGTCAGCGTGGTCATGCCGGCCGCCGGTTCTACCTCTATCTCGTCGACTATTGCCAGGTTGCGAACGTGTATATATGTGAGCATGGTGACAGGCCAGCGCCTTCAGGGCTGTTCACTCCAGCGTAATTTTTCCCGCAGTACGGCAAAGTAATCATGCCCTGGCGGGTGCAGCAGGCGCAGTGCATGATCGTGCTTGCGCACGGTGATGTGATCCCCGGCTTGCAGGGAATGATTGACCTGTCCGTCACAGGAGACCGTGGCTTCCAGGGTGCCCTTGTGAATGATGATCTCTATTTCGGACTCATGATGAATCACGATCGGCCGGTAACTGAGCGTGTGTGGACAGATCGGGACCAGTGTGATGGCATCCAGTTTCGGGTGCAGGATCGGTCCGCCGCCGGACAGGGCATAGGCAGTGGATCCTGTCGGCGTGGAGATGATCAGTCCATCGGAGCGGGTGGTATTGAGGAAATTGCCATCGATAAATGTGTCGAGTTCAATCATGCGGGCGACATCTTTCTTGTGTACGACGACGTCATTCAGTGCCGAGCTTTCACTGAGAATCTTGCTGCCCCGGGTAACCGACATGTACAGCAGGGTGCGTTGTTCCTCGATAAAATCACCGGCCAGAATTTTATCCAGTTGTCCGGGTATGTCCTCGGGTGACACATCCACCAGGAAACCCAGACGTCCCAGGTTGACACCGAGCACGGCAATGCCGGATTCCGCCAGGTCGCGTGCAGCCTTCAACAGGGTGCCATCACCGCCAACCACGAGGGCCAGGTCGCAGGTTCCCGCCAGTGTTTCCCTGTTGACCACGGCATACGGGGTGTCCGGCAGGATGTCAGCGAGGCTGTCATCGAGTAAAATTTCCGTTTCTCGCTGCTCCAGAAGGGCAATTAAGCCGCGCAGGGTGGTCGAGACATGGCTGTCTTCCGCTTTGCCCATGAGGCCGATGTGGGTGAAATGGGGTGTCATAGTGATTCCATGGGTATTGAGCGTGAAACTACCATGACTTGGGGGGGGCGCCAACTATCAACCGGTTTGCGCCGGCCGGGGTTATGGAAACCGTTGCTGGCACTCTACCGCATGGAGTGCCAAATCTATTATCATGTCGGCACGCCAACGACCAACTGACTTCCAGGCCATGTCCGACACACAATCTGAATTACCCGATCGTGCCCAGCTGATGCTCAGGTCATTGATTGACCATTACGTGCGTGATGGTCAACCGGTGGGTTCGCGTACCCTGGCGCGCGATGCCGGTCTGGACCTGAGTCCGGCGACCATCCGCAATGTCATGGCCGACCTGGAGGAACTGGGGTTTATTTGCTCTCCGCATACCTCTGCAGGGCGTGTGCCCACGGTGCAGGGCTACCGCTTTTTTGTTGACACGCTGTTGACGGTACAACCACTGGATAGCCGCTCGATAGAAAAAATGCGCATTGAGCTGTCACTGGAGCAGTCAGCGAAAGATCTGGTGGAGTCTGCCTCCGGCCTGCTCTCCGGTATTACCCACATGGCAGGTGTTGTGACCCTGCCGATCCATGAACATGCCTTGTTCGAACGCGTGGAGTTTTTACCGTTGTCGGAAAACCGGGTGCTGGCGGTACTGGTGACCGGCGAGGATGAAGTGCAAAACCGTATGCTCGAGACCGAGAAGCACCATAGTGCTTCCGAACTGCAGCAGGCCTCGAATTATTTGAATGCCATGTTTGCCGGCAAGGACCTTGCCGAAGTGCGTGCGACACTGCTGCGCGAAATGCAGGAAACGCGAAGCCATATGAACAGCATGATGCTGACGGCCATGCAGATGGCGGACCAGGTTCTGGAATCCAAACAGAACGAAGACTATGTCATGGCGGGACAAACCAACCTGATGGAGTTCCAGGAACTCTGTGATATCGACAATCTGCGCAAGTTATTTGATGCCTTTAACCAGAAGCGCGACATACTGCAGCTACTGGATCAGTGCGTACGCAGCGACGGTATCCAGATTTTTATTGGTGATGAGTCCGGTTACCAGATGCTCGATGAATGCAGCATGGTAACGGCCCCCTACTCGGCGGATGGCGAGGTGCTGGGGGTGCTGGGTGTCATTGGTCCCACCAGAATGGCCTATGACCGGGTGATCCCGATTGTCGATGCCACGGCACGTTTGCTGGGCGCAGCCTTGAATCAGAAGGAATAATCCCCATATCGTCAGCTAACGCCGGGTGCCCGGTACAGGGGTTCGGAAAAGATTACTGAATGAATAGCAGGATTGTGGAGTAACTGTATGTCAGAGAAAGAAAATATCACCGACGATTCTAATGAAGATGTGCTCCCGGATATTACCAGTGAAGCGCAGGAAGCCGGCACGGGTGCATTGCCTGATCACGCCGAGTTAACGGCCTTGCTGGAAGATGCGCGTGGCAAGGCGGATGAACACTGGGACCAGGTTGTGCGCATGCAGGCAGAGATGGATAACCTGCGCAAGCGTTCCGAGCGAGACCTGGCGAATGCACACAAGTTTGCGCTGGAACGTTTTGCCAATGAACTGTTACCGGTCAAAGACAGCCTGGAGATGGGGCTGGCGGCTTTCGATGTCGAGGCTGCCGATCCCGACAAGCTCCGGGAAGGGGTTGCACTGACCCTGCAAATGCTCACAAGCGCCATGGACAAGGTGGCGATCAAGGAAGTGAACCCCCGGGATGAACGTTTTAATCCGGATTTTCACCAGGCCATGTCGATGCAGGAACGCGATGATGTAGAAGCGAATACCATCGTCACCGTGGTTCAGAAAGGCTATACCCTCAACGAGCGGCTCATCCGTCCGGCGATGGTGATTGTTTCGAAGGTGCCCGGGTCCAACTAAATTACCGGGGCAGGCTTGATTTACCGGACTATCACCCCCATCTTACGGGGTATAGGTTTATAGGTCCATATACAGATATATCATATAGTTACGTGGAGATTAGAGAAAATGGGTAAAATTATTGGAATTGACCTGGGCACCACCAACTCCTGTGTGGCGGTAATGGAAGGCAAAGAGGCCCGGGTAATCGAGAACAGCGAAGGCGATCGCACCACACCGTCCATTGTCGGTTTTGCCGATGGTGACGAGGTCCTGGTTGGCCAGGCGGCCAAGCGTCAGGCGGTTACCAATCCCACCAATACCCTGTTTGCGGTCAAGCGCCTGATCGGGCGCCGCTTCGATGAAGACGTGGTGCAACGTGATATCAGTATGGTGCCTTACAAGATCGTCAAGGCGGAGAATGGTGATGCCTGGGTCGAGGCACAGGGCAAGGCCATGGCGCCACCGGAAGTGGCCGCGCGCGTCCTGCAGAAGATGAAAAGCACGGCAGAGGATTATCTTGGCGAGGCCGTTACCGAGGCCGTCATCACCGTACCGGCCTATTTCAATGATTCGCAGCGTCAGGCAACCAAGGATGCCGGGCGTATCGCCGGTCTCGATGTCAAGCGCATCATCAACGAACCAACGGCGGCAGCACTGGCCTATGGCATGGACAAGAAGCGCGGTGATTCCAAGATTGCCGTGTATGACCTGGGCGGTGGTACGTTTGATATTTCCATTATCGAGATTGCCGATGTCGATGGTGAACACCAGTTTGAAGTGCTGTCCACCAACGGCGATACCTTTCTCGGTGGCGAGGACTTCGACAGACGCCTGATCGACTATCTCGCGGATGAATTCAAGAAAGACCAGGGCATGGATTTGCGCGGTGACCCGCTGGCCATGCAGCGCCTCAAGGAGGGTGCGGAGAAGGCCAAGATCGAGTTGTCCCACAGCCAGCAGACCGATGTGAACCTGCCGTACATTACGGCCGATGCCAGTGGTCCGAAACACCTGAACATGAAGCTGACACGTGCCAAGCTGGAATCCCTGGTTGAAGAACTGATCGATCGCACCATTGACCCGTGCAAACTGGCACTCAAGGATGCCGGGCTGTCTGCCAGCGACATCGATGACGTTATCCTGGTCGGTGGCCAGACGCGGATGCCGAAGGTACAGGAAACAGTGCAGAACTTTTTTGGCCAGGAACCCCGCAAGGACCTGAATCCGGATGAGGCAGTTGCTATCGGCGCGGCGATCCAGGGCGGTGTGCTCGGTGGTGATGTCAAGGACGTGCTGTTGCTCGACGTGACTCCGCTGTCACTGGGCATCGAAACGCTGGGTGGTGTGATGACCAAGCTGATCGAGAAGAACACCACCATTCCGACCAAGGCGAACCAGGTATTTTCTACTGCCGACGACAACCAGTCTGCCGTGACGGTGCATGTATTGCAGGGTGAACGTGACGTGGCCACGGCCAACAAGTCGCTGGGTCGCTTTGACCTCAGCGATATTCCGCCGGCACCGCGTGGGGTACCGCAGATCGAGGTGACCTTCGATATCGATGCCAACGGTATCCTGCATGTCTCCGCCAAGGACAAGGCAACCGGCAAGGAACAGTCAATCCAGATCAAGGCCTCCAGTGGCCTGTCGGATGAAGAGATCGACAACATGGTCAAGGACGCCGAGTCGCATGCCGAGGAAGACCGCAAGTTCCACGAACTGATTGATGTCCGCAACCAGGCCGATGGCCTGATACACGCCACTAACAAGTCACTGACCGATCTGGGTGACAAGGTGGAAGCGTCCGAGAAGAAGGACATCGAGTCGGCTATCGAGGCGCTGCAGGAGGCCATGAAGGGCGACGACAAGGACGCCATCGAGGCAAAGGTCGGTGAACTGGGCGAGAAGTCCGGCAAGCTGGCCGAACGTGTCTACAAGGAACAGGCTGGACAGGAAGCGCCCGAAGGTGCCGCTGCACCGGAAGCGGATGCCGGCGCTGCAGGTGATGATGTCGTCGATGCCGAGTTTGAAGAAGTGAAGGACGCCGATAGCAAATAACGGCATCCCGCGCTTCCTGTTACAACACTGGTCCGGACCCGGTTATCACGGGCCCGGATTTTTGCCGTTCAGCAGTGGTACAAGATAACGATTATGTCGAAACGCGATTACTACGAAGTTCTCAGTGTCTCCAGGAATTGCAGTGAGGCCGAACTGAAAAAGGCCTACCGGCGCGCTGCACAAAAGTACCATCCGGACCGTAATCAGGATGATGCAAGTGCCGAGGAGAAATTCAAGGAGTGCAAGGAAGCCTACGAGGTATTGAACGACTCACAGAAACGAGCCGCCTACGACCAGTTCGGACACGCCGGGGTCGACCCCTCGATGGGCGCTGGTTTTGGCCGCGGTGGTGCCGGTGCGGGTGGCTTCAATGATATCTTCGGTGACGTGTTTGGGGATATCTTTGGTGGCGGGCGCGGTGGCGGGCAGCGCGTCTATCGTGGTTCCGATTTACGTTACAACCTGGATTTGTCGCTGGAAGATGCTGTCACGGGTACTGAAGTAAAAATTCGTGTACCCACTATGGTGGAATGCAAGCCGTGTGGCGGCAGCGGCGCCAAGAAGGGGAGTTCACCGACAACCTGCACCACCTGTGGCGGGCATGGCCAGGTACGTATGCAGCAGGGGTTTTTTTCGGTGCAGCAGGCCTGTCCGCACTGTCAGGGCAGCGGCACCATTATCAGCGATCCCTGTACCGCGTGTCGCGGCAAGGGCAGGGTGCAGGAGCACAAGACCCTGTCGGTCAAAATTCCCGCCGGTGTCGATACCGGTGACCGTATCCGCCTCGCCGGTGAGGGTGAGGCAGGCGAGAGCGGCGGGCCACCGGGTGACCTCTATGTGCAGGTGCAGGTCAGGGAACATGCCATCTTTCAACGCGAGGACAGCAATCTCTATTGTAATGTGCCGATCGGTTTTGTCACTGCCGCACTGGGCGGTGAACTGGAAGTGCCGACACTGGATGGACGGGTTAACCTCAAGATTCCGTCTGAGACACAGACGGGCAAAATGTTCCGTATACGCGGCAAGGGCGTGAAGCCGGTCCGTGGTGGTCCCGTGGGTGACCTGCTGTGCAAGGTTACTGTTGAAACGCCGGTCAAGCTGACGCGTAAACAGAAGGATCTGTTGAAGGAATTCGAGGGACATGTGGATGAAGGCGGTGGTCGGCATAGTCCGCAGGAAAAATCCTGGCTGGATGGTGTGAAGAAGTTTTTTGATGGGCTTGGTGGTTGATTGTATTTCAGGGTTTCGCCCTGATGGGCGAGGTACTTTTCTTTGCTCCGCCAAAGAAAAGTACCCAAAAGAAAGGCGGGCCCGACGGCTTGCCCGCTGACGCGGGTTCCCTGCGCTTCTCGTGAAGACCGGCGCTTGCGCAACTCGCGGTCTCGCTACGCTCGACTCGCTCAGACAGGGCGCAAGCTTCTTCCGGTCTTCACTGCGATGCTCGGCTGCGCCAACGGGATCAAAGTCAAAACAATAAACCCAAAATTCACCACCCCTGACCCGTCTGCACTCACCGAGTACCGCAGACAATCAGGGATCAGGGGCGCAGCTGTTTGAGCGTAGCGAGTTCTGCGCACCCCCTGATTGTCGAGGAACGCAGGGCATCGGCGTCAGCCGATGAGGGCTCCGGGTGCCTTTCTCTTTGGATACTTTCTCTTGGGCAAGCAAGAGAAAGTATCTCGCCCCGCAGGGCGAAACCCGCAGCCAAATAATGCACTCAACCTCGAATTCATATTGACTTAATTAACTGAAACTCCCAATCTCTGCACATTAAAAAAGAAGATGAACACTCAGTCATGACAAGAATCGCAATCACCGGTGCCGCCGGTCGCATGGGCCGCAGCCTCGTCGAGGCCTGCCAGCAGGCAGACGGACTGGAAGTCAGTGTTGCACTGGAACACCCTGAGAGTTCCCTGCTGGGCAGCGATGCCGGTGACCTTGCAGGAATCAGCAAACTGGGTATCCTGGTCGGTACCGACCTGGCGGCAGTGACCGATAATTTTGATGTCCTGATTGATTTCACCCGCCCCGAGTCAACCCTCGCCAATCTGGAAATCTGCCGGCAAACAGGCCGTCGCATGGTGATTGGAACTACCGGCTTCAATGATGAGCAGAAAGCGCAGATCGCGGCGGCCGCACAGGATATTGCCATCGTGTTTGCACCGAATATGAGTGTCGGTGTCAACCTGTGCCTCAAGCTGCTGAATACGGCGGCACGCGTGCTGGGTGATGACGTCGATATCGAGATCGTCGAGGCACATCACCGCCACAAGGTGGATGCCCCCTCGGGAACGGCTTTGCGGATGGGTGAGGTCGTCGCCGACGCCCTGGGGCGTGATCTGAAGACCTGCGCCGTTTACGGGCGTGAAGGCCATACCGGGGAACGCGACCGCAAGACCATCGGTTTCGAGACCATTCGCGCCGGTGACATCGTCGGCGATCACACGGTTATGTTCGCCGGTGTTGGCGAACGCATCGAGATCACCCACAAGGCTTCCAGCCGCATGACCTTTGCCAATGGCGCGGTCCGGGCCGCAGCCTGGCTGGTGGAGCAGAAATCAGGATTATTTGATATGCAGGACGTGCTGGGGCTCTAGGTAACCCGCCGTAATGTCTTCGGCGCCATAGACAACCCCTGCTCCCATCCAGTACAATTCGCGCCAGATTTTGGTGGTGTAATCGCATGTTCATAAACGGGAAGGTTCCTCGGGAACCCTCCCGTTTTCTACGTCAGACGCGGAGGTCCTGTTGAAGAAAGCGGCCCTGTTGGCCCTAGCAGACGGAAGTCTCTTCCGTGGCACCGCTATTGGTATTGACGGACACATAAGCGCCGAGGTGGTTTTCAATACCGCCATGACGGGCTACCAGGAAATCCTCACCGATCCCTCCTATGCTCAACAGATCGTTACCCTGACTTACCCGCATATCGGTAACGTCGGGACCAACCCGGAAGATGAGGAGGCCGCAGCGATTCATTGTGCGGGTCTGGTGATCCGCGATCTGCCACTGCTTGCCAGCAGCTGGCGCAGCCAGACATCCCTGCAAGACTACCTGAAAGCACGCGGCGTCATCGGTATTGCCGATATCGACACGCGGCGACTGACCCGCATCCTCAGGGACAAAGGCGCACAGGCCGGTTGCATCATGGCCGGAGACACCATTGATGAACAGGCCGCCGTGGCACAGGCGAGCGCGTTTCCCGGACTGAAGGGTATGGATCTGGCGAAAGAGGTGACGACCACGAAGTCCTACTCGTGGCAGCAGGGGACCTGGTCACTGGAAAACGGTCTGCCCGATAATAAAAGCACGGCAGAACTGCCACTGCATGTGGTGGCCTATGACTTCGGCGTGAAGCGCAATATCCTGCGCATGCTGGCCGACCGTGGCTGTCGACTGACGGTGGTCCCGGCAACCACGCCCGCAAGCGAGGTGCTGGCGCTGCAGCCGGATGGGGTGTTTCTGTCCAACGGACCCGGTGACCCGGAGCCGTGCGACTATGCCATTGATGCCATCCGGGAATTACTCACCAGCGGCCTGCCAATCTTCGGTATCTGCCTGGGCCACCAGCTGTTGTCACTGGCCAGCGGTGCACAGACAGTAAAAATGAAATTTGGCCATCACGGCGCCAATCATCCGGTGCAGGACCTGGAAAACAGTCAGGTCATGATCACCAGCCAGAATCACGGCTTTGCCGTTGATGATGCCAGCCTGCCGGAGAACCTGGTGGCTACACATCGCTCCCTGTTCGATGGCTCACTGCAGGGCGTGGCACGCACGGATTGTGCGGCGTTCAGTTTTCAGGGGCACCCGGAAGCCAGTCCCGGCCCGCACGATGTGGCGCCACTGTTTGACCGCTTTGTTGATGCCATCAAGGCGAGGCAGGACTAGGCTATGGCCAAGCGTACCGATATCAACAGCATCCTGATCATTGGCGCCGGCCCGATTGTTATCGGCCAGGCGTGTGAATTCGATTATTCCGGTGCCCAGGCCTGCAAGGCGCTGCGCGAGGAAGGCTTTCGGGTAGTGCTGGTGAACTCCAACCCGGCCACCATCATGACCGATCCCGACATGGCCGATGCCGTGTATATCGAGCCGGTGCACTGGAAAACGGTGGCGCACATTATCGAGAAGGAGCGCCCGGATGCATTGCTGCCGACCATGGGCGGGCAGACCGGGTTGAACTGCGCACTCGACCTGGTACGCGAAGGCGTGCTGGAAAAATTCGGCGTGGAGCTGATCGGCGCCAGTCGCGAGGCCATCGACATGGCCGAGGACCGCGGCCTGTTTCGCGAGGCCATGACCGAGATCGGCCTGAGTACACCGCGTGCCAGTGTGGCGCACAGCATGGAAGAGGCGCACCAGGTGCAGGCCTCGATTGGTTACCCGATTATCATCCGGCCGTCATTCACCATGGGCGGCAGTGGCGGCGGCATCGCCTACAACAAGGAAGAGTTCGTCAATATCTGTGAACACGGCCTGGACCTGTCACCGACCACCGAAGTGCTGCTGGAAGAGTCCATCCTCGGCTGGAAAGAATTCGAGATGGAAGTGGTGCGTGACAGGAACGACAACTGCATCATTATCTGCTCCATCGAAAACCTCGATCCCATGGGCGTACATACCGGCGACTCGATCACCGTTGCGCCGGCACAGACCCTGACGGACAAGGAATACCAGTTGATGCGCGATGCATCGAATGCCGTATTGCGCAAGATTGGCGTGGAGACAGGTGGATCCAACGTGCAGTTTGCGATCAATCCTGACGACGGTCGTATGATCGTAATCGAGATGAACCCGCGTGTGTCGCGATCATCCGCACTGGCGTCCAAGGCGACCGGTTTCCCGATTGCCAAGGTGGCTGCGAAACTGGCCGTCGGTTTTACCCTGGACGAATTGCAGAACGAGATTACCGGTGGCGCCACGCCGGCCTCTTTTGAGCCGACGATCGATTACGTGGTTACCAAGGTACCGCGATTTACCTTTGAAAAATTCCCGCAGGCCGAGCCGGTACTGGGTACGCAGATGAAATCCGTGGGCGAGGTGATGGCCATCGGCCGCACTTTTCAGGAGTCCCTGCAAAAGGCCCTGCGCGGTCTGGAGACCGGAGTCGACGGACTGGACGAGATTTTTGACCTGTCAGACGATGAAACGCGGGATGAATTGATTAAAGATCTGCGCATTTCACGCCCGGAACGGTTATGGCATGTCGCTGACGGTTTTCGCGCCGGCCTGACGCTGGAGGACTTGTTTGAACTGACGGCGATTGACCCCTGGTTTCTGGCGCAAATCGGCGACCTGGTGGAGGAGGAGAACAGTCTGCGTTCACAGAGTGTGGAGCAGCTTGATGTTGACCACCTGCGGCAGCTGAAACGCAAGGGCTTTTCCGACCGCCGACTGGCACGGTTGCTGGACTGTACCGAGGGCAAGGTGCGTCACCGCCGGCATGACCTGGAGTTACGCCCGGTCTACAAGCGTGTGGATACCTGTGCGGCCGAGTTCTCAACGTCGACGGCCTATATGTATTCCACTTATGAAGAGGAGTGCGAATCGGCGCCCACCGGAAACGAAAAAATCATGGTGCTGGGGGGCGGCCCGAACCGGATCGGCCAGGGTATCGAGTTTGATTACTGCTGTGTGCACGCGGCCATGGCCTGCCGCGCGGACGGTTTCGAAACCATTATGGTCAACTGCAACCCGGAGACGGTCTCAACCGACTACGACACCTCTGACCGCCTGTATTTCGAACCGCTGACGCTGGAAGATGTGCTGGAGATCATTCATGTCGAACAGCCGAAGGGCGTCATCGTGCAGTACGGTGGGCAAACGCCACTGAAACTGGCGCGTGGCCTGGAGGCGAACGGTGCGCCGATTATCGGGACTTCGGCAGACGCCATCGATCACGCGGAAGACCGTGAGCGTTTCCAGAAAATGGTGCAGAAACTGGGGTTGCTGCAGCCATCCAACCAGATTGCATCCGATGCCGAGCAGGCCCTTGCACTTGCTGATGAGGTAGGCTATCCGCTGGTGGTGCGGCCCTCCTATGTGCTGGGTGGTCGTGCCATGGAAATCGTATACTCGGAAGGCGACCTGGCGCGGTATATGCGCGAAGCCGTACAGGTATCCAATGATTCGCCGGTATTGCTCGACCGCTTTCTGGACGATGCTGTCGAGGTTGATATCGATGCCATCTGTGACGGTGAGGATGTGTTGATCGGTGGCATTATGGAACACATCGAGCAGGCGGGAGTGCACTCGGGTGATTCTGCCTGTTCATTACCACCCTATACCCTTGGTGAGGAAATACAGGCACGCATGTGCGATCAGGTCACACGAATGGCAAAAGAACTGAAGGTGCATGGTCTGATGAATACCCAGTTTGCTGTCAAGGGCGATGATATCTACCTGATCGAGGTCAATCCACGTGCCTCGCGCACCGTGCCCTTTGTCTCCAAGGCAACCTCGCGACCGCTGGCGAAGATCGCGGCCAGCGTCATGGCCGGTAAATCACTGCAGGCACAGGGCTTGACGAAAGCGTGCAAGCCGGCATTCTTTTCCGTCAAGGAAGCGGTATTCCCGTTTATCAAGTTTCAGGGTGTTGATCCCCTGCTCGGGCCGGAAATGAAATCCACCGGTGAAGTCATGGGAATTGGCCGCAGCTTTGGCGAGGCCTTTGCCAAGGCACAGCAGGGTGCCGGTAATGCCGTCCCTGTCAGTGGTACCGCGTTTCTGAGTGTACGCAAGGCAGACCGCAGTGACGTAGTGGCCCTGGCACGTGATTTAACGATGAAAGGGTTTAAACTGGTGGCAACACGGGGAACCGCGGCTGCGATCAGTTCAGACGGTACTGAATGTGGTGTAGTCAACAAGGTCATGGAAGGCCGCCCGCACATAGTTGATATGATGAAGAACGGCCAGATTGACCTGATTGTCAATACCACCGAGGGTAAACAGGCGATCGCCGATTCATTTACAATTCGCAGAACAGCCCTGTACAACAAGATTTCCTATAGCACAACGATGGCCGGTGCCCGGGCGACCTGTCTGGCGCTGGATTACCTGGATACCGGTAACGTCAGCAGCCTGCAGAGCCTGCACCAGGAGTAGAGAACATGACAGCGAAAGTACCCATTACCGCAAAAGGCGCTGAAAAGTTACGCGAGGAACTGTCGCGCCTGAAGACGGTAGAACGTCCACGTATTATCCAGGCTATTGCAGAAGCGCGTGCCCACGGTGACTTGAAAGAGAATGCTGAATACCACGCTGCCCGTGAGCAACAGAGTTTTGCGGAAGGGCGTATCAAGGAGATCGAGGGCAAGTTGAGTCATGCCCATATTGTCGATGTCACCACACTGGATGCCAGTGGCAAGGTGGTATTTGGCTGCACGGTTGAACTCATGGATGAAGATACCGAAGAGGCGGTCGTCTACCAGATCGTTGGCGAGGATGAGGCCGATATCAAGGTCGGTATGATCTCCATTAATTCCCCCATCGCGCGTGCCCTGATTACAAAGATGGAGGGTGATGTGGTCGCCGTTGTGGTTCCAAGTGGCGAGCGCAGTCTCGAAATCATCGAAGTCCGGTATATCTAGATACTGACTTATGAACGCACTCATTTACTCATCCGACGTCATTCCCGCGAAAGCGGGACAAAAGCGCGTAGCGCGTTGAACGCCCAAAGGGCGGCCCGAAGGGTGAGCGTAGCGAATAATCCAGAGGGACGGTCACTGAATTACCAATATGACTGGATCCCCGCTTTCGCGGGGATGACAAAAACCAATTGAACACCAGCATCCTTCCCGCCTCCGAACGCGTCCTCCTCACCCTGTGGGTCGGGGCGCTATGGGTGGCGGGTTTCATCGTGGCACCCCTGCTATTTGCTGAACTGGATGATCGTGCACTGGCCGGCAGTCTCGCCGGCAGTCTGTTTACTATTACCAGTTATCTTGGCTTGTGTTGTGGTAGCTTGCTGCTGGTTTTTAATGGTTTGATCTTCAGGGCCACCAACTGGCGTGCGATTGTTATTGTCAGCATGTTGTTGCTCGTTGTCATTGGCCAGTTTGTGATTACCCCGATGGTAGTCGAGTTACGCGCACAGGGTCTTACAGACAGCGCGCGATTTGGTCAGATGCATGGTCTGGCCAGTGTACTGTTTATAATAACAAGTGTGCTGGGTCTGGTACTGGTAGTGGCGGGCCAGAAAGACAGGGGCTAGTCAGGCTTTTTCCGGTAGATGAGTGCAATATGCCCGATGGCCTGTATCAGTTCGGCCTCGCAAGTGGTGCAAATTTCGGTAATGATGGTCTTGCGTCGCTCACGGTCGGCAGCTCCGATCCTGATTTTCATCAGTTCATGATGTTCCAGGGATAAATCAATTTCCCGGATTACCGCCTTGCTGAGGCCGGCATTACCAATGCTGACAACGGGTTTTAGTGTGTGTCCGCGGCCCCGCAGTTCACGTTTGGTTTGTTCAGTCAGTGGCATGGTGCTTGTTTCCCCGGGCAAAGCTGCGATTATACGGGCAACCATTCACCGGTAGACAGTCTACGATGGGCAGAAGCAAGAGCAGCCACCAGTGGCTGAGAAAACATTTTGATGACGAATTCGTCAAGCGTGCGCAACGCGAGGGCTATCGGTCGCGGGCGGTCTACAAGCTGGACGAGATACAGCAAAAAGACCATATTCTGCGTCCCGGTTCAGTGGTGGTGGACCTGGGGGCGGCGCCCGGTGGCTGGTCTCAGTATGCCGCACAGCAGCTTGGCGGCAAGGGCCGCATTATTGCGCTCGATATCCTGCCCATGGAATCCTTGCCCGGTGTCGAGTTTCTGCAGGGTGATTTCCGTGAAGATAGGGTCCTTGCTGAGTTGATGGAGGTACTTGATGGTGCCACGGTCAACCTTGTAATGTCGGATATGGCCCCCAACATAAGCGGTATGGGTGCGGTTGACCAGCCGCGCAGCATGTATCTGGTGGAACTGGCTGTCGATTTTGCCGTCAATGTGCTTGGCAAAGGCGGTGATCTGTTATTCAAGGGGTTTCAGGGAGAGGGCTTTGATGTACTCCTCAGAGACTTGCGAGGACAGTACCGCAAGATATTGATTCGTAAGCCGAAGGCGTCACGGCCAAAGAGTCGTGAGGTGTATGTGCTGGCGAAAGGTCGTATTAACGTGAATGTGTCATAATGGTTAAAGCCACGCTTTTGACGCGCCGTCATACAGGTGTTGAAGCAGTACAACTTTATACAATACATAAGTAATTTGAGGATTCCGGTTTGAACGA
Source organism: Pseudomonadota bacterium (assembly GCA_039714975.1). Taxonomy (GTDB): domain Bacteria; phylum Pseudomonadota; class Gammaproteobacteria; order UBA9214; family UBA9214; genus UBA9214. The sequence goes on from JBDLIH010000024.1 coordinate 34,285, forward strand.
TCTGGCAAAAAATCTCATGCTCTGGGTTGTCATCGCAATAGTGTTGATGACCGTGTTTAACAATTTTGGTCCGAAAACATCGGGTAGCCAGTCCATTAACTACTCCGACTTTATCAACGAAGTCCAGCAGGGGCGGGTACAAAGGGTAGAAATTGAGGAACACACCGTCAAAGGCACCCGCACTGACGGCTCAAAGTTCACCACCATGACGCCACCCGAAGACCCGAAAATGGTGGATGACCTGTTAAGCAACAAGGTCGAGGTCAAGGTCAGGGAACCGAATGAGCATGGCATATTGATGACTATCTTTATTAACTGGTTCCCGATGCTGCTGCTGATAGGTGTGTGGATATTTTTCATGCGCCAGATGCAGGGTGGCGCCGGTGGCCGTGGTGCCATGTCGTTTGGCAAGAGCAAGGCGCGCATGCTTGGCGAGGACCAGGTCAAGACGACGTTTGCCGATGTGGCCGGTGTCGAAGAGGCCAAGGAAGAGGTTGGTGAACTGGTCGAGTTCCTGAGTGACCCCAGCAAGTTCCAGCGCCTCGGTGGCAAAATTCCGCGCGGTGTACTGATGGTCGGGGCGCCCGGTACCGGCAAGACGTTGCTGGCGAAGGCCATTGCCGGCGAGGCAAAGGTGCCGTTCTTCACCATTTCGGGGTCCGATTTTGTGGAAATGTTCGTGGGTGTCGGTGCCTCGCGGGTACGCGACATGTTCGAACAGGCCAAGAAGCACGCACCCTGCATTATCTTCATTGATGAAATCGATGCCGTCGGTCGTCATCGTGGTGCCGGCCTTGGCGGTGGGCATGATGAGCGTGAACAGACACTGAACCAGTTGCTGGTTGAAATGGACGGTTTTGAGGGCAACGAAGGTGTGATCGTGATTGCGGCTACCAACCGTCCGGATGTACTGGATCCGGCATTGTTGCGCCCGGGCCGCTTTGACCGTCAGGTCGTTGTGCCGCTGCCGGATGTCCGTGGCCGCGAACAGATCCTGAAAGTCCATATGCGCAAGGTACCCATGGCCGACAATGCCAAGGCCAGCATCATTGCTCGGGGTACTCCGGGGTTTTCCGGTGCCGATCTTGCCAATCTCGTGAACGAGGCCGCACTGTTTGCAGCACGTGGTAACAAGCGACTGGTGGATATGGAAGATCTGGAGAAGGCCAAGGACAAGATCATGATGGGTGCGGAGCGCCGCTCCATGGTGATGAGCGAGGACGAAAAGAAACTTACCGCCTACCATGAGGCCGGGCACGCCATTGTTGGCCGGTCCATGCCATCGCATGATCCGGTTTACAAGGTCAGCATCATTCCACGCGGCCGGGCACTGGGTGTCACCATGTTTTTGCCCGAGGTCGACCGCTACAGCCACAGCAAGGAATTCCTGGAAAGCCAGATCTGCAGTCTCTTCGGCGGGCGTATTGCCGAGGAACTGGTCTTCGGCCACGACAAGGTCACCACGGGCGCCTCGAACGACATCATGCGCAGCACGGAACTGGCGCGCAACATGGTTACCAAATGGGGGCTGTCCGACAAGCTGGGTCCACTGACTTACAGTGAAGACGAAGGCGAGGTATTCCTCGGCCATTCCGTAGCCCAGCACAAGGCGGTTTCGGATGAAACAGCGCACGATATTGATCAGGAGATTCGCTCCATCATTGATCGCAGCTATGCTCGTGCTGAAGAAATCCTGAAGACCAATCTCGACAAGTTGCACAGTATGGCCGACGCGTTGATGAAATATGAAACCATCGACAGCGACCAGATTGATGACATCATGGCCGGCAAGCCACCGCGGCCACCGGCAGACTGGGATGATTCCGAACCTGCCGCAGGTAAAGGTGACGGTGATTCCAGGAGTGCGGACAAGAAACCGGATACCAAGATTGGTGGGCCGGCTGGTCAACACTAGTATCACGCTTATTGCATGATCCTGGACTGCGCCGGCAAGTCGCTGGACCTGTCGCAGCCGCAGGTCATGGGCATACTCAATATCACCCCTGATTCCTTTTCGGACGGGGGTGATTTTTTTGTGCCGGAGCAGGCCGTTGCCCATGCCCTGTGCATGGTTGAGGCGGGTGCCGCCATCATCGATGTCGGTGGTGAGTCCACCCGGCCCGGTGCGGATCCGGTTTCGCTCGATGAAGAACTGCGGCGCGTGATCCCGGTGATCAAGGCCCTGCACACCGCGGTTTCGATTCCGGTGTCAATCGATACCCGCAAGCCCGAGGTCATGCAGGCAGCCGTGGCAGCCGGTGCGGGACTGATCAACGACGTCAATGCCCTGCAGGCGCCGGGGGCGATGGAACTGGCAGCGCGGCTGGCTGTGCCGGTGTGCCTGATGCACATGCAGGGGACGCCGGACTCAATGCAAAACCAGCCCGAGTACGGGGATGTGGTGTCCGAGGTTACGGAGTTTCTGACAGGGCGCGCACAGCTGTGCATGCAGAAGGGCATTGCCCGTGAGCAGATCCTGCTGGATCCGGGCTTTGGTTTCGGCAAGACCACCCGGCATAACCTGCTGCTGTTGCAGCAGCTGGAACAACTGGTGGCGACCGGTTTCCCGGTGCTGGCAGGGCTGTCCCGCAAGTCAATGATCGGTCAGACTTTGGGACTGCCGGTCGATAAACGTTTATATCCGGGGGTGGCGCTTGCCGTGCTGGCCGCCTGGAAGGGCGCAGCCATTATCCGTTGTCACGATGTCCGGGAAACCCGCGAGGCCATTCAGATGTGTCAGGCCGTCAGGGACGTTGTTTGACTGTTGGTAAGTGCTAATATCTTCTGGATTCCCGCCTTCGCGGGAATGACGGGACTAATAAAGATCAGCGGAGTATATCGTGTCAAAGAAATATTTCGGTACAGACGGGATCCGTGGCAGGGTCGGAGACTATCCGGTAACGGCAGAGTTCATGCTCAAGCTGGGCTGGGCGGCCGGTCGGGTGCTGGGAGGCAATCGTGGTGATCGCGTCATCATCGGCAAGGACACCCGTATCTCCGGCTATATGTTTGAATCCGCACTGGAAGCCGGGCTGTCTGCCGCCGGTGTGGATGTGCGCCTGCTTGGGCCGATGCCGACTCCCGCCATTGCCTACCTGACGCGCACCCTGCATGCCTGTGCCGGCATCGTGATCAGTGCCTCCCACAACCCCTATGCCGATAACGGCATCAAGTTCTTTTCCAGTGAAGGAACCAAGCTGCCGGACGAAGTGGAACATGCGATTGAGTCGGAACTCGACCAGGATATGGTCACAGTAGAGTCCGATCGACTGGGCAAGGCGGAACGCGTCAGTGATGCCGCCGGCCGCTATATTGAATTTTGCAAGAGCACCATTCCGTTAACGATGAGTCTGAGGGGGCTGAAAATTGTTGTTGATTGTGCCAATGGTGCGACCTACCACGTGGCCCCCAGCGTGTTTGATGAACTTGGTGCCGATGTCATTCCTATTGGTGTGGAACCGGATGGCCTGAATATCAACCAGCGCTGTGGTTCGACGCAACCGGAGCTGTTGCAGAAGATTGTACTGGAACACAAGGCGGATATCGGCATTGCGCTTGACGGTGACGGTGACCGTGTCATTATGGTGGACCACAGGGGCGAACTGGTCGATGGCGATGAGTTGCTGTTTATTATTGCGTGCTCGCGGCAGCAGGAAGGCATGTTGCGGGGCGGCGTGGTCGGTACACTCATGAGCAACCTTGGTCTGGAGCATGCGCTGCAATCACACAATATCGATTTTGCACGCGCCAACGTCGGCGACCGCTATGTGCTGGAATTGCTGCAGCAGAAGAACAGCATGATCGGTGGCGAGTCTTCCGGTCATATTATCTGTCTGGACCGCACCACCACCGGTGATGGTGTCGTTTCAGCCTTGCAGGTGCTGGCGGCCATGGTGAAGTCCGGGAAACCCCTGCACGAGTTGAAGAACGGCATGAAGAAGTACCCGCAACGTATGATCAATGTGCCGGTGAGCGGGAAAGTGGAACTGGACAGTACCCCCGTCGTTCAGGATGCCGTCAGGTCCGCAGAGCAGCGGCTGGCCGGCAAGGGACGGGTCCTGCTGCGCCCGTCGGGCACCGAGCCACTGGTGCGTGTCATGGTGGAAGGCGAAAATGCACAGCAGGTGAATGACGAAGCGGACCAACTGGCCTCGATTGTTGCCGAGGCGATATAAACACAATTACCGTAGAGGCACTTGCAAAACCCCCGTCATTTCGGCATGTTTTTAGCCGGAATCCATATACATTGAACTGTAAGTGGCTGATTCTCTGGATTCCCGCCTTCGCGGGAATGACGTATTTTGGAATTTTGCAAGAACCCCCGTATAAATTGATTTTCCGGCCCCGGATGGCTAAGCTACGCGGCTCGTCTTTATCAAGGATATAGTGATATGCGTCAGCCACTGGTTGCCGGAAACTGGAAAATGAATGGCTCACTCGACAGCATTACGGCGCTGGTTGAGGGGCTCAAGGCCGGTCTGGACTCGGTCACAACAGCCGAAATGGCAGTGTGTCCACCCTTTGTCTATATACCGACAGTCGCCACCCTGATTGGCAGCGCCTCAATCTCACTGGGTGCCCAGGACGTGAATGACCAGGAAGCGGGTGCCCACACCGGCGAGGTTGCGCCCAATATGTTGAGTGACGTGGGCTGCAAGTACGCCATCGTTGGCCATTCCGAGCGCCGTAGTATCTATGGGGAGAGTGATGCGTTTACCGCCAGCAAGTTTGCCGCTGCCCGCAAGGCCGGGCTGGTACCGATTCTGTGTGTCGGCGAGTTGCTGGAAGAGCGCGAGCAGGGGATTACCGAACAGGTGGTCTCACGTCAGCTGGATGCTGTGATTGACCTTGAGGGTGTTAGCACCCTGGCAGATGCCGTGATTGCCTACGAACCGGTCTGGGCCATCGGTACCGGCAAGACCGCCACCCCGGATCAGGCCCAGGACGTGCATGCCTTTATCCGTGGCAAACTGGCTGCACTGGACAGCGGTGTCGCTGACAAGGTGCGGATACTCTACGGTGGCAGTATGAATGCAGGCAATGCGGCTGAACTGCTGGCGATGGCGGATATTGACGGCGGCTTGATCGGCGGAGCTTCCCTGAAGCCGGCAGACTTCCTTGCGATTGGCGCTGCGGCTAACCGTTAAACCTTTATATACACTGAACAAGCGGTCCTCCTGATATGTTTTCATTTTTACTGGTCGTACAAATCCTGGTTTCCGTCTCCATCATCGCACTGGTGATGTTGCAGCAGGGCAAGGGTGCTGATATGGGTGCCGGTTTCGGTGCCGGCGCATCGGGAACCGTCTTCGGTGCACGTGGATCCGGTTCGTTCTTTACCCGGGCGACGGGAATCCTCGCGGCGGTCTTCTTTATTAATTGCCTGTTGATTGCCTCACCGCTGATACGTGAACAGAAAACATCGTCGGATACAATTGCAGATCAGCTTGAGCAGCAGGCAATCCAGCAGCAGGAAGCCGAGGAAACCAATGCTGTTATTGAGGCGCTGGAAGAACAGCAGGCCGCGGAACAGGGTGCACCGGTAGAGATCACCGAGACAGTCATTACCGGGAGTGATGTCCCGGATGTGCCCGAGAATGATACCGAGGTACCGGCAAAGCCTGTGGCAGACGATTTGCCCGAATAGGCAAGAAAACAGTAGCAGTCCTCTTCGTACCCTGTTTGTATCCTGGCCGATGTGGTGGAATTGGTAGACACGCTATCTTGAGGGGGTAGTGGCGAGAGCCGTGCCGGTTCGACTCCGGCCATCGGCACCAGATTTTTCAACAAGTTGCAGGATTTTGTGTACTAAATGACCGTATGTCGGGTCTAGAACAGTTACTTTTTATACCCCTAAAA
>JBDLIH010000025.1:0-40091 GCA_039714975.1 Pseudomonadota bacterium
CGCAAAGACGCAAAGATCGCAAAGTTATAACTCAATGCTATTAAGGGTATACAAAAGGTCTTTCTTGGCGCCTTTGCGTCTTGGCGAGAATTATTCTTTCTACCTGAATGTCAGGTAACAGACTTGGCAGCGATTCACTCACAGTTAACTAACGACTGCCTGCTACTGGGGAAATTCACCCTCTGTCATTTGTTGCTGATGCGTGATGCCAATTACCCCTGGTGTATCCTGGTGCCTGACCGCGAGGGTATTGCTGAAATATATCAGTTGAATGATATGGATCAGCAACAGCTGCTGCGTGAATCTTCGCTGCTGTCCCTGGCAATGGAGGCGGCCTTCAGCCCTGACAAGCTCAACATTGCGGCACTGGGTAATGTCGTGCCGCAACTGCATATTCATCATATTGTGCGTTACCGAACGGATGCGGCCTGGCCGGCGCCGGTGTGGGGCAGGGTGGCGGTGATGCCTTATTCGGAAGATAAGCTTGCGGCTGCTGTGCAAGCCTTGAAGTCGGAGTTAGCAAGCGGATTTGTTGCTGTCGACTAAACTAACGAGGCGCATCGCTCTCGCGCATGGCCCGGGCCAGCCTCTCGACCGGTTCCCGGTCTCACCTTCTCCCTGTAGGCAAAAAAAACGGCGACCCAAGTCGCCGTTAACTCTGCTAGAGAGGTAAAAGAGATTCGAAATCTAGCCGATGCGTTCGGCGCGCACCTGTTGTCCCGTCATTTGTGCAAGTACCTCAAATGATGAGGTACGTTCTGTGTCATAGGAAACCAGCATTAAGTGTGGTCGTTTTTCATTGAAATGTGCATGGATGATGCCCTTCTTCGCTGTGAGGGCCTTTTCAATATTACGCCGGGTGTTTTCCCCAAGAAAGTTATCAACGTGCATTACCATATCCGAGATGTGCATGATGTCTACTCCTCCATTTGGCTGTAAAGCAACTAACTGGCAAGGTTATTTAGGTGGCTTTTGTGGCTTCCCTGCTGCGCCGTTTCCGTTGACTGAACGTTAATTAAATACCATACAGAAGTCAATGGAATTATTTATAACTCCATGTATTGCTTGATATAATATAAAACACCATATGATGTGTAAGGTATTAATTACCCGTACAATATATAGGGAATAGGGCGCGGGACGGCCCTGGCCGGATGGCCGTGGCATGAAAAAACTGTGATTAATTCAGGGAATCAGGCTGTAGCGCTGCGTGCCGAGCGCTTGCGTTCATGTTCCAGCAGCAGTTTCTTGCGCAGGCGTATGTGATTCGGCGTGACTTCCACCAGCTCATCATCATCAATGAATTCCAGCGCCTGTTCCAGACTCATCCGAATGGGCGGCGAGAGCTGGATGTTTTCATCAGTACCGGCGGCACGGATGTTGGTCAACTGTTTACCCTTCAACGGGTTCACCACCAGGTCATTGCTGCGTGAATGAATGCCGATGAGGCCACCTTCATACACTTCCTCGCCGTGACCAATAAACAGGCGGCCGCGCTCCTGCAGGTTGAACAGGGCATAGCCCAGTGCCTTGCCTGCGCCATTGGCGATGAGGACACCATTGGTGCGTTGTCCGTATTCGCCCGGCTTCATGGGACCGTAGTGTGAGAACACGCTGTAGATCAGTCCCGTGCCCTGGGTACCGGTAAGAAACTCGGTACGAAAACCGATTAGTCCGCGTGACGGCATAATATAGTCCAGACGCACACGTCCCTTGCCATCCGGCACCATGTCCGTGAGTTCACCACCGCGCTCACCGAGCTTTTCCATGATGGTGCCCTGGTGAGCATCCTCGATGTCGACGGTGACCTGTTCGTAAGGTTCCTGTTGCACGCCATCGATTTCGCGGATAATCACCTCGGGCCGTGATACACCCAGCTCGAACCCTTCCCGCCGCATGGTCTCGATCAGGATCGCCAGATGCAGTTCACCGCGCCCTGATACCTTGAATTTGTCAGGGTCACCGGTGTCTTCCACGCGCAAGGCAACATTGTGAATCAACTCGCGTTGCAGGCGTTCATGGATATTGCGAGAAGTAACGTATTTACCGTCCTTGCCTGCAAACGGGGAGTTGTTCACCTGAAAGGTCATGCTGACCGTGGGTTCATCCACGGACAGGGCAGGCAGTGCCTCGACACAGGACGGGTCACAGAGGGTATCGGAGATACCCAGTTTATCGATACCGGTAAAGGCGATGATATCGCCGGCGTCTGCTTCCGGAACCTCGATACGTTCCAGTCCCAGGAAACCGAACACCTGTCCAACGCGTGCGTTACGTTGTTTGCCATCGCGGTCTACCAGTGTCACCGGCATATTCGTCCTGAGTTTGCCGCGTGTGATGCGGCCCACACCGATGACACCGACATAACTGCTGTAGTCCAGCGTGGTCACCTGCATCTGGAAAGGCGCGTCCGGATCCACCTTCGGTGCCTCAACCTGTTCAACGATGGCTTCAAACAGGGGCGTCATGTCACTGCCGGGATGATCGGCTTCAGCACAGGCATAACCCTGCAATGCCGAGGCATAGATCACCGGGAAATCGAGTTGTTCATCGGTTGCACCGAGGCGGTCGAACAGTTCAAAGGTCTGATCGAGCACCCAGTGTGGTCGTGAGCCCGGGCGGTCGATCTTGTTGATCACTACAATCGGTTTCAGGCCCAGGTCGAATGCCTTCTGGGTGACAAACCGGGTCTGTGGCATCGGGCCTTCCACGGCGTCGACCAGCAGCAGTACGGAATCCACCATCGACAGCACGCGTTCTACCTCGCCACCGAAATCGGCATGGCCGGGGGTGTCGACGATATTGATACGGTAGTCACCCCAGCGGATGGCGGTATTCTTCGACAGAATGGTGATGCCACGTTCTTTCTCGAGCTCGTTGGAATCCATGACCCGTTCCGGGGCTGCCGCGCGCTCGCCAAGGGTGCCGGACTGGCTCAGGAGCTGGTCTACGAGGGTGGTCTTGCCATGGTCGACGTGCGCGATAATGGCGATATTTCTAAGCTTGCTGATCATGTTGGATTCTATGGCTGCGGCAGCGGTATGTCTGTGAAAGGGCAGCGATTATACAGACTCGCGCCCATGAAAGTAGCAACTACCCCGGCAGGGGTAGGGCATGGCCGGCCGGCGTGTTGACTGCTAGGATTGATTTGTCGTCAATAATATGAACATATCAGGACATTAGGCATGTTTTCCAGGGACCCGTCCTCACGGTTTACTATACGTTGTCTGCTGATTTTGCTGCAGCTGTCAGTGTCATTGCCGTTGCCGGCAGTCGATCGCCCGCTGCCGGATATCACGATTTGTTATAACTATAACTGTAACCGGACTGCACATGTCCGTCCTGCTATCGGGGAGTGGCAGGCGGTTCTCGACCAGTTCAAACCGGCTGCCCGTTCGGCTGTCGAGGAACGGGAAATGATCCGGCGGGCGATTGCCGTACTGGAGCATATTGCGGGCAAGCAGACCCCCACCTTTCGTGACCGGGGAAGGAATCCGATTGTTGACGACTGGCCGGGCCAGATGGACTGTATCGATGAATCAACGAATACCAAGCGTTATCTCGACCTGTTGCAGGCACGGGGTTTATTGCGCTGGCATAGGGTTGCCGATCGGGTATCTCGTGCACCGCATTTATTTGATCAGCATTGGGCAGGCCAGATTATTGAAGTGGAAACGCTTGACCACTACGTCGTTGATTCCTGGTTCCTTGATAATGGCAACTTACCTTATATACAGGCACTCAATAACTGGCTCAGGAAGGACCCAATTCAATAAAAATATCCTGTAGGAGCGTCTTGCAGGCGCGATTCTTTTTGAATGATTTTTCGCGCCTGCAAGACGCTCCTACAATAAGAGGTTAGTTCCCGATAGACTGAAGATCTTCTTCTATAAAACGAAGTAACGCCTCATGCAGTGCCTCGCGCGGATAATCGTTCTGGTCAACGAGAATTTCACCGACGATACTGTGAGTGCGCGCGATCGGTACGCCCAGTGCCCAGTGGTCGGCATTTACATAAGCGACCAGTGTGCTGCCCGGGATAAATTGATCATAGAAAATGATTTGGCTGTCGTTACGTGCATCCACCTTTCCAATCTTCCTGTAACTACCGCGGAGTATGGAAGAAATGCGCTCGGGGTCAGGGAAGGTCATTAGCGAGTAATAGGCGATCCCCTCAGGCAGTGTGTTTTCTGCAAGCCATGCCTTGCGCGTCGCCGGTCGCAGACTGTCCAGTGCGCCTTCGTCGCCCGGTGTGCATTTTGAGCCCGGAAAATGTTGCAGCATATTGAGTTGCGACTGGGTAGCATCGTTGGCCAGTGGTGAACCGCCAATCGAACCGGCAGCACTGACCACGGCGGCGACCCGGTCATGGATTTCCGGGTAATTCATGATAGCCTCGAGGATGTCCGGTGCGCCCTTGGAATAACCGACAAGGACCAGGTCGGGTTGCGTGGATTCATGGGACATTGTCATAATGGCATCGCGGATTTGCCGTGCATTGCTGACACTGCTGGTAAGGCCATCGACGTCCAGTGTCACCATGTCATAGCCGAACTGGCGGAGATGGTTGGGGATGGTGTCCTGCATAGCCAGCCATTGGGAAAAGCAGTCCCAGCCTACGCCGGGTACGAACAAGGTGACCAGCCGGCGTTGTGAAGGTCCCAGCATGACGGTTTCGCCGCTACCGAGAGGTTCGTTGCCAACGCGTGTCAGTGCTTCGCTACACGGTCGGTAGTCAGGCACGCTGTCCTCGCGTGCCTCGAGCACTTCGCAAAAGATTTCCCGAAAGCGTCCACGCTTGTCCTTGCTACTGTCCTGTATCGCCGGTACCAGCACCATGGGCGTCGTGTCTGTGGTGTAGGGCATCAGTGGCCTGGACGCGCAACCGCCAATGGCCAGGATCGTGGCTGCCAGCAGGGCAGGCAGCAGCAGGAGATTTATGTCAGGCATTAATACTGTTCCTTCGGTACAACTTCAAAAATCACATCCATCACACGCTGCATGCCATTGCGTGCAGGCTGGGTATATACCGTTTTGTCGCTGTTGACCCAGTAGGGTTTGCCGTCATCATTCAGCAAGACCTGCCAGGCATTTTCCGGCTGCATGTCCCGTTCCATCATCTGGGCCAGGGCTTCACCCAGGCCGGGGCTGTCGACGAAGGCACCGGCTTCGGTGTTGATGTTGGCCGAACGCGGATCAAAGTTCATGGAACCGATGAATGCATAGCGCCGGTCGACCACGACGGACTTGGTGTGCAGGCCGGTAAATCCACCCTGTACCGGTGGTACGTCTACAATTGCCTGGATATCAGGATCGGCGCGCAATTCATAGAGTTCGGCGCCGGCATTGATGAAGTCATCACGCCAGTACTTGTAGTGGCTGTTAACGGCAGGGACATCGTGCGAGGCCAGCGAGTTGGTAAGGATGCGTGTCTTGACACCCCGGTCTGTCAATTGCTGTACAAAATCGATGCCTGGCTGTCCCGGTATGATATAGGCATTGGTAATCAACAGTTCCTGCTCAGCCTTGTTCATAAAGGAAAACATGGCCTGCATCACGTTCTGTGAGATGGCTTCTTTCTCTGTGGCTTCATCATAGATAAGGTAACTGGTGCCCGGGTGCAGCTCCTTTGTAACGGCAGCCAGTTCCGTGTTCCAGTCTTTCGGTTCGCGCGGGAAGGCCTGCAGTTCAGCTGCGGCGCGGTTCTTTTCCTGGATGGCTTGCCATCTTTCTTCTGCAAAGTCCGTGTCAGACTCATTCGCCAGGTTATCAGCCGACACCACCCATTCGCTATTCCAGAAGTGGTCGAACATGCCGTTGGCCTGGCGGGCAATGTGTCCGATACCCAGCAGGTCGAGGTCATGGAAATTGTAGGCGCTGCTGAGACCGAAATAATGATCGCCGATGTTGCGGCCGCCGACCACGGCAGCATTGCCGTCCACAATGATCAGCTTGTCATGCATGCGGCTGTTCAGGCGTTCCATCTCCGCAATCATTTCTGCACCGCGCGATCCCAGGTCACGACCCTTCCACGGGTTGAACAGCCGGAACTCGATATTGGGATGGTCCTCAAGCTGGCGGATCACCTGGTCCTGTCCGATAGTAAGCAGATCATCCACAATCATGCGCACATGTACGCCGCGTTGTGCAGCGAGCACGGCACGCTCGAGTATGTACCTGCCGGTATTGTCCGGGTACCAGAGGTAGGTCTGTATATCGACGGAAGACACAGCCGAATCGATCAGTGCAATCCGCCACTGCAGTCCGTCCATGCTGCTGTCGAGTAGCTTGAACCCGGAGTACTCCGGCCCGTGCTCACTGAAGATGGCATTTGCCATGTCGGCCAGCACACCTTCGGTTGCCGGTGGTTTCGCATAATCGGGGGCCGGACGGATTATATTGTCCTTCATCTTGGGGGCGGCACAGCCAGCCAGCAGTGCCAGTGCAAGCAGGCCGGTGAGCAGAGCCTTCACAGACATGTGTATATATGAAAGGTGTTGAAGTGATTGTGTTGGCATAATGTATTATTCAGGATCGGGTTTTTTGAATTTCCCAAAATACAAAAAGTAAATCGTTTGTCCGATGACGTTATTGTTGCGCATGATGAACGGGTGGGAGTGAGGGACTATAAGGAAATCTGTCATACCCTCAAGTCTGGCGCTTTCGACTGTTACCTTGCCGTCATTCGGTGCCTTGAGGTACGTTGACATGACAGGATTGACGGTATGGTCGCCGGTAATGATGCCGACCTCATGGTTTGCCGGTCCTAGCATCAAGGGAACACTCTCTTCATTCGTACCCAGTTGATATCCTGCAGGCCCGATGATATCACCGAGCTCCGGAAAGGCTTCAAACAGGTCAATCAGGGTGCTGCCTTTATTGGGCGGCGCCAGCATGACGATCCGGCCCAGTTCCGGTATGGGTTTTTCCGATAGATAATAGCGCACCAGGATTCCGCCAAGGGAGTGGGTCACAAAGTGCACGCGTTGCGCGCCTTCTTGGCGACAGCGATCCAGGCCAGTATTGACGGCAAGGTCAGACAATTCCCCGATAGAGTATTTACGGGACGGGTAATCCTGGTTGACGACGATAAAGCCCTCTTCTCGCAGGGCATCGGCGATGGGGGTCATGGCGGAGGAAGTGCGAATCAGTCCGTGCAGCAGGATGACGCACTCTGGTTTTTGTTCCCTGACCGGGTTTTGTCCCTGGCAGGGTGGGGCACCAAGTGTGGACAGTGCTGCCAGAATAAGAAAAAGTGTGCGCATCGTCTTATGGGAATACTTTTTACTGTGCTTGTTGTATTCCGGCTTTCTCCTTCAAGTTTCTTTCAATGGCATCGGCTGCCTGGCGTTCCAGGGTGGGGGCCCAGTCAAGAATTTCTACATCCGAAAGCGAAAGGGGGCGGGTTGTAACAAAAAGAACCGCACGCGAGCCATCTGAACGATAACTGAACTCCTTGGGGTGGTTGAACAACTGTTCAGCAGTCACCGGATGCACGCCCTCGACAAAGCCCAGTTTTGCGAGGCCGCCTGAGTAGAATATATCCTGAATGACGAGGCTGCGTGTCTCATCGACATCCGGGTGCAGTGTCAATTTCTGGCTATTGTCCGGTATAAAGCGACCACCTGCTGGCCGTCCTGACTGGACAAGTATGACAGGCCGGCCCTGATAACGGAATGGCGCTACCCACATCCGCATCCAGTTTGCAGGGACTCCACCCTGGCCCGACTTGCGTACTACTATGTCCGGGAGCCGACCGAAGAGCCGTTGTATTCTGTCGTTGTCTTGCGGGTCACGGCGATACCCGCGACGGGTCAGTGCCGCCCCGATATCAGCAAGTTCGCCAATGATAATGACGTTGAGCGGGTCAGCCGCGATTGATGTGCGCGGGTCGATTGCACAGCAGGGTAATTGCCCAAGTGCAGACCGGAATGCTGATTCATCCTGGTAATCATTGTTCCGCGATTCCTCAATGCGTGCTAATAATTCGTGCATCTGTTCCTCGCCATATTCTCCCGGCACCGGGGGGAACAGGGTGAAAGGAAAGATTGCCTGCTGGCCCAGCAGGTCAATATTAAGAACTCGCGTACCATGATGCGGGTTGGTGTAGAGGAAGCCGGCACGTGTTTCACCCGGCGGGACAAGGTTTTTCATGCTCAGGCTGTCAAAATAGTCATCTATTTTACGGTTGGTGCCACGGGATAATGGCTTGTGCAGTGACCAGGCTACCTCCAGCGGTGAAAAATAATCCGGATCGGTTCCTGATTGCAGCAGCCACAGGGTGTGCGGCGAGTGATTTGCTACCTCTACCCAGATACTCTGTACACCCTTGTCATTGATGTTGGTAGCAAAAATATTCAGGTTGTCTTCTTTGCTGAGCACGGCAGCACTGACCCGGATATTACTGGCCATGGTCGTTACCGCACGCTCGCGCAAGGGTGTGTCGTCAAGCATTGCCGGTGCCTGCCAGGTTGAGCAGCCGGTCAATAACAGGCACAGTGAATATAAAAGCGCCAGACCGATGGCCTGTTGCAAAATGCCCCGGGTCGCCTGCGGGCATGCGCTATATTCGGTCGGGTGCTTCATTGGCGGTTACTCTTGATGGCGGCATCGACCATGCCGTCTTCCATTCCTTCCCAGGGCAGGAATTCAATATCCGCCAGTGAGGTGGGGTGTTCGTCAAATATCAACACCCCGCGCAGGCCATTGGTGAAGTAGGGATCCGTGGTGAGGTTTTCACGGGGCTTGTTTCTTGGCGCAGCACCGACCCCCTTGACCAGCCCCATCTTTTGAAGGTTCTGCGAATAGGCAAGATCCTCGATCAGCGAGACCAGCGCCTCGTCGACATTCGGGTCGATTTTGTGGGTTGTCAGGTAGGGTGAATGAATGGTGAGGCGGGTGCCGATGTCACGGCTGATCTGTCCCACCCACACGGGCTTGCCATGGAACTGCATTGGGCTCAGCCAAAGGCGCAGGTGGTTGCGCTGGTGTATGTTGTCGCGTGCCTTTTGCAGCGCGAAGTCCTGGGGGCGGTCATACAGGTACAGGGGGCTGATCGGTGAGTAGGGGTAGCGCGCCCCGGAGAGTACCGAGTTGATCATCTTCCTGACCGAACCGGCGTAGGTGGCCTCTGTCGGGTGCCAGCCGCGCCGAACCAGTGCCGGGAAGGCATCTTCACTCCCGCCAACGATCACCAGGTTGAGCGGATCTCCGTTTCGTGTGCCCTTCTTGTTGGTCGTGCAGCAGGGCAGGGCCTCGAGTGCAGCCCGGAATGCAGCGTCATTGGTGTAGTTGATCAGCCCGTGGGCCTCATGCACCGTGTGTTCCAGGTTTTGCTTGCCTGCATAGTCAGCACGGAAGCCGGGAACATCGGCCAGATAGGAAAAGGTCCTGAGGTGGCCGCTGGCGACCAGGTCGATTTCGACCATTTTTACACCCTCGTCCAGGTTGGTCAGGATGAATCCGGAGACCGTCGTGCCGGGTGTGACAGGATTCCTGAAGGCCAGCTGCCGGAAGTGCTGATTGAGTTTCCTGTTTTTGCGACTGCCGGCGGCTGGAGCAAACGCGTCTGCGGCCTCGGAGGCGGGAAAATAATTCGGGTCCAGCCCCGAGGGCATCAGCCAGTAGGCAATGTCGTCATTGTTTTCGACTTCAATCCAGACGGGCTGGATGCCTTTTATTGCAAGCGGGATACCGTAGATGACCAGTGACTCAATGGCCGACAGTACACTGGTCGAGACCTGTACAGCGCCATCGGTCTGGGTCTGCATCCGCTCAATGTAGTCTTTTGTGTCCGCTTCCAGCCAGACGCCGGTAGAGGCACAACCCGCCAGTATCAATGTGATGGCAAGTAATACAAATGCTGATTTCAGGGCGTCGATCAGGGGCATCCAGGCGTGCTCGGTCTTTTTCTTGAGTATATTATAGTCTAGGTGCTGGCAAGACTTGCGATCATACAGGATGATCGAAGCAGAATGAGTCATGAAAGAGGTCACTGTGGTGATGGATGACAGGCATGTAGAAGCATTCAGGTTGCAGCTGCTCCAGTTGCAGGAGGATTTGTCTGTGCTGAAAGCAACTGGCGAGGATGCGGCCCGGGTCGTTGAACTGGATCAGACCAGCGTCGGGCGCCTGTCACGGATGGACGCCCTGCAGGGCCAGGCAATGTCACAGGAGCAGGGGCGTCGCAGGAAACTGGAACTGCAAAAGATAAGCGCTGCCCTGCGGCGCATCGAGACCGGTGATTACGGTTATTGCCTTGCCTGTGAGGAACCGATCGCAATCAAGCGCCTGGCGCTGGATCCGGCAGCGACACTCTGTATCAGCTGTGCCAGCGAGAGGGAGTTGCAGCACTGATTAACCTGAAACGCTGAAATGTCTCTCGCAAAGGCGCAAAGGCGCAAAGACGCCAAGAAAGAATTATCAGGTTTTTATAGCAATAAGTTATAACTTTGCGATCCTTGCGTCTTGGCGAGAGTTATTCTTTCTGGATGGACGCTAACCAACCAGTAATCATGTGCGCGTCAGCCGGATCGAAGTGATCTCGGAGGGCACCCCCAGCCGTGAAGGTGGCCCCCAGTAACCCGTGCCGGCACTGACATACAGCCACATGCGTTGATTAACCCGGTGCAGGCCCCTTGTGTAGGGCTGTACCAGCCCGATAAACAGGTTCCAGGGAAAGAACTGTCCGCCATGGACGTGTCCGCTCAGTTGCAGGTCATAGCCGGCTGCTGCACCGGCAAAAACACTGCGCGGCTGATGTGCCAGCAGGATGGACATATCGGCGGGTTGTGCAGTGTGCCGGGCCCGTTGCGGATCAGAGGCATGACTCCGTACATAATTGCCGGCTGCATAATCGGTTGCACCGGCAAGCAACAGACGCGCATTGTTGTGCCGGATAATGTGATGTTCGTTGTTCAGAACATGAATGCCCATGGTTCTCAGCAGATCTGTCCAGGTTTCCGCACCCCAGTAGTACTCGTGGTTGCCGGTGACAAAGTAACTGCCGTGACGGCTTCGCAGATTCTCAAGGGGAGTCACCTGGTCCTGCAGGGTGGACGTCAGTCCGTCAACCAGGTCACCGGTAATGGCGACCATGTCCGGGTGCAGCTCGTTGCTGCGTTCAACAATGCCCTGCAGGTAGTCCTTCTTAATGGTGGGGCCGACATGGATATCGCTGAGCTGCACCAGATGGAACCCCAGCAGCGCATCCGGCAAGCCTGCGATCGGGACCGTGATCTCACGTATCTGCGCCAGTCTGCGTGCCTCGTAGTAACCGGCAACCGTCATGCTGCCGGCCATGCCAAGGATGCCGGCGTTCATGCTGTTGACCAGAAACTGCCGTCGTTCCATGTTTTCCGGCGTTGCTGTCTCGACACGGCCTGCCGCTTTATGGTGCAGGGTGCGAACCGCCCGGAACAGCATCCAGCCAATATCACGTGCAAGCAGCAGTGGACCCAGTAACAGAAACAGGCCCATATCGATGTAGGCGATCCAGGCAAGCCGGTCGAATAGTCCGGGTTCCAGCCCGCGCCAGCGGGCCAGCATCACACCCGGTACAAGCAGCAGTGAGGCAATCAGCACGACCCAGCCGATACGGCGTGCTCGGCTGCCGCGACGCAGTGGCCTGATCAGCCGGTGGGCAAGATAGGCATGGCCACCGCCCCATACCAGCATAAAAACCAGAAAAAACATACCCTGTATTATAGGGCAGGAGCGGTTCGCAGCCGCGAATGTTTTTTATAGTTTAGCGTGTTACATCCACTGCCTGCTTGCGTAGAATCCTGTCTTCCCTGTATGGACGTGTAAATCAATGCCCCTGCTGCGACTGAATAAAGTATCACTGGCCTTTGGTCACCGGGCCTTGCTGGACTCGATAGACCTGGAACTGCAGCGGGGTGAACGCATCTGCCTGGTCGGGCGCAACGGTGAGGGCAAGTCATCCCTGATGCGTGTGCTCAGTGGTGAAGTGGCCCCGGATGACGGTGAGTGCTGGATACGGCCGGGCATGCGCATTGCCTACCTGGCACAGGAAGTCGGCATGGACAGCAACGACACGGTGTTTGATGTAGTCGCCGCTGGTTTGTCAGGCCTGGGCAAACTGGTGTCCGATTATCACCATACGGCCACCGAACTCGAACATTCCGATGATCCCGCCATCCTGCAAAGGTTGTCAGACCTGCAGCAGGCACTGGAGGCTGCCAACGGCTGGCAACTGGAGCAGCGTGTCGAGACCGTGTTGTCACGTCTGCAGCTGGACAGTAATGCTGTGTTTCATTCGCTGTCCGGTGGCTGGCGCCGCCGTGTCATGCTGGCGCGTGCACTGGTGTGTGATCCGGATGTGCTGTTGCTGGACGAGCCGACCAACCACCTTGATATCGAGGCCATCACCTGGCTGGAAGAGTTCATGGTGGAATACAGTGGTGCGCTGTTGTTCGTCAGCCATGACCGCGCTTTTGTCCGCCGCCTGTCGACGCGCATTATTGAACTCGACCGCGGACAGCTGACTTCATGGCCCGGAACCTATGATGATTATGTGCGCCGCAAGGCTGAACAACTGGAAGTCGAGGCGCGCCACAATGCGCTGTTCGACAAGAAGCTGTCCCAGGAAGAGGCGTGGATACGACAGGGAATCAAGGCGCGGCGTACCCGCAATGAAGGGCGGGTGCGGGCGCTGCAGGTTTTGCGGGAGCAGTATCGGGAGCGGCGTAACCGGGCGGGTAATGCGCGGCTGCAACTGGACGGCGGTGAACAATCCGGCAAGCTGATCTTTGAGGCCGAAGATGTCTCGCTGAGCTTTGGCGAGAACACGGTCATCAGCCATTTATCGACGACCATCCTGCGTGGCGACCGGGTAGGCATCATTGGTCCCAATGGTGTTGGCAAGTCCACCTTGATCAAGGTGCTGCTCGGTGAGCTGCAGCCGGATAGCGGCCAGGTGCGCCGGGGTACCCGCCAGCAGGTGGCCTATTTTGACCAGCAGCGCGAGCAACTCAATGCCGACAAGTCGGTGATGGACAATGTTGCTGACGGCAGTCAGCATGTGCTGGTGAACGGCCGTGACCGGCATGTCGCCAGCTACCTGCGCGACTTCCTGTTTCCGGCCGAGCGCCTGCAGTCACCGGTGAGCACCCTCTCCGGGGGCGAGCGCAACCGCCTGTTGCTGGCGCGCCTGTTTGCAAAACCGGCAAACCTGCTGGTGATGGATGAACCCACCAATGATCTCGATGTGGAAACGCTGGAATTGCTGGAAGAGCTGCTGATGGATTATCACGGCACGCTGCTGCTGGTCAGCCACGATCGCGCTTTTCTCGATAATGTGGTCACCAGTACCCTGGTGTTTGAAGGGGTGGGTGTCATTGGCGAGTATGTTGGCGGGTATTCGGACTGGCTGCGCCAGAAAAAGTCTGCAAATGACAAGCCGGTCAGAAAAAATAATACCGGCTCATCCGTAAAGGCTGCGCCTGAGCAGGCAACAACAGCAAAAACCGGAAAACTGTCGTACAAGGACCAGCGTGAACTGGATGCCTTGCCCGGGAAAATCGAGCAACTCGAAACCGAGCAGGTGCAACTGCAGGCAAGCATGGGTGAACCCGGTTTCTATCAGCAGCCACATGAGCAGGTCAACGTGACACTGGAACGTCTGCAGGCAGTCGAGGAGGAACTTGAGGTCTGCTTCGGCAGATGGGAAGCATTGGAACCTTAATTTATATTGCACAGGTCATCGAGGACTATGAACAGGGGCGCATGGGTATAATACAAAACATCTGATGGCACACTCTATCCGTTACAGTGAATACCTGCGTAATGTCTCTCTGGTCGAGCACCCGGTCAGCTATAACCTGCTTACGCCTGAAATCAGCTTTGATGCCAACGGGAAAATCATTCCCCATGTTGCGCCACCGGTCACCTTAAGCAAGCTGGATGTCTTCCGCCTGGTCAATACCCATGTCCAGGGTCGCTTTATGGAGCAGTTCAGGGTCGTGATTCCACTGGCCGGCTACCTGATTCTGTTCCTGGTTTTTATCCTGGACCAAACCGTCAGTGCTCCCTGGAGCATGGCATTCGGGTTGCTCGGGGTGGTCATTGGGCTGATGTTGTTTCTGGAGGGGCTGAAGCTGGGACTGATGCCACTCGGTGAGACCATCGGTCATACGCTGCCACGCAAATCGGCGCTGCCGGCAGTCCTTACAGTGGCCTTTATCCTGGGTGTGGGCGTCACCTTTGCGGAACCAGCCATCGGCGCACTGCAGACTGCCGGTCAGCTCATTTCGGTGGAAACCGCTCCCTATCTCTACGCTATTCTCAATGACTGGTCCGGTGCCCTGGTGCTGGTGGTGGGCTGCGGGGTAGGGCTGGCCGCTGTGCTGGGTACCCTGCGTTTTATCTATGGCTGGAGCCTCAAGCCCATGATCTACACCACCCTGGTTCCGGCACTGGGTTTGTCACTTTATGCAGCAGTCCATCCCGAGCTGCAGAAAGTGCTGGGGCTGGCATGGGACTGCGGCGCAGTAACCACCGGTCCCGTCACCGTGCCGCTGGTTCTTGCCCTTGGAATCGGTATCGCCACTTCAACCGGGAAAGGCAATGCAACCCTCTCCGGCTTCGGTATCGTCACGCTGGCCTCGCTCTTTCCCGTCATCGGGGTACTCAGCCTGGCCATTTACATCGTCTCCTCAGTCCCCGTCGAGTCCATTATTCTGGCCGCCACGAGCGGCAATGTGGCTGTGGCCGTACCCGCCTGGTACGAGACCACGCCCGGCAGGGAAATCATGCACGGCCTGCGCGCCATTCTGCCGCTCGTGCTGTTTCTCTACCTGGTGATGAAACTGATGCTGGGTGAAAAGATCAGACACGCCGGCATGATTGGTTATGGCATCGTTCTGACCGTCGCAGGCATGTGCATTTTCAACCTGGGACTGACCTACGGACTCTCCAGGCTGGGCAGCGAATCCGGCGGCCTGTTACCGGCCGCGTTTACCCAGATTGCTGCGGTTGAAGGCTCGCCGCTCTTTCTCTACATGATCGGTCTTTTCCTGGCGCTGGCCTTCGCCTGGTTTCTCGGCTTTGGTGCCACTCTGGCCGAACCGGCACTGAACACCCTCGGACTCACTGTGCAGAATCTGACGCAGGGGGTATTCAAGAAATCCACGCTGATGTATGCCGTCTCCACCGGTGTTGCCTGCGGCATCGCCCTGGGTCTGGCCAAGATTATCTTTGATCTGCCGCTCGCCTGGTTGTTACTGCCCACCTACCTGCTGGCGGTGGTGCTCACCTTTCTGTCCAGCGAGGAATTCGTCAACATTGCCTGGGACAGCGCCGGGGTAACCACCGGCCCCATTACCGTACCGCTGGTGCTGGCCATGGGGCTGGGCATCGGCAACGCGGTGCAGGTGGTAGAAGGCTTCGGCATGCTGTCCATGGCCTCCATCGGCCCTATTCTTTCGGTGCTGGCGACCGGCTTGTGGCTTCGGCTGAAGACGCACCTGGAGACAGAGGCTGCAGCAGTTATCTAAATGTGAACACTTGATACGGAAATATACAGATTCATCATGACAAACAGGACAAGACGCAGCATCACCTTGTTGACCGACGTGCGGCTGATCACCTGCATCGTGCAACGTGGCCTTGGTGATACCATCGTCCATGCGGCCCAGGAAGCCGGTGCCCAGGGCGCAACGATCTTTTATGCCAAGGGCAGCGGTGTCAGGGAACGGCTTGGCATACTCGGTGTCGCCGTCGAAGTTGAAAAGGAAGTAGTCAACATTGTTGTTTCCAGTGAACAGCTGGAAACGGTATTCAATAACATCTATCTGGCCGGCCAGCTGGATACCCCTGGCATGGGTTTCATGTACGTTACCCCGCTGGAAAAAGCGGCCACCTATATCCCTGAAGAACTGCTCGAACAACTGGACAAGAAAGATTGCGGGGATGATTCGTGAGCAAGCTGCAGGATTTTCCGCAGGCAAAAATCATTACCTGCATCCTGCCCGATGAAGGTCAGGACATGGCGCTGCTGAAGGCACTCCGCACGGAGAAGGGCATTATCTCGGCAAACACCTTTCAGTGCCGGGGGTTCGGCCTGCAGATGCGCAGAAGATACAAGGGAAAACGACAGGTTGCCGGCTATTCGGTGCGGGTGGTCACGGTCGTGGTGCAGGAAGACCAGGCGGATGATCTGTTTGAATATATTTACTACCAGGTTAACTTCGATCACCCCTGTCCAGGCCTCATCTATCAGGGCAATCTGCAGGCAGCCACACCCTATACCCTGCCGGCAGGAGTACAGGAAGAAAAGGGCGAGTAAATCCTGTTTCGGTGTAGAATAGCAGCGCTTATCTGATAACAAGCATCAATCAAAAGGAGAATTGAAAATGAAAAGCATCAAAATACTACTGGCCTGCTTGCTACTTACACTATCCGCACCGACACTGGCTTTGGATAATGACCCGGAGATGGATAAAATCGACACCTCACCGGACAGACGCGAGCCGCCACCGGAGGGTATCAACACGGCCGAGCTGGTTACGGTAACCGCCACAGTAACCGCTATCGACATGGAAAACCGCCTGGTCACCATTCAGGGACCGGAAGGCAATTCGGTTGTTGTTCAGGTGACTGACCAGGTGAAGAACCTGCCGCAGGCCAAGGTCGGTGACCGGGTCATTGTCCAGTATTACCGCAGTGCCGTCGCCAATATCGTCAAGACGGACGGGGATGTCGGGCTTGGTATTACCGAGGTTGGTGCAGCCAGGCTTGCTGCAGCCGCGGGACAAAAGCCTGCCGGTGCAGTCGGGGTGGAAGTGAAGCGTCGGGTCGAGGTCGTTTTTGTCGATCCCTACCAGAAGTTTATTTCATTCCGCAGCCCCGACCGTGGATTGCGCAAGATCTCGCTGAAGGATTCGCCGGACCTGCAACATTACCTGCAGGAGCTGAAGAAAGGCGATGTGGTTGAGGTGACCTACACCGAAGCCCTGGCGATATCACTGGAACCTGCGAAGTAAAGATACGTTATACGGTAACCGCTGGTTACCGTTTTCCCACAAGACACCGGGGCGCAGAGTTGAAACGCCCCGGTGTTACTTTTTGGTCGCGGAATTCAGGAGCTGCACGATCTTGTCCTGAATCGCATGTGCCCATTCCGGTTGCGGCAGATTCCAGCCGATGAACATGCCGATCAGCAGAGTAATAAGAGTTGTCATGCAGGTATTGTCTCCTGGGAAGTTTCAAAGAATATCTTCTATAAACCATGCTGAAAAGGCGTGGCGGCCACTGATGCCGGCCTTTTTATAGATTGACGAGGCCTGCTGTCGAACCGTCTTTTCCTGGGTGTTCCTGACGATTGCAATCTCCTTCAGGCTGAGGCCTTTCAGGAGCAACCAGCCAACCTCTGTTTCGCTACCCGTCAGCATCCACTCCGAAAACTGCCGGGTAACAACGGTACCCAGGTTCTTGCGTGCATCCAGTACATATTTCCTTGGCAGCGTCTCAGGATTTGTTGCCGATTCAAGCTCCTGCTGCAGAGACCTGATCTCAAGCCGCTGCTGACGCAGTCCAGACAGCAGCCAGGCAATCGCCATGATCGACATGCCGACAATGATCGCTTCCTTGATCATATGTTCAGTGTCCGCACCATGCGAGAGATCGGTCACCAGGTCGACACCGCTCGCAATGACCACGATGGCAAAGATAACGAGCAAGACGATTTCTTTGGTGCGGGTGCTGTACAAAAAAATGAACTCTTCAAAAACAGAGGCTTATAATATAGGACATCTGTCCTGTACGATACTGTTTATCACATTGGCCCGATGTTTTATTAGAGAAAATATTCGATATTAGTCTTCATGTTGAATGTGACGAGGGCAGTATTGATGAAGAATGAAAAACGTGTATGGGATCCACTGGTCAGGCTGTTTCACTGGAGCCTGGTACTGGCATTCACCATTGCTTACCTGAGCGGTGATGAAGAAAACAGTTTACATATTTATTCCGGGTATGCCGTGCTGGGGCTTATCTCGTTTCGGGTGTTGTGGGGGCTGATTGGTACCCGCTATGCGCGGTTCAGCAACTTCGTGTCTTCACCAGGGACCGTTATTCAGTACCTGAAAGACCTGCTGGCACGAAAGCCGAAACACTATATGGGGCATAATCCGGCAGGTGGCTGGATGGTGCTTGCCCTGTTGCTGACGCTTATTGTCGTCTCGGTGAGTGGACTCAAGGTGTATGCCATAGAGGAGGGCCTTGGACCACTGGCAGCCGATGTGCCTGCATTGACCCTGATCAGTCCTGCGCATGCAGACGATGATGAGCATGACGCAGATGAGCATGACGGAGATGAGGCGGCAGAGGAATTCTGGGAAGAAATACACGAAGTCTCATCGAACTTCATGTTGCTGTTGATTTTTCTGCACGTCGCCGGTGTGATTGTGTCCAGCCGCCTGCATAATGAAAATCTTGTCAAGGCCATGTTCACCGGGAAGAAAACTGGTAAGACCGATTGGCAGGAGTAGATCGCATCTGCGAATGTTTTACTCCAACCTCAAATCGCGGATGCGATCCGCTCCTGCAGGATGGTTTGGTTCATAGTGCGAAGTCAGGCGCGCGAGATATATTCGCCGGTACCGCTGTTGACCTTGATGAGTTCGCCGTTGGTAAGGTATTCAGGTACCTGCACAACCAGCCCGGTACTGAGTGTGGCCGGCTTGGTGCGTGAGGAGGCGGAAGCGGCCTTCATACCGGGCGCGGTGTCGGTGATTTCCAGTGCAACGGTTGCCGGTAGCACGATGCCAAGAATGGCCTCGTCGGCGATCATGGCCATGATGCCGTCGAGGTCTTCACTCAGGTAAAGCAATTCCTCTTCAAGCACATCCGTACCCAGGGTGTACTGCTCAAAGGTTTCCTTGTCCATGAATGTGCAACCATCGGTATCCTGGTAAAGGTATTGTACGGCACGGCGGCCGAAATCGACCGTCTGTATAGCCTCGTCGCCCTTGAAACGGTTTTCATATTTCTGCTTGCTGACAATATCAACACCACGGACCTTGTAGAGCGTACTGCCACTGCGGGAGGAGGGGCTCTGTACATCCAGTTCCCTGACCAGAATATTGCGGCCATCGATATCCACTACCTGGCCTTTTTTGAGGTCGCTCGCTTTCACGGTAGCCGCTCAGTCGTGATGGTGTCCGCCCGGGCCGTGGACGTGGCCGTGTTCGAGCTCTTCTGCCGAGGCGTCGCGAATATCCGCAATAGTGACATCGAAATTCAGCGTGACGCCGGCCAGCGGGTGATTGCCATCGACAGTGACACTATCGGCTTCCACCTTCGCGATGGTGACCATGACGGGCTGTCCTTCAGGTCCCTGAGCGTTGAATTGCATGCCGGGCTCAATCGTAATATCAGGCGGAAATGCGTCACGCGGTACTTCCTGTATCCTTGTGTCATCACGGGGTCCGTAGCCTTCCTCGGGGGCGACTGATACCGATATTTCGTCACCGCTGGATTTGCCCGTCAGTGCATTCTCAAGCCCTGGAATAATGTTGCTTGCCCCGTGAAGGTAGCAGAAACTGCCATCATCTGACTTGTCGAGGATGTTGTCATCGTTGTCTTTCAGCGTGTAGTTGAGGGTAACGACATGTTTTTCGGCAATTTTCATTGTTCTCTCCTGTGTGCACGGGTGCGGTAGTATCCTACCGGTGTGGATGTGGGCGCGAATACTAGCACAGTGTTCCGCGATTATGCCTGCAGGCAGTACCAAATTGTGCCAAGGGGGTGAATCTGACGGATGAACTGGCAGGTATACATTATCCTTTGTAAGGATAATTCCCTGTATACGGGCATCACTATTGATATCGACCGGCGTCTGTCACAGCATGGGGGCGCGCAGGGGGCAAAATATTTCCGCGGGCGCAAACCGCAACAGGTCGTGTACCTGGAGAGTGGCCACACCCGCAGTTCGGCGAGCAAACGTGAGGCAGCTATCAAGAAATTGAAGCGCGCGGAAAAGGTGGTCCTGATTGAATCCGGTGTGAATGAGGTCGACGGATGGCCGCATCCTTGATGCAAGACCAATTGCTTGTCGCTGATCGATTGTAGTATTGCAGCCAGAATGAATTAATGAGGTGGCATTTATGAGTGAACGTATTTTCAGGATGCGGATATTCTGTGACTATAAGGAACCTGACAACACGGTAGAGAGCCAGCAGGTTGAGCTTTTTAAGGGTAACGAGTGGACAGATTTCGATCTCGATACCGGGACGGCCGGATTTCTGATATTTGTCTATGCGGTGCTTGCCTGCCAGCAAATGCACCTGCGTCTGGGATGCAAGGATCGTGGTTTGAAGCTTGCTTCCGCTGCGGGTGATATCGAGATAGCAACAACAGAAGACTGGATCATCACAAAACTGCAAGTGAACTTTTCTGCTGTTCTGACCGCAGGTGAGGCAAGTGAAGAGGATAGAGCAACAGTCATCCAGCGCATGAAAAGCTGCCCGGTTTCAAAGAACCTGACATTCGCACCCGGGGCCGAAACCACCCTTGAATTCCGGCTGAATTAACAGGACAGCAATACCTTCCAGGCAACTGCAGGCCGTTATCGTGGTCTACACTTAAGGCGATGGTGTTGACGGCTATGTGCTTATGGAAGACCCCGTTGGATTTATACGATACCCGCGTCATGAGGCTGGCAAACAGCTTGTCAGGGCGCGTGTAAGGCATTGGCATGAGTATGAACAGATCATGCCGGTTACCCAGGCAACTATCCAGTCGCGCCGTTGTATGGATTGTGGCACACCGCATTGCCACCGTTACTGTCCTGTCCATAACCTGATTCCGGACTGGAACTCACTGGTCAACGAGGATGACTGGCATGCCGCCTGGCAACAGCTGGAATCCACCAACAACTTCCCGGAATTTACCGGCCGTATTTGTGGTGCGCCCTGTGAAGACGCCTGTACCCTGAGTATTCGCAGCCGGCCGGTGACCATCCGCTCAATTGAATTGGCTATTGTGGAGCAGGCCTGGCAATCAGGCTGGATCAAACCACAACCTGCTCGCAGGAAACTGTTCAAGCGGGTGGCCATAATCGGTTCCGGGCCGGCAGGTCTGGCCTGTGCACAGCAACTGGCGCGTGCGGGTTATCGTGTCACGGTCTATGAAAAGGCAAACCGGGTGGGTGGACTGCTGCGTTACGGTATTCCCGATTTCCGACTGGAGAAACCGGTGCTTGACCGCCGGCTTGCACAGTTACATGCAGAAGGCGTGCGTTTCCGTACCGGTATTCATGTTGGCTTTGATCTGGACTTCGAGGCACTGCACCGGAACAGTCACGCGGTGGTGCTGGCCTGCGGGGCAGAGCAGCCGCGTCCACTGGATGTGCCTGGCCGCTCACTAGGCGGTATTCATTTTGCGATGGACTACCTGGCGCAACAGAATCGGCGCGTGGCGGGTGACTTTATCAGTCATGGCCTGGATATCGATGCAGGCGCCAAACAGGTGACGGTGATTGGCGGTGGCGATACCGGCGGTGACTGCGTGGGTACTGCCATACGACAGGGTGCCCGGCAGGTAATACAAATCCAGTATCATGAGCGGCCACCGGATCATGTTGATAACCTCCGCTACTGGCCGGACCCCGTGCCTGAATGGCATACGACGGATCATGATGATGAAGGCTGTCAGCATGTCTGGTCCTGTGAAACGGTTGCTTTCACCGGGCAGGGAGGGCAGGTTGCGGGCCTGGTACTGCAAAAACTACGCTGGATTAGAGGAGCTGACGGCTGTTGGGAGAAACATTACCTGCCTGGCCAGATTCGCCACTTGCCCGCGCAACTGGTGTTGCTGGCGATGGGGTATGCACATCCGGTGCATGCGGGGCTGTTACAGCAGGTGCCAGCCTGTCTCGATAGTTGCGGCAACATTGATGCGCCGGAAGATAATTATATGACCGGTGTTGACGGTGTGTTTGCCTGTGGTGATGCACGCCGCGGGCAGTCACTGGTTGTGTGGGCGATCCGGGAGGGGCGCCAGTGTGCCGCTGCAGTGGATCGCTGGTTGTCGGGTGAGAGCCTGTTGCCGGCGGTGTAGCCTGTATCGCGCATGTGATGCGCGCCTGCAGGCACGATAATTATTTCTTGCTCTTGACCGTCTTCTTCCTTGGTGGTTTTTTAACCTCCAGGGTAAACCAGTCATCCCGCGTAATCTCGTGAAAATAATCGGCTTCCTCGATCAGCATTCGTGAGGTGGTAGCCGGTATCGCGGCAATCTCCACGCGCACACCTTCCGCTTTCAGGTGTCGCACCAGTTCCACGAAGTCCGAATCACCTGACATGATAATGATCGTATCCACCTTGTTGGATAGCTGCGTTGCCTTGATCGACAAAGGGATGTCGGCACTTTTGTGGCAGGGCCGCACCGAGCCATGGTAATTGCTGTGCAGGCGCTCTTTCAGCTTGGATGAAATCTGCTTGCCCTCGCGAAAGTAGACCAGCCGGTTGAGTCCGCGATTACCCAGCAGGCGAGGGACCAGTGTGTCAAAGTTCAGCATGGTATTCGGGGTGCTGGTTTCCGAGTGAATACTGCGCTCGATATTGTTGCCGTCGACGAGAATGGCAACGGACTGACTGATTACAACCTGTGTGGTTTCTGATGTTGTCATTACAGGATCCTGGAAGTGTGGGTGTATACGGTCACTGCATTGTACAATGAGCTACTGCGATAAAATACACAATCAAATCATCGGGAGAGACACATGGGTATAGCGCTGTTGTTACATGTACTGGCAGCTGTTGTCTGGGTGGGTGGAATGTTTTTTGCGTATGTGGCCTTGCGGCCGGTGGCTGTCAGTCAATTTGAACCACCGCAGCGCCTGGCTTTGTGGGCGGCTGTGTTTGGCAAGTTCTTTCCCTGGGTGTTTGTCGCCATCGGCACCCTCCTGGTCACGGGGTTCTGGATCGTGCTGTCCTTTTACGGTGGTTTTGCAAAAGTGGGCCTGCATGTGCACCTGATGTTGTGGGCGGGTTTGCTGATGATGCTCATCTTCCTGCATGTATTTTTTGCGCCCTTTAAGCGTCTGAAACTGGCTGTTGCAGCGGAGGACTGGCCGGCGGGCGCAGAAAAACTGGCTCAAGTACGTCTATTGATTGAAATAAATCTTGCGCTTGGGATGTGCGTCGTTGCCGTGGCATCCGGTGGGCGCTATCTGTTGCCGTAATATCGTTCTGATTCAACCGGTTTGTGACTTGATAGTATCGAACCGGGCAGCTACTCTCAGTGCAGGGGAGTAACAAACATTCATAAAGATATGGAGGGGCAGAACCGTGACACAAATGAACAATGGCAGTGAGTTTCCCTATGCACCGGAAGGCTGGTCACAGGATGTAGCCAGAAGCGCGGCAGCTGACGACGGCCTGACGGTAGCTGCGGATCACTGGGAAGCCGTACGCGCGTTGCAGGAATTTTACTCCCGCCACGAAAGCCCCAGTATAAATTCACGTGAATTGCATGATGCGCTGGATGAGAAATTTCATAGCCGGGGTGGCATGAAATACCTCTTTGAATTGTTCCCGGGCGGCCCGGTGACGCAGGGCTGTCGTCTGGCCGGGCTTGAGCCACCGTGTGGCGCGGACAAGGGGTTCGGCAGCGTTATGTAGGCCTGAGGGCCACGCAACTATTCGCTCACGATCTGGTCTGACCGTGGTGGGCAAGCCCTTGCATCTGACCGCTTCTCGCCTTGCTGAACCAGTAAATATCACCTTGAAGGAGTACTTGTTAACGAGGGATCTGTACATGGACCGGATTGTGTCTCTTTGGAGAAAGCCGCTGAAACTTTCCATCAGTAACAAGGCGCAGGTACAACTTGATCGTCGTGCAAAACCGTTGCTGCTGGAAATGGAATTGTATTTCAGTTGTCTGGTCCGCAAGCGTGTCTACGTTCGCGAACATATTGATGGTAAAGATGCCGCAGCGCTAAATGATAAACTGAGTGTCAGTTTTCGACCGGTCGTTACACAGAGTTGCGCAATGCGCGAGGTCGAGCGCGATAACCCGCCTGTCATGGATATGCCCATCGTGAAGCCTGAACGCTACTTCCCGCACTGGCTGACTCTGGATTATCGGCGCGGCAAATGGCTTGCCGAATTCGGTTATGCAACCGCAAGTATGGGAACGGCTGTTGAATAGTGGCGTAGGAGCGGCTTGCAGCTGCGATCGCGCTTGCAAAGCGCTCCTACACCAATAGATAGACCTACAGGCAACTCAACTTCTTTAGCACATGCGCGGTGGCTACCAGCCCGAAGCTGGCCGTTACCGTCATCACCGAACCCAGACCACCGGCACAATTAAGCCCGCCGACGCTTTGTGCGTCCGGCTTTTGCGCACTGATACCACCGTCTTCAGTCGGGAACACGGCTTGCTCTTCCGAGTACACGCAGGGGATATCAAAACGCCGCTTGAGGTTTGTCGGGAATCCGTATTCGTGCCGTAATAATTTACGTGTCTTGGAAAACAGGGCGTCGTGTTCCGTACGGCTGAGGTCGGATACCCGGATGCGGGTCGGGTCGGTTTGCCCACCGGCACCCCCGACGGTAATCACTCGCAGCCTGTTACGCCGGCACCAGGCAATCAGGCGGGCCTTGGTGCGGAAGCCGTCAATGCAGTCAATGATGTAATCAAAATGTCCGCTCAGCAAGGTCTCGAGATTATCCACGGTCAGGAAATCCTCGATGGCGGTCACCTGGCACGTTGGGTTGATCTGCTGAATGCGGGCAGCCATGACCTGCACCTTGGCCTTGCCAAGGGTATTGTCCAGCGCATGACATTGCCGGTTGATATTGGATTCAGCCACATGATCCATGTCAACCAGGGTGATGTGACCGATGGCAGAACGTGCCAGTGCCTCGGCAGCCCAGGAACCCACGCCGCCAATACCCAGCACGCATATCCGTGCCGACCTGAACCTGGTCAGTGCCTGCTCGCCATACAAACGCTGGATGCCGCCGAAACGGCGTTTCATGCCCTGCCCATCCTTGATACTGTTTGATTCATCAGGGGGATTCATTAAGCTAACATACCAGAAAACACAAAAAATAACGGCTGTGCTGCCCGGGGCATGGGCATACAATCAAATCCATGGAATTGACTGACAGTCACTGTCACCTGGATGTGTCCGATTTCGATGCAGACCGCAATGCGGTATTGCAACGGGCCCGCCAAAAAGGAGTTACCGGAATCGTTGTGCCCGGTATTGCCTCGGCCGGTTGGGAGAAGCTGTGGCAATTGTGTCGAAGAGAGTCCGGCCTGTACCCGGCTTTTGGTTTGCACCCGGTGTTTCTGCAGCAGCACACAGCCGATGATCTGCCGGCATTACAGGGCATGCTGGAACAGCATCCTGCGGTCGCGGTCGGAGAGATCGGACTGGATTATGTGGTGGACGGACTGGACCGGCAGGCGCAGCAAACATTGTTCGAGGCACAGTTGGTGATTGCACGCGAAGCCGGCTTGCCCGTCATTCTGCATGTACGCAAATCGCATGACCAGGTACTGGCAACACTGAAACGCATCCGTGTGCGTGGCGGAATCTGTCATGCCTTTAACGGCAGTCTGCAGCAGGCATCACTCTATCAAGATATGGGTTTCAGATTTGGTTTCGGTGGCATGCTGACATTTGAACGTTCAACAAGGCTGCGCACCCTGGCGAAGGCGTTACCGGCGGAGTCCATCGTGCTGGAAACAGATGCACCGGATATGACGGTCGCGCAACACCGTGGTGAACGAAACAGCCCGGAGTATTTACCCTATAGCCTGGCAGCACTTGCCGGGGTGCGCGATGAAGGTGCGGAAGAACTTGCCCGTATTACTACTGCAAATGTACGCGAGGTGTTGAACCTGTCCAGATGGAAACCGGCATGACGGTAAAAGTATTGCGTGGCTGTTTGTTGCTCCTGCTGTTGACAGTCGGTATGTATCCTGTTGCCGAAACCCAACAGGAAGAGAAAACCGGTGGCTGGCGACTTGCTGCTGAATCCAGTCCCTATCTGCGACTGCATGCCGACAACCCGGTGGAGTGGTATCCCTGGGGTGAGGCGGCCTTTGAAAAGGCGCGCAAGGAAAACAAGCCGCTGTTTATATCGGTTGGTTATTTCACCTGTCACTGGTGCCACGTGATGGCAAGGGAATCATTCAGTAATCCGGAGATAGCCAGACTGCTGAATGAAGGCTTTGTATCAATCAAGGTCGACCGCGAACAGCGCCCGGATATCGATGCGGCTTACATGCAGTATGTAACACTGACCCGGGGGCGTGGTGGCTGGCCGATGTCGGTCTGGGCGATACCAGACGGTGATCCGTTTGTGGGCGGTACCTACTTTCCTCCGGACGAGATCAGGGGGCGGCCCGGCATGAAGCAGTTGCTGGCACGCATTACCCGGTTGTGGAAAGACGATGAGGCCGGTATCCGGGTAACTGCGGCGAATGCGGTGGCGAGCCTGAAGAAACTGGGCGTGTCTGCCCAGCCCTTGGCAAAACTGACAGACACGCCGCTGGCCGAAGCGCGCAAGCAGTATGCCAACAGCTATGATGACCTGCAGGGCGGCTTTGGAGCCGCACCCAAATTCCCGCAACCGGCACGCCTGATGTTCCTGTTGCAGGATGAACCACAGGCCAGCCTGGACATGGCGCTGTTCACGCTCGACCAAATGGCCGCGGGCGGCATCCATGATCAACTGGGTGGAGGCTTTCACCGTTATTCCACGGATTTTGAGTGGCGTGTGCCGCACTTTGAAAAGATGCTCTATGACCAGGCGCTCATTGCCCGTGCCTGTCTTTATGCCTACCGGCGTAGCGGACGCGCGCAATATGCGGACACCGCACGTGCCATACTTGATTTTACCCTGAGCGAGATGCGCGATGCGCAGGGTGGCTTCCATGCCGCACTGAGTGCGGACAGTCCTGTTCCGGGAGAGGCGCAGGTGCACATGGAGGAGGGTGCCGGGTACACCTGGAGCTGGCGTCAGCTGGACGAGGCCATCGATGAAGTTGCCATGCGCGACTGGGTCATCGCTCGCTATGGCCTCAGTGAGCACGGTAATGCCATCAGCGATCCACTCAATGAGATGAACGGCAAGAATGTGTTGTACCGGGCGCGGACTACGCGTGAAATGGCAGAGAAATTCCATGTCGAGCTGATTACGGCACAGCGGCGTAACACCAGGGGTGAGCGCTTGTTGCTTGCAGCGCGCAGCAAACGTCCTGCCATCCCCGTGGATGACAAGGTGGTGGCGGTCTGGAACGGTTACATGATGACCACGCTGGCCATGGCCGGCCGCCTGCTGGATGAGCCGCGTTATATCGAGGCAGCAGAACAAACGGCAAACTTTGTACTGAACAGGCTCTTTGATAAAGAACAGGCTGTGTTATATCGGGACTGGCGTGACGGTAAGCAGGGTGTGCCGGGATTTAGTGAAGACTATGCCGCTGTCGCGGAAGGCTTGCTTGCACTGTACAAGGTAACAGGTAACAAGCGCTGGCTGAATGCGGCACGCACGCTGGTTGATCTGCAACTGGAAAAGTTCTGGGACAAGGACAATGGCGGGTTTTTCAGCACGCCGGCAACAACGGAATTATGGGTGCGTGAAAAGGAAGCCAGTGACGGCGCCACGCTCTCGGTCAATGGCATTTCCCTGCACGTGTTATTGCAGTTGGGTGAGTTGACCGGGCAGCAAGCCTGGCTGCAATACGCCTGGCAGACCGCCGCGTGGGCTGGTGCACAATTGCAGCATTCTGTGGCTGCCATGCCCTACAGTCTGGTGGTATGGGATGACCTGACCGAATTGAATCCAAAATGAGAAATCGCGCCTGCAAGGCGCTCCTACAGGCATGTCTTACTTGCGTAGGAGCACCTTGCAGGCGCGAACAGCCTAATCACACTCCGGCCAACCGTAGCCCCAGCGCCAGGGGAGGCCCGAGCAGGGTACGCCACCCATCCGAACGGCCCGGTACATGAGTTTGGCAATGGTTGAATAGAGGGTGTGAACTGTTTCCGGTAAAATATCGTACTCACGACTGAGTTCCGCTGTCCGTGTATTGCCGGTCTCGACCACACAGGCCAGCAGGGCAAGATCTGCCTGCTTGCGTGCCTCGAAGCTTTCCTCTGCCGTGGCGTCGATCGCAGCACCTGTATGGTAGTGCCGGTCATGCGTGATACAGCAGTCCCCCCAGGGCGGGCGTATGCCATGATATTCACGGATGCCATCAATCTGTTCAGCCAGGTATTCCCAGCCGATTGACAGGCCGCTGCTGCAACCGTCCGTGGTGAAGGCCGCCAGTGTGCTGTCGGGCATCGCCTGGCGGACAAGCAGGTCCCTGTGGTGATGCATTTCGAGCTGCCGCTCGAGCTGGTCAACTCCCTCGTGCGGTGCGTCTTCCTCGACTGCGTCACTACAGGAAAGCAACAGGGCACAGGCAAGGATGGTAAGGTAGCGCACGTTACGGTGACTCGTCACGGTAGAGCCGTGGCGGTTCAGGTTTTCCAAACAGAATCGCTGTATGCATCAGCAGGCGCTCAGCCGGATTGAGGTCGGCGCGGTCTGCAATGACCTTGCGTGTCAGTGCCGGTTCATCGGTAATAACCCCGTCCACGCCCAGCGACATCATGCGTGACAGGGTGACTGAGTCATTTATTGTCCAGACGAAAACCTTTTTCCCCTGCTCATGACTGCGGCGCACAAACCCCGGTGTGGCCATGCCCTGGGCAACGGCCAGAAAATCGACGTCGAGACTGGCCAGGTTGCCTATGGCCGTGGTGGACAGCAGGCCAATGGTCCACTCGGGTCGCAGTGCACGGATTTTTTGAATACCTGCATACTTGAGCGACATGATGGCAACTTCATCGGTCATGCCCAGCTGTTCAACGATATCCACCACACGCTGTTCCAGTTGCTGGTCATGCCCGTAATACTTGAGCTCGATGACCACGTGCGCCTTGCCTCTGGACTCTTCAAGCACTTCGGCCAGTGTGGGCACGCGCTCTGCGGAAAACTGCGGATCAAACCAGCTGCCGATATCGATGTCACGTATCTGGTCCAGCGTGCCATCCCGGACCTTGAGGTTGACGCTGGCGAGCTTCATGAAGTCACTGTCATGGATGACTATCACTTCACCGTCAGCCGTTTCCTGTACGTCAATTTCCACCCAGTCGGTACCGTCCGTGATGGCTTGTCGAATCGAGGCCAGCGTATTTTCCGGTGCCTTGCCCGCGGCACCGCGGTGCGCCACGACGGTGACTGTGTCACTTATCTGGATGCCATTCAGTAACCAGTGGCCAACCAGTACGGCGCTACCAGCCGCAGCAACCAGTATCAGGGCCAGTGTCGGTGCAGTCAGTTTCCAGTCGCGTGCGGGTTGCTCGCGTGCAATGGCAGCGAGACCGGCACTTTGTTCGTTTGAGTCGTGCTGTTCATAATAGGTCACCAGCACATAGGCAAGGCTGCCCGTGGTGAAAACCGTGACCACGAAATTGCCGAGTATCCAGAGCGCGATGAAGCCACCCAACACAGGTACCAGCCAGCTGATCGAGTCGAAGAAGTTCGGCACAACCCATGAGCCCAGTTGCTGTATGACACCCAGTATGACGGCTCCGAGTATCAATGCCAGCAGCGCCCAGATAGCGAGTACTTTTACCAGCTTGCGCTTGTGTCCAGCGGTGAAGCGTTCGCTTTCGGCAAAAGACTTTGCCGGTGCAATACCGGCAAACAATACCAGAGGTAACGCCATCGACCAGGCAAACAGCTTGCTGACCAGTATTAACACCATCGCCAGTAGCAGCAGTCCGATCATCACGGCGGCTATCCAGAATTCCACGGGTTGCTCTGACAGGTAGTAGTTGATGTCATAATCGGTGAGCAGGAATAAGGCAATGGCGCCTGCGGCAGCAAGAAAGGGCAGTGTCAACAGCAGCACCCGCACAACCAGTCTGACCGCAAAGGTAAAGATGCTGTATGCGTGTGCCGCCGTATAACGAAACGCCGCCAGGGTGCCGATGCTCAATCCCTGCACGCTGCCGGCCCCCATGACCATCAGCGAGGCCTGTTCGACAGCGAGTATCGTGATTGACAGTGCCGCCAGAAATACCAGCGCCGCTATCCCTGCCGGGGATAGCAGGAACCAGGCGATGTCCTGATCAGCGAGCGCCGGTTGATCGGACAGACTGAGTAACAGCCGACCCATGAGAGCGACCAGCGGGGTAAACAGTATAATGCCCAGCGCAGTGTAGGCCAGGTGGGTAGTAAAGACCGGCCCCCAGTCATGTCGCAGTCGCTGTAATGAAGTCTTCCAGATTGAATCGTGTTTATTTGTTTGCATAGCATGGTTATTCCGTTAACTCCATCTCCCTCCGGGAGAGGTGGATTATGTTGGTATTCCAAGAAATCGCAAGCAGTCCGCCTCCAGCACCTCACGGGCCCTATCAAGAATTTGTTGTTCCTGGGCGGCTGATAACGCCTGTTTGTGATCACCGGTCTGACCCTTGCGAATGAATCCGCCGGGTTTGAATGCTGATTTCCCCTGGATATTCATGGTGAACTTGTCTGTATTGGTTTTCATCCAGCTAAAGGAGATGTACTCATTAACCGCCTGGCGTTGTGCCGGTGTGATGTCCCAGTGCAGAAACCCGAGTATTTGATCAACACAGCTATCGATGTCCTGTTTCATATCCTCGTACCTGAGCCAGAGCAGTTTTTCATCGTCAAAATGAGGCCACCAGCTGGCAACGTTACGAAACCAGGCACCGAAATCCATCCACAGTCCGAAGACATGATCAAACGTCTGTAGCTGGCTAAAATGTCCACGTGCCCGTGCTTCATCGGTCATGTCCATGATGTGATGATAGAAACTCACCATGCAATCGCGCGGGTCACGTGACGACATAATAATATTCACCATGCCGGTTCCCGGTGTTTGTTCATAGGTGCAGTGTGTTTTAAATACGCGTGGTGATGTCATGGACTCGTATCTCTCAAGCACCCCGGTATGGCTGAGACCATCACGCGGCAGCTCCAGCCACGGTACGACGGCATCGATACTGTCAAAGCCGGAATCACCACCGCAACGCAGCTGGTGCAGGATATTCTGCATCCAGGTAGTACCGGCCTTGGGCGCCGTGGTGATTAACACGTCATCCGGTCGGGGTTTGAAGTTTGCAAGCAGCCAGGGGTCGTGTGTCGGGTCCGGTTTCCCCCAGCGTGGGTCCAGTTCGGTGTTGTTTTCGATTGTCATCGTCCTGAATTAACTTCTACCTCGGGATTATCCTGTGCCAGTGACTGTTCAAGAATCTTCCTGTATTCATTCCGGGTTTCAGCATCGGGATGGAATTGACTCTGCAGGAAGGAAAGCACGGCTTGTTTTGTCAGTCTCTGCTGGTGCTGTGGCCGCAGGGCCGTGGGCAGTTCAGGGTCGCGGCAGGGGATCAGTTCCAGATCAGTCAAAGTCTCATTCTTTTTTCCCCGCAGTTTTGAAGTGAAGTTATCCGGTACATCAAGCGCGTCATCCAGTGTGCCACGCATGGCCCAGCAACCGACACTGTCAGGATTATCAACCCAGCGGAACAGCCGTGCAGCCATGCCTGCAAACCCGGTGTGCGAGCCGCCCTGCAAGGTCACGAGCGTGGCTTCGGGTACCCAGGTCCTGAATTGTACGGCGTTTCGCTGGTAGTCAACCATGGCATCGATATTACTTGCAATCATCATAAAGGGTATTGATGGGCGGCCGAAAAAATCCTTGCCAAGAAGAGCGACAGGCCCGGCAATGGAGACCGCTGCCCGAGTTCTCGTGTCCCGGTACTCCGGGTGAAAGGCAAGCAGGGTTGTGGTCAACCCCCCCAGTGAGAGACCCACTGCAGCGATTCGCTCACGGTCTATACACCCGGCGAAGTGGTTCTCCGCGGTTTCACTCCAGCCAAGCAAGCTGTCAATAATAAAACTGACATCCCCCGGCTGGTTAATCACGTCAGTAAACTGTGGGCCGCCGGGCGTACCAAAACGGGTAAGCGGGAAATTGGCTGCTGCCACGATATAGCCATGACGGGCAAGGTACCGGGCCAGGTAGGCGCCATTACTGCGGAAGGACATAAAGCCATGGCTATAGATGACAAGGGGCGCAGGGCAGACATCCGTGGTAAGCGGTCGGGGGCCGGGACGCAGCCACTCAAAGGGCCTGTTTTGTGCCGGGTACCAGACACTCGTCTCAAGGACACGCTGCGACGCCTCCGGATTGCCGTTGTGTGCGGCTGTCGTTCGGCTGCTGTCGACCAGCCTGAAATCCTGTTTTCCGACAGCATAAGGCCCGGGCTGCAGGCGTTTATTCGTGCCTGTTTCGGCTGCGAACAGTGTGTCCTGTCCCATGGTGAGCACACACGCAAGGCAGAGAAAACCTGCACAGGATTTCAATGACAGCCGCATACAGAGAGCATAGGCGGCCTGACGGTTAACTAAAAGTATGAACGGGGGAAGCTCTGTTTTTTTCGTGGTGATTGTGTCTTTGTTACGTTCCGGTATCCGGAATCAAGGTCACTTCCACCCGGTTATTGGCGGCGGCGATGCGATTCCATTCAAAGGAGGTGACGTCCTGGTGTTGTGGTGGATAGCTCACACGGGGGCGGCTGTAAAGGTGTGGCACGAGGTCGATGCTGATGCCGCTATTGTTTACCAGGGGAGAGGTTGCGAGAAAATTGGCAAAGGCGATGGACTGTCTTTCGCCCAGTGACGGCAGTTGTTGCAGTGGATGGCCAATTAAAGTGCAGTTGGTTGCCGGCAGGTCAGGGGGCGGCAGGGTATAACCATTCACCTCGTCGCCGATCAGGCAGTACTCTCCAAGGTGTGAATGCAGTTGCACGGTACCGGTAAAGCCGAGTGCCTGCAGCCGGGTAATCAGTTCCTGGATGATGGTGAGACGCCGGTTATTGTAGGCCTCCTCACGAATATCGTAGGGACTGCTCTGGTTGATCGCCCAGGTGATGCTGTTGTACAGCAGGCCGGACTGCTCGGTGGCCTGTTGCTTCTGGTGATTGAGTTGCGCACGTAATTCAGCAGAAGTTGAGTTGTCGGCGTTTGCCTGCTCCTGTTGAGAAAGCTGTGCCAGTTCCATCTGGTTGAGCTGCTGGTTGGCTGATTCAAGTGCGG
This sequence comes from Pseudomonadota bacterium, assembly GCA_039714975.1. Taxonomy (GTDB): domain Bacteria; phylum Pseudomonadota; class Gammaproteobacteria; order UBA9214; family UBA9214; genus UBA9214. Next base: position 33,165 of record JBDLIH010000025.1, read on the forward strand.
CACGTGTTTCATTGGTGCTGCTGATTGACCACAACAACGGGATCAGCATCAGTAGCCCGACCACCAGGGGAGGGATGATGCTGAAACTGCTCCTGGACTTCAGCTTGTTGGCTGTAGTGAGTTGGTCTACCTCTGCCCTGAGATCGCGTACATCCTGTACCATCTCGTGGTGATAATTTTCCAGCAATGATGCCAGGTGTGCCGGCGCTGTATGGGAGTAACTGGCTGACTCGGCGGCCTTGCGCGCAATCACCTCCATGTCTTCCCTGTCAGCCGAGAGTGCGATTTCCTCGGGTGTTTCATTTAACAGTACGAAGCGGTTTTCTTCGGATGCCCGCGCGGTACGACGGTCTTCGACCAGCCCGAGTTTGTTGAGGACTTCAAATAACTCGGCGGGTTCCACCTGCTTTGGCAGAATGCCGACCGCACCCAGTGCGCGCGCCTGGCTAACGTACAGGTCACCCTCTTTCGAGGTATACATCATGATGGGGATAGTGGCGGTTTTCGGATTGCCCTTGATGGCTTCCACCGCCTGCAGACCGTCCATGCCCGGCATCATGTGATCCATGAAAATCACATCCGGTGTTTTCTCGACAAGGTAATCGATCGCCGCCGGTGCAGAGTCCACCGTGTCGGCATCGATGCTTTGTTTTACCAGCATACGCTTCAGTGTGATGCGTGCTGTCTTGGAATCATCAACAACCAGTGCAAGCCGCTGTGCCATATGAGTATTTACTCTGAACCCGTCATTATCACATTCAAGGGCTACTATACCCAATCGCCTTGTCGTGTGCGAGAGTGGATACCTCCCCCCGTTCGGATGCCCCCCGCTAGCCGGTATTACGCATGCCGCTGGCGATTGCATTAATGCTGAGCAGCAGCGGTTTCAGCCAGCGATCGCGCTGTTCATCGGTCAGATCGTTGTTCCGGTAGCGCGACAGCAGTGTCACCTGGATGTTGTTCAGCGGATCGAGGTAGGGGTCACGTCGATGCAGTGACAGGCTCAGGGCCAGGTTATCTTCCAGCAGGTGATGTATCCCGGCGATGTGGAGCACCTGGGTGACGGTACGGCGGTATTCTGCCCGGATCTTGCTGTAGATGTCTTCGGCAAGTCCGGCATTGGCGGCAAGCCGGGTATATTCACGGGCAATATCCATCTCGCCCTTGAACAGGGCCATCTGGATATTGCTCAGCAGGGAACGGAAGAAGGGCCATTCACGGTACATGGCCTGCAGCCGGGCAAGGCGAGCCGGGTCGTTATCGCGCCAGCTTTCCAGTGCGGTGCCAAGACCATACCAGGCCGGCAGGGTGTGCCGGGATTGCGCCCAGCCGAATACCCAGGGAATGGCGCGAATGGAGGTCTTCGAGCGATCCATTTGTTTGCGGTGCGACGGTCGTGAGCCGATGTTCAGCAAGCCAATCTCGGTGACCGGCGTGACTTCATAGAAGTAGTCGAACAGTCCCTCTGTATGGTCGATCAGGTCACGGTAGGTGTCTTCACCAAGTCGGGTCAGTTCGTCCATGATGCCCATATAGTCGCGCCGGTCTTCCCTGGCTGCCGTGATCACGACACGACTGGCCTTGAGCAGGCCGGTCAGACCCATGGAGAGTTCATACACTGCAGTTTCGGGGTTGCTGTACTTGTAGCGCAACACCTCGCCCTGTTCAGTAAACTTGATCTGCCCGTGCACGGTACCCGGTGGCTGCGACAGGATGGACTCATGCGTCGGGCCGCCACCGCGGCCAATAGTGCCGCCGCGACCATGGAACAGCCTCACCTGAATGTCGTACTGACTGGTGATTGTGATGATTTGCTGTTGTGCCTCGTACAGGCTCCAGTTGGACGCAAGGATTCCACCGTCCTTGCAGGAGTCTGAATAACCCAGCATGATCTCCTGGCACTGGCAGGCCCCGTTGAGTAGTTCGCGGTAGGTCTCATTTTCCAGCAGCTGTGTCAGGATGGCCCGCGCATGATCGAGATCGTCAATGGTCTCAAACAGCGGGCTGATGCGAATACGGCAAAACCATTCATCGTTTTGCCTGCCGGCAAGGCCCGTTAACCAGGCCAGGTACATCACCTCGAGGATGTGGCTGGCGGTGTGAGTCATCGAAATCACGTAGTTGCCGAACGCGTCGGGGCTGACCTCGGTCTGCATGCGGCGCATGACGTCAAACACTTCCAGTGTCTCGCAGGTATCTTCGGACAGGGCAGGGTGGTCGAGAACCGGTGGCCTGGTCGCGAGTGCCCGGGTGATGAGTTGTTGCCGTCCGGGTTCGTCAAGTGAGAGGTAGTCCGGGCCATCCGGCAGCTGTTTCAGAATCTCGGTTACGGCCTCGGTGTGGCGTGTTGATTCCTGCCGTATATCAAGGTGCATCAGGTAGAAACCAAAGGTCTCAACCAGTCGTATCAGGTCCTTCAGCCGGGCATCCGCCAGGTTGGCATCACCATCGGCAACCAGGGAGTCATAAATCAATTGCAGGTCGAGTAATAATTCCTGTTCGCTGGCATAACCGATTGTCTGACGGGTCGGGTCAGTGTCCGGCTGTTCAATACGCTCAATAACGGCTGCCAGGTTCATCTTCAGGCGACGCCGCATGATGTACAGCTTGCGCCGGTAATGCTCGTTCACATAATCTGCAGGCAGTTCCTGGCTTGCATCGGGGAACCGTCGTTCATCTTCCCTGAGGCTGTCCATGAAGGCAGCGGAAAAGTCACACAGTGTGGCCGAGTGGGTCAGGCGACTGGACAGTTCCTCTACCCGGCGCAGGTAGACAATCAGGACTTCGCGCATATGCATGCGCAGTGCGAGTGTGGTCGTCGACGGTTTGACGAACGGGTTGCCATCACGATCGCCGCCAATCCATGACCCGAAATGAATGAGTCCGCCCGGGACCGTCAGTCCTGATTCGGATGACGGCCCGGTCGTGGCATAAACACGGTGTATTGCCTTTTCCAGATAGCGATAGGTTTCCGGAATGGCGTCGAACAGGCTTTCACGAAAAAAATACAGGCCGTTGCGGATTTCATCTTCGACAGTGGGTTTGTTGGCGCGCACTTCATCGGTCTTCCACAACACCTGTATCTGCTGCTTGATCGTATGCCGGATTTCGTCGCGTTCATCGCGGCTGATGCGCCTGTCCGAGAGCTGTTCACTGGTAATAAAAATGCGTCGCAATGCATACATCACCGTGCGACGAATTGCATCTGTCGGGTGTGCCGTGAATACCGGCATGTAGAGTGTTTCATTCAGCAGGGTTTGTATCTGTTCATGTTTTACCCCTTCGTCATGAAATTCCTGCAGCGTCTGGGTAAAGGAGCCCAGCCATAACGGCCCGTGTCTGCGCGCTTGCTGGCGGCGCTGCCGGTGCTGGAAAGATTCCTCGGCAATGTTGACCAGGCTGAAATACAGATTGAAGGCGCGTACCACGTCTGTCAGGTGGTCGGGACTCAGTTGGTCTATGATCCGTGACAGGCGGGCACGCAGGACGGGGTTTTCCTGCTTGCGCAGTCGAATGTAACCCTTGCGCAGTTTTTCGACCGCAGACAGAACATCTGCGCCGGCCTGCTCGAGCAGGACCTCGCCCAGCATGTTGCCAAACAGGCGAACCCGACTGCGCAGTTCCTTGTCACCGGGTAATGAAATGTCAGTGCTTGGCTTGTTGGTCATCGACATAAAAAAGCCACGCAGGCGCGCGGCTGGATCCTGTTTCGGGGGGTGAGATTATACGGGTTGTTGAAAATTCCGCTACTGGATAAATCTTGAGCTGAACATCGTGGCACACGAGGTTGGTCATGCAGCGGCTAACTATGGTTGTTCTCGAAAGTTTAATGTTGCCCGTTCTTCCACCCGTTCCCGCCTGTACCGGTCAATACACTGACACAACAATCAGCATTACCTGACGTCACAACTCCTGCCCTGATTGACTCCCGTGATATGACGTGAGATAACCTGTCTGGAGTTGGGTGCGCAACGGTTGGAGAGATTATATGAAGCTTCTGGTGGGAGTTGACCTTTCTGAAGTCACAGAAAAAGTTGTGAAAAAGGCTGCGGAACTTGCCACAGCACTTTCAGCACAGGTGTGGCTCATACATATCACAAAGCCTGAACCAGCAGACTTGTATACCGTGGGGTATGAGCCAGACTCCATTGTCAATGAAGCGGACCCGAAAATGGTCCGGGATTCCATAGCGAAAAGATTCCACGACGAGCACCGTGAGATTCAGGAGATTGCAGATCGATTGCGCAAGACAGGTCTGGATACAACAGCCTGTCTTGTGCAAGGCGCAACGGTAGAAACAATTCTGAGTGAGGCCTCGAAACTCGGTATCGATATGATTGTTGTAGGCTCTCATGGACGAGGTGCAATGCATCAACTTCTTGTTGGTAGTGTTAGTGAAGGGGTTATTCATGGCTCCGAATGCCCTGTCCTTGTTGTTCCGACACATAAACGTACTTAACCATGCTGTACAGTCCTGGCTCTTGCCTTAATCAGACCAAAGCAAAAGCCATCCTTCAGGCTGACTCTGCGATGGCGTCACCTGCATGTCGGGCCAGCACTGTTTTGTAGAGTTCTATATAGAGTTGCGCACTGCGTTTCCAGCTGAAGTCCTGTTTCATGCCGGTGCATACAATCTGTTGCCAGATCGCCGGCTGGCGATAGTACCCAAGTGCGCGTTCAACGGCTTTCTTCAGGTCTGATGCCGTGGCATCAAGGAAGCTGAATCCGGTGGCTGTTTTCGTCTCAAGTGTCCCGGCTGTGGTATCCGTCACCGTGTCGGCCAGCCCGCCGGTGTGCCGCACGACCGGGACGGTACCGTAACGCTGGCTGTAAATCTGGTTCAGGCCGCACGGTTCAAATCGCGAGGGCATTAAAAAGATATCTGCACCGGCCTCGATGTGGTGTGACAGTGCTTCGTCATAACCGATATGCGCGGCGACCTGTTTCGGGTATTTTTTAACGGCAGCACGTATACCGGTCTCGAGTTTTTTATCACCGCTGCCCAGCACGATTAACTGTGCCTGCTGCTTGACGAGCCCGGGCACAATGTCCAGAATCAGGTCAATGCCTTTTTGTTCGACCAGCCGGCTGATGACGGCGAGCACGGGGATGGTCTCATCAACAGGCAGCTTGAAGTGTTCCTGTAACGCCTGTTTGTTTTCGATCTTGTGCGTCAATGAACGAGCATTGAACTGTACCGGGATGAGCGGGTCACGTCCCGGGTTCCAGACACTGTAATCAACGCCGTTGACAATGCCGGTCAGGGTATCCTCACGGTGACTGATGAGTCCCTCAAGTCCGTAACCGAATTCGCTTGTCTGGATTTCCTCTGCGTAGGTCGGGCTCACGGTGGTTATCCAGTCAGCGAACACCAGCCCACCCTTGATAAATGAAAACTGGTTATGAAATTCCATGGCCTCCATGGACCAGAAGACAGCAGGTAATTCCAGCTTCTTGAACGCCTTCCAGTCAAACAGGCCCTGGTAGGCGAGGTTATGGATGGTGAAGACTGTCGCTGGCCGCACTGCATGACGATCCAGCAATGGCGGGACCAGTGCGGCTTGCCAGTCGTTGCAATGAATAATGTCCGGTTGCCAGTCGAGTCCGGCAGCATCCAGCGCCAGTGCCTCGATAGCACGACAGAAGGTCGTAAAGCGCTCGGCGTTGTCCGGCCAGACGCTGCCCTGTTTCATGGTGTAGGGGTTGCCGGGCCGGTCAAAATGCTCCGGTGAATCGACCAGGTAGACTGTCACGGTGCTGCCTGGCAGGCGACCGCAGAAGATGCGTACCGGTTGTTTGACGCCCTCGAGCTCAAGGTGAGCAACAAGCGTAAATTTCTTGGCCTGCTTCAGTACCGACTGATAGCCGGGGATGATGACACGGATATCGTGATGCAGACTGCGGATTGCCCGTGGCAGACTGCCGGCTACATCGGCAAGTCCGCCGGTTTTAATCAGCGGGTGTGCTTCAGAGCTGGCGAAAAGTATGTTCATGCGGCGTCAGTAAATTGGCATGCATCTGGATGATGTTTGACTTGCGTTTTCACACAAACGGTTTAATCTCCACAAACATTGAAGGGTAGTGTGTAGTTTGTCTGTTGTGAATACAAGCTGTCACTGATAGCAGGTGAGCATATCCGCAAGGGGGAGATATGGCCAGCCAGTTTGGTTCACGCGCGTCCGGCATTCGTGTACGCATGCGTGATGACTTTGTTGATGGTCTCAAGTGTTTCAAAAGTGATGATTATGAAGGTGCGCTGATGTTCTTCCGTGCCGCAGATGAGTGTGCGGCAATGGATGATATCTACCAGGGTCGCTATACCTCATTCCATGGATTGTCGCGTGTTTGCATGGGTGACAGGAGCGGCGTGAAACTGTGTCGCAAGGCCGTGGTTGGCGAGACGCAGGATGCCGAAGTGTACTATAACCTGGCCATGGCCGAAAACCGCCTTGGTTTTCGCGAGAGCGCCTGCATGGCCTTACGGCGTGGACTGAAGATCGATCCGGGGCATTCCGGTTTGTTGCGCCTGAAGCAAAAATTTGTGCTGCGAGGAAAGCACGGTTTTATTCCGGGCCTGAAACGCAGCAATTTCCTGAATCGCCTCATTGGCAAACTGTTCCGCGGCACACGTTTGCCATATCCCGATCAAGAGTGAAACCGCCGGGCGACGGCTTCCTATATAATGGTAGTCGGGAGTCGGCCAGGCAGTCGCTCCGTCTGCATGGGCGGGGAGGAAAGTCCGGGCTCTACAGGGCAGGGTGCCAGGTAATTCCTGGGAGGCGCGAGTCTATGGAGAGTGCCACAGAAAATATACCGCCCGCATTCGTGCGGGTAAGGGTGAAATGGTGCGGTAAGAGCGCACCGCGCGGCTGGTAACAGGCGTGGCAGGGTAAACCCCACCCGGAGCAAGACCAAATAGGGGAACGT
>JBDLIH010000026.1:0-38844 GCA_039714975.1 Pseudomonadota bacterium
TTATGGCGGTGGTCCGGGTTATGGCGGTGGTCCGGGTTATGGCGGTGGTCCGGGTTATGGCGGTGGTCCGGGTTATGGCGGTGGTCCGGGTTATGGCGGAGATCCTGCTTATGGTGGAGATCCTGCTTATGGTGGAGATCCTGGTTATGGTGCTGCCCCGGGCTATGGTGGTCCCGGTTATGGGGGGGCGCCGGCCTATGGTGGAAATCCTGGTTATGGTGCTGCCCCGGGCTATGGTGGTGCTCCCGCATACAGTGCACCGGGCACCGAATCCAGAGAAGCAGAAATCAGGCGCTTGAAAGAACGCCTCAGGCAAATCGAGAGTGGTCCCAGGTAGGCTGGTAGCATTATTTTCAAACCAATAGCCTATTTCGACTAGCCGTTTGAAAACCCTGTCCATCGGCGACCTTCGGGTCGCCTTTTTTATTGGGCTAAAGGTCAGGACTTGGCGTGCGCCCGTCGCCGACCGAGCTATTGTAGAAGCAACAGGCTGCGTGAGAATGATTGACGATCGCTGTTCTTATGCGTACAATATTAACATATCCTTAATTGCTGATGCAGTTCAATGGAGGACCATCATGAGTGATTTTGTCGAGCAGCTCAGGCTTGCGGAAAAGGCGGCTGAGGATATCTATTTCGCAAAGGTTAACCGCGAATTGATCGAGTCCCTTCGCAAACGGATACAGGCAGAGAAGAATTCCTTTCAATCTTCCGATCAATCCAGCGCCGAGCACGGGCGGAAGACAGCCCGGTTGTCATGAAAGAGACTAGCGGCGGCTAAGCTGGCATTAACAGCCGTAGCATTCGTTAGCTCGTTGGTCACCGTTTTCTAGCTTGGATAATTAGTATGGATTACGGAGAGAATTATGGACAATTCACGCTTGTCAGGTTTTTCGCTGGCGCCGATACGAGAATTATTTAGCGGATACTGTTTTCGCAATGAATTGAAAAAAAGTATTACGCCTTCGAGCCTTGGCAAGATGCTGACCAGAAAGGGTATTGATCTTCAATACTACCTTTATAGTCTGCCCCCCTCTGACATTATGCAGCATATGAGCAACTGTAAACGTTGTCATAGTTTAGATCAGTGCGGTTGTTACCTGAATAATAAGGAAATGGATAATAATATTGTCCTTTCATTTTGCCTAAATAACGACTCCATCATAAAGATTAAGAATCAGCAGGATAGTCTATATGCACCAAGAACCATGAATTTGTAAATATCCGTCGATTGTAGAACAGGATACCTGTTTCAGATAGCTGTAATACAGCAAAGTATTTGACCATATACACATCCACGGCAGCATTCGGGCCGCCGTTTTATGTTGTGCCAAAGGTCCGAGTTTGGCGTGCGCCGTGCAAAGTGCAGTCTTTCGATTCAACTGTCGGAACGTCTGGATTGCAGCAAAGAGCCGTCATTCAGCTCAGATAGAAAATAGCGTGTTCTGGTGGTATCGCAATGTACTGGCTGTTGTTGATGTAGCGTAGCCGTATGTATTTTTCTATATTATGCGACGCGCCGATGCAGCGTATAATATATGCCTCAGGACGATGGCGTAGCAACCGCGTCCCACAAACCTGCTGCTTCATCGCTCGCGACCATGCTCATTGGTATCATGCTGCCGGGATGAACAGCGATGATGCAGAATACCGATTAATCAGTCACTACGACCTGCCATGCACATGTTCACACAACGCTCTCTAATCTGTGCATTTGTTGTTTGTTGCTCTCTACTTGGTGAGAGCACCTGCGTAGCTGCCGGAGAAGCGCTTCCAAAGGTATGTTCTGAGCAATGCAGTACACCTTATGGTGATGTCCTTGGAAGATCGCCCGGTCATGTGGTGGCTTTCTCGAATTGCAGCTCGGGATGCGTTGTGCGTGAAGTCAATACGATTGACGGGACGGATACCGGACTCAAGTGGCAATGTGTCGAATACGCGCGCAGATGGTTGCTGATCAAGCGGGGCGCGGTCTTCGATGATGTCGAAATCGCGGCCGATATATGGAACAAGATCGACCACCTGACGCAAGTATCGGATCAGACGGTGATTCCACTGATAGGGCACCTGAACGGATCTGACCAACTGCCCGGGGTGGGTGACCTCCTGGTATACGCGAATGCGCTTTATGGCACAGGACATGTTGCTGTGATCATCAGTGTGGATCCAAAAGAGAATCTCATCAAGGTCGGTGAGCAGAATTTCAACAACCGACACTGGCCCGCTTCCCATGCGAGGCAGATCGACTACATCAAGAAAGATGATGGCTACTGGATTTTGGATCCTTTCATTATTGGCTGGAAGCATGCCGTGGAGTGACTGCATCTGGCAGCGCCAGCGGATCAGCCGCACGGCTTCACCGGGTCAGGGCGTAGGTGAGCAATGACCGCATACAGAATGAAGCTGCCATTCGTGAGTGTTCAGGGAATGGTGGAAGTTGTTTAGGCCGATAGCACGCGTTTACCCTTCCCGCACTTGTTGGGGTTCTACAATGAAGGAAGGTCTGGCTCAGCCCGATTCCGGTCTTTTAGCCTGACAGCATATCCCTGCTTAACATAATGGGCATGATCCTGCCTTGTTCTGACCCGTTAATCGTTGCCGGGCTGGGACTGATGGCGACCTGTTTCTTTTTACAGCCCGCATCAGGATTTCAGGTAATGTAATGATGACAAATTTACTGAGCACCAGAACAAGGCCAGCTGCCCCAACAGATGCGATAACCATTGCTATGAGCATTAACAGATCATTCATGACAACCCCCGTTTTTTATCTGGCAGGCTTAATGTATCAGCCACATGTATTTATTACCTAATCACCAAGAGCTGATAAAGTATGTATTAATACATTAAAAAGTTAATTGTCTGGCGGGATTTTGACAGTCTGCCCGATATGCCCCTGATTAACAGGCTGGGCCTGCTGGGGGGCATTCCTGTTATGCAGTCACTTCAAGGAAGGCTATCAATGCGAAGGAAAGTGCAACTGACAGGACCATCAGCAACCGCCAGGTGAAGTTGAAAGTATTTTCAGTCATGACGCTTGCCCTCTATGGCCGGTTAAGTAGTGCTGCACAGTACTCAGATGGGTAAGCGTAGGACATATTCGAGGGAATGCTATGGGTAGTAATACGGACATAAAGAGTCGAAAACGCCGCTACAAATTGTCCTGGAATATGACGCCGGCTATAGGGTTTCTGACACCCTGACCTTTTCGTCAAAAAGTTGCGATAATGACCAACGTAAGTATAAACACTATAGCGAATACAAGAGTCTCATAACGATATGTGGATTTTCTAAGAGCCATAGGACGCTTCCTCATAATAGTTAGACTTCTATGCTGTTGTCGTTAGCCATGCTACCAATGAAGTGTTACGGTTTTATGACGGTTTTATGAGGGTTTTATTACGAAAGGGTGCGCCATATAGTCGCGCAGATTAAAAAAACGACATCAGGGAAAGAAGGAGTGACTTGTTAACGGGCTTGCTCTTTTGACATCTTGCCCGGATGGGTGCTGAGTAATGAAGCACCGTCCGAGTGGCGGGGCATCCTCAATTTGGAATCCCGCAAGTAATTGAATGTCTTGAACCAGCCAAAGCAGACATTTAGTCTCTATCCGGTTTGTCTTCTGTATCCAGATATTTGTGAATCGCTTTCTCAAGGCATACTATTTCCGCGGTATCGCTCAGTGGCTGGTTGTGCTGGTCGGTAATGTAAAACACATCTTCCACACGTGAACCCAGGGTGGCGATTTTTGCGTTCAGCAGACTGATTTTGCAATCGGCAAATGCCCGCCCGATACGGGAAAGCAGGCCCGGGCGATCGGCCGTGATGAGTTCCATTACCGTTCGCTGGTCAAGTGAATCCAGTTTGAAATCAAGGTGTGTCTTGATGGGAAAATGTTTGTACTGACGTGGTGTCCGGCGGGACACATGCCAGGTTCTGCGATGTCCAGTATTGATTTCGTCCAGCAGGGTGGACTTTATTTCTTCCAGGCGTTGATTGCCGGTGATGGGGGAGCCTGACTCTTCCAGTACGTGAAAGGTGTCCAGGGCCTTGCTGTCCTGCGTCGTGGATATGCCGGCATCGACCACGTTCAGCCCGAGCTGGTCAAGCACTGCGGTAATCCGGCTGAACTGACCATCCACTGCAGGTGCAAAGATAAAGATTTCAGTACCACCGCGCCCGGTGAGCGGCTGAACATCGACCAGGGTATTGTTCCCCGTATTATCCAGCAGCAGGCGGGTATGGTGTGCGACCTGTTCAGGCGCATGGCGCAGAAAATAGTCATTACCGAGATCGTCCCAGAGTTCCGACATGGCCGTGGTCTGTTCCCCCAGGAGTTTCACAGCGTCCTGCTGTACCTGCTGTATGTGTTCGGTGCGTTCCATCGGATCTTGCAGGCCACGTTGCAGGGCGCGTCGTGCGTTGTAGTAAAGCTGTTTCAGCAGGGCATCTTTCCAGTTGTTCCACATCGCCGGGTTGGTGGCGCGTATATCCGCGACCGTCAACAGATAAAGATAGTCCAGGTGTACCGTGTCCTTCATGCTTTTGGCGAAGCGGTTGACAACAACCGGGTCACTGATGTCTTCGCGTTGTGCCGTGGTGGACATCAGCAAATGATTCTCTACCAGCCAGGTCACCAGCCCGGTATCGTAGTCGCTGAGATCATGTTGTATGCAAAAGTCGCGGGCATCCATGCCACCCAGTTCTGAATGGTCGCCACCACGACCCTTGGCGATATCATGAAACAGGCCGGCCAGATAGAGCAATTCAGGTTTGGGGAGGGTAGCAATGATGTGGCTGCATAGTGGAAACTCGAGAGCAAACTCATGTACGGTAAAGCGACGCAGGTTACGCACCACGGTAAGTATATGTTCATCGACCGTGTATGTATGAAACAGGTCATACTGCATCAGGCCGACAATATTCTCGAATACCGGTAAATAGGCTGCGAGAATGCCGTAGTTATTCATGCGTCGCAGTTCGTGGGTGATTCCCCGGGGTTGTCGAATGATTTCCATGAACAGGCTGCGTGCCCGGATATCCTTTCGAAAGTCATCATCTATAAGATGGCGGTTTTCGCGGATGGTTCGAATGGTGCCGGCACGTACACCCTTCAGTTCCGGGTGTTGTTCCAGTAGCATAAAAATCTCGAGCAGAGCGTATGGCTGGCGGTGAAACACCTGGTCATCGATGGCCTCAATGTAACCGTTACAACTCTGAAACCGTTTGTTGACGATAACCGGTTCTCCCGGGCCTTCCGGGTGCAGGATGTTTTCGTCGAACAGCTGCAGCAACATTTCATTGAGGCGGCTCAATTCCATGATGGTGCGGTAGTATTGCTTCATGAAGGCTTCAACGCCCAACCGGCTTTCGTTATCGGAAAAGCCGAAGGTTTTCGCCAGTGTGCGCTGGTAATCGAATAACAGGCGATCTTCACCGCGTCCGGTGAGTGCATGCAGGGCAAAGCGTATGCCCCATAACAGATCGCGGCCCGTTATCAGGGTTTGATATTCTTCCCGGGTCAGGAAATTACGTTCCACCAGTTCGTCGAGCGAGGCCGTCCCGAAATGCCGGTTGGCGACCCAGGCAATCATTTGAATATCGCGCAGCCCGCCCGGCCCTTCCTTGATGTTTGGCTCCAGGTTGTAGGCGGTGTTATGGAATTTCCTGTAACGGCTGCGTTGCTCTTCGCGTTTTACCTTGAAAAAATCACGGCTGTTCCAGATTTCGGGGGGGGCGGTGCTTTGCTGCATACGCTGATACAGATCTGCCGTGCCTGCCAGCAAGCGTGCTTCCATGATATTGGTGGCCACGGTGATGTCGGCCTGTGACTGTTCAACACAGTCATTGATAGTGCGTACGCTGTGCCCGACCTCAAGGCCAATATCCCATAGAAATGTCAGCAGGTTCGTGATCTGATGGTCAAACTGGTTCTTGTCAGCATCAGGTAGCAGGATGAGCAGATCAATATCCGAGCCGGGCATCAGTTCGCAGCGGCCGTAGCCTCCGACGGCAACCAGTGCCAGGCTGTCCTGCGCCGCTCCCAGGAAATGGGACCAGGCCCGCCGCAGTACCTGGTCAACCAGCCATGAGCGGGCATGGATCAGTGTCGGTGCGCTGATGCCTTGCGTGAATTTCTCTGTGAGCAGTTCGTTGCCGTGTTTCAGGCAGTCCTTGTACAACGTCAGAGGGGTAACGTCGCCGTCGCGAAATTCGTCAAGGGAATGCAGTCTGAACCACGATTCAAATGTTGCTGCGCCCATGATGTCGGCACCGCTGTTCATTGAGGCGCTGGCAGCAGGGTTGTCAGATGTCATCACCGGGCAAGCAGGTCAGTACTTCGTGGCCGGTGTCTGTGACCAGAATGGTATGTTCCCATTGTGCCGACAGGTTATGGTCTTTGGTGACAACGGTCCAGCCGTCAGGGAGCAGTTTGGTATAACGCTTGCCTGCATTGACCATGGGTTCGATAGTGAAGGTCATCCCGGGTTCAAGGGTCATGCCGGTGCCCGGTTTGCCATAGTGCAGTACCTGCGGGTCTTCATGAAATTCGCGTCCGATGCCATGCCCGCAGTATTCGCGCACGATGGAATAATGTTGCGATTCGGCATGTTGCTGGATGGCGTATCCGATATCCCCAAGCCGGATGCCGGGCTTGACCATATCAATACCAATCTTCATGCATTCATGGCTGATTCGGGCCAGCCGTGCGGCGGCCACGGTAGGTTCGCCGGCAAAAAACATCTTGCTGGTGTCACCGTGAAAGCCGTCCTTGATGACGGTGATGTCGATATTCACGGCATCACCTTTCTTTAGTACTTTTTCACCCGGTATACCGTGGCAGACGACGTGGTTGACCGAGGTACAGATCGATTTCGGAAAGCCACGGTAATTGAGCGGTGCCGGTACTGCCTGCTGCACGTTAACAATGTGATCGTGACAGATTCGGTCCAGCTCATTGGTGGTGATGCCGGCTTTGACATGCGGCCGGATTATCTGCAGGACCTCGCCCGCGAGGCGTCCGGCAACGCGCATTTTCTCGATCTCGTCGGCTGTCTTAATGGTAACTGGCATCTAAGGTCCTGATTGTTAAAGAGGGGCTGAACCCGCTATCTCTCTGGCAAAGTCAGCCAGATTGTCGAAGCGGTGAGTGTATGGTATAAAGGCGGGCTTGTTAAGTGCCCTTCAATGGGGTGCTTTGCAAAATTCACACATGTACCGGCACATGCAGCAGGGTGCCCGGTTGGCTGCAGGCATTTAAATAGTCGCAGCCTGGCGGGTTGTTGTTATGGGGTACATGGAAGCCTAACCCTGAAAACTGGAGTAATACAAATGACAGACGTAACCATGCGCCAGATGCTGGAAGCCGGCGTACACTTTGGTCACCAGACCCGTTACTGGAACCCGAAGATGGCTCCCTATATCTTCGGTGATCGCGGCAAGATTCATATTATCAACCTCGAGAAGACGATGCCGCTCTTCAAAGAGGCGCTGAATTATCTGGGCAGTTTAATCGCCAATGGCGGTACCGTGCTGTTTGTCGGCACCAAGCGATCCGCACAGCAGACCATAATGGAATGTGCCACGCGCTGTGGTATGCCTTATGTCAACCACCGCTGGCTTGGCGGCATGTTAACCAACTACAAGACCGTACGGGCATCAATCAAGCGTCTGAAAGACCTGGAAGCCATGTCTGAAGACGGGTCGTTTGACAGGATCAGCAAGAAAGAAGCCCTGATGCTGACGCGTGAGATGGAGAAACTGGAACGCAGTCTTGGCGGCATCAAGAACATGCGCGGCATTCCGGATGCCATGTTTGTCGTCGATGTTGGTCATGAGAAAATTGCGATCAGTGAAGCCAGGAAACTGGGTATACCTGTCGTCGGTATTGTGGACACCAACAACTCGATTGAGGGTGTTGATTACATCATTCCGGGTAACGACGATGCGATTCGTGCTATCAAGCTGTATGTCGAGGCGGCTGCCAGTGCCATTGATACCGGCAGGCTGAATGTTGCTCATGCTGTTGCTGACTCCACGGATGAATTCGTTGAGCTGGACGAGTCCGGCGAAACCAGACCTGCAAGGAAAAAGGCCGCAAGCAAAAAGAAGACTGCAAAAAAAGTGACAGTGAAAAAGAAAGCAGCCGCTAAAAAAGCCGCACCTGAAAAGGATGCAGTTGCAGCACCGGAAGATGATGCGGCTGACGTGGCAGCGGCAGAATCTCCTGCAGCAGAGCCTGCCGGGGCGGCTGCGGATGAGGACGCGGGCAAGGAATAATACCCTGTAGATTGCTGCATTTTCCGTGCAGGATTTGTACAGGCAAGAAAATATTCAGAGGACACAGATATGGCTATTACAGCTGCGCAGGTAAAAGAACTGCGCGAACGCACCGGTTCCGGCATGATGGAATGCAAAAAAGCATTGGTCGATGCCGGTGGTGATATGGATGCAGCGATTGAGGCATTACGCAAGACCGGACTTGCCAAGGCAGACAAGAAGGCAAGCCGTGTCGCTGCTGAAGGTATTGTCGTTATCGAGACGAGTGATGACAGCAAGACGGCAGCCATTGTAGAGGTCAATTGCGAAACCGACTTCGTTGCCAAGAAGGAGGATTTCCAGGGCTTTGTTACAGCCATTGCGAAACGTGTTCTGGCAGACAATCCGGCAGACATGGATGCACTCATGGCCATGCCGCTCAAGGATGGTGATGCCGGCACAATAGAAGATGCGCGCAAGGCAATGATTGCCACCATTGGCGAGAATATTACCGTGCGGCGTTTTACCCGCGTGGAAAGCGAGAGTCCCGTAGCCAGTTACCGTCACGGTGTGCGGATTGGCGTGCTGGTAGAAGTAGCCGGTGGCGATGCAGCCCTGGGCAAGGACCTGGCGATGCATATTGCTGCGCATGATCCGCGACCGGTGTGTGTCTCCGAGGACCAGGTGCCCGAGGACATGATTGCCGCCGAACGTGACATCTTCACGGCACAGGCGCGTGAGAGTGGCAAACCGGATGACATCATCGAAAAAATGATCAGTGGCAGGATCCGCAAGTACCTGGGTGAAATCACCTTGCTGGGTCAGTCCTTCGTCAAGGATCCGGATCAGACCGTTGGCAAGTTGCTGGGGCAGGCGGGGGCGAGTGTCGTACGCTTCGAACGCGTGGAACTCGGTGAAGGTATAGAGAAGAAGGATGAAAACTTTGCGGATGAGGTGATGGCCCAGGTCAAGGGCGGTTGATCACGCGCCTGCTTGATCGCGGTTGTTACCCATGCGCACACGGGTCATCTACAGGACGGGGTCGATTTTCGACCCCGTTTTTTTATGGCAATCCGGAGTAAAAAGTAAGACAATGCTCTCCGGGTAATTTCTGCCTATGAAAATTTGTAATATATTGATTTACAAGGGAAATTAATGCTGTATAAACGGATATTGCTGAAGCTCAGCGGTGAGGCCCTGATGGGGCAGGGCAGTCACGGAATTGACCCGCAGGTGATTCAGCGACTGGCACGGGAAATACACACAGTGGTCAGCCAGGGGGTACAAGCGGGACTGGTGGTTGGTGGTGGTAATATTCTGCGCGGTGCCGGTCTGGCCTCGCAGGGCATGAACAGGGTAAGCGGCGATCACATGGGGATGCTGGCGACGGTTATTAATGCCCTGGCAATGCAGGATGCGCTGGAAAAGGCCGGGACACCCTGTCACGTGATGTCGGCCCTGACAATGAACCAGGTCTGCGAATCATATTCCAGTCGCCGGGCGATCCGGCACCTGCAACAGGGTGCTGTCGTCATATTTGCCGCAGGTACCGGCAATCCCTTTTTTACTACAGACTCTGCGGCCAGTTTGCGCGCGATTGAAATCGGCGCCGATATTATGTTGAAGGCAACCAAGGTTGATGGTGTGTACAGCGCCGATCCGGTCACGCATCCTGATGCAACACTGTATCAGCACATCAGCTATGAAGATGCGCTGACGCAGAAACTTGGTGTCATGGATGCGACGGCTCTGGTGTTATGCAGTGAGCATGAAATGCCACTGCGCGTGTTTAACGTTTTTGAAGCAGGCCACCTGGGTCGGATCGTTGCGGGCCAGGATATTGGAACACTGGTTCAGCGGGAGAACTGATTAATGATAAAGGAAATATTGCAGGATGCCGGTGTGCGTATGGACAAGAGCATCGAATCACTCAGGCAGTCACTCAGTAAAGTGCGTACCGGGCGTGCGCACCCGAGTTTGCTGGATCACCTGGTGGTTGCTTATTACGGCTCCGACGTACCCATCTCGCAGGTAGCGAATATCGGTGTTGAGGATGCACGCACCCTGACGGTCACCCCGTGGGAGAAACCGATGGTGCAGGCCATCGAAAAGGCCATCATGAAATCGGATCTGGGTCTGAATCCCGCGACGGCCGGAACCGTTATTCGCATCCCCATGCCACCGTTGACTGAAGAAACCCGCCGCGGGTTGGTGAAGGTGGTGCGTAATGACGGCGAGGCGGCCAAGGTGGCGATACGCAATATCCGGCGTGATGCGAACAGCGATTTCAAGGACCTGCTGAAGGAAAAGGAAATATCGGAAGATGAGGAGCACAAGGCGCAGGATGATATCCAGAAATTAACAGATACACATGTCGCTGCAGTTGACAAGGTGCTCGAAACCAAAGAATCGGAACTCATGGAAATTTAGCGCCCCGGGATTGTATTGATGGCACCGGACAACAAAACAGACAGCTTGCCGAGTCATATAGCCATTATCATGGATGGTAATGGCCGCTGGGCGCGATCTCGTCTGCTGCCCCGTTATGTCGGACATCGTGAAGGTGTCAAGTCGGTTCGTCGTGCTGTTGAAGCTTGTATTGATCAGCGTATAGAAGTACTGACACTGTTTGCGTTCAGCAGTGAAAACTGGCGACGTCCCAGCGAGGAGGTCAACCTGATCATGGACCTGTTCGTTAAAACACTAAAAAAGGAAGTGGCAGCCCTGAACAGGAACGATGTGCGACTGCGCTTCATCGGTGATCGCAGTGCGTTTTCCAGCAAACTCCAGTTCCTGATTGCAGAAGCGGAGCAGGACACCCGTGCAAACTCAAAACTGGATCTGGTGATCGCGGCAAACTATGGCGGTCAGTGGGATATCAGCGAAGCGGTCAGGACGCTTGCCGTGCGCGTGCAGGCCGGTGAACTCTCGCCGCAGGAGATTAACCCTGATGTGATTGCCGCTGAAGTGGCCCTGTCTGATTTACCACCACCCGACCTGTTTATACGCACCGGCGGCGAGCGCCGCATCAGTAATTTCCTGCTCTGGCAACTGGCGTATACCGAACTGTATTTTACCGATGTGCTGTGGCCGGCTTTTGATGAAAGAGAACTGCAGTCAGCCCTGTCATGGTATGCAAACCGGCAGCGGCGTTTCGGTCGCACTGGTGAGCAGGTGGAGCAGCAAAAAGGTGCTTAGGACGCGCGTGATCTCTGCGCTCATTATGGCACCACTGGTCATCTGCGGTGTGCTGTTTACGAGTAACCCTGTGTTCTCCTCGATCCTGGGAGCCGTCATGCTGGCCGGTGTCTGGGAATGGAGTCACCTGATACCGTTAAGGACACTGGTTGGCCGGCTCCTCTACACCGGCGTAATCGCCGCCCTGATGTGGTTACTCTGGCTTACAGGTCTTGCGCAGTTGATTAAACCCCTGCTGCTGATGGCCTTTGTGTGGTGGCTGTGTGCATTACTGTGGCTGTCACAGCCGCAACTTTTTGCACAAGCCTCGATATTGAACAGCAGTTTGAAAATGGTCGCGGGTGCACTGGTCATCTTGCCGGCCTGGGCGGCCCTCAGCACATTGCACACGCACGGTGAGTCTGGGCCGACATTAACGCTGATGCTGCTGATGCTGGTCTGGCTGGCTGACATCGGCGCCTATTTTGCGGGTCGGCAATGGGGTAACAGGAAACTTGCCCCGGCGATCAGTCCCGGCAAGACCTGGGAGGGGGTTTATGGTGGCCTGTTATCCAGTCTGCTGTTTGCTGCGGTCGCGGGCGGGCTTTTCAGCCATTCGCTGAGGTGGACGCTGGCGTTCATGATGATCTCGCTGGTGGCGGCCATGTTTTCCGTGGCCGGTGACCTGGTTGAAAGCCTGATGAAACGCCAGAGTGGTATCAAGGACAGTGGCCACATTATTCCGGGTCACGGTGGCATTTTTGATCGCATTGACAGCCTGGTCGCGGCGGCACCCCTGTTTCTGATCGGTTTTCTCTGGTTGGCATTGTGATGTTGCTGCAGTCACCCGGCAAGGTTACAGATCATGATTAAACCTCATCCTGTGGGTATCACTCTGCTGGGGTCAACGGGGTCTATCGGGGTCAATACACTTGATGTGGTTGCCCGTCATCCGGACCGTTTCCGGGTCATCGCACTGACAGCAAATTCCCGGGTGGAAAAACTGGTTGAACAATGCGTCCGCTTTCAGCCGCAATACGCTGTCATGGCTGATGCCGATGCGGCAACACGCCTGCATGATGAGTTGAAAAAGTCAGCACCCGGCGTACAGGTACTGTCCGGTTCCGGGGGGCTGATCAGGGTTGCCGGTCTGGATTCCGTCGATTTCGTGATGGCGGGTATTGTCGGAGCGGCCGGATTGTTGCCGTCACTTGAGGCCGCGCGAGCAGGCAAACGGGTATTGCTGGCCAACAAGGAGGCGCTGGTGATGTCCGGTACCCTGTTTATGCAGGCCGTGCGGGAACACGGTGCCTCGCTGTTGCCTGTCGACAGTGAACACAATGCCATCCTGCAGTGCCTGCCGGATGACTACACGCCGGGCACACCACCACGGGGGGTGCAAAAAATTATCTTGACGGCCTCGGGCGGCCCGTTCCGTACCCTGCCAGTGAACAAACTGCACAGCGTGACGCCGGAGCAGGCCTGTGCACACCCCAACTGGGTGATGGGACAAAAGATCTCGGTGGATTCGGCAACGATGATGAACAAGGGCCTTGAGGTGATCGAGGCCGGCTGCCTGTTTGCGCTGCCGATGGAACAAATCGAGGTGCTGTTGCACCCGCAGTCAATCATACATTCGCTGGTGGAGTTTAAAGACGGCTCGGTGCTGGCACAGATGGGTAATCCGGATATGCGCATACCGATCAGTCACGCACTGGGGTGGCCGGAGCGTATCAGCTCCGGGGCCAGTCAACTGGATCTGCTGGCCACAGCCACTCTGCAATTCGAGTCGCCGGACAGTGCCCGTTATCCCTGCCTGGCGCTGGCGACGGCCGCCTGGCAGGCCGGCGGTACTGCACCCGCCATTTTGAATGCCGCCAATGAAGTGGCCGTGCAGGCGTTTCTGGACCAGCGCATTGCCTTTACCTCGATACACAATGTTATCAGTCAGACACTTGAGCAGTGTGTGCAACACGATGCGGATTTACTGGAGACCATCCTGGAGGATGATGCTACAGCACGTGTGGCGGCGTTTGAGTGTATCGAGTCAGGACGGGCGGTGACAGCCTGATGGGCGGCTTTTTCTTCTCCCTGGCTGCGTTTGTGGTCGCCATTGGCGTGCTGGTCACCGTGCATGAGTACGGGCATTTCTGGGTTGCTCGCCGTCTGGGGGTAAAGGTACTGCGATTTTCTGTCGGTTTTGGCAAACCGTTGTGGAAACGTACCTTTGGCAAGGACGAGACAGAACTGGTTGTTGCCGCTATCCCGCTGGGTGGTTATGTGAAGATGCTGGATGAGCGCGAAGGCGAGGTTGCAGAGGCCGAGCTGTCGCGGGCATTTAACCGCAAGCCGGTCTCGACCCGCATCGCTGTCGTCGTTGCCGGTCCTGCCTTTAACTTTATATTCGCAATCCTGGCCTACTGGGTCATGTTTGTCTCCGGTGTGCCCGGTGTGAAACCGGTCGTTGGTGAAGTGCTGCCAGCTTCCCATGCCGCTGCAGCCGGCATCGTCGCGGGCGATGAAATCCTGTCCATCGAGAACCAGCCTACACCGACCTGGGAAGCAACTATCATGGCATTGCTTGATGCCAATCTTGACGGCAAGGAAACCATTAATGTGGCTGTCGCGGATGCAGACGGCAATGAACGTCATCTGCAGGCGTATTTTGAAGAACCCGATGCGTTACTGAAGAAGGGCGGGGTGCTGGATAACTTCGGTCTGGGCCCGTGGCGACCGCCCGCGGTGATTGAACGGCTGGTTGCAGGGGGTGCCGGTGAACGAGACGGACTGTTGCCCGGTGATGAGGTGGTGCATGCCGATGATACGCCCATCAGGAACTGGGAACAGTGGGTTGATTACGTACGTGAGCGTCCAGGTGTGCGCATTGCCCTGCAGGTGATGCGAAATGACGCGGTTGTGGATCTGACCGTTACACCGGATCGCGAGTCGGATAAAGGCAAGAGCATCGGTCGGATCGGTGCCTACGTACTGCTTCCAGGCGAAGAGGAGCGTGCTACAATGCGCGTCGTTGTGCGTTATGGCTTGCTTGGGGCTGTGCCGCGGGCACTCAACAAGACCTGGGAAGTAACGACGCTGACATTGCGAACACTCTGGAAAATGGTTAGCGGCAGGGCCTCGGTTGAGAACCTGAGTGGGCCAATCAGTATAGCCAGGTATGCAGGTCAGTCTGCGGCTGTCGGCCTGGTCACCTTTCTTGGCTTCCTGGGCATTGTCAGTGTCAGTCTCGGTGTGTTGAAT
Organism: Pseudomonadota bacterium; assembly: GCA_039714975.1. Lineage (GTDB taxonomy): Bacteria > Pseudomonadota > Gammaproteobacteria > UBA9214 > UBA9214 > UBA9214. The sequence continues at coordinate 14,694 of JBDLIH010000026.1, forward strand.
CTGCTGCCTGTCCCGATACTGGATGGCGGGCACCTGCTGTTTTATCTGGTAGAACTCGTGAAGGGAAGCCCGGTGTCCGAGACAATACAACTGGTCGGGCAAAAGATCGGCATCACCCTGCTACTGGCGTTGATGTCGCTTGCATTTTATAACGACATCATCCGTTTGCTTGAATGAACCTGCCAATGTACCTGCATTTGAAACGACTAGACCATCTGTGTCGGGCACTGCTGTTGACATTCATCCTCAGTTCGACAGCGCATGCATTTGAACCTTTTCTGGTGCAGGATATTCGCGTCGAGGGTCTGCAGCGGATAACAGCGGGTACTGTATTTAATTACCTTCCAGTCAAGGTAGGGCAAACCATTGATACCAAAGACAGTGTCGTGGCTGTCAAGGCCCTCTTCAAGACCGGTTTTTTTAATGATGTTCATCTTGAACGGGACGGTGATGTACTGGTGGTCAATGTCGAGGAGCGTGCGGCTATCAGCAGTATCGAGATCGAAGGTAACAAGGACCTTGATACCGAGGAATTACTGGAAGGTCTGAAGCAGATCGGTCTGGCCGAGGGGCGGGTCTTCGACCGTTCGTTACTGGAAAAGGTTGAACAGGAACTAAGGCGGCAGTATTTCAGTCGTGGCAAGTATGCAGTCAAGATCGATACCACGGTAACCCCGCTGGACAGAAACCGTGTGGGTATCCTGATCGATATTTCTGAAGGCCGTGTGGCCCGCATCAAGCAGATCAATATTATTGGCAACCATACGTTCAGCGACAAGGAACTGCTGAAAGAGTTTTCCCTGACGACACCCAATATTTTTTCTGCCTTCACCAAGAGCGACCAGTATTCCAAGCAGGCATTGTCGGCAGACCTCGAGATCTTGCGTACCCATTATCTTGATCGTGGCTACCTGAAGTTTCATATCAATTCCACACAGGTCTCTATTACCCCGGACAAGCGGGACATTTACATCACCATCAATATGATGGAGGGTCACCAGTACACGATCAGGGAAGTAACGCTGTCCGGTGACCTGGTGGTGACGGCAGAAGAGCTGTTCCCGCTGATCAGGATCAATCCCGGTGACGTGTTCTCGCGTAAAAAGGTGACGGGGGCCGTTGATGACATCAGTTCCCTGCTGGGTAACCGAGGGTATGCCTTTGCCAACGTCAATACTTCACCGGAACTGGATGATGAAAATTACGAGGTTGAGCTGGGATTCTTTGTGGATCCGGGTGATCGCGTTTATGTGCGTCGCATCAATCTGTCAGGCAATGTCGGTACCCGGGACGAGGTATTGAGACGTGAGATGCGGCAGTTGGAAGGCGGCTGGTATTCGGCAGAACAGGTTGAGCGCTCCCGCACCCGCCTGGATCGACTTGGCTATTTTGAAAATGTAAACGTGGAAACACCCCCTGTTCCCGGTACCACGGATCAACTGGATGTTGACTACTCGGTGGAAGAACGTTCATCCGGCAGTGTGACGGCCGGCCTGGGTTTTTCGCAGACTTCAGGGCTGCTGTTTAATGCCAGTATCAGCCAGGAGAATTTTCTGGGTAGCGGCAAGCGGGTGAGCCTTGCCTTTGACAACAGCGATATCAACACCATCTACCGTTTTTCATATGTCAATCCGTACTGGACGATTGATGGCGTCAGTCGCGGCTTTGGTGCCTTCTACAGGGAAACGGATGCAGCAGAAGCCAATCTTTCAGACTACGGTACAAATACCCGTGGTGCCGACATCAATTTTGGCATCCCGATCAATGAATACGACCGCTTGCGTTTCAGTGTCGGTTACCAGGGGCTGGACCTGTTTACAACAGCCGCCTCGCCGGAGAAGCCCGTCAAAGAATTTATTGATGAGCATGGCGACAGTTTTGATGACCTGGTTCTGACCGGCAGCTGGAGTCATGATTCGCGTAACAAGATTCTGTTTACCGATACCGGTGGGCTGCAGAATTTTTCGTTTGAAGCAACCACGCCCGGCTCCGGTCTGCAATACTACAAGTTGAACTACACGCAGCAGCGCTTTATTCCGCTGACCCGGGAATTGACGCTGGGACTGAAAGGTAACCTGGGTTATGGCGATGGTTTTGGTGATTTCGACAAGCTGCCGTTCCTGGAGAACTACTTTGCCGGTGGCGTGCGTTCTGTGCGTGGTTTCGAAGACAACACCCTGGGACCCAGGGATAGCACCGGTGACCCCATTGGCGGATCCTTGCTGATGGTATTCAACGCGGAAGTCATCTTTCCTGTACCCTTTGTGGAGAATGCCAGTGGTCTGCGGTTAAGTGCATTCTTTGACGTGGGTAACGTGTTCGAAGACTATAATACCTTTGAGACCGGCAGTCTGAGGTACAGTGTGGGACTGGCGGGTTTGTGGTTATCACCACTGGGTCCAATATCGGTCAGTCTGGGTTATCCGCTGAATGCAGAGGACGATGACGAGGTTCAGAACTTCCAGTTTACCATAGGAACATTTTTCTGATTGTTGTAATAACGTTGTGGAGAACAAACCATGAAAAAAATTGGCTCGATTATTTATGTAGTGTTGTTGTCTGTGTTTGCCGGCTACTCCGGGGCGTTGCTGGCGGAGACCAAGATTGGTTTCGTGGACACCGTCAAACTGATGGAAGCGGCACCGCAGGCCAAGTCAGCCCAGAGCAAGATAGAAAAGGAATTTGCACCCAGGGAAAAGGAGCTGGTTGCATTGCAACGCCAGATCAAGACAAAGGAAGACAAGCTGACACGTGATGGTGCGGTCATGAGCGAGTCAGAACGCAGCAAGCTGGAGCGCGAAATCCTTTCAAAACGGCGTGATCTGAAGCGTTCTCAGGAAGAATTTCGCGATGATCTGAATATTCGCCGCAACGAAGTGCTGGCAAAGCTGCAAAAGGATATGTACGAGGCTGTTGTTACCCTGGCCAAGGAACAGAAATTTGATCTCATTATGAGCCAGGGTGTTGTGTATTCCAGTGACAAGGTGGATATCACGGATAGCGTACTCAAACAGCTCACAGGCAAGTAACTGCTACTCCTGATTTCCGGCTGACAAGACAGACATCCAGATGACGCTGACACTGGGTAAACTGGCTGAGGAAGTCGGAGGGGAATTACAGAATGCGGATCCGGACTGTGAGATTACCGGGGTCGCAACACTCCAGCATGCGGGTGAGGGGGATATCAGTTTCCTGGCGAATGCGGGTTACCGGAAGTACCTGAGCGACTGCCGTGCAGCGGCGGTGATCCTGTCGCTCGAAGATGCAGCAAGCTATCCGGCGGCTGCCATTATTTCGTCCAACCCCTATGTGAGTTATGCGCGTGCAGCCGCTCTGATTGCACCGGCTCCGGCCGCCAGACAGGGAATACATGCCAGTGCCAGCCTTGATGCAGATTGCAGGGTCGATGCGAGTGCCTGGGTCGGCCCCCACTGTATTATCGAACAGGGTGCTGTTATTCATGCCGGTGTGCAACTGGCGGGAGGCTGTTTTGTCGGGGCTGGCAGCGTTATCGGGGCTGGCAGCAAACTGTCTGCCAATGTGGTGGTCTGTCATGGCGTCACCCTTGGCGAACGAGTCAGTATTGCCCCGGGTGCGGTCATTGGCAGTGATGGATTCGGACTGGCTAATGACGGCGGGTGCTGGGTGAAGGTCCCGCAACTCGGCAGTGTCAGGATTGGCAGTGATGTCGATATTGGTGCAAATACAACCATTGATCGCGGTGCGCTGGAGAATACGGTGCTCGAGGACGGCGTCAGGCTCGATAATCAGATACAGGTCGCGCATAATGTCCGCATTGGTGCACATACCGCCATCGCAGGTTGTGTCGGCATCTCGGGCAGTGCCAGCATAGGACAGCACTGCATGATTGGCGGCGGAGCAGGGATTGTCGGGCATCTTGAAATAACCGATCATGTCATCATCACCGGCATGACGATGGTGACGAAATCCATCACCAAACCGGGTGTTTATTCATCGGGGGTTCCGGCACAGGAAAATGATACCTGGAACAGGAATTACGCACGCTTCAGGCAACTGGACAAGCTTGCGCGCAAGGTTCTTTCTCTGGAAAAATTAATTGCAACTGAAAAAAAGCAGGAATAACACGAGAGAAACAATTAACTGTCATTGCGAGCTTAGCGTGGCAATCTCATAATCTGGAAATAGTCATTGGGAGATTGCTTCGTTCCTCGCAATGACTAATCAACCCTAAATCGAGTGAACATGGATATCCAGGATATTTTGCAACACCTGCCGCATCGTTACCCCTTTTTGCTGATAGACCGGGTCACGGAATTTAAGGCCGGGGAGTCGTTGACCGGTTACAAGAATGTGACCTACAACGAACCGTTCTTTCTGGGGCACTTTCCCGAACGTCCCGTCATGCCGGGGGTGTTGATACTGGAAGCGATGGCACAGGCAACCGGACTGCTGGCATTCCGGACAGTGGAGCGGGGTGCGAAGCGTGAGAGCCTGTATTTCCTGGTGGGTATCGACAAGGCCCGATTCAAGAAACCGGTTGAGCCGGGTGATCAACTGGTTCTCCGTGCAGACCTGAAACGAGCCAAGCGTGGCATCTGGGTATTTGCCTGCGAGGCCAGTGTCGATGGCAAAATGGTTGCGTCGGCCGAGATCATGTGTACCGAACAGGATATTAACACTTGATAGACGCAACGGCGGTCATCGATGCAGGGGCAGAAATTGCCGATGATGTCAGCATCGGCCCCTATTCGGTGATCGGGGCAAACGCTGTTATCGGGACTGGGACATGCATTGGCCCGCATGTGGTCATCACGGGTCATACCCGCATTGGCAGGGATAACACCGTCTTCCAGTTTGCCTCTATCGGTGCTGATCCCCAGGACAAGAAGTACGGTGGTGAACCGACCCGCCTGGAGATAGGTGATCGCAATACCATTCGCGAATTTGTCACTATCAATCGCGGCACGGCGCAGGATGAGGGTGTTACCCGGCTGGGTGATGACAACTGGATCATGGCGTACGTTCATATTGCCCATGATTGCCAGGTCGGTAATCAGACTATCTTTGCAAACAATGCCTCGCTGGCCGGGCACGTCACTATCGGTGATTATGTCATCCTTGGCGGTTTTACACTGGTACACCAGTTCTGTTCACTGGGCGCGCATTCACTGACCGCCTTTGGCACCGGCATCAGCATGGATGTTCCACCCTACGTGACAGTTGGCGGTAGCCCTGCCAGTCCGCATGGACTGAATATGGAAGGATTGCGTCGTCGTGGATTCCCGGCAGAGACGCGCAAGGTTCTGAAACAGGCGTACAGGACGCTCTACCGCGAAAACCTCCCCCTGCAGGATGCGATTGCCGTGCTGAAGGGCAAAGTGGATGATTGTGCTGAACTGGGCGTACTGGTTTCCTTTCTTGAAAACCAGACGCGTGGCATAGTCAGGTAATGACAGCAGACGCTGTTCTTCAAATGTCCGTGTTATCCCAACCGCTCCATGTCGGTATCGTTGCCGGCGAGGCATCCGGTGACAACCTGGCTGCCGGTCTCATACAGGCCATCCGTAAACAGTTTCCAGACACCGTATTTGAAGGTATTGCCGGGCCGCGCATGCGGGAAGCGGGTTGCGTCAGCCTGTATCCCATGGAGGAACTGGCTGTCATGGGGCTTGTCGAGGTCCTGAAACACCTGCCACGGTTACTGTCCATACGCCGGGATTTGCGGCGCCATTTCCTGGAAAACCCGCCTGATATTTTTATAGGTGTGGATGCACCGGATTTTAACCTCGGGCTTGAAAAAACTTTAAAACAGTCGGGTATCCCGACCGTCCATTATGTCAGTCCGTCCGTCTGGGCCTGGCGGAAATACCGTGTGCGCAAGATTGCGGCGAGTGTGGATTACATGCTGACACTGTTCCCCTTCGAGGAACGCTTCTACGAGAAGCAGCAGGTGCCGGCACGCTGTGTCGGGCACCCGATGGCCGACCTGATTGCCGATGATGTGACCCAGGCGCAGGCGCGGCGATCTATCAAGCTTGAGCACAACGGACCGGTGGTTACGCTGATGCCTGGCAGCCGTGTCGGAGAAATAAGGCGTATGGCGGCTGACTTTCTGAATGCTGCTGTCTGGTGTTACCAGCGCCGTGATGACCTGCATTTTGTTGTGCCGCTGGCCAATTATGAGTGCCGTCTGGCCTTTGATGAAGTGCTGTCAACGATTGAAACACGCTTGCCGCTGACGCTGCTCAGTGGGCAGGGGTTACAGGCCATGGCAGCAGCGAATGCCGTGATGCTGGCATCCGGTACCGCGACGCTGGAATGCATGTTGCTGAAACGACCCATGGTCGTCGCCTACCGGCTGTCTCCCGTGACTTACCAGATCGCCCGAATGCTGGTGAGTTCCCGGTATTTTTCCCTGCCCAATCTGCTGGCAGACCGGCCGTTGGTGAAAGAATTGGTTCAGGGTGAGGTTACGCCGGAATCGCTGGGTCGTGAAATACTGGCATTGATAGAGGATACACAGCGTGCGCAGGAGCTGGCAGGTATCTTCTCCGAAATACACGCAGACCTGCGACGGGATGCAAACCGGGTTGCTGCAGAGACTGTGCTGGATATTGTGGCATCGAGGCAGGCTGTTTAATGGATCATGAACTGGTGATTCCCGCCGGCCGTGTGGCCGGTGTTGACGAGGCGGGCAGGGGACCACTGGCCGGACCGGTGGTGGCGGGGGCTGTCATCCTCGATCCGGAAAATCCGATCGCTGGTCTGGATGATTCAAAGCGCTTGTCTGCATCGCGTCGTGAACAGCTGTTTGATGAAATCAGGGAGAAGGCCCTGGCGTGGTCCGTGGCGAGTGCCTCGGTCGCAGAGATCGACAGCATCAATATCCTGCAGGCAACAATGCTGGCCATGCAGCGTGCGGTCAACGCCTTGCAGCCGGTTGCCGAACATGCCCTGATAGATGGCAATCGGTGCCCGGAACTTTCCTGTCCGGCCCAGTCAATCGTCAGGGGCGACAGCAGGGTTGCGGCGATCAGTGCTGCTTCTATCCTGGCCAAGGTGACGCGTGACCGGGAAATGCAGGCGCTGGACGTGGAGTACCCGGGTTACGGGCTGGCACAGCATAAAGGTTACCCGAGCAAGGCGCATATTGAGGCGCTGGAAATACTCGGTGCGTCACCCGTACACCGGCGCTCGTATGCACCTGTCAGGCGGGTGCTGGGAAGGGAGAATTAACCCGGGCGTAATCCTGTCATCGAGATGATGGAGCGTGCAGCCTTCACAGCCAGGCCGGCCTGTGAGCTTATGATTACCACTCATCCCGGTTCTTCAGTGCCGCCCTGGTTGGTCAGATTGCTGCTGGTGATGCAGAAGATGTAAATAATATGAAAAAAACAATGAGTAGCGAGATGTATATCATGTGAGGATGAGGAGTGCTTCGTGCTTGCATCCAGCCTGATAAAACCGGACACTTTTTCAATGCAGCCAGCCTTTGTCCATCTACACGTTCATACCGAGTATTCACTGGTCAATGGTACCGTCCGGGTCAAACCGCTGGTAAAACGTGTCGCGGAAGCAGGCATGCCGGCCGTGGCTGTGACAGACCAGTGCAACATGTTTTCCATGGTGAAGTTTTATCGCGCCGCCATGGCAGCGGGTGTCAAGCCCATTGTCGGTGTTGATCTCTGGGTCGCTGATCACAGTGGCGGGTCGTCACCAGGCCGGCTGGTGCTGTTGTGTAAATCACGTGCCGGCTATCTGAACCTGACACGCCTGGTTTCCCGTACCTACACAGAAGGCCAGCATCACGGTATACCGGTGCTGGAGCGTGACTGGCTGGACGGCCATTCATCAGGCCTGATCGCACTTTCAGGCGGTGTTGCCGGCGATATCGGGCAGGCGCTGCTGGCTAACAAGCTTTCACTGGCCGGCGAATTGCTGCAACGCTGGCAGCGACTCTTCCCCGACAGCTTTTATCTTGAGTTGCAACGTAGCGGGCGTGCCGGAGAAGAGGATTATCTGCACAAGGCCATCGAGCTTGCCACTGTTGCCGATGTGCCGGTGGTTGCCACCAATAATGTGCACTTCCTCAAGGCTGCCGACTTTGAAGCACATGAAGCGCGTGTCTGCATTAACGAAGGCCGTACCCTGGATGACCCGCGCCGTTCGAAAGAATTCACTGAGCAGCAGTACTTGCGTAGTCCGGAAGAAATGCAGGCGCTGTTTCATGATATCCCGGAAGCACTGGAAAATACCGTCGAGATCGCGCGTCGCTGCAATATCGAACTGGAACTGGGTAAAAATTACCTGCCTGACTTTCCGGTGCCTGAAGGCATGGACATGGCAGGCTTTTTCAGGCAACAGGCGGAGGAAGGACTGGAGCAGCGTTTCCGGCAGATCCTTGAGCCGAATGCAGCGGATTTCGAGACGCTCAGCGAACAATACCGGCAACGACTGGCGCTTGAAATCAGCGTCATACTGGAGATGGGTTTTCCCGGTTACTTTCTGATCGTTGCAGACTTTATTAAATGGGCGAAAGAGAATGGCATTCCCGTCGGGCCGGGTCGCGGATCCGGTGCGGGCTCACTGGTCGCCTACGCATTGACCATTACCGATCTCGATCCGATTCGCTATGACCTGCTGTTCGAACGCTTCCTGAACCCGGAACGTGTTTCCATGCCGGATTTCGATGTTGACTTCTGTATGGAAGGTCGTGACCGCGTCATCGATTATGTGGCCGGGCACTACGGTCGAGACAGGGTGTCACAGATCATTACCTACGGTTCAATGGCTGCCAAGGCCGTGGTACGGGACGTTGGTCGCGTGCTGGGTCACCCTTACGGTTTTGTTGACCGGATCGCCAAGATGATTCCGTTCGAAATCGGTATCACACTGGACAAGGCGCTGGAGCAGGAGCCGGCATTCAGTGATCTGTATGACAGTGATGAGGAGGTGCGCAGCGTCATAGATCTTGCACGCTCTCTGGAGGGGCTGGCGCGTAATGCCGGCAAACATGCCGGTGGTGTTGTTATCGCACCCTCGCAATTGACAGACTTCACGCCACTGTACTGCGAACAGGGTGGCGGCGCACTGGTCAGCCAGTTCGACAAGGATGATGTTGAAGCCGTCGGGCTGGTCAAGTTTGACTTTCTTGGTCTGCGTACATTGACCATCATTGACTGGGCATTAAAGACCATTAATGCCAATGTTGCGCCTGACAGCGACGCTTGCGTGGATATCGATGCAATACCGCTGGATGACAGGTCAACGTTTGCCTTGCTGAAGGCATCATTGACCACGGCCGTGTTCCAGCTGGAATCAAGCGGCATGAAAGACCTGATCCGCCGCCTGCAGCCGGATACGTTTGAAGACATTGTTGCCCTGGTTGCGCTGTTCCGTCCCGGCCCGCTGCAGTCCGGCATGGTCGATGATTTTATTGCACGCAAACACGGTGCGCAGGTCAAGTACCCGCACCCTGATCTGGAACCCATCCTGAAACCGACTTACGGCATCATCCTCTACCAGGAACAGGTGATGCAGATTGCACAGGTGCTGGCCGGCTATACGCTCGGTGGCGCGGATATGTTGCGGCGTGCGATGGGCAAGAAAAAGCCGGAGGAAATGGCGAAGCAACGTTCCATCTTTCTCGAAGGCGCAAGAGAACGTGCTGTCGATGAAAAGGTCGCGTCCGGCATTTTCGATCTGATGGAAAAATTTGCCGGTTACGGATTTAACAAGAGTCATTCGGCCGCCTATGCACTGGTGTCCTACCAGACGGCATGGTTGAAGGCGCATTATCCGGCTGCGTTTATGGCAGCCGTATTGTCCGCAGACATGGACAATACCGACAAGATTGTGCACCTGATTGCCGAGTGTCGAGACATGAAGCTGAAGGTGGTGCCTCCGGATGTCAATCAGTCACTGTATCAGTTCACGGCGTTGTCCGAGACGGACGTGGTCTATGGACTGGGTGCGATCAAGGGTGTTGGCCAGGCGGCCATAGAGGGTATGCTTGAAGAGCGTGACAAAGGCGGTGCCTTCGCCGATCTTTTTGATTTTTGCCGGCGTGTCGATCTGCGCAAGGTGAACCGACGCGTATCCGATGCCCTGATCCGGGCCGGTGCGCTGGATTCCATGGGTGAAACCCGTGCCTCCCAACAGGCGAACCTTGACAAGGCGCTGAAACTGGCAGAACAGCATTCACGTAATCTTGATACCGGGCAGAATGACCTGTTTGGTGAGTCGACTGCTGCCGCACCGCTGCAAATAAGCAAGCAGGTATTACCTGAATGGGAGGAAGAGCAGCGCTTGCAGGGAGAGATGGACGCGCTGGGGCTTTACCTGACCGGCCATCCCATCACGCGTTATGAAGCCGAACTGGCCAACATCATCAGCGGCAAGCTGGCCGAGGTGACCGCATTGTGTACAGCGGCGCCAGTGTCGGCTGCAACCACAGAAAAAAAGGAGTTCAGGGGCAGGAAGGGTTCCGACGACCGCGCAGTCACTATCGCCGGGCTGGTGATGAGTATGCGTGTCATCAAGACCCAGCGGGGTGGAAAGATTGCATTCCTGACGCTGGATGACAGCACGGCACGCATGGATGTGCGGGTCTTCCCCGATGTCTACGACAAGTACCAGGCCATGCTCGGCAAAAACAAGGTGCTGGTGATACAGGGTGGACTCGGCCTGGATGATTTTACCGGTGGTTACCAGGTAACCGCACAGAGTATTTATGACATCAACCAGGCGCGTGCCCTGTTTGCAAGGCGACTGGTGGTAGGGGTTGAATCAAGTCTGGCAGGCAATGGTTTTGTCGGTAGTCTGGCCGATATCCTGCAACCGTTCCGTGAGGGGCAGTGCCCGGTCTGCATCGATTATCTGGGTGGTGAAGCACAGGCGCGCGTGGCGTTGGGCGAAGAGTGGACGGTACACCCGAGCGATGAGTTAATACACCGCTTGCGTGACCTGGCCGGCAAGGACCGTGTCATGGTCGAGTATGCATGAGCAACTGTAGTTGTGGTACCTTAAGCGCTAATAATTGTCTCGCGGATTAACCGATGAATCTGAATTTCCTTGAATTTGAACAACCCATTGCCGAGCTGGAAGCAAAGATTGAAGAGCTTCACTACATTGGCGATGACGCTGACGTCAATATTACTGATGAAGTCAGCAAGCTGAAAGAGAAGAGTCGTGAACTGACGGAAACAATCTTCTCGAACCTGACTTCGTGGCAGGTTTCACAACTCGCGCGTCACCCGCAACGGCCCTATACGCTGGATTATGTTATTCGTATCTTTACCGATTTTGAGGAACTGCACGGTGACCGGCATTATGCGGATGATCACGCCATCGTTGGTGGTGTTGCGCGCATGGACGGCATGCCTGTCATGGTTATCGGGCAGCAGAAGGGCCGGGATACCAGGGAAAAACTGCAACGTAATTTTGGTATGCCGCGGCCTGAAGGCTATCGCAAGGCGCTGCGCCTGATGGAGATGGCCGAGCGCTTCGGGATGCCGGTGCTGACCTTTATTGATACGCCCGGCGCCTACCCGGGAATCGGTGCAGAGGAACGGGGGCAGAGTGAAGCCATTGCCAAAAATCTGCAGGTGATGTCCCGGCTGAAAATACCGATTATCTGTACCGTGATTGGAGAAGGTGGCTCGGGTGGCGCACTGGCGATTGGTGTCGGTGACCAGACACTGGTATTGCAATACAGTACCTACTCGGTGATCTCGCCGGAGGGCTGTGCCTCGATACTCTGGAAGAGTGCTGAAAAGGCATCCGATGCGGCCGAGGCGCTGGGTATTACCTCGGGACGTTTGTATGAGCTGGGCCTGGTGGACCAGATTATCAAGGAACCACTGGGCGGAGCGCACCGTGATGTCGATGCCATGGCGGAAAGTATCAAACAGTCCCTGATCAAGACCCTCGGTCTGCTGAAAAAGAAATCAACAGATGAACTGATAGAGGGTCGCTATAAACGCCTCATGTCCTACGGGCAGTTTACTGAACGCTAGAAAATATGGCCACGGAATCCACGGAATCCACTGAAAAAACACAGAACTATTTCTTCCAGGGCATTTATTTTTCCGTGTCCTTTCGTGGCTTCCGTGGCTTCCGTGGCCATTCATGTAATCGATACCCGGCTTGATTAATTCAGGTCATCGGGTGTCACACCAGATTCCCGGTTTGAGTCATTATGAAGTTCTCGCCCGACCATCTCCTGCAGCATTTATGCCGGTACTCCGTACCCCCGTGTTACCAGGTCGCCTTCAGTGGCGGACTGGATTCGCAGGTGCTGTTGCATGCACTGTGTGCATTGCGTGATCAGCTTGATGCCGGGGTTGGAGCCGTGCATGTCCATCACGGCCTGCAAGCGGATGCCGACAAATGGGAATTGCACTGCCAGCAGGTATGTGACGAGCTCAATGTTGAGTACACCTCGCTGTGCGTTGATGGTCGGCCGGCACGCGGTGAAAGCCCGGAGGCTGCTGCGCGCAACGCACGTTACCGGGCGTTGGCAGAGTGGCTGCCGGTCCGGCACTACCTGCTGACGGCCCAGCACCGGGATGACCAGGCGGAAACCCTGTTACTGCAGTTAATGCGCGGCAGCGGGGTCAGCGGGCTGGCAGCCATGCCGGTTTTGGCGAGCATGGGTGCCGGACAGCACCTGCGGCCGTTGCTGGATGTGACACGGGCGGAAATTCACCGCTATGCCATGCTGAATGATTTGTCCTGGATTGAAGATCCCAGCAACCTGGATACGGCGTTCGATCGCAACTACCTGCGCCATCGGGTGCTGCCGGTGTTGCGCGATCGCTGGCCAGCCGTGTCCTCCAGTTTGTCACGCAGTGCCGCACACTGTGCCGAGGCAAACGGGCTTGTTGAACAGCTTGCCGAAAGCGATCTGCAGGGCATCATGGTTGCTCAGACAAGGGTGCTTTCCGTGCCGGGGCTGGTGGCATTGCCACGCGACCGCCAGCGCAATGTCCTGCGTGCCTGGCTGAAACGTTGCAGCCGGCGCCTGCCTTCTGCGGCGGTGTTGGCGCGCATTGTCAATGATATTCTGTACAGTCGCCCCGATGCCGGACCCTGTGTACGCTGGGACCGCTACGAGGTGCGTCGTTACCGTGATGAAATGTACTGTTTGCAGCAAGCTCCGGGTCAGCGCAATACGCGTGTGCTCGACTGGTCACTGTCCGAACCGCTGGCCTTGCCGGGAGCGGGCGGGGTGCTGACTGCCATCCCGGTGTCCGGTGCGGGTCTGCGGCGTGGCGATGCCAGCGCAAGCGGCGTGCGCGTGACCTGGCGCAAGGGCGGTGAACGCTGCCTCCCGGCCGGCCGGGGCCACCACCACAGCCTGAAGAAACTGTTTCAGGAACAGGGTATACCTCCCTGGGAGCGGGAGCGGATCCCGTTGATCTATATTCAGGAGCAGCTCGCCATGGTCCCCGGATTGTGGGTATGTGAACCCTTCAATGCAGGCCCCGCCGAGCCCGGGGTATTGATCCATTGGGATCGCCACAGCGGAGCGGCTGATTGAGCGGATCTTCGGGCGCTGCTCCCATCCGGGTCATTGAGGTAAACGCGTCAATCTGGTAACGTTTGCGCCCGTCTTGCGGCAAATGTGCCGCTCCCGGATTCCAGGTAGTCAATGACCCGATTTATCTTCATCACCGGCGGTGTTGTGTCCTCTTTGGGCAAGGGTATCGCATCGGCTTCGCTGGGCACCTTGCTCGAAACCCGTGGTCTCAAGGTGACGCTGCTCAAGCTCGATCCCTACATCAATGTCGATCCCGGCACCATGAGCCCCTTCCAGCACGGTGAGGTATTCGTCACCAGTGACGGCGCGGAAACGGACCTCGATCTGGGGCACTACGAGCGTTTCGTCCGCACCACCATGACCAGGGATAATAATTTCACCACCGGTCAGATCTACGAGAGTGTGATCCGCAAGGAGCGCCGTGGTGATTACCTGGGGGCCACGGTACAGGTCATTCCCCATATCACCGATGAAATCAAACACAGCATCCACAAGGGTGCCGGTGACGCCGATATCGCCATGGTCGAAATCGGCGGCACGGTGGGCGACATCGAGTCCCTGCCGTTCCTGGAGGCGATACGTCAAATGGGTGTGGAACTGGGTCGGGAACGCACCCTGTTTATGCATTTGACGCTGGTGCCGTATATCGCGGCCTCCGGTGAGATCAAAACCAAACCGACACAGCACTCGGTCAAGGAACTGCGTTCCATTGGTATTCAGCCCGACGTCCTGCTGTGCAGGGCAGACCGGCCATTGCCCCCGGCGGAACGCCGCAAGGTTGCGCTGTTCACCAATGTTGAGGAACGCGCGGTGATATCCGCCGTTGACGTGGACAGCATCTACAAAATCCCGCTGTTGTTGCATGAGCAGCAACTCGACAATATTGTCGTCGAGAAAATGCACATTGATACCGGGCCGGCTGACCTCCATGAATGGGAGCAGGTGGTGCGCGATTCCGGTCGTCGTGAAGGCACAGTCACGATTGCCATGGTAGGCAAGTATGTTGATTTGACCGAGTCCTATAAATCCCTGTCGGAAGCCTTGATACATGCCGGGATCCATACGCTGACCAATGTCGAAATCAGCTATGTCGATTCAGAAAAGATTGAACAGCAGGGTACCGGTGTACTGGAAGGTGCCGATGCCATACTGGTGCCGGGTGGATTTGGCGAACGCGGCATTGAAGGCAAGATCGGGGCGGTGCGTTATGCCCGCGAGAACAATGTCCCCTATCTGGGTATCTGCCTGGGAATGCAGGTGGCCGTCATTGAATATGCACGCGATGTCGCCGGGCTGGCAGGTGCGCACTCTACGGAATTCAACAAGGGTACCGATCATCCGGTCATCGCGCTGATTGAAGAATGGCAGCGTGCCGATGGTGGCCTCGAACAACGCTCGGAAGATTCGGACCTGGGCGGCACCATGCGTCTGGGCGGGCAGCAATGCCGCTTGTCACCCGACAGCCTGGCGCGGCAGATCTATGGCAAGGATGTCATCGAGGAACGGCACCGTCACCGCTATGAATTCAATAACCGCTATCGGGAGCAGCTGTCGGAAAAAGGCTTGTCCCTGTCCGGTATCTCCATGGACGGCAATCTGGTCGAGGTGGTGGAAGTCGGTGGACACCCGTGGTTTTTCGCTTGCCAGTTTCATCCTGAATTCACCTCCACACCGCGCGATGGTCATCCCCTGTTTACCAGCTTCATCGAGGCCGCCAGGGCGTACCAGGCCGGACAACTGGAAGCGGTACCTGCCGCCGCGCAGGCGGATGCCTGACGCGTATCAGTAACAAGGGACGTCAGGCAATGAAGTTATGCGATTTTCAGGTTGGCATTGAGCATCCCCTGTTCCTGATTGCCGGACCCTGTGTGATCGAGAGCGAGCAGCTTGCCATTGATACGGCTGGCCGGTTGAAGGAAATAACCGGCGCCCTCGACATTCCATTTATCTACAAGTCCTCGTTCGACAAGGCCAACCGCTCCTCGCATGAAAGCTTTCGCGGGCCGGGCCTCGAAGAGGGACTGCGTATCCTGGAGAAGGTCAAGACGCAGCTTGCTGTGCCCGTATTGACTGATGTGCATGAAGATACCCCGCTGGGTGAAGTCGCCGCGGTTGTCGATGTCTTGCAAACACCGGCATTTCTGTGTCGGCAAACCAATTTTATCCAGAACGTGGCGCGACAGGGCAAGCCGGTCAATATCAAGAAAGGACAGTTCCTGTCACCATGGGATATGAAGAATGTTACCGACAAGGCGCTGGCTACCGGTAATGAGCAGATCATGGCCTGCGAACGGGGCGTTTCATTTGGTTACAACAACCTGGTCTCGGATATGCGCTCCCTGGCCGTGATGCGTAACACCGGTGTGCCGGTGGTGTTCGATGCCACGCACTCGGTGCAGTTGCCGGGCGGGCAGGGCAGCAGTTCCGGTGGCCAGCGCGAATTTGTCCCGGTACTGGCGCGTGCAGCCGTCGCAGCCGGTGTCGCCGGCGTGTTTATGGAAACTCACCCGGACCCGTCTGTGGCACTCAGTGACGGTCCGAATGCCTGGCCGCTGGGGCAAATACAGACACTGCTTGAAACGTTAAAGATGATTGATGCGGTGATCAAGACCGGGCCACTGCCTGAAAACGAGCTGATGAAATAGCTCATCAGGATTCACAATACCTGAAGCAAGCTACTGATTAATGGAGTAATAATGTCAGAGATTTCG
Organism: Pseudomonadota bacterium; assembly: GCA_039714975.1. Taxonomy (GTDB): domain Bacteria; phylum Pseudomonadota; class Gammaproteobacteria; order UBA9214; family UBA9214; genus UBA9214. Next base: position 30,930 of record JBDLIH010000026.1, read on the forward strand.
GAGATACACGGGCGTGAAATTATTGATTCGCGCGGTAACCCGACGGTAGAGGCGGAGGTCTCGCTGGCGTCAGGTGCGGTGGGGCGCGCAGCGGTCCCGTCCGGTGCGTCAACGGGTTCACGCGAAGCAGTGGAATTGCGTGACGGTGACAGCCAGCGTTTTGGAGGCAAGGGTGTCTCCCTGGCGGTTAATAACATCAATACCGTTATCCGTGAGGCGGTATTGGGTCAGGATGCGACGGCACAGGCCACAATCGACCGCCTGATGATCGAGCTTGATGGCACCGAAAACAAGGGACGCCTCGGCGCGAATGCACTGCTGGCGGTTTCGCTGGCGAATGCACACGCGGTGGCACGTGAACAGGGCGTTGGTCTGTATCAATGGCTGGGTGGCGGGTCTGCATGCCAGATGCCGGTGCCGATGATGAATATCATCAATGGCGGTGCTCATGCGGATAACAGTGTCGACTTGCAGGAGTTCATGATCCTGCCGGTCGGTGCAGACAGCCTGCGTGAAGCCGTGCGCTATGGCACCGAGGTGTTTCATGCGCTGGCCAGTGTGTTGAAGGGCCGCGGACTGAACACGGCCGTGGGTGACGAGGGTGGTTTTGCCCCGGACCTGCCATCAAACGAGGCGGCCATCGAGGTCATACTCGAGGCGATCGGGAAGGCGGGTTTTAGTGCCGGCAAGGATATTTACCTGGGCCTTGATGCTGCCAGTTCCGAATTCTACCGTGACGGTCAGTATGTACTGACATCCGAGGGCCGGCAGTTCAGCGCGGCCGAGTTTACCGAATACCTCGCCGGCTGGGTTGACCAGTATCCGATTATTACCATCGAAGACGGCCTTGACGAGGGCGACTGGGACGGCTGGAAGCTGATGACGGAGCGTCTCGGCGACAAGGTACAGCTGGTCGGTGATGATCTGTTTGTCACCAACACCTCGATCTTTAAAAAAGGCATTGATAACAACATAGCAAATTCGATTCTCATCAAGCCAAACCAGATTGGCACACTGACGGAAACACTGGATGCCATCCGTATGGCCGATGAAGCCGGGTACAGTGCGGTGGTGTCTCACCGCTCCGGTGAAACAGAAGATGTCACCATTGCAGATATTGCTGTAGCCACAACGGCGACCCAGATCAAGACCGGTTCACTGTCACGTTCTGACCGTGTTGCAAAGTACAACCAGCTGATACGTATCGAAGAAGAACTGGGCAGCAACGCCAGTTATGCAGGCCGTAATGCCTTCAGGCACCTGGCCGGTCATTGAAGAAGCTGGTCATACTGCTGTTGCTGTTGCTGGTCTATTTGCAGTACAGATTGTGGTTCGGGGAAGGCAGCCTGCAGGATGTCTGGCAGTTGCACCAGGAAGTCGAGTTTCAACGCCAGGAAAATATCGAACTGCGTGAACGTAATGACGCACTGGAGGCCGAGGTTCGGGACCTGCGACAAGGGTTTGATGCAATCGAGGAACATGCCCGGGAAGACCTGGGGATGGTGAAAGAGGGTGAGACCTTTTACCAGGTGGTTGAGTAACTGGACCCCGGTTTTAACTGAATAGCCACGGAACCCACGGAAGAACACGGAAAAATTCTTGTAAGGCAATTATCCTTTCGTGTTCTTCCGTGGATTCCGTGGCCATAATAATTACTTTAATGTCTTTGTCCGAACATGCAGACTGAACCCGAATTCTGGGTCATCGTCCCCGCCGCCGGTGCCGGTAAACGCATGGGCGCCGATATCCCCAAGCAATATCTTGCGCTGGGTGACAGGACGGTACTTGAACATACACTGGATACGCTGCTGTCCTGCCAGCGGCTTGCCGGCGTTATACTGGTTCTCTCGCATGATGATGAGCGCTGGGCGGAGATGCAGCACCGCTACACAAAGCAGCCACTGGAAACGGTGACCGGTGGTGCCGAACGTTGCCATTCTGTTTTGAACGGGCTCGATCACCTTGCCGTGCGAGTCGGTGATGATGACTGGGTGCTGGTGCATGATGCCGCCCGGCCCTGTGTGCGCATCGAGGATATCGACCGGTTGATAGCGATACTGGAAAACAGTACTGATGGCGGATTGCTGGGAGTGCCGGTAGCAGACACCATGAAACGCGCGGATGAAAACGGATGCATATCGGGCACCGTTGAACGAGAAGGCCTGTGGCATGCGTATACACCGCAAATGTTCCGTGTCGGTGTTTTACGCACGGCCCTGCAACAGGCCATTGATAAGGGGCACCCGGTCACTGATGAAGCGAGCGCAATGGAACTCGCCGGTTACCGACCATGCATGGTGCAGGGGTCGCGTGACAATATCAAGATCACCCTGCCATCTGACCTGGCACTGGCGGCCTTTTATCTGCAATCAAGGAATTTATTGTGAGAATCGGACAGGGTTTTGATGTGCATGCCTTCCAGGCCGGCGGTACCCTGGTGCTGGGCGGAGTGACGGTGCCCTGTGATCGCAGCCTGGAGGCGCACTCGGATGGTGACGTGGTATTGCATGCGCTCTGCGATGCATTGCTGGGTGCTGCCGGTCTGGGTGACATCGGCCGGCATTTTCCGCCCGATGAAGCGGCTTATGAAAACATTGACAGCCGTATCCTGCTGCGCAAGACCTGTGAACAGGTGATGGCAAAAAACTATAAGGTGGTCAATGCCGATATTACGGTTGTTGCGCAGGCACCGAAACTCTCGTCGTTTATTGACGCCATGTGTCACAACATCAGTGAAGACCTGCAGGTCCGGACTTCGCAGATCAACGTCAAGGCAACCACGACCGAACACCTGGGTTTTACCGGCCGGGGTGAGGGGATTGCGGCCTTTGCCGTGGTGTTGCTCGAGTCTATCTAGCGTCCATCCAGAAAGAATATATCTCGCCAAGACGCAAAGGTCGCAAAGTTATAACTTACTGCTATAAAAAATTCTTTCTTGGCGTCTTTGCGCCTTTCGGCAATTGCTCCATGCGTTGCCCTACCTCCTGCATCCCTGCAGTCGTGCGAGAGAAATTTCAGCGTTTTTGGATGGAAACTATCTAGTGCTCGATCAGGCCATACATTCGCTGGCGTATGCCTTTGGCAAGCCGACTGTGACCGGCCGACTACGCCAGGCAGCGGAAGATTTCTGCGTCACGGAAATTCCATTAGTGGAACCGGGGGGTGAGGGGGAACACGTCTGGTTGTGGATACGCAAGCGCAAGGAAAATACACAGTGGGTCGCCGAGCAACTGGCCCGCTTCGCCGCTGTCCATCCGCGGCAGGTCAGCTATGCCGGTCAGAAAGACCGGCAGGCCGTGACAGAACAGTGGTTCTCGGTACAGTTGCCGGGCCGCGATGAGCCTGATTGGGAGGTCATGAATTCGGACACTTTGACTGTGCTGCGGCATGCCCGTCATTCGCGCAAACTGCGGCGCGGTACCCTGAAAGGCAACCGTTTCAGGATAAGGGTGTGTGGCCTCGGGGGGGATGATTCGGGGCTGGAAGGAAGACTCATTGCTATAGGCAATGAAGGCGTGCCGAATTATTTCGGTGAACAACGCTTCGGTCGTGATGGCAGCAACCTCCTTAATGCGCAGCGACTGTTCGCCAACCCGGGGCTGCGTTTTTCAAGAAACAAGCGCAGTCTGACATTGTCAGCCGCGCGTTCATTTCTGTTTAACCAGGTACTGTCACAGCGCGTGAATGCGTCGACCTGGAATTCACCGCTTGACGGCGATGCCATGCAACTTGACGGCAGCCACAGTTTCTTTATTGTCGAAACACTGGATGCTGAATTGATTGCACGTGTGCGCCAGCAGGATGTGCACCCCACCGGCCCATTGCACGGCCGGGGTGAAAACCCCGCACGCGGTGCCTGCCGTGAACTGGAGCAGTCAGTGCTTGCTGACTATCCGGACTGGTGTGAGGGTCTGGAAACAGCCGGACTGAAACAGGACCGGCGTGCATTGCGACTCAGGGTAAATGACTTGAGCTGGGACCGGAACAGCAGCGGTGACCTGCTGCTGGAGTTCAGTCTGCCGGCCGGTGCCTACGCGACCTGTGTACTGCGCGAGTTGCTGGCTGCAGCACATGAATAAGCATAGTTCGGCTGGAATCCTGCCCGGCAGGCCAGTATGCTCCAGTGTCCGCCTGTCAACGGAGTGATGAATTATCATGAATAAACCGGTCATCCTTTGCTTCGTACTCAGTGTTGCCCTGCTTGCCGGTTGCACTTACTACCAGACGGCACCGGGCACCTATACCACGACCTCGCCGGTCAGCAAATTCGACCGTTCATGGTCGGCAACTGTCGGTGCGTTTGCCGACCAGGGGGTGCGGGTCACCAGTGAGGACCGCAGTGCCGGCGTAATACAGGGCACGCGCGACGGTATCCATGTCATTGGCAATGTCAGGCAACAGGGGGATGGCAGTGTACGGGTGCAGTTTGATACCTCGGGCGCCACCGCACGGGATCCGGGGCTGATCGATCGCATTACCCGGTCCTATCAAAGTCGGATGGGACGTTAAGGAATGGCGTAGCCCGTATGGTGCAAATATTCGAACGAACTGTATGATATTGTTATCAAACAATATTACGGATAATCTGTTCGGCAATGACAAACGTCATACAACGGTTCCATCTCCTCGTAATTGCCCTGGACGGCTGGCTTAACCGCCACCAACAGGCGGTCATCGACTCTCTCATCGAACAGGCTTCACGCCCAGCATGAGCGCCCAGCTGTAACGCATTTGCAGAACGATTTGTGCGTTCTATAAAAGACGAATGCCTGGTCGCTTGATTCTTTTCGGTGAGGCATCGCCTCGCCGGGCACTCAGAGAATATGTTGCACATTATCACGCCGAACGAAATCATCAGGGTGTAGGGAATCGATTGCTGGAGCCACTTGCCACGGTCAGTTCAAGCAATGAGCCAATTCATTGCCGCAAACGGCTTGGGGGTATGCTCAATTTCTACTATCGTGAAGCGGCCTGAAAGTACTCGTTCCAATACTTGCATCATACGGGCAGAATTATGTATAATGCGAATAGTTCTCATTCGTCACTAGCCCCCCCTTTTACTTCCGCCGCGGGAGGACCTTCAGACCCGGCGAACAACGATATTAACCATATTCTTGGAGGGTTTTACTCATGAGTAAACTGCCATCTTTACTGGTCATGCGTATTCCGGCTGTCCTGATCTGCCTGTTGATCCTGAGTCCCTCGCTGCAAGCGAATCAGTCCGGTGGGAATTCAGGCAGTTCGCAACCGTCTCAACTCAGTAGCGATCTCGACGGCTTGATCATTCAGGGAAATGCGCTGAACACGCAGCTTTCTGCCATCACATTGAGCCTGGAGAATAACTGCGCGGAGCTGCAAAACGCCATCCACTCGGTGGAGGACTATACGCTGGCCATCACGGCCGTGTCCGACGCACTGGCTGCGCCACTGACCCTGGATGTGGCCAACGTGACCGCGCTCGATACGCTGTCCACCCTGTCAGCCAATATCGCCAGCACTTTGCCGGTATTAGCCGGGGACGTCAGCACACTGGCGCTGAATACGGAGCTGCCCGATATCCAGTCGGCAATCGACACCATGCTGGCGTTATCGGATGATATCGGCGTCATGGCCGACCGGATTTTGGAGATGGCGGACAAGATCCTGGTAATGGCGGACAACATCGGCCTCATGGCCGACCGCATTTTGTTGACCCAGCAGATTCAGAGCACGAACCTGTTGCTGACCCAGTCGTTCATCCTAAATACACAGGCGAACATGGTGGCGCTGAGTGTGACCATTGACACCTCGGCCTATAACGCCGGGCTGTCCAACCTGATCAATACCGGCAACCAGTTGTCCGCCGACATGAATAACAGCCCGTTGAATACCGGTAACCTGACATTTGAACTGGCGTCTATCGAGGCGCGGGTCAAGACGTATCAACAAGATGTGCAAAACCTGTTCGCCACGGTCAGCGGCAACACCGCCATGGCCAGTTCCAACATCAATGGCGACACGTTGACCCTATTGGGTGATTTATCTGTGATCAACGCCGCATTGGCCGCGTCCCTGAACCAATTCAGCCAGACCGTGACCTTACTGGCCCCGGACCTGGGCAGCGATGTGCTGAACGACGCGCTGTACAGCATGCTGCGCCTGGCTGCGGACATCGGCGTGATGGGCGGACGCATCGTCGAGATGGGTGATCTCATTTACCTGATGGCAGACAACATCGGCATCATGGCGGGGCGTATCGTCGAAACCCAGGTCCTGCAACAGGGCAACCTTGAACTGACGCAATCGAATCTGGCCGTGGCACAAAACAATACGGTTGCATTGTTCGCGGCCTTCGGTCTGTGAAGCGGAACATCAGCATGATCAGGAGAATAAACATGAACAACTCTTTCCACAAATCGTTCGCCTCCCTTATATCGCTGTTGCTCGTTTTCCTGTGGTCAGGCAATGCACAGGCTCACAGCGTCTTGTCCGATAATCTGCGCAATCTTGTGACACAGGCGGGGGGATTGGATGGACAGATTGCACAAATCAACCTGACGGCCGAAGATACCTGCGGCGGCATCCAGGCCGCTCACCGCTCCGCTCTGGATCTGCTCGCCAACCTGGAAAACCAGAATGCTGTTCTGGCACCGCCCATTACACTGGATCAGAACATCCTGCAGGCGCTTGATGACCTGAGCCAGGTGGTGACCAGCATGGCCAACCGGACGACCGGGTTGTCTGTATCCCTCGGGCTGCTCGATGCCACCGCCGATAAACTGTTGATCAGCAGCAGCATGACGGCGATGTTGAGGCTCTCCGATGATATCGGGGTCATGGCGGACCGCATACTGGAGATGGCGGACAAGATCCTGGTGATGGCGGATAACATCGGCATCATGGCCGACCGCATTATCCAAACGCAGTTGATCCAGAGCGAAAACCTGGCGCAGACGCAGAGCTTTCTGCTCATAACACAGCAGAACATTATCGCGCTGGCCAGCCCGGTGAACACCATTACCTATACAGTTGATATCGACGCGGCGACACTGGCGGGCAACCTGTTGGCCGGCGATATCTCCACGACTCTGTTGACCCCTTTTAACATGGCTAACCAATGGGGTTCTTTGGCCTCGGATGTGGACGGGTTGAGAATGCAGGTGGATACGCTGTATCAAACCATCAGCGCGGACGCACGCTCTAATACCACGGTGATTGACCCCGGCAGTTATGCAACACTCGCCGAGATGAGCATCATGGTGAGTTCCATCGGTATCGCCATGCAGGGTCTTGCGCTTGCCACCGAGGGCCTGCAATCGGTCACCCGCGACAGCACGCTGGACCTCAGCATGGATGGCGTGTTGTCGATATCCGCCGACATCGGCGTCATGGCGGACCGTATTCTGGAAATGGCAGATCTGATTCTGGCCATGGCCGATAACATTGGGCTGGTTGCAGACCAAATTATTGCCACCCAGCAGTTACAGAGCGCGAACTATGCAGCGTCGCTGTCATCGATAGAAGCTACACAGACGATCGCAATCGGCATCATCGTGGCGAATGGTTTTTAATCTTTAAAGCATCAATAAAAGGGGACGCCCATTAGCCGCCTCCGAGTCTGACCCCATTGATTTTCGCCCGCCGCCCTAAAGCATCTAAAATAGGGGTCGATAACCTATAGCACTTAGTGCTATACTCGGTTAAATCACCGGGATAGCCGAATGCGGGTCTTTAAAAACAAGTGGTTCCAGAAATGGGCTGCCAAGGAAGGACTGAGTGATGAGGCCCTGCAGACGGCGGTTGAGGAGATGGAAGACGGTCTAACTAAAGGGGTCCAAACTAAAGGGGTCGGTGACAAATGAATCTAATTCTCATTTGCAAGTCCGTCTGATAGTTTTCTGAGGGGTCTGCCCCGTCTTGGCTGACCGATTTTTTG